>NZ_JBSGGS010000008.1:0-312041 GCF_053604015.1 Rhodococcus sp. NPDC004095
GCGGAGATGATGCCGTCGATCATGTCCGGATCGGACATGCGCGAGACGCCGCCCTGGGCGCGGATGTCGGCCGGGACCCGCTCGAGGGCCATGACGGCGACGGCACCGGCGTCCTCGGCGATCTTCGCCTGCTCGGGGGTGACGACGTCCATGATCACGCCGCCCTTGAGCATCTCGGCCATGCCCCGCTTGACGCGGGCCGTTCCAGTCGTCGGGGCGGTATCGGGGGTGCTCACGGCAAACTCCATCGGTAGTGGCCTGTTACTCGGAACCGCCACGGACGTGGGCTCGAAGCTCGGCAAGCTCGGCCCCCCGCCGGTGCGTACCGTCGATCCTAGTGCCTCAGCGGATGGACCGGACCTCGGGTTCCTCGGCCCGGGAGAGAACTTCGCAAACCTCACCAACCAGGTTCGGGAGGTCCTCCGGATACACCACCTCACCGCCGGCCGCGATCGACCGCATGTCGGCCGGGGTGCACCACCGGTGCCCGGAGATCGCCCGCCGCTCGAGATCGGTGAAGCCACCTCGCTGCGGAGTGAACGCGGCGCTCCGCAAGGCGAAGAACAACTCCTCCGAGCGGATCACGTCCCCGTTGTAGGGGAACACCGCCACCCGGCGCCAGATCGGTCCGCGCAGTTCGGCGGCATCGATCTCGAGGCCGGTTTCCTCGCGGATCTCCCGGACCGCGGTCTCGCGCAGACTCTCCCCCGCCTCGACGCCGCCGCCGATGGTGAACCAGAAGTACACGTCCGGCACCTGCGGGTCGTGCCCACGCAGCATCAGCACGCGATCGTCGTCGTCGACGAGCACCACGCGCGCGGAGGTGCGCATCTCGTCGACGCCCTGCCCGGCCCCTGCGGACGCGGTGGTGCGCTCGGCGATCTCGAAATAGGTGGGCAGCGGGGCGGTTCCGCCGAGATGCAGCCAGCGCACCGGTCGCCGGGTGCGCAATGCCAGGGTGTCCCGGACGGCATCGTTGTGGAACCGCCGCGCGATCAGCACCCGGGCCTCGGCATCGGCGAGTTCGGCCACCAACTGCGGCGCGAGAGCCTGCGCGGGTACCGCCGCCAGCGCCGCCGACAACTCGTTCTCCGCCTGCTCCCGCTGCGCACGGTCTGCGTGTTCCGCGCGATCCGCCAATGCCGTGAGCCGCTGCCCGTCCAGCTCCGGTGGCGGCGCCGTCCCGAACGCGTACCCCGTCGGGACGACCGCGGCCGCGACCGCGCGAGCGACGACGGCACGGCGCGCCAGAGCCGCGTCGAGCGACTGCCAGGACAGGTCGGAGCGAACGTGCAGCCGGTCGAGCCGGTTCGCGGTGCCGTACGCCCAGACCGCGATCGCAACGAGGACCGCGACGACGAGCGCGATGACGAGGATGGTCGTGGCCGACAGCGTCATCACGCCTCCACCCGGACACCGTGTGCACCGACGGTCACGGTCTCGTACACCCGCAGGATCTGCTCGGCCACCACCGGCCAGTCGTATTCGGCGACCACCTCCGACGCGACGTCGATCAGGGCGCGGCGCCGGTCCGGGTCGGAGAGCACGGCATCGAGGGCCGCGGCCAGCGCTGCCGAGTCCCCGATCGGAGTCAGCATTCCGGCGGTGCCGTCCCGCAGCACCCGGCGGAACGCGTCGAGCTCGCTGGCGACGACAGGGGCACCCGCCGCCATCGCCTCGACCAGGACGATGCCGAACGACTCGCCCCCCAGGTTGGGGGCGCAGTACACGTCGACGCTGCGCAGCGCCGACGCCTTCTCCTCGTCACTGACCTGCCCGAGCAGCCGCAGGTGCTTCGCGTACCGGCCTGCCTCCTTGCGGAGGCGATCCTCGTCGCCGCGGCCGACGACGAGCACCTGCAGGTCGGGATGCCGTTCCACCAGCGTCGGCAGCGCGCCGAGCAGGACGGCCATCCCCTTGCGCGGCTCGTCGTAGCGGCCGAGGAACAGCACCGTGCCACCCGGACGCGGATAGCCCTCCAACGGCTGCGCGTTCGCGAATGCGGGGACGTCCACGCCGTTCGGGATTTCGACCGCGTCCGATCCGAGGGACTCGACCTGCCAGCGCCGGGCCAGCTCGGACACCGCGATCCGACCGGTGATCTTCTCCAGGTACGGCTGAAGGACGCCCTGAAAAGTGCTCAGCACCAACGACTTCGTGGTCGAGGTGTGGAAGGTGGCCACGATCGGGCCCTCCGCGATCTTCATCGCCAGCATCGACAGGCTCGGCGCGTTCGGTTCGTGGATGTGCAGCACGTCGAACTCGTTGTCGGCGATCCAGCGCCGCACCCGCGCATAGGACACCGGTCCGAACGTCAGCCGGGCGACGGATCCGTTGTACGGAATCGCGACGGCACGTCCGGCCGAGACGACGAAGTCGGGCAGTTCGGTGCCCTCCGACGCCGGCGCCAACACACTGACCTTGTGCCCGCGCTCGATCAGCACCTGCGCGAGCTCCACGACGTGCGCCTGAACTCCCCCGGGCACGTCGAACGAATACGGGCAGACCATCCCGATCTTCACGTCACGACTCCATTCGAGCCAGGCGCGCGTCGGACAGGTCCGCCAGCCACAGCGGCTGCAGCATGTGCCAGTCCGCCGGGTGCGCGGCGATGTTGTCCGCGAACCGGTCCGCGAGCGCCTGGGTCGCGGGCCCGATCCCGCCGCTGGTGTCGATCGGGGGGTGAACCGAGAAGCCCCAGTCCTCGCCCTCGAACCAGCAGTGCACCGGCAGCAGGACCGCGCCCGTGTCGATCGCCAGTTTCGCGGGCCCGGCCGGCATCCGCGTCGGCTCGCCGAAGAAGGTCACCGGGACGCCACGCTTGGCGAGGTCGCGTTCACCGAGCAGGCACACGACCCGGTTTGCCCGCAGCCGGTCCGCGAGCTGCGCGAACGGCGGCGCCTCACCGCCGCTGAGGGGGAAGATCTCGAAACCGAGACTCTCCCGATAGTCGACGAACCGCTGGTACAGCGACTCCGGCTTGAGCCGTTCCGCGACGGTCGAGAGGCGGCCGTGGCTCTGCACCAACCAGACACCGGCCATGTCCCAGTTCCCGGTGTGCGGCAACGCCAGCACGACGCCCTTGCCCGCCGCGAGCCCGGCCTCGAGATGCTCCTTGCCCTGAATCTTCGAGTCCAGCCGGCGCCCCAGCTCCTCCAGATCCATCGACGGCAACCGGAACGCCTCCCGCCAGTACCGGGCATAGGACCGCACCGACGCCCGAATCAGCTCGTCGGGTACCTGCTCGGGCGGGACGCCGAGGACACGGGCCAGGTTGCGCCGCAACTGGTCCGGTCCGGCGCCGCGGCGAGCCGCGCGTTCCATACGGCGGCAGGCGAAGTCGGCGCCGAGATCGAAGATCCTGGTGGCGAGCCGGTCCGGCAGTGCGCGGACCAGGCGCCATCCGGCGGCGTAGCCCAGGTCGCTCGCCCGCTCCGCGAGACTCACTGCGCCGACGCCTGACCGTCGGGCTTGCCCGTCGGCAGCAGCTCCCGAGCACCGGGCGAGTTGCGCACCGCCAGCACGCGCTGGAACACCGTGATCACACTGGCGACGGCGAGGATCCACATCGCGACGTACACCGCCCACTCGAGCCAGCCGATCCCGAAATGCCCTGCGATGCCGGTCAACCCGGCGCCGACGAGGACGATGACCAACCGGTCCGGACGCTCGATCAGACCACCGTCGGCGGACAACCCGCTCGCCTCGGCGCGAGCCTTCGCGTACGAGATGACCTGCGAGGTCACCAGGCAGATCAGCGTCGCGACCAGCAACGAGCGACTGCCCTCGTGGTAGACCGCCCACCAGGCGAGCCCGGCGAAGATCGCACCGTCGGCGATCCGGTCGCAGGTCGCGTCCAACACGGCGCCGTAGCGGGTGCCCCCGCCACGGGCCCGCGCCATCGCGCCGTCGAGCATGTCGAACATCACGAAGAACCAGAGGAACATCGCCCCCCAGAACAGGTGCCCGGAAGGGAACAGCGTCACCGCACCGGCCACGCTGGCGACCGTGCCGAACACGGTCACCGCATCCGGCGTCAGTCCGGTGCCCACCAGCGCCCGGCCCAGCGGTGCCGTCACCTTCGACACCGACGCCCGACCGAGAATGCTCAGCATCTACTCGCCTCCGCTGCCGGTGGACAGCTCCTGCCACGCCGCCGACAGCAGCGCCCGGGTCTCCCGCAGCAGCTGCGGCATCACCTTCGTGCCACCGAGGACCGTGATGAAGTTCGCGTCCCCACCCCACCGCGGCACGATGTGCTGGTGCAGGTGCTCGGCGAGCGAACCACCCGCTGCCGCACCGAGATTCAGACCCACGTTGAACGCGTCCGGTCGAGACACCCGCTTGATGACGCGGATCGCCTGCTGCGTGAACGCCATCAGCTCCGCCGACTCACCGGGAGTGAGGTCCTCGAGTGCCGCCACCCGCCGGTACGGCACCACCATCATGTGACCCGGGTTGTACGGGTACAGGTTGAGCACCGCGTAGACGTGCTCGCCGCGCGCGACGATCAGGCCCTCCTCGTCGCTCATCTTCGGGATCGCGGTGAACGGCCCCTCGTCGGTTGCCGCAGCCTTCGGTGCCTCCGCGATGTACGACATCCGGTGCGGCGACCAGAGCCGCTGCAGTCGGTCCGGGTCGCCGGGACCGGTGTCCACCATCGGCGGCTCGGACCGGCGAGTGGAATCCGGAGCCTCCGGCTGCCGGGGGGTCTCGGTCATGTGAGATCCCCGAGCAGTTCCGCCGTCGGCGAGGCGTTGTCGCGGCGCGCGATCCAGTCGACGATCACCTCGACGGCCTTGGCGACGGGCACCCCGTTGACCTGGGTACCGTCACGGAACCGGAAGCTGACCGCCCCGGCCTCGACGTCCCGTTCGCCTGCGAGCAGCATGAACGGCACCTTCTGGGTGGTGTGGTTGCGGATCTTCTTCTGCATCCGGTCGTCACTGGCGTCGACCTCGGCGCGGACACCGGCCTTGCGGAGCCCGGCGATCACGTGGTGGAGATGGTCCTCGAACGCCTCGGCGACGGGGATACCGACCACCTGCACCGGCGACAGCCACGCGGGGAACGCGCCGGCGTAGTGCTCGGTGAGCACGCCGAAGAACCGCTCGATGGATCCGAACAGGGCACGGTGGATCATCACCGGGCGCTGCTTGGTGCCGTCGGTGCCGGTGAACTCGAGGTCGAAACGCTCGGGCAGGTTGAAGTCGAGCTGGATGGTGGACATCTGCCAGCTGCGGCCGAGCGCGTCCTGAACCTGCACGGAGATCTTCGGGCCGTAGAACGCGGCGCCGCCCGGGTCCGGGACCAGGTTCAGTCCGGACGCCTCACCGACCTCGCGCAGCGTATCGGTGGCCTCCTCCCACAGCGCGTCGTCGCCGACGAACTTGTCGGGATTCTTGGTCGACAGCTCGAGGTAGAAGTCGTCGAGGCCGTAGTCCTTGAGCAGGCCGAGCACGAACTGCAGCGTGGTGGTCAGCTCGTCGCGCATCTGCTCCTTGGTGCAGTAGATGTGCGCGTCGTCCTGAGTCATGCCGCGAACGCGGGTCAGTCCGTGCACGACGCCGGACTTCTCGTACCGGTACACCGAGCCGAACTCGAACAGCCGCAGCGGCAGCTCACGGTACGACCGGCCGCGAGAGCGGAAGATCAGGTTGTGCATCGGGCAGTTCATCGGCTTGAGGTAGTAGTTCTGGCCCGGCTTGCGCACGGTGCCGTCCTCGTTCAGTTCCTCGTCGATGTGCATCGCCGGGAACATGCCGTCGCGGTACCAGTCGAGGTGACCGGACACCTCGTACAGGTGCTGCTTGGTGATGTGCGGCGAGTAGACGAACTCGTAGCCCTCCTGGACGTGCCGCTGCCGCGAGTAGTTCTCCATCTCCTGCCGGATGATGCCGCCCTTGGGGTGGAACACCGGCAGGCCGGAGCCGAGCTCGTCGGGGAAGGAGAACAGGTCCAGCTCCGCGCCCACCTTGCGGTGGTCACGACGCTCGGCCTCTGCGAGCAGCTCCAGGTGATTGTCGAGCGCCTCGGTCGACTCCCACGCGGTGCCGTAGATGCGCTGCAGCTGGGCGTTCTCCTGGTTGCCACGCCAGTAGGCGGCGGAGCTACGGGTGATCTTGAACGCCGGGATGTACTTGGTGGTCGGAATGTGCGGGCCGCGGCACAGGTCCTTCCAGATCACATCGCCGGTGCGCGGGTTGAGGTTGTCGTAGATCGTCAGCTCGTTGCCGCCGACCTCCATCACCTCGGGATCGTCGATGCCGGACTTGTCACTGATCAGCTCGATCTTGAACGGCTCGTTCGCCAGCTCGGTCCGAGCGTCCTCGATGTCCTCGACGACGCGGCGGGAGAAGCGCTGCGCGTCCTTGACGATCTTCTTCATCCGCTTCTCGAGGCGGGTCAGGTCCTCCGGGGTGAAGGGCTCGGCGACCTGGAAGTCGTAGTAGAAGCCGTCCTTGATCGGCGGGCCGATGCCCAGCTTGGCGTCCGGGAACTCCTGCTGCACGGCCTGCGCCAGCACGTGTGCACACGAGTGCCGGATCACGCTGCGGCCGTCCTCGGTGTCGGCCGCGACGGCCTCCACCTCGACGTCGGTGTCGGGGATCCAGGACAGGTCCTTGAGGTTGCCTTCGGCGTCCCGGACGACGACGATCGCGTCGGATCCCTTGCCGGGCAGTCCCGCCTCGCGGACCGCGGTGCCGGCCGTAGTCCCGGCAGGCACCCGGACGCGGGCGGCTGGGGCTACTGATGCAGGCGTGGTCACGGCGATGTGCTCCTCGGTTGGTGGGCCGACCTTGGTGTCGGCGGCGGCAATGCGCACTCATGCTATCGGCACCCCGCACGGATCGGCCCGCACGCCCGACCGATCGGCCTGCCCACCCTCCGTTACAGCGCCGCCAGGCGAGCGCGCCGCACCTCCGGTCGTTGATGCGGACAGCTGACGCACTTCGCGCGTTCGACCGCGTCGGGGTCGCCCGCGGCGACCGCTGCGGGGGCACGGTAGATCAGGCAGCACGAGGTCCGGCGCAGGAAGCGGCGTGGCCCGACGTCGACGAACCGGGGCACCGGGAGGGGCGGGCCGACCAGTTCGGCCAGCCGGACCGCGAGGGCGCTACCCGAGGCCGGCGAGCCGAGCGCGGTCCCGGCGTCGAGTGCCCGGTTCCCGAGCGAATCTGCGGCGATCGCCCAGAGCGCAGGCACGCCGGCACCGCTCACGCGGGCCAGTGGCTCGATGATCGCCGCGAGGGTGCGTCGCAGCTCGCCGGACAGCTCGGTCGGATCACGCAGCACCCGGTCGTTCCGGACGATGTCGAGGTGACCGTCCGCGCGCGGGACGACGGTGCAGTGTTCGAGTGCGGGATCCGGAGCCCCGCCGGTCCGCAGCAGCTCGGCGGTCAGGGTCGCCACCAGCTCCGAGCTCACCGAGTACCACCACAGGGTCGCGCCGACCCGGCGGTCACGACAGGCCCACCTGCGGCCGGTGTCGTCGACCCGCGCGGCGAGCCACGTCGGGTCCGCGAGGACACGGCCGGGCAGGCCGGACTCGAAATCGTTCATCGCGGCTCCCCCGTCGTTCCTGCTACAGCGGGGATTCCAGCCACGCGTACTCGAGCCCGAACCATCCGCCGACCAGGTCGACCGCCCCGAGCACCCAGAGAGTCGCGACGACGATCACCGCGGTCGCCAGCGCCGACAGCACCTTGACGACCATGGACTGTCGGGCGAACCACTCCATGAACTCGTCGTACTTGCCCTTCGCGAAATGCAGCAGGCGGTACGCCCAGCCGAACTCGGAGCCGAGGATCCCGAGCCCGGCGAACACGATCAGCCAGCCGGGTCCGGGATAGGGAATGGCGATGATGCCGACGACCAGGACCAGGGTGCCGATCACCCCGACCGCGATGCGATAGCTCAGATTCATGACCGGATTCGACGCGATCCGTCGTCGCGCCCGCATCCACCGGTTCTCGTCGCGCACCTGTTCCGTCACCGTATCCACGGTACCGACGCGGGAGCGACCGGTCAGCGTTGCACGAGGACCCGCCACGCCTCGAGTTTCGACTCCACCGCAACCGCGGCGTGCGCCGGACTCGTCGAGGGCAGCCTCGCCAGGGCCACGCCCCTCGGGTGCGCCCCAGCCGCCACCACCGTCGTCCGGTACGCCGACTCCGCCTTCGCCCCGTTGAAGAAGACCCGGTCGATCGCGGGGTGCCGGGAATAGAGGGCATCGAAGTCGTTCGGCACCTCCGACCCGGGGTCGATGGCAGCGTCTGCACTGCCCGGACGGCGGCACGCCATCAGCACATCCCACAGCGCGACGCCGTGGTCCTGCAATGTCCGCAGGCGCAGCGGATAGGGGTATTCGGGTCCGGCACCGAACAATTCGCCCATGATCGGCCAGAAACTGTTGCGCGGATTGGCGTAGTACTTGCCCGCCACCAGGGACGGGGCGCTCGGCATCGAGCCGAGAACAAGAGTGTGTGCGTTGTCGTCGACGACGGCGGGAAACCCGTGAACCAACGTCATGGCGAACCATTAGACAGCAAAAAGGCGGCTGCGAGAACCCTCGCAACCGCCTTTTCTGTGGTGGTCCCGGCTGGGATCGAACCAGCGACCTTCCGCGTGTGAAGCGGACGCTCTCCCACTGAGCCACGGGACCGTGCCGCGCGGATGAACTCTCGCGGCCGAACGAGGAAAAAACTAGCACGCTCCGCGACGGTTGGAAAACCGGCTGGTCACAAGCCTGTACGCGGTACAGCCGCGAACCTGCCCACGGCCCGCAGAAACCGATATCCGCCGGCGGGGCACTGTCCCTGTGTCCTGCCATGTAGTCCTCCGCGCCTTCTTCCTGCCTTCTTCCTTCCTTCTGCAGCAGCCAGGATGCCCGCGACCTCGCGCCGCCAGGGGAATTGCACCGGTGTTGTTTGCATTCACGCACCCTGACCAGGCGATTTGTCGGCTCACACCGCGTCGGCTAATGTTTCATCTCGCAGCACGGAGGCAGCAACGCCCCCGAGGTTGCAATGCGGATGTAGCGCAGCTGGTAGCGCATCACCTTGCCAAGGTGAGGGTCGCGGGTTCGAATCCCGTCATCCGCTCGAGAGGTTGGACTCAACCTTGCGGTGGAGTGGCCGAGTGGTGAGGCAACGGCCTGCAAAGCCGTGCACACGGGTTCGATTCCCGTCTCCACCTCTCAAGCACGACCAAGCGCGCGCGATTAGCTCAGCGGGAGAGCGCTTCCCTGACACGGAAGAGGTCACTGGTTCAATCCCAGTATCGCGCACCACCATTTCGGAACAGACAGGACCCCGGGATTTCCCGGGGTCCTTTTTGTTGTCTCCCCGTTTCGTTGCCCCCGAGCCCGGGCCATCCCCCCACCCCACTCGGCACGCATCGCCCCTGCCACGTTTGGCGCCACGGCTCCGTTTGACCCCGGGCCGGCGCCCGAGTGCTGCCCGGCGCCACATCCCACTCACCACACCAACCCCACAAAACACATCCTGACCAGCCGAATTGTGGTGGATGCATTCGATGGGCTACTGTTCCTTCTCGCAGCCCGGAGGAAGCAACGCCCCCGAGATTGCAATGCGGATGTAGCGCAGCTGGTAGCGCATCACCTTGCCAAGGTGAGGGTCGCGGGTTCGAATCCCGTCATCCGCTCGAGAGGGTGTATCCAACCCTTGCGGTGGAGTGGCCGAGTGGTGAGGCAACGGCCTGCAAAGCCGTGCACACGGGTTCGATTCCCGTCTCCACCTCTCACACATGTGAGCCCGCGCGATTAGCTCAGCGGGAGAGCGCTTCCCTGACACGGAAGAGGTCACTGGTTCAATCCCAGTATCGCGCACCATAATTCAACACGTCGGGCCCCCGGAACTCCGGGGGCCCGACGTGTTTGTGCTGCTGTGCGCCGAACAGCGGACATCTGTGTGCGTCACACCCCCGACCCGGTTGCGAATCGGGTATGTACTTGGTGGAGACAGACAATCGCTGCGTCGAGAGGACACCACCATGGTCACCGCATCCGGCGCTCACCCGCCGGTGGCCCCGCAGGCCGGTGTCGGTCGAGACGCCGACGCATTGCTTTTCGCGGTCGGCGCTGCGGCCCGCGCCGTCGACCTCGTCCGCTGGTCCGCCCGGACCACCCTGGACACCGTCCGTGTGGTCCCCGGGGTGGGCGGATTGATCGACTCCGTCACCACGGCCACGATCGACCGCGGCGAGGCGGCGGTGCGCACGGCGACCGCCGCGGCCCGAACGGTGCTACGGACCGTCGTCCGCGAGGTGGTGGCGGCCGCGCTGCTCGAGGTCGATCTCACGCGCATCGTCCGCGACCACGTCGACCTCGACGCGATCGCGGAGGGCATCGACGTGGACGCCGTCGCGGCCCGCGTCGACGTCGACGCAATCGTGCGCCGAGTAGACGTCGACGACGTGATCCGCCGGGTGGACCTCGACGCCGTCGTCGACACCGTGGACCTCGGCAGGCAGGTCGACCGGGTGGACCTCGACGCCGCCGCGGCCCGCATCGACATCGACGCGATAGCGCGGCGGATCGACATCGACGCGATCATCGCGCGGGTGGATCTGCTCGGCCTGGCGAACGAGGTCATCGACGGTGTCGACCTGCCCCAGATCATTCGGGACTCCACGGGGTCACTCTCCGAGGAGGCGGTGCGCGGGGTGCGCAGTCAGGGCATGCAGGCCGACGATGCGGTCGCAGGCTTCGTCGGGCGACTGTTCGGGCGCGACCGGCACAATCACGGATACCCGGCCGGCGACGCGGGGTCCGAACTGTGACACACGATCTGCCCGAACGCCGTCCCGCCGGAATCGTGACCCGCGTCCTCGCCGCGGCCATCGACCTCGGTGTGGTGCTGGCACTGCTCGGACTCGGATACCTGTCACTGGTCTTCGTCCGCCTGCTGCTGTCGCCGCACCAGTTCACGTTCCCCGAACCCGCGCCGCTGTTTTCACTCACCGCCTGGCTGGCGACCTCGGTGGTGTACCTGACCGGATGCTGGGCCACGACCGGTCGCACCGTCGGATCACTGGCGATGGGACTGCGGGTGACCACCCGCGAGCACCGCCGGGTCGGCTGGCCGATCGCCGTTCTGCGGGCCGTGACGTGCGTGTTCTTCCCGGTCGGGCTGCTGTGGGTGGTCCTCGACCCGCGACGACGCTCGGTGCAGGACATCCTGCTGCGCACCGAGGTCGTCTACGACTGGCGGCAGGACCTCGACGCCGTCACGGCGTGATCGTTCGACTCGCCGCGTGCGCGGCGATCAGGTCGCGGTACCAGAAGTAGGAGTCCTTCGGGGTTCGCTCGAGGGTGTCGTAGTCCACGTGCACCAGCCCGAACCGTTCCCGGTACCCGGCCGCCCACTCGAAGTTGTCGAGGATCGACCAGACGAAGTAGCCGCGCACGTCCACTCCGGCGTCGATCGCGGACCGCAGCGCGTGCAGGTGGTCGCGGTGGTAGTCGATGCGGCGCTGATCCCGCACGCGTCCGGCACCGTCCGGGTCGGCGTCGTGGAAGGATGCCCCGGATTCGGTGATGTAGATGGGAGGAAGGGCGTCACCATACCGGTCGGCGAAGGTTTGCACGATCTCGCGCAGGCCGTCGGGAACGATCGGCCACCCGAAATCGGTACGCGGGTAGCCGTCGAGTGAGACCGGCTGGAACGGCATGCCGGGCGGCAGGTCCACCTCGAGCACCCCGGTGCTGCCCTCGTCCGACGTCGGTGCCGCGATGACGGTCGGCTCGTAGTAGTTGATTCCGAACCAATCCAGCGGCTGCGCAATGATTTTCAGGTCGTCTTCGACCGGACCCTGGAGGATCGCGGCGAGTTCGGGCGCGGAGTAGGCGCCGCGCAGGACCGGGTCCGCGAACGTCCAGTTGACGATGTGGTCGTAGATCTCGGCGGCTTCGACGTCTGCGTCGGCGTCACTGGCCGCGTGGACCGGGGCGTGGTTGGATGCGATGCCGATGTTGTCGCACCCCGCCGCCCGCAGCGCCTGCACCGCCAACCCGTGCCCGAGCAGTTGGTGGTGGGCCGCCTGCAGGGCACCGAACCCGAGTTGGTGGCCGGGCGCGTGCACGCCGAGCGCGTGACCGTAGAGGGTGTGCACGACGGGCTCGTTGAGTGGCATCCACATGTCGACCCGGTCCCCGAGCCTGCGGCCTACGATGTCGGCGTACTCGGCGAGGCGGGCGGCGGTGTCGCGGGCGAGCCATCCGCCGGTGTCCTGCAACGACTGTGGGAGGTCCCAGTGGAACAGCGTCACCGCCGGAGCGATCCCGGCGGCACACAGTTCGTCGATCAGACGGTCGTAGAAGTCGAGACCGGCCTCGTTGACGGCGCCGCTGCCGGTCGGCTGGACCCTCGGCCACGACACCGACAGCCGGTACGCGCCGGCGCCGAGTTCACGCATCAGCGCGACGTCCTCGCGATACCGGTGGTAGTGGTCGATCGCGACCGCGCCGCTCTCGCCGCGCACGATCGCGCCCGGCCGCTCGCAGAACTCGTCCCAGATCGACCGGCCCCGGCCGTCGACGTCGACGGCGCCCTCGATCTGGTAGGCGGCCGCGGCGACCCCCCACAGGAAGTCGTTCGGAAGCATCGGTTCGGCGACAGTCATGGACGGAGTCTGACCGTTTCCTGGACGCACGTCCAGTGTGGTGTTTCAATTCGTGAACAACTGCCCGCTCGATCACTGATGTCGGCGGGCCCGGCGAAAGCACTTACGACCTGATGACGCACCCCACGCCCGAGCACCGCAGCGCCCGCGTGTCCACCGCGGGGGCGTTCGCGCTTCAGGGTTTCTTCCTCGCGGTCCTGCTGACCCAGCTCCCCCAGTTCAAGGACAAGTTCGGGTTCACGGACACGACGATCGTCGTCGCCGTCGTCACCGTCTCGCTCGTCGCCGGCGTCGGCAGCGTGCTCGCCGAGTTCGTGGCCACCCGCACGTTGAGCAGGACCACGTTGCGCGCGGGACTGTCCGTGATCGCGGTGGCAGGCGCGGGTATCTCGTTCTCCCACAACACGGTTGCATTCTTCGCCGGCTTCGCCGTGTACGGGATCGGTCTCGGCATGGTCGACGCCGCCGCCAACATGCAGGCGGTCGCGATCCAGCACCGGTACGGCCGGTCGATTCTGTCGTCGTTCCACGCGGTGTGGAGTGTCGGTGCAATCGTCGGCGCCCTTTTCGTCTCGGCCTGCGCCGGACTCGACGTGAGCCTGGGGGTGTCGCTGCTCGTCGCCGCCGCGGTCGTCGCGGTCGGGACCGCGCTGCTCGGCCCCCGACTGCTCGTCACTGGTCACGAGAAGTTCGACTCCCCCGCCGCCCCGCTGTCCGTGCCGCTGCGTCCGTTTCTCGCGCTCGGTGTCGCGATGGCCCTGTTCTTCGCAATCGACTTTGCCGTCGGCAACTGGTCCGCGCTGTATCTCAAGGACCTGCTGCTGGCCAGTGCGAGCACCGCGGCCCTCGCGGTGGCCGCCTACCAGGGCGCCGGGCTGGTGTCCCGCCTGACCGGCGACTTCTGGGTGCGCCGATACGGCGAGATCGCGGTGGTCCGGGTCGGCGCCTCCATCGGCGCGATCGGACTGCTGGTGGTCGTGTTCGCGACCGGTCCCGCGATGGCCATCGTCGGGTTCCTCGTCGTCGGTCTCGGTGCACCGGTCGTCGCACCGCTGTGCTTCAGCGCGGCCGGACGTCTCGCCCCGCCCGACCAGACAGATGCCGTCGTGGCACGCCTGAATCTGTTCAACTACGCGGGCACGGTGATCGGCGGCGGCATCGTCGGGGCGGTCGCGGCGGTGTCCAACCTGAGGGTCGGCTTCGCGATCCCACTCGCGTTCGCCGTCGCCCTGATCGTTCTCGCGCCTGCGTTCCACCCGGACCGCGTACGGCGGGCTCCGTTCTCCGCGGACCGCGCCGGATAGCGAGGCAACCCGGGACACCGACTTCCCCTGACCGCTCCGGGTAGTGGTTGACTGGCACCATGCCGAACTGGGGCTGGCTCATCGTGATGCTCGTACTCGTCGACGTCGCCGTCGTCACCGTGTGGTTGCTGACTCGCCGCAAGACCCCACTCCCGAACCCGCACAACCCCTTCATCCGGGGCCTCGACCTCGGGACCCGAGATCGGATCGAACGCCTCGTCGCCGACCACCAGCAGGTTCATGCCATCAAGCTGCTGCGTGAGCGCACCGGACTCGGACTCGCCGACGCGAAGGCGGCGATCGACGCCGTCACGCGCGGCGAATGGGTTCCGACCGCAGGGCCCGACAGTGTGCCACCCAGCGGGGGCTGGTCCGACCTCGCGCCGGAACTGCGGGCACTGAAGGACGCGGGCCAGGAGACGAAGGCAGCGCGACTGCTCTGCGAACACACCGGGATGAGCCTGCGCCAGGCCAAGGACACGGTGGCGCAGCTGTGACCGTCACCGTCTCCACCGCCGCCGCCTCCGACGCCGCCGAACTCGCCGCCGTCGCCGCGGTCACCTTCCCGCTCGCCTGCCCGCCGTCGGTCACCGCCGACGACGTCGACGACTTCCTCGCGACGGTGCTGTCCGAGCAGCGGTTCACCGAGTACCTCGCCGCGCCCGACCGGACGGTGCTCAAGGCCGTCATCGACGGCAGCATCGTCGGGTACGCGATGCTCGTCGACGGCCTCCCGGACGATGCGGACGTCCGGGCCGCGGTGACGGTGCTGCCCACCGTCGAGATCAGCAAGCTGTACGTACTCCCCGATCACCACGGCGAAGGGGTGTCGCACCACCTCATGGCCGCGGCCCTCGAGCACGCCCGGAGCGCGGGGGTCGCCGGTGTCTGGTTGGGCGTCAACCAGGAGAACCTTCGGGCCCAACGCTTCTACGCGAAGCAGGGCTTCGGCCGGGCGGGGACCAAACGCTTCAAGGTCGGTGACCAACTGCATCACGATTTCGTCCTGCAGCGAGGTTTCTAGCGCGGCCCCAGCTTCGGGTGGGCACGGCCGGTCATCAGCGGCAGGTCCAGGTAGGTCCTGATGCCCGGTTCCGCGCGGCACACGTACGGCACCGAGTTCACCAGGTGATTGGCGGTGGCGACGATGCCGGGGTTGGGGTCGGCAGGAGCGGAGCCCGCGGAGCGACCGGGGTGTTCCGCTCGGGCGATCGCGTCGGAGTTGAACCCGGTGAACGTCATCAGCGAACTCGGGGTGCCCTCGATCGCCACCTCGTAGCGTTCCCCGGCCGGGCCGAGCGTCCACGGCGGATCGAGGTTTTCCTCTCCCATCAGCCAGTTCACCGCGACCCGCGCGACCGGCTCGCCGTCGATCAGGGCGTCCCACCGGAAGCGTTGCGCGGCAACGGCTCCCGGTTCGATCACCCCGAGCGGGCTGTCGATGGGCGTCGTCGCCACCGCGATCTCGTGGCCGGTACGGATCTCGGCGCCCGGGTCGAATCCCATGCCGTCGAGGATCAGCCGCAGCGACTGGGTGAACCCACCGGTCAGCAACCCGAGCATCGGACCGTCCGCGGCTTCCTCGGGCGTGCCGCCGAATCGCATGACCCACCGCAGCACATCCGGTGCCGCGTACCCGCGCAGATCGGAGAACTCCTCGGCGCGGACGAAGGTGACGGCGGACGTCATCGCGGACAGCGCGAGCGGGAACAGGTCGGTGATGCCACCGGGGTCGATGCCGGTGCCGTGCAATGTGACCCCCGCGTCGCGGGCGGTCTGCTCGAGTGCGGCGTCGCGCTCGGCGGGACGGAACCAGCCGAGTGGAGTGACGACGTTCTTACCAGACGCCAGCAGGGACGCGACGACCTTCTTGTCCGCGACGAGCGGGCTGTAGATCACGCAGTCGGCGTCGAGCGCGTGCAACGCGTCGGCGTCGTCGGTCGCCAGGACACCGACGGGGTCGCCGCCGATCAGCTCGCCGACGTCCCGCCCGGACTTGTCGGCCGAATGCACCCAGCAGCCAACCAGTTCGAGTTCCGGATGCCGAAGCACCGCCTCGATCGCCGCTTTCCCGACCCCACCCGTCGCCCACTGCACCACGCGAAACGTCATGGCGCAGATGGTAGGTGCGAAGGCTAGGCCGGGACCTCGAAACGCGACAACGCGAGCAGACGCGAGGTGGCGCGCAGGTACTTCTTCTTGTAGCCACCGGCCAGCATCTCGGGGGTGAAGATCTCGTCGAGCTTCGCACCGGAGACGGTCACCGGGATGCTGGCGTCGTAGAGACGGTCGGCAAGGACCACCAGGCGCAGTGCCACCGACTGGTCCTGTGCGGGGTGCACGCCGTCGAGGAACACCGCGGTGACGTCCTGGATCAGCTTGTTGTATCGCGAGGGGTGCAGGGTGCTCAGGTGCGTGCACAGCTCGTCGAAGTTGTCGAGGGTCGCCCCCGGGGTGGACTCGGCGCGCTCGCGCAGCTCCTCCGACGAGATCGGCTCCGGAGCCGGCGGCAGGTCGCGGTGCCGGTAGTCGGGGCCGTCGACGCGGATGGTCTCGAAGATCGAGCCGAGCTTCTTGATCTCGCGCAGGAAGTCCTGGGCGGCGAACCGGCCCTCGCCGAGCTGGCCGGGCAGGGTGTTCGACGTCGCGACGATCGACACACCGCGGGAGGAGAGCTCGGTCAGCAGCCGGGACACGAGCATCGTGTCGCCCGGATCGTCGAGCTCGAACTCGTCGATGCACAGCACGCTGTGGCTCGACAGCTGCTCGACGGCGTTGTTGAAGCCGAGCGCACCGACGACGTGGGTGAGCTCGACGAACGTGCCGAACGCCTTCGGGCTGGGCGAGCTGTGGAAGATCGACGCCAGCAGGTGGGTCTTGCCGACACCGAACCCGCCGTCGAGGTAGAGGCCTGCGCCGGTCGACGGCGCCTTCTTGCCGAAGAGACCGCGGCGGCCGCCGGAGCGAATCTTCGCGACCTTGCCTGCGAACTCCTCCGCCTTGCGGACTGCGGCGGCCTGGCTCGGCTCGTTCGGATCGGGGATGTACGAGCCGAAACTCACCTCGTCGAACATCGCCGGCGGGACCATCTGCGCGATCAATTGGTCGGCAAGGACCACCGGATTACGATCGACAAGGCGCTGTTGCATGTAAACAGCGTATCTACGTGCTGTTATCGACAGTATGCGCCGCATCGATATTGAGGGATACCTCACACCACTCCGCGACGAAGAGATCCGCGGGCTGTACCCCTACCCCGCGGACCGTGGCGCGCCGTCGATCAGGGTGAACTTCGTGTCCAGCATCGACGGCGCCGTGGCCACCGACGGTACCTCGGGTGGGCTCGGCACGCCCGCAGATCGCCGATTGTTCACGATCCTCCGCGAACTCGCGGACGTGATTCTCGTGGGCGCGTCCACGGTGCGGACCGAGAACTACGGCGGCGCGGCCCCGGACACCGACGCCCGCCGCAGGCGCGTCGAGCGGGGGCAGGCACCGGTCCCGCCGATCGCGGTGGTCACCGCGAGTGCGCACCTCGATCCGAGCTCACGACTGCTGACGGACACGGAGGTCGCGCCGCTGATCCTGACCGGCACCGAGGCACCGGCCGAGCGCACCGGCGCCCTCACCCGGGCCGGGGCCACCGTGCTCGAAGTCGGCGAGCGCAGCGTCCCGACCGCCGGAATCCTTGCCGCGCTCGCCGAACGGGGGCTGCACCGGGTGCTGTGCGAGGGCGGTCCGACACTGTTCGGGCAGTTGCTCGCGGACGACGCCGTCGACGAACTGTGCCTGACCACGTCACCGGTTCTGGTTGCGGGCCCCTCAGGCCGGATCACGGCGTCTCCGTCGGCGACACCGCGCCCGATGCGCCGTGCGCACGTACTCGCCGACGACGACGGCACGATGCTGACCCGCTGGGTGCGCGAGCGACCTGGCAGGCTGTGACGCATGCGCACACTGGGGTTGGCGGCACTGGTCATCGCGCTGTGCACGGCGTGCGGCGCGGGGCCCAGCGTGCGGCCCGACGTCGCAGTCGTCGAACACCGCGACCGTGCGACCACCGAGCCGAGCGGCGACCTGCCCGGATCGGTGCCGGACCTGCCCGTCCCGGTCCACGACCTGGACTGGCGGGACTGCACGCAGTCGACACTCGACGTGCTCGGGTTGGGCCCCGGACCGGCCGGGCTGGTCCTCGAGTGCGCCGAACTGGCCGCGCCCGTCGACGCCGCCAGTGCGATGCACGGCGCGTTCTCCCTCGGCGCGCTGCGGGCCCGCCTGCCGCAGACCCCGACCGACGCCGCTCCCCTCGTCCTGACGTCCGGCGCCGACCGCTCCTCGACCGGCACCCTCGCCGCGCTGGCCGCGGCTCCGATCGGATCGCTGCTCTCGACCCGACCACTGGTCGCGCTGGACCGGCGGGGCATCGGCACCTCGACGCCGATCGAGTGCACCGATCCGATGACCGCGGAGCTGCGCCGCGCGATGCTCGACCTCGGCCAGTTCACTCCGCCGCCCGTCGCCGGCGGCGATGCCGTCGACACCGTCCTTGCGCTCGGCCGGGACGCCACCACCGCGTGCACCGACTTCCTGCAACCCCACGAGCTGTCCTTCGACTCCCCGCACGCCGCCGATGATCTCGACCAGTTGCGCCGCGCATGGGGCGTGGACCGGATCGGCGTGCTCGCGACGGGCAGCGGGGTGGACGTCGCGCTGGCGTACGCGTCCGAGTACCCGGACGCGGTGGGCAGGCTGGTCCTCGACTCCCCCTCCGTCGTCGGCGCGGACGCGGCGACGGGCGCGGAGTCCGTGGTGCGGGGCCGCGAGGCGGCCCTGACAGGCTTCGCCCGGCAGTGCGTGGCACTCGAATGTGCGCTCGGTCTGGATCCGGTCGGCGCGGTCACCGACCTGGCGAACCGGGCCCGACGCGGCGATCTCGGGCAGGTCTCGGCGAACGCCCTGCTCACGGCGCTCACCGACCAGTTCGGTTCCCCGCGCGGCGACGTCGGCACCCAGGTCCGCGAGTTCGCGGACACGCTCGCGGCCGCCGGCCGTGGCGACACGAGCGCCCTGCAGTGGCGGATCGACGCGGCCGCCGCCGCGACGCGCACCGACGGACAGTTCGTCGCCCGGTGTTCGGACGGCCGCCAGTGGCCGACGCCGGGTCGGGTGCGGGAGCTGATGACCGACTGGGGTCAGCGGTATCCGGTGTTCGGTCCCGAGGGCGCGCTGGACCTGCTGCTGTGCGCATCGTGGCCGACGACCCCGCCTGCGCCGGCCCCGAATGCCGCGACGGCAGCCACCCTCACCGTCGCCGGCGCCGCCGACCCGGTGGCCGGTGACGGTTCCTCGTCCGCGACGGGCGTGCTCGCGGCGGTCGGCACCCCCACGGCGACCATCGCGTGGCTCGGATCCGGGCATCCGGCGCTGCCGCACTCGGAGTGTGCGCAACTCGCGGTCGCCGGGTACGCGCAGGCCGGGATCCTGCCGCCCGACGGCGGAGCCTGCCCGGGCTGAGTTCGAGGTGGGTGTCTTGGGTGGTTCACCCCCTCCGGTCGGGTACCGTGCCACCGGTGTTCCTTCGACAGCTCGAACCACGCACCGCCCGGACGACAGCCGAGGTGGTGAAGTTCGCGCTGTGGCCGCTGGCGATCATGACCGTGCTGCATCGAGTGCTGGTCAAGGCCGTCAACGGAGCCCGCACGGATGACTTCACGCCGGTGTACAAGGCGGCGCTGGCGTTCCTGAACCGGCAGCCGGTGTACACCGCGAACTTCAACTGGGTCGACCCGCACTACCTGTACGCGCCGAGCGGCACCCTGCTGCTCTCGCCGATCGCGATCATCGACCCGGAACGGTCGCGTTGGCTGTTCATCCTCGGCAACGCGGTCGCGGTGATCATCGCCGGCTACCTGCTGCTGAAGATGTTCGGGCTCGCCCTCGACTCCGTCGCCGCGCCGATCCTGCTGCTCGGCATGTTCGCCAGCGAGACCGTCACCAACACGCTCGTCTTCACCAACATCAACGGGCTGATCCTCCTCGGCGAGGTGGCGTTCCTACTGTTGCTGCTGCGTCGCCGGGACGCCTGGGCCGGTGTCTCGATCGGGCTGACACTCGCGATCAAACCCGTTCTCGCACCGCTGCTGTTGCTGCCACTGGTGACGAAGCAGTGGCGTGCCCTCGTCACGGCGGTCGGCGTCCCACTCGTGCTGACGGCGATTGCGTGGCCGCTGTCCGCGGACCCGATGGAGTTCGTGCACCACACGCTGCCGTACCTGATGGAGTCGCGGGACTACTTCAATTCGGCGATCGTCGGCAACGGCGCCTACTACGACCTGCCGACCTGGATGATCCTGGCGCTGCGGGCGATCTTCGCGGTGGTGGTGCTGGTGTCGCTGTGGCTGCTGTACCGCTACTACCGCGAGGACCGGCTGTTCTTCCTCACCACCGCGACCGGCGTGCTGATGACGGCATACTTCCTGATCGGCTCGCTCGGCCAGATGTACTACTCGATGATGCTCCTGCCGCTGCTGATGAGCGTGGTGCTCCGCAACTCGGTGATGCGGAACTGGCCGGCCTGGCTGGCGGTGTACGGGTTCATGACGTTCGACAGTTGGCTGTCCGGCCGCTTCCCGGCGACCGGGCGGGCGGCGGAGTACATGAAGACCACCCTCGGCTGGAGCCTGCTGCTTCTGGTGATCTGCGGTGTCCTCGTGGCCCGTTACCTCACCGCGAAGCGAGAGGGCCGACTCGACCGCGGCATCGACCCGGTGTTCGACGAACCCGAACCGGAGAAGGTTCCGGTCGGCTGAACCGGCGCACCCTGAGTAGCGTGGTGCCATGACTTCCGACACCGGCCGCGGCGCGGCCTCCGACGACACCGGCCGCGGACCCGGCTTCGAGCTCACCGACGCGCAGTGGCGCGAGAAGCTCACTCCCGAGGAATACGTGGTGCTCCGGCAGGCGGGCACCGAGCGTCCCTTTGTCGGTGAGTACACGGACACGAAGACCGTCGGCGAGTACCACTGCCGGGCGTGCGATGCGTTGCTGTTCACGTCCGGGGAGAAGTTCGAGTCCCATTGCGGCTGGCCGTCCTTCTTCGACCCCGCCGACACCGACGCGGTGGTCCTGCGCGCGGACGACTCGCTCGGCATGCGCCGGGTGGAGGTGCTGTGCGCGAACTGCCACAGCCACCTCGGCCACGTCTTCGAGGGCGAGGGCTACCCGACCCCCACCGACCAGCGGTACTGCATCAACTCGATCTCGCTGCGCCTGGTTCCCGCCGAGTAGGCCGCCACTGGGACTGCGCGGAGCCCCGACGGCGGGGACGATCGGACCATGACGGAAACCACCCGCAAGTCCACGGTCTCCATCATCGGGGCGGGCAGCGTCGGCACCGCGGTCGCGTACGCCTGCCTGATCCGCGGGACCGCGGACGCGCTGTCGCTGTACGACACCAACGCGGGCAAGGTGCGGGCCGAGGTGCTCGACCTCAATCACGGCACCCAGTTCGCTCCGCCGTGCCGGATCGAGGGCTCCGACGACCTCGCCGTGACCGCGGGGTCGGACCTGATCGTCGTCACCGCGGGCGCCAAGCAGCGGCCGGGACAGTCCCGGCTCGACCTGGCGGCCGCGAATGTCGAACTCGCGCAGGCACTCACCCCCGCCCTGCTCGACCTGTCACCGGATGCGGTGGTGCTGTTCGTCAGCAACCCGGTCGACATCGTCACCTTCGCCGCGATCCGTGCCGTCGGGCTCGACTCGGCACCACGCATCTTCGGGTCGGGCACCGTGCTCGACTCCGGACGACTCCGGTTCCTGATCGCGCAGCGAGTCGGGATCGCGGTGGAGAACGTGCACGCCCTGGTCGTCGGCGAACACGGCGACTCCGAGATCACCCTGTGGTCGAGCGCGACCGTCGGCGGTGTGCCGGCGCTGCGGTACGACGCGGGCGACGGGCCGCTCTTCGGCGCGGCCACGTGCGCCGAGATCTCCACGGAAGTGGTGCGCAGCGCCTACGAGATCATCGAGGGCAAGGGCGCGACGAACCTCGCCATCGGCCTGTCGACGGCCCGGATCATCGAGGCCGTGCTCCGCGACGAGCATCGCGTTCTGCCGGTGTCGACGCTGCATCGCGGCGCCCACGGCATCGACGGGGTGTGCCTCTCGCTGCCCACCCTCGTCGACGGCCGCGGCGCGACCAGGGCGCTCGAGGTCCCGCTGTCCTCAGATGAGGCCGACGGTCTGCTGGCCTCCGCCCGCGCGCTGCGCGAGGTCCAGGCCGCCCTGGGTCTGTGAACTCAGCCCGCGTAGATCTTCTCGATCAGGCCCTTCGCGATCGTCGAGGCGGGATCCTGGCCGTTGGCGCCTGGCGCCAGGTTCGCCCACACGACCAGGGTGACACCCGTTTCCGGGTCGGATCCCATGAACGAGTTGTACCCGGGCAGCTCACCGGTGTGCCCGTACATCGGCCCCATCTTCGCGATCCCCCAGCCGTAGCCGGCGGCCTCGGGATTGCTCGGGTCGGTCGGCTTCACGCTGGCGATCCGCTTCGCCTGCATGTCCGCGTCGAGCACCTTGCCGCCCGCCAGCGCCTCCACCCAGGTCGCGAGGTCGTTCGCGGTGGAGATGCCCTGTCCGGCCGCCCACGTCCACGACGGGTTCGCGTTGGTGACGTCCTTGGGCGCGAGGGTGCCGTCCTTCGCCGCGGCCTGCATGTCGGCGGGCAGGGCCGGGTCGGTGAGGGTCAGCATGTTCGAGCCGAAGAAATACCCGTGCGAGTACGGGGTGGGGATCGTCGTGTCAGCCGCGTCGGGGAACGAGGTGCTCGTCAGCCCCGCGGGACCGAAGATCCGGTCCCGGTAGATCTGCGGCAGCGGCTTGCCGTCGAGCTGCTCGGCGATCAGGCCGAGCAGCACGTAGTTGGTGTTCGAGTAGTGGTAGCCCTGGCCGGGCGGGAAGTACGGCGGGTGCGCGAAGGCGAGCGCAAGCAGCTGATCGGGCGTCCACACCCGCTGCGGGTCGTTGTCGAGCGCCTCGTTGAGTTCCGGGGTTTCGCTGTAGTTGTACAGGCCGGACCGCATGTCCAGGAGCTGCTCGATGGTGATGCCGTCGCCGCCGGGAACGTCCGGCCGGTACTTCGACACCGGATCGGACACCGCGATCTTGCCGTCCTGCACCATCTGCAGGATCACGG
This sequence comes from Rhodococcus sp. NPDC004095, assembly GCF_053604015.1. Lineage (NCBI taxonomy): Bacteria > Bacillati > Actinomycetota > Actinomycetes > Mycobacteriales > Nocardiaceae > Rhodococcus > Rhodococcus sp. NPDC004095. The sequence continues at coordinate 23,143 of NZ_JBSGGS010000008.1, forward strand.
TCGCTGTCCACGTCTTGGTGTTGGAGCCGACCCGGATGTGGTCGTCGAGGTTCGCCGGTGCGCCGCCACCGCGTTCGGTGGTCCCGTAGGTCGCGGTGACGGTGCCGGTCGGGGTGCGCAGCAACGCGACCGCGCCCGGGAACAGGAACTCCGTCGCGCCCGTCTCGAGCGCCGCCTGCAGCGTCGCCTGGTCGATCGTATGAGTCGCCGTCCCGGTTCCGGAGGGCGTCGTCCCCGATGCGGACGCCGACTCCGAGCCACCCGAGTCGTCGGAGCAGGCGCCCAGGAGAAGTGTCACAGCGAACGCGGCGCAGGCCGCACGGGCGGTTCGCCCCCGAACCAGCCGGGCGGGCCGCCCGCGAAGTGCTCGGTCTCGTCGTCCCCGAAATGCACCGTTTCGGCTCATGAACGTTCACCGTACGCCGTACAGCGGCACGCCGCCGGGTTCTCGGGCGGCCGCGACCGGATCGCGGTGGCGGCCGGTCGCCGCTGCTACCGGCGGGAGAACGCCCACATCCGCCACATGTAGCCGCCGATCCGGCGGATCGGCACCGACCGCGGCCAGTCCTTCGGGCGGAAGTAGGCGTCGGATCCGCCGTCGACGAACACCACGCTGCCGCAGAGGAACTCGGCCGCCTCCGACAGCATGAACACCGCCCAGTCGGCGAGATGGCCGGGATCACCGAAGCCGCCTACGGGCACCGGGAACCGGTTGATCAGCTTCGCCTCGGCCGGGGTGGCCAGCTGACGTTCCAGCAGCGGCGTGAGGATCGCGCCGGGAGCCAGCGCGTTCAGACGGATTCCCGCGCCGGCCCACTCGGGGGTGACCGCGGCGCGCCGCACCCACTGGCTGACCGCGATCTTCGAGGCGGCGTACGCGAGCGGCGGGGCCGCCTTGCCGAGGAACCGCAGCGAACGGACTGCGCGGTCCGCGTCGCCGTCCAGCAGCGCGCGCACGGTCCGGCGCGGAACCGCGGGCGTGGTGGTCGTCGAGTTGCTGGAGAAGACCACCACCTTGGCGTTCCCGGCCGCGGCGAGGGCGGGACGCCACGCCTGCAGCAGCTCCACCACTCCGAGGTAGTTGACCTGCGCGATCATTCGGGGCCGGTCCGGGTCGGGCGTGGGTCCCAACCCTGCCGCCAGCACCGCCCCGTCCAGCCGCCCGCCGGCGGCCGCGAGCACCTTCTCTGCCGCCGCGCGACGGCCCTCCGGAGTGGACAGGTCGGCAACGACGTCCGCGCCGGCGATGTCGACGCCGACAACCGTGTGCCCGGCCGCGGTCAGCCTCTCGACGACCGCGTTGCCCATTCCCGATGCGGATCCGGTGACCGCGTAAACCCCCATTGGCGTGTGTGCCCTCTCCCGTGATGTCGGCGCGGACAGGTCGTCCGGCATGTCCATCCTGCGGGGTGGGCCGTTCGCGTGACCACGATTCGGGCGGAGAATCCCGTAGAGCGGTCACATCCGCCGCATCAGGGCGACCGGACCACCGGCGGGTCGTAGGCCCGGATCGGCGGCAGCTCCCCCTCGAACTTCTCGATCTCCACCAGCACGTGCTGGCCGGTGCTGCCACGCGCCAATCTCGATGTCCCGATGTCCGGGGTGAGCACGTTCGGATTGCCGTGCACGCACAGCGAATTCGGATCGGCCGGGTCCAGCGGGTCGTACCAGGCCCCCGTCGACAGCTGCACCACGTCCGGCAGCATCTCGGCGTCGAGCACGACACCCGCCAGGCACGCGCCGCGGTCGTTGAACACCCGCACCACGTCGCCTGGGGCGACACCCCGCGCGTCCGCCGCATCGGGATGCATACGGATCGGCTCTCGCCCGCGAATCTTCGACGCCTGACTGGTACGCCCGTGGTCGAGCTGGCTGTGCAGGCGGGTGCGCGGCTGGTTCGCGATCAGATGCAGCGGATAGGTCGCCGCGCGCTCACCGCCGAGCCATTCCTGCGGCTCGTACCAGGTGGGGTGCCCGGCGCAGTCGTCGTATCCGAAGCCGTCGATGTCGACGGAGAAGATCTCGATCTTCCCGCTCGGGGTACGCAGCGCGTTGCGATCCGGATCGGCGCGGAAGTCCTCGAGCAGCGTCAGGCCGTCCTCGGTGCGCATCTCCACGTGACCGCGGGACCGGAACTCGTCGTACCCGGGTGCCTCACCGCCGTCCGCGAGGACGAAGCTGCGCCACTGCTCGTAGAGGTGCTCGAGCCACTCCCCCGACGTGCGGCCCTCGGTGAAGCGGTGCCCGAACCCGAGCCGGTGCGCCAACGCGGAGAAGGTGTCGTAGTCGTCACGCGCGTCGGCATACCTCGGCGTGGCGGCCTGCATCGCCACCAGCAGCGGGTCGTTGCGGGTGCACGAGAGATCGTCGCGTTCGAGCGCGGTGGTCGAGGGGACCACGATGTCGGCATGACGGGCCATCGGCGTCCAGTAGGGATCGTGGACGACGATCGTCTCGGGCCGGGCCAGAGCCCGGCGCAACCGGCCGAGGTCCTGGTGGTGGTGGAACGGATTGCCGCCGGCCCAGTAGACGAGCCGGATGTCCGGGAAGGTGCGCCGTTCGCCGTTGTAGTCGTACTCCTGCCCCGGGTTCAGCAGCAGGTCCGAGATCGCGGCCACCGGAATCGAATCCGGCACCGGATTCTGGCCTTGGAACAGGGTGGGCAGCGGGTACGGCACCGGGGCGAGGCCGGGCTCGTTCATCGAGCCGTAGCCGTGTCCGAAGCCGCCTCCGGGCAGGCCGATCTGGCCGAGCATCGCGGCCAGGGTGACGCCCGCCCAGGGTGCCTGTTCGCCGTGCCGGACCCGCTGCAGCGACCACGTCACCGTCACCAGGGTGCGGCCGGCGGCCATCCGGCGCGCGAGGTCCACGATCGTCTGCGCGGGCAGGCCGGACAGCGCCGCCGCCCACGCGGGATCCTTGGCGACGCCGTCGCTGCGGCCCAGCAGATAGTCCTCGAACTTGTCGTAGCCGACGGTGTAGCGGTCGAGGAACGCCCGGTCCGCCAGCCCCTCGGTGGCCAGCACATGGCCCAGCGCCAGCATGATCGCCACATCGCTGCCGGGCCGCGGCGCCAGCCACCGCGCCGCACCGTGCATGTCGTCGCGCAGCGGGCTGATCGAGACGATCTCACCGCCGCGGGCGCGCAGCGCGTCCAGTGCGCCGCGGGTCGGGTGGTTGCTGGTGCCGCCGTCGTTGACGGCGGTGTTCTTGAGTGGCACGCCGCCGAAGCACACCATCAGGTCGGTCTCGCGGGCGATGACGTCCCAGTTGGTGGCGCGGGCGAACAGTTTCCAGTGGGTGCCGATCACCCTCGGCATGATCACGCTGGTGGCGCCGAGCGAGTAGCTGTTCTCGGAGCGGGTGTAGCCGCCGAGCATCTTCAGGAACCGGTGCACCTGGCTCTGCGCGTGATGGAACCGGCCGGGCGACGACCAGCCGTACGAGCCGCCGTAGATCGCGCGGTTGCCGTGGGTGTCGACCACCCGGCGCAGTTCCCCGGAAAGCAGCTCGGTCAGCTCCGCCCAGGACACGGCGACGAACTCGTCGGCACCACGCCGATCGGACGGCCCCGGGCCCCGTTCGAGCCAGCCTCGGCGCACCGCAGGCCCGGCGACCCGGGACCGGTGCCGCACCGAACCGATCGCGTTGGCCAGCAGCGGCGACGGGTCTGCGTCACCGGCGAACGGGTGCACTGCGATGACGTCACCGTCGACGGCTTCCGCCTCGAACATCCCCCAGTGCGCCATCTGCTGGCGCCGTACCGGCTCCGAAGTCACGGTGGCCAGTGTGCCACCGGCCCCTATTTCAGCTTGAGCTCGGCCACCACGCCCGCGTGATCGGACGCCCACAGCGGCGCCGGTGAGGCACGGAACGGCTCCGCGCCGACCAACGTCGCATTCTTGGCCTGCCAGTCGCCCTTGGTCAGGACCAGATCGATCCGGGTGCCGTTCTCCGAGACCGGGTTCGTCAGCAGCTCGTTCTGGCAGCAGGTCTGTCCGGCCGCCGAGCGGTTGGCGGCGGGCCACGCGTCGACGAGACCTCCGGCGATCAGGTTCGCGTAGGTCGGCGTCGTCGTCCCCGCGGCATCGGAGTTGTAGTCGCCGACGGCGATCACCGGCAGCGGACTCGAGTTGACGATTCCGAGCGCCTCGGCGCCCTGCGCGACCTGGATGGCCGGCGCCGGGGACTCGGTCTCGAGGTGGGTGTTGAAGAACCGGAACGCGGCCCCGTTCACGGTCGCGTCGACGGAGGTCCAGCCGCGGGTGAAGGTCACCGGCCTACCGGCCGCGGTGGGCACGGTGAGCTGCGCGGCGTAGTGGCCGTTCTGCGGGTTCGACGTGGCCACCCCGGAGCGGGCCAGGATCACGTCGCGGTCGGTGAGCCGGATGTCCGACAGCGGCAGGCCGACCGCGGGATTCACCGGCGCGGCCGGGTCCAGGTACGGGGCCTCGACGTCCGCGTTGGTCGACGTCGCGACCGCGGTGTACGACAGGCCGCGTTCGGCGAGTTCGGTCTGCAGGATCGCGAGGAAGTCCTGGAACGGGGTGGTCGCGTTCGGCCCGTTGAGGTCCGACGGCGTCTGGGTCCGCCACAGCGAGACCTCCTGGAGCCCGACCAGATCGGGGCCGCTGCGCTGGATCTCGGTCGCCAACGCCTCGGCGCGCGCCGGGAAGTCGGTGTCGATCACGTTCTGCCGGGCCCGGGTGACCGCCTCGACGAACTGCGGGAACGTCGTCGCGGTCACGATGTCGGTCAGCCCCGTGCCCAGGTACAGATTCCTGGTCATCACGGTGACCTTCTTGTTGTTCGGCTCGCCCGGCGGGGCGCCGTTGTTCGGTGCGGCCGCCGCCGGTGCCACGGCGGTGAACACTGCGGCGAGAGCGAGAACGACGCTCAATCGCCTGGTGACCTGGGAGAAGCGATGCGACATGGTGGGTCCCTCCGTGGTGGCCTGCCCTGTACACCCGACGACGGCACCTCAGCCCATGCAGGTGGGGTACCGCCGTCGTTCCACCACGGAGAATGTCACATCACGGCCCTGGCGCGGCCGGAAACGGCATCCATCCGTCCCGGCCGCCGGGGCGTCCCTCAGGGCAGGGAGTTGACCAGCTGCTCGACCGACACGCGCGGGCCGGTGAAGAACGGCGTCTCCTCGCGCACGTGCATGCGGGCCTCGGTGGCGCGCAGGTCACGCATCAGGTCAACGATCCGGTCGAGTTCGGGAGCCTCGAACGCGAGGATCCACTCGTAGTCGCCGAGCGCGAACGCGGGCACGGTGTTGGCGCGCACGTCCGGGTAGCCGCGCCCGGCCTTCCCGTGATCGGCGAGCATCGTGCGGCGTTCCGCCTCGGGCAGCAGGTACCACTCGTAGGACCGGACGAACGGGTACACGCAGATGTAGTTGCCCGGATCCTCGCCGGCGATGAACGCGGGGACGTGACTCTTGTTGAACTCGGCCGGACGGTGCAGTGCGACATTCGACCAGACCGGGTCGCTCGCCTGGCCCAGGTCGGTGGTCCGCCGGAAGTCGGCGTACAGCTTCTGCAGATCCTCGAGCTTCTCCGCGTGGGTCCAGATCATGAAGTCCGCGTCGGCGCGCACGCCGGCGACGTCGTAGATGCCACGGACGACGACGTCCGTGTCCTCGAACGAGTCGAAGAAGTCCTGGGCGTTCTTCACCGCGGCGGCGCGGTCGTCACCGAGGACACCGGGCTGGGCCTGGAACACCGAGAACATCGCGTAGCGCAGGGTGGAATTGAGCTTGTCGTAATCGAGGCGTGCCATGGCCCTATCCTGCCACCCGCGCCGCGAGCCGCGTCGCCGCCGTGGTGGCGGAGGCGACACAGGCAGGCACGCCGACGCCGTGCAGCATCGCGCCCGCGATCTCGATGCCGTCGACTCCCGCGATCGCCGCCTCCAGGCGGTCGACGATCTCCAGGTGCCCGGCGCGGTACTGCGGGAGCCCTCCGTGCCACCGCTGGACGAACGCGGCGACCGGTTGGTCGGTGACCCCGGTGACGGTCGCCAGGTCGGCGCGGGCGAGGGTGATCAACTGGTCGTCGTCCGCGTCGACGATCGCCGCGTCACCGAACCGGCCGAAGGACGCGCGGGCGAGCGTCACCTCGCGCTGCGCCAGGTGCGGCCACTTGCGCGACGACAGCGTGAACGCCTTCGCCGCGAGATCCTCTCCCGTCGCGACGAGGATCCCCGAGTTCTCCGGCAGCGCAGCTGTTTTCGGCAGCGCAAGGGCGACGACGACGGACGACGCGAGCGGGATGCGGGCGGCCTGCGCGGACGCCTCCGATGCCGCGTCCGCGAGCAGGGTGGCGGCCCGGTCCGCGGGCAGTGCCACGATCACCCCGTCCACCTCACCGACCGGATCCAGCGACCAGCGGTCGCCCGCGGGACGCAAGCCGGTCGCGGGGGTGTAATCGAGGAACTCGGCACCCGACGCCGTCCGCAGGGCGTCGAGCAGCACCCCGTAGCCGCCGCGCAGCGTGCCGAACACCGGCGCGTCCGACTGGGGTGGCAATGCCGTCCGGACGGCCTCGGTCAGGCTCGTCGCGCCCGCGTCGAGTGCCGCGGCGAGCGCCGGGACCGCGGCCCGGACACTCGCGGTGTCGGACAGGCCCGAGTACACGCCACCGAGCAGTGGGTCGACGGACCTGCGCACCACCTGTTCACCGAAGCGGGCGCCGACGAGGGCCGCGACCGAGACGTCGCTGCCGCGGTCCCACTGCAGCGGCGTGGACGGTTCGCCCTCGATCCGAGCCAGGGTGGCGGCGTCGACCAGACCGGCCAGCGAATCGGCCCGCGCGGGGATGCCCATCAGCGTGCCGGTCGGCAGCGGGTGCAGCCGGCCGTCCGCCCAGAGCAGCGGTCGTGCTCCCGAAGGATTCTCGACCTGATCGGTCAGGCCGAGTTCGGCGAGCAGCGCGGGCACCTCGGGCCTGCGCGCGATGAACGCCTCGGCGCCGACGTCGACCGGGTCACCGGCGATCGGGACGGTGCGCAGCTTTCCGCCGAACCGGTCGGACTCCTCCAGCACCAGGATCCGGGCGTCCGGGCCGAGCCGGGTCCGGAGCCGGTACGCCGCGGCGAGTCCGGAAATGCCGCCCCCGACGACCGCAACGGTGGTCACAGCGAATGCACCAGCTCCACGACGTCGGTCAGGACCGCCGGATCGGTGTCGGGCAGCACGCCGTGGCCGAGGTTGAAGATGTGCCCGGTGGCGCCGGACGCGAGGGCCCGGTCGGCCTCCCCGGCGATGCGGCGCACCTCCTTCTCGATCGCAGGCCAGCCCGCGAACAGCACGGCCGGGTCGAGGTTGCCCTGCAGCCCCTTCCCCGGTCCGACCCGCCGGACGGCCTCGTCGAGCGGGACCCGCCAGTCGACGCCGACGACGTCGGCGCCGGCCTCCCCCATCACCCCGAGCAGTTCGCCGGTGCCGACCCCGAAGTGGATGCGCGGCACCCCGGCCTCGGCGATCTCGGCGAACACCCGCTGCGAGTGCGGGAGCACGAACGTGCGGTAGTCGGCCAGCGACAGCGCTCCGGCCCACGAGTCGAACAGCTGGATCGCGTCGACGCCGGCGTGCAGCTGCGCCTTGAGGAAGGCGATGGTGGTGTCGGCGAGGGCGCCGAGCAGCGCGTGCCAGGTCTTCGGGTCGGAGTGCATCAACGCCTTGGTGCGCTCGTGGTTGCGGCTCGGGCCGCCTTCCACGAGGTACGACGCCAGCGTGAACGGCGCGCCCGCGAACCCGATCAGCGGGGTGCCGCCGAGTTCGGTGGTGAGCAGCGAGATGGCCTCGGTGACCGCGCCGACCTCCTCCGGACGCAGCCGGGGCAACGCCGCGACGTCGGACGCGGTGCGCACCGGGTTCGCCACGACCGGGCCGGTGCCGGCGACGATGTCGAGATCGACCCCGGCGGCCTTGAGCGGAACCACGATGTCGGAGAACAGGATCGCGGCGTCGACCTTGTGCCTACGGACCGGCTGCATGGTGATCTCACAGACCAGTTCGGGGTTGAAGCACGATTCGAGCATGCCGATGCCTGCGCGGATCTCGCGGTACTCGGGTAGGGAACGCCCGGCCTGACGCATGAACCACACCGGACGGTGGACGGGCCGGCGACCCGATGCGGCCGCCAGGAGCGGTGCGTCGGTCAGGCGCCTGCGGTACGGATACCGCGCCCCGGTGGCCATCGCCGAATTCGTGTCTTCCAGATCGCTCATGTGTCCCAACGCTCGTCGCCCGATTCGTCCTGTGGTGGCCATGCTGCCAGACGCCCGCGTGCGACACCCAAAGACGGCGGCCCACTCGACCGGCGCGACGGTGCACGGTGGCCGCCTCGACGCACCTCCACTGTTGGACCTCGGGTCCGACCTTCGATCGCACGCTACGCGCTATTACCGCACGTCTCGGCCCGAATCTTTTCCGCAATACCTGTCAGACGACAGTTTTATTTGCCGGGGCTCACCCCCGGACCGGCGCGCCTACCGCGCGGCCCGTCGGGACCGGTCTACCGTCCGACTGGTGACCATGTCCGGACCCAACGCCGAGCCAGCGCAGTTCCGCAGCGCCGTCGAGTCGATGCACACGGCATCGGTCCATCCGCAGATCGAGATCGGCCCCATCCGCCCGCCCCAGCGGCTGGCCCCGTACAGCTACGCGATCGGCGCGGAGGTCCGGCACCCGGACTCCGACATCGTCTCCGAGGAATCCGAGGGTGACGCGTTCGGGCGGCTGATCCTGCTGTACGACCCGGCCGGGGACGAGGCATGGAACGGCACGATGCGGCTCGTCGCGTACATCCAGGCCGATCTCGAAGCGGACCTCGCCGCCGACCCGCTGCTCCCGGAGGTGGCGTGGAGTTGGCTGGTCGACGCGCTCGACGCCCACCACGAGCACGTGACCGCGCTCGGCGGCACGGTCACCGCGACCAGTTCGGTCCGCTACGGCGACATCGCCGGACCCCCGCGGGCGCACCAGCTCGAACTGCGCGCGTCCTGGACCGCCGCGACCGCATCGCTCGCCCCGCACGTCGAGGCGTTCTGCGAGGTACTCGCGGCCGCTGCGGGCCTGCCCCCGGCCGGGATCACCCAACTCGGTCGCTGAGGTGGCATCGGTCACCGCCTGTCCGTTCGCCGGTCCACACGCCGGCACCCGCTTTAGCATGTACCGATGGAGAGACTGAGCGGTCTGGATTCCACGTTCCTCTACCTCGAGACACCCACACAGTTGCTACACGTGTGCGGCCTTGTGATCCTCGACGTCTCGACCGTCCCCGGCGGCTACAGCTATCCCGCCTTCAAGGCCGAACTGGCGGATCGCCTGCGCGACATGCCGAGTTTCCGCCGCAAGCTGTACGACTCGCCGTTCAACCTCGACCATCCGGCCTGGATCGACGACACCGACTTCGACATCGACCGGCACCTGCACCGGGTGGCGGTACCCGCGCCGGGCGGTCGCGACGAACTCGAGGAACTGTGCGGCCACATCGCCAGTCAGCAGATGGATCGCACGATCCCGTTGTGGGAGATGTGGGTGATCGAAGGCGTCGCGGACGGGTCGGTCGCGCTGATGACGAAGATGCACCACGCCAACGTCGACGGCGTCACCGCCGCGATGGTGCTCGCCCAGCTGTGCAGCCTGACCCCCGACGCGCCCCGGCCCGAACCCGACCCGGAGCAGCGCGGCGCGGGGCCCGGCGGCACCCTCGACCTGGCGGTCAGCGGGCTGATCGGGTTCGCCACCCGGCCGTTGAAGGTGGCGCGGGCACTGCCGGGCGGAGTCACGTTGCTGCCCAAGTGGATCCGCCGGGCACGCCGCGGCGAGGCGATGCCCGCGCCGTTCACGGCGCCGCGAACCTCCTTCAACAGCGCGATCACCGGGCACCGCACCGTCGCTTGGGCACAACTCGACCTCGAGAAGGTGAAGCTGGTCAAGAACACCTTCGACGTCAAGGTCAACGACGTGGTCACGGCGATGGTCGGCGGGGCGCTGCGCCGCTACCTCGAGGCCCGCGACGAACTGCCGGACAGCTCGCTGGTGGCGATGGTGCCGGTGTCCGTCCACGACCTCTCCGATCGGCCGGGCACCAACCAGCTCTCGGGGATGTTCACCCAGCTGGGCACCCAGATCGCCGATCCGGTGGAGCGACTGATGCAGACCAACAGCCACAACACGATGGTCAAGTCGCACAACGCGTCGCTCGGCGCGACACTGCTGCAGGACTGGTCCCAGTTCGCGGCCCCCACCCTGTTCGGCGGCGTGATGCGGGCGTACGCATCGCTGCGTCTCGCGGAGCGTCATCCGGTGGTCACCAACCTGATCACCTCCAACGTGCCCGGACCGTCGGTCCCCCTGTATCTCCTCGGGGCCCGGATCACCGCGATGTATCCGCTCGGCCCGATCTTCCACGGCAACGGCCTGAACGTGACAGTGATGTCGCTCGACGGCAGCCTCAACGTGGGTCTGACCTCGTGCCGGGAACTTGCCCCGCACCTGTGGGACCTCGCCGACGCGTTCGAGCCGGCACTCGACGACCTGGCCGCCGCGGCGCGCGCGAAATCCCGGAAGCGACCCCGAAAAACGACCCTCCAGCAGCCACGAACCGTGGAGCCGTAAAGTCACTGTCCATGGCTGAGTCGTCCACGTCCGGGTCGAGCGACCCCGAGCCCCCGCACGCCGCGGTCCCCCTCCTGACCCCGGCGGACGGACTGCCCGAGGTCGTCGACTCTCCCCGGATGGCCGCGGAGGCGGCGGCCCGCCTCGCGGCAGGCACCGGGCCGCTCGCCGTCGACGCCGAACGTGCCTCGGGCTTCCGCTACTCCAATCGTGCCTACCTGCTGCAGTTCCGGCGCGCGGGTGCCGGTACCGTGCTGGTCGACCCGATCCCGATCGCCGCCGATCTCGGCCCGCTCGCCGAGGCGATCAATCCGCTCGAATGGGTGCTGCACTCCGCCGATCAGGACCTGCCCGGGATGGCGGAGCTCGGCCTGCGCCCGGCCGTCCTCTACGACACCGAGCTCGCCGGGCGGCTCGCCGGCTTCGATCGGGTCGGGCTGGCAGCGATCGTCGAACGGATGCTGGGCCTCGAACTGCGCAAGGGGCACGGCGCCGACGACTGGTCCCGCCGACCGCTGCCCGAATCGTGGCTCAACTACGCGGCTCTCGACGTCGAGGTGCTGGTGGAGTTGCGTGACGCGATGGCCGCCGAGCTCGATGCTCAGGGAAAGGCCGCATGGGCGGCACAGGAATTCGAGCACGTTCGCCTCGCCGGTCCGCCGAAGCCGAAGTCCGACCGCTGGCGTCGCACCTCGCAGATCCACTCCCTCAAGTCACCCCGGCAGCTCGCCGCGGTTCGGGAACTGTGGCAGGCACGCGACGAGATCGCGAGCCGACGGGACATCGCTCCGGGCCGGATCCTGCCCGATTCGGCGATCGTCGCGGCCGCGAGCGCGAACCCGAGGTCGGTGGACGCCCTGCGCGCACTGCCGGTCTTCGGCGGCCCTCGCCAGCGCCGGTCCTCGCGGGTGTGGCTGCAGGCGCTGGAACGGGCCCGCGCGCTGCCCGAGGCGGACCTGCCGCCCCTCACCCAACCGTTCACCGGTCCACCGCCGGCCAATCGCTGGGCCCGCAAGCACCCCGAAGCCGCCGATCGACTCACCGCGGCCCGCAGCGAGATGTCCGCGCTGAGCGAGCGGGTGCACGTACCCGTCGAGAACCTGCTGACCCCGGAGCTGGTCCGCCGGCTGTGCTGGGACTTCGACCCGGCCGACCACCGCGGCGAAAGCGCCTCGGCTCTGGAGGACTTCGTCGACGCCGCGCTGGCCGAAGGTGACGCCCGACCGTGGCAGCGCGAGCTGACCACACCGGTTCTCGCACACGCCCTGAGCGTGAACCGGGACACAGCCGGGCGCTGAGCTACACCAGGGTGCCGACCGCCAGCATCAGGTCGGTGCACCGGTCCACGAGCACATCGGCCGCGACGTCGAGATTGCCGTCGAGCCACGCTGTCAGGATCTGCGCCAGGCCCCCGACGACGAAGTGGGCGGCCAGGTCGACGTCGGCACCCGACCGCAGGTCGTAGAAGTCCACCGCCTGAGCGGTGGTCAGTCCGACGAACATCCGGGCCGATTCCAGCCGCCGCTGTGCCAGAACGGACGTGACCGGGCCGGAGAACACGAGCCTGCCCAGGCGCGGATCCTCGGAGATCTCGCGGACGATGGTCGCGACGCCGGCGCGCACCAGTGCCCGCTCCTGCTTCGGCGCATCGGCGACCGCTTCCAGCGTGGACTCGGCGATGCGCGAGGTGGCGTGGTCGTACACCGCCACCGTCAGGGCGTCACGGTCGGCGAAGGACTCGTAGAAGTACCGGGTCGCGAGGCCGGCGTGCCTGCAGACACCGCGCACCGACAGCGTCGACTCCCCTTCCGGTCCACCGAGCAGGTCGAGACCCGCCTCGATCAGCTGGGCGCGCCGCTCGGCGCGCCGCTGATCGCCCTCCACTCCCGCGTAGACCCGCGCCGACGACGTCATGGCGATCATCTTTCCACCGACCGCTGGACGCACCACATATATGTGAGTACGGTCGTGATCAGATAGCGGAGAATCGAACGGTCTGGAGGGGCAGATGTCGGTGCTGGAGCAGTCTGATGGGGATGTGACCGGCGACGACTCGTCGACACAGGGAACGCAGGCGCAGGACGCGTCCGCCCGGTCCGCGACCGGGGGGAGCGCCGCCGTGCGGGCGATCGACGGCGGGCCCGTGCTCGCCCAGGTCGACGGCGTCTCCCTGATGGCCGGCGCGGCGAACGTCATCATGCAACTCTCGTGGCCCGGCGTCGGCTACGGCGTGATGGAGAGCAAGGTCGAGTCGGGGCGCCTGTTCGACCATCCGATCAAACGCAGCCGCACCACGCTGCAGTATCTCGCGGTGGCGTCGATGGGTACCGACGACGAGAAGCGGCTCTATCGCCGCGGCGTCAACCGCGCGCACGCACAGGTCCGGTCCAACGAGGACAGCCCGGTCGAGTACAACGCGTTCGATCCGGAGCTGCAATTGTGGGTCGCGGCCTGCATCTACCGCGGATTCGAGGACACCCATCGCGTCCTGCGCGGCGAGTACACCCCCGCCGAGCGCGAGTACTACTACCAGCGGGGCGCAGTGTTCGGGACGACACTGCAGGTCAAGCAGGAGATGTGGCCCGAGAATCGGGACGCGTTCGAGGAGTACTGGACCGAGGCGATGAAGAAGGTGTCCATCGACGACGCGGTTCGCGCCCACCTCGACATCATCGCCCGCGCCGGGTTCGCCAACCCGATCCTCGCGAAGCTGCTCGGACCGCTCAACCTGTTCATCACCAAAGGCTTTCTCCCGCAGGAGTTCCGCGACCAGATGCACTATTCCTGGACGAGCCGGGACCAGCGCCGATTCGATCGCCTGATGAAGGCGATCGCGACCGTCAACCGGTTCCTGCCCGGCATCGTTCGCGAGTTCCCCTACAACTACCTGATGGCCGATCTGCGGTGGCGGATCCGCACCGGTCGCGCGTTGGTCTGACGACCGGGAGACGCGCGCTGGTCCGACGACCGCAGAGACGCGCGTCGATCTGACCGTCCCGTGCGGCGCCGTGGCAGGATCGCCGAATGATCCTGCTGCGCGCCGAATGGGTGGTCCTCGCGATCCTCGCGGCCGTCCTCGGCGTCGTGGTCGCACGCGAGCCGATGCTGCAGTTCACCGATTGCGAACTCGGCCACTTCGCCGTCGGCAACCCCGGAGGAATCGAGTCCCCCGCCGAGTGCGCGGCCTCGGCGCTGGCCTACTTCGGCTTCGGTCTGATCGCCGTGCTCGCCGTCCCCGTCGTCCTCTGCCTGGCCCCGGCCGCGGTCCCCCGGCGCGCCGTCGCCTGGGCCGCCGCCGCTGGTCTCGCCGGTTGCCCGCTGCTGGGGGCGCTGGCGCTGATGAACACCATCGGCCCGTCCACCACTCCGGTGGTGGTCGTCTACCCGTACTTTCTGCCCGTGGCGGTGGGTGCCGTCCTTCTCGCCACCTTCCATCACCGTTTGGCCGCCGCGACAGGCGGTTCCACGGCGGACCTCAGACCGGCCTCGGCGCCGTGAAATCGATCTGCCTGCGGGCGTTGGACAACGCGGTGACGACACAGGTCCCCAGCGGTCCGGTGCGGTCGTAGAGGGTCGCGGTGCCGATCGAGACGCCGTCGGCCGCGACGGCGTTGTCGGCGCGGAGACCGAGCTCGAAGCCGACGGGCAGTCGCGACAGCGTCAGCGTCATGTCCGTGTTGATGTAGCCGGCACCGTGCGAACCCCAGTGGCACACCTGGTTCGTCGTGTCGCCGAGCACCGCGGCGCGCTGGAACGGCGAGATCGGTTCCCCTGCCACCAGCGGAGGAAGACTGTGCCACGAGGTCTTGCGGTCCGCGTTCTGGTTCGCGGCGTAGTCGGGCGACCAGTCACGACCACCACTCTTGAAGAGCGGCGGGGCACCGTGCGGGGACACACACCCTTCCGGTGGCAACGGCAGGTCCGGCGCGGCGCTCCACACCCGGCCGGCCGGCTCCGCACCGGGAGTCAGGAACACCACCGACGCACGCGCCCGTACCTGCTCGTCCTGAACGATCGAGGCATCCGCAACGGCGATCCGCGTCCCCTCACGCACGACTTCGCTGCGCACCTCGATCGGAGCGTTCAACACGGGCCGGAAGAGGTCCACCGTCATCCGGGCCGGGACGAATCCGGCAGGACAATGGGTTTCGAGCTGCCGGGCAAGCAGACCGCACACGGCGTGCCCACCCAACTGCGTCGGCGCCCAATGACTGACCGCCAACCTCTCCGCGACCAGCCGATCGCCTTGCCTGGTGAAGAAACTGACCATTCGCCCCGACTCCCCTCCCGGATCAGCCGCTCGGACACAGGGATCCCGAGGCTACCGGGCTCCGGGGACCCGGAAGGGCGGTCCGCGAAACCGAACGGCGGCGGGCCGGTGCCACCCAGGTCCCACCGGGCCCGAGACGCACGTCCGCCGAGGGTGCCGACCCGCCCGGATATGCTGACCGACGTTTGCACGGACCAGGTCAGGGGTGGAGCATCAGCGCGCGAGAACTACAGCCGGGCAGTGTGTTCGCCGGGTACCGGATCGAGCGGCGACTCGGCTCCGGCGGCATGGGCAGCGTGTACCTGGCGGCGCATCCGAGCCTGCCGCGTCTGGTCGCGCTGAAACTCCCCGACCCCGCGCTGACCCGCGACCCGGAGGGCCGGGACCGTTTCCTGCGCGAGGCCGATCACACGGCGCGGCTCGACCACCCGAACATCGTCACCGTCTACGACCGTGGAGCGGAACGCGACCCGCGTGGTGGAGCGGAACGCGACCCGCGTGGTGGAGCGGAACGCGACCCGCGTGGTGGAGCGGAACGCGACCCGCGTGGTGGAGACGAGCAGCTGTGGATCTCGATGCAGTACGTGGACGGCACCGATGCGGCGACGCCACTGCGCCGGGGGCCGATGCCCGCCGCGCGCGCGGTCGCGATCGTCGCGGACATCGCCCGCGCCCTGGACCACGCCCACACGCACGGGGTGCTGCACCGCGACGTCAAGCCGGCGAACATCCTGTTGACCTCGCCTCGGCCCGGCGACCCGGAGCGAGCTCTGCTGGCCGACTTCGGGATCGCGAAGAGCCTCGAGGCCACCGCCCTGACCCGCACCGGCACGGTCGTTGCGAGCCTTCAGTACGCGTCGCCGGAACAACTCGAGGGCCGTACGCTGGACGGGCGCAGCGACCAGTACGCACTCGGGTGCACGCTGTACCACCTGCTGACGGGGCAGCTGCCGTTTCCCGGATCCGACACTGCCCATCTCGTGCACGCGCACCTGAACCTGCCCGCGCCTCGGGTCACGGCGGTGCGCCCGGACCTGCCGCCCGCCCTCGACGCGGTGATCGCGCGGGCGATGGCGAAGAACCCCACGGATCGGTTCCCGTCGTCGGGCGCTCTGGCCGCTGCCGCAAACACCGCGCTGATCGGCGGTGCCCCCGCCACCGTCGCGGTGCCGACGCCGACAACCCATCTGTCGACGCCGGTGCCCCCGACGACCGTCGCGCCGACCGTGACCACTGTCACGCCGGCCGGGACGGCCGTCGCACCGACCATGACGACCGTCGCGCCGGCGACTGCAACCCCGACTCGTCCTCGCCGACTCCTGGTTCCGGTTGCGGCCGGTGCGGCGGTCGCCGCCCTCGCGGCGGCCGGAGCCACCGCATGGCTGCTCGGTGACCGCGGTCCGGACGCCGCGTCGGCATCGTCGGTCACCGCGAGTTCGGCGCCGCCGGCGCCGGTCACGACCACCGCCGCGCCGACACACACCGAGACGGTCCTCGTCCCGGCACCGGCGACGACCACGAAGGCCACCACCACCACCAAGAAGGTGCCGCCCGGTCAGGCGGCCAAGTCGTCGGAGGCCGCGGGCGCGCCGATGGACTTCGTCGGCCACGTCGACGGTGCGGACGCGCAGGGATTCACCGACGGCAGCGGTCCGCGCTGCAACCGCACCAACCCGGCGGTCGTGGTGGCGCGGACGGACGAGTCCACGATCGTGGTCTGCCGGACCGACGCGGGGCGCTACTACTACATGGGCCGACGCGACCACGACGGGTCGGAGATCGAACTGGACGACCCCAAGGCGACCGACGACGGCTTCACGGTCACCAACCGGTCGGTGAAGTACGCCCTCGACCCGACCGCGCTGACGATCACGGAACGCGGGGACGTGCTCGCTCGTGAGCCGGTGCTCGAGTACCGGTACTCGGCCAACTGACCCGGGCGGCACCGCCCGGATTCACCGCACCGGCGTCAGCTGCGGCCGTTTCGCTGTCCGGCCCGCTCCAGAGGAGGTGCCGCGCAGGCGCCGCCCGAGCCACGGACCGAGGAATCGCACGGCCCACTCGACGTCGCCGCGCACCCGGTCGGGCAGCGCCCTCGGCGGCAACGGCCCCAGGTCCTCCTGCCAGCTCAGATCGGCACCGGGGAGGCCGAGCGCGCTTGCCGCGGCGGCGGACAGCCGGTCGTGTCCGACCTCGTTGAGGTGCAGCCTGTCCCAGCTCCACAGCCGCGGATCCGTGGACACCGGGTACGCCTCGAGGTCGACAACCACGACGCCGTGGCGGCCGGCCGCCGCCCGGATCTGTGTGTTCAACGCCGAGATCCGCGCCATGATCGCGCCGCCGCCCGGCATTCCGGCGCCGAGCGTCGGGAACGCCATGGTGAGCACGCGTGCGCCGGCGGCGCTCAGCGCCGAGTACGCCATCTCCAGTTCCGCGGCGACCGCGGCGGGATCGAACTTCGGGCGCAGCAGGTCGTTCACGCCGGCCACGACGGATGCCAGGTCCGGCTGCATCGCCAGGGCGGGTGCGAGCTGCTCCTCCCGCACCTGCCGGGCCAACCGGCCTCGGATCGCGAGGTTCGCGTAGCGGACGTCCGGCTCGACCACGGCGATCCGTTCGGCCAGCCGATCCGCCCAGCCGCGGTAGCCGCCGTCGTCGTCGCCGTCGTTCAGCCCCTCGCTCTGGCTGTCGCCGATCGCGACGTATCTGGTGAACACCACTGCGCCACCTTCCCCTCGTCGAACCGATGCTCGACGAGCAACCTTACCCAGCGGTAGCGAGGCGAATCACGAGTGAACGGCCCAACCGCAACCGGCCGGCGCCCGCGCGAGCAGTGGGACACCACCCCGACACCTCCCCAGTGTCGGTACCCGCGGTATTGACGTAGGGTAAGTTACTGACCGGTAGCGAATGCGGGACGACTCGCTACGAGGGCAACCCGAGCCTCACCCCGGACCTTGGCGGTGAGCAGTCTCCACCAGGAGGAATCAGCGTGTCTCCATCCACTTCGCAGGGGCGGGGCGTCGTCTTCGTCGACGGCATCCGCACCCCGTTCGGCAAGGCCGGGGCCAAGGGCATCTACGCCGAGACCCGCGCCGACGACCTGGTCGTCAAGGCGATCCGTGAGCTGCTGCGCCGCAATCCGCAGCTGCCGCCCGAGCGCGTCGACGAGGTGGCCGTCGCCGCCACCACGCAGACCGGCGACCAGGGCCTGACCATCGGCCGCACCTCCGCCATCCTCGCGGGCCTGCCCGAGACCGTGCCCGGCTTCGCGATCGACCGCATGTGCGCGGGCGCGATGACCGCCGTCACCACCACCGCGTCCGGCATCGGCTTCGGCCAGTACGACGTCGTCATCGCCGGCGGCGTCGAGCACATGGGCCGCCACCCGATGGGTGAGGGCGCCGACCCGAACCCGCGGTTCATGACCGACAAGCTTGTCGACCCATCCGCCCTGGTGATGGGCAACACCGCCGAGAACCTGCACGACCGGTTCCCGTCGATCACCAAGGAGCGCACCGACGCCTACGCGGTTGCCTCACAGAACAAGTACGACGCCGCGAAGAAGGCCGGCTTCATCGCCGACACCCTGACGCCGGTCGCCACCCGGGCCGCGAACGGCTGGGGCCTGGCCACCGAGGACGAGCCGCCGCGTCCCGGAACCACGATCGAGGACCTCGCCGCGCTCAAGACCCCGTTCCGCCCCGCGGGCCGGATCACCGCCGGTAACGCCGCGGGACTGAACGACGGCGCCACCGCCTGCATCCTCGCCGGCGAGGACACCGCCGCCGAGCTCGGCCTGCCGGTCGGCATGCGGATGGTCGGCTTCGCGTTCCAGGGCGTCGATCCCGCCGTGATGGGCATCGGCCCGGTCCCGGCGACCGAGAAGCTGCTCGCCCGCACTGGCCTGAAGATCGAGGACATCGGCCTGTTCGAGATCAACGAGGCGTTCGCCGTGCAGGTGCTCGCGTTCCTCGAGCACTTCGGCATCGCCGACGACGACCCGCGCGTCAACCAGTGGGGCGGCGCCATCGCATGCGGCCACCCGCTCGCATCCTCGGGTGTGCGCCTGATGACGCAGCTCTCGCGTCAGTTCGCGCAGAACCCCGACGTCCGCTACGGCCTGACCACCATGTGCATCGGCCTCGGCATGGGCGGAACCGTCATCTGGGAGAACCCCAACCACGCTGATTACCAGGCGGGAGCCAAGTAAATGACCGACATCACAAGCGCTTTCGCCGACGAGGTCGTGACCAACGCCTACACCAAGCTGGTCTCGGTCCCCGGCATCGAGGGCCCCGTCGCGCTGATCACCCTCGACAACGGCTTCGACCACACCAAGCCGAACTCCTTCGGCCCGCGCGGCCTGCTCGCGTTCGACGCCGCGCTCGACGAGGCGTTCGCCGCCAACCCGGCCGCCATCGCCGTCACCGGCAAGCCGTTCATCTTCGCCGCCGGTGCCGACCTCAAGGGCGTCCCGTCGATCAGCTCCCGCGAGCAGGGCCTCGAACTCGGCCGTCTGGGCCACAAGGTGTTCCGCCGGCTGCGCGAGTCCACCGTCCCGACCTTCGGGTTCGTGAACGGCCTCGCGCTCGGCGGCGGCCTCGAGGTCGGCCTGCACTGCCACTACCGCACCTACGCCGACAACGTGCCCGCCCTCGGCCTGCCCGAGGCCATGCTCGGCCTGGTCCCCGGATGGGGCGGAACCCAGCTGCTGCCGAACGTCGTCGGGCCCGCGAACGCCGTGACCATCGCAGTCGAGAACCCGCTGAACAACGGCAAGACGATCAATGCGGCCCAGGCCGCCAAGCTCGGACTCGCCGACGTCGTGCTCGGTTCCGCCGACTTCCTCGAACAGTCCCTCGCCTGGGCGGCGAAGGTCCTCGCCGGAGAGATCGTCCCCGCCCGCCCCGAGATCGACCGCGGCGCCGGCTGGGACGAGGCCATCGCCCGCGCGCAGGCGATCGTCGCCGGCAAGACCAAGAACAACGCCCCCGGCGCCGTGCGCACCGTCGCACTGCTCGACGCCGCCCGGTCCATCGACCTCACCGACCCGGCGACCCTCGACGCCGGTTTCGCGGCCGAGGACGAGGCCCTGGCGGACCTGCTCATGACCGACGAACTGCGCGCCGGCCTGTACGCGTTCAACCTCGTCAACTCCCGCGCCAAGCGGCCGGCCGGAGCACCGGACAAGTCCCTGGCCCGCAAGATCTCCGGGGTCGGCATCGTCGGCGCCGGCCTCATGGCCAGCCAGCTCGCGATGCTGTTCGTCAAGCAGCTCAAGGTGCCGGTGATCCTCACCGACATCGACCAGGAGCGCATCGACAAGGGCGTCGGCTACGTGCACGCCGAGATCGACAAGCTCCAGGGCAAGGGCCGGCTGTCCCCCGACGCCGCGAACCGCCTCAAGGCGCTCGTCTCCGGCTCGCTGGACAAGGCCGCGTTCGCGAAGACCGACTTCGTCATCGAGGCCGTCTTCGAGAACATGGACGTCAAGAAGAAGGTGTTCGCCGAACTCGAGGAGCACGTGGCCCCCGAGACCGTCCTGGCGACCAACACCTCCTCGCTGTCCATCACCGAGATGGCCTCGGACCTGAAGCACCCGGAGCGGGTCGTGGGCTTCCACTTCTTCAACCCGGTCGCGGTGCTGCCGCTGCTCGAGGTCATCAAGGGTGAGAAGACCGATGACGCCACCCTCGCAACCGCGTTCGCGACCGCCAAGACGCTGCGCAAGTCCGCGGTGCTGTGCGCCGACAAGCCCGGGTTCGTGTTCAACCGGCTCGTCACCCGCACCCTCGGCGAGGTCATGACCGCCGTCGACGAGGGCACCCCGTTCGAGGTCGCGGACAACGCGGTCGCCGAACTCGGTATGCCGATGAGCCCGTTCACCCTGCTCGCCCTCGTCGGACCGGCCGTCGCGCTGCACACCGGCGAGACCCTGCAGGCCGCGTACCCCGACCGGTTCAAGTCCTCCCCCGGGCTCGAGGCCCTCGTCGAGGCCCGCAAGCCCGGCGTGTGGACCTACGGTCCGGAGGGACAGGTCGTCGACCCCGAGGTCGCCGCACTGTGGCCGCAGGGCGACAAGCCGTCCACCGCGGAGGAAGTCCTCGAGCGCACCCGGCGCGCGTTCGCCGAGGAGATCGCGATCATGCTCGACGAAGGCGTCGTCGCGGCCCCCGAGGACATCGACCTGTGCCTGATCCTCGGTGGCGGCTTCGGCTTCTGGAACGGCGGCATCACCCCGTACCTGGACCGCACCGGCACCTCCGAGGCCGTCAACGGCAAGCGGTTCCTGGCCGAGGGTGTTGCCAGCGTCTGACCGGCAGCGCGAGACCGCATCGGCGGGCGCGGCGACGGGTGTCTCCCGTGCCGCGCCCGCCGGTGCATGCACGCTCTCCCGGGCACACCTGCGACCTGCGATCTTCCCCGCATCGGCGTGGCGGCGAACTGCAATGGGCCCTGTCACCGATTGCATCACGATCGTGTCGTCCGGCCTTCACCGCGCGCACACCGCGATACAGTGCACGAACCCGTGAACCTGCGGCTGTGCACGGCCGCACGGACGAAAGGCCAGTAAAGGGATGCGAGTCAGACAAGTGAAGGGCGGAAGAGCCGGGTCCTGGCTCAAACGCTCGGTGTTGGTGTCCATGGCGATCGTGCTACCGCTCGGGGCGTCGGTAGCAGGTCCCGTGGGCACCGCGAACGCGGCATACGACCCGAACTTCGGTTTCGACTTCTGGGTCAGATCCGACATGGGGGACATCAAGTCACGCATCTTCCGCGCGGCCAACGGCAACACCGATCGCGTGGTGTACGCCCTCGACGGCATGCGGGCCCGCGACGATCTCAACGGCTGGGAGATCGAAACCAACGTCGCACGGGCCCTGACCGCGGCGAACATCAACGTCGTGATGCCGGTCGGCGGCCAGTCCAGCTTCTACGCGGACTGGAACGCGCCGAGCACATGGGGCCCGGGCGATCTCGGGTCCTCCACCGGCAGCTCGGGCGGGTCGTCGGCGCTGGGCAGCTCGGATGCCGGAGGCAACGTCGACGGCAAGGCCAACACGTACCGGTGGGAGACCTTCCTCACGCAGCAGCTTCCCGACGCACTGGGTTCCCGGCTGGGCTTCAGCTCGAACCGCAACGGTGTGTTCGGTCTCTCGATGGGCGGCAGCGCGGCCCTGACCCTGGCCGCGTACCACCCGCAGCAGTTCAGCTTCGCCGGGTCGTACTCCGGGTTCCTCAACAACTCCGCTCCGGGCATGCGGGAGGCGCTGCGCGCCGCGATGATCTCGGCCGGCGGCTTCAACATCGACGCGATGGCGCCCCCATGGGGACCGCAGTGGCTGCGGATGGACCCCTTCGTCTTCGCGCCGATGCTGAAGGTGAACAACACCCGGCTGTGGATCGCCTCCGGCAGCGGCGTCCCCGGCGCGGGCGACGTGAGCGACGCCCTCGGCATCGTGCAGTCGGTGCCCCTCGAGGCGTTGGCGCTGGCCAACACCCGCGCGTTCGAGGTCCGGATGTCGACCCTCGGTGGCGCGAACGCCCACTACGACTACCCCGCCACCGGCGTACACAACTGGAAGAACTGGGAGGACCAGGTCAACCGGATGATTCCCGACCTGTCCGCCAACATCGGCTGATTTCGCGACACGTCGATCCGCGACTGCGCCCCGGGAGCCTCGGCCCCGGGGCGCAGTCGCGTGGCCACCGCGCGCACGAGCCGGATTCGCAGTAGCGTCAGAATGCTGCGGGTGTGTCACGACGCAACGGCGCGTCGGCCCGGAGGCATTCAGGCCGAGAGTCTGGGGGCTGACATGGCAACGAGCGACACCGCCTTCGGCGGCACGGGATCCGGGGCCGCGAGGGCCGCCGTCGGGCACGCGCTGATGATCGCCGCCACGGCGGCACTGGGCGGATTCCTCTTCGGCTACGACACCGCCGTGATCAACGGCGCGGTCGGCGCGATCCGCGACAAATACGACATCGGTGCCGGCGGAACGGGTCTGACCGTCTCGCTGACACTGCTCGGCGCCGCACTCGGCGCCTGGATCGCCGGCGACATCGCCGACCGGCTCGGCCGGATCAAGGTCATGCAGCTGGCGGCGATCCTCTTCCTCGTCGGCGCGCTCGGCTCGGCGTTCCCCTTCAGCATCTACGACCTGACCGCGTGGCGAGTGGTCGGTGGTGTGGCGGTCGGCTTCGCATCCGTGATCGCACCGGCGTACATCGCGGAGATCGCCCCCGCGGCGATCCGCGGCCGGCTCGGGTCGATGTACCAGCTGGCCATCGTGCTCGGCATCGCGATCTCGCAGCTCGTCAACTACGCACTCAACCAGGCCGCCGGCGGGGCCCGGGAACACCTGGCCGGCATCGAGGCGTGGCAGTGGATGCTGGCCCTCGAAGCGGTACCCGCCCTGCTCTACCTGCTGATGAGCTTCACCATCCCCGAGTCGCCCCGGTTCCTGGTGCTGCGCGGACGCGAGGACGCGGCGCGGAAGATCCTCGCGAATCTGGAAGGTGGCGGGGACGATGTCGTCACCGCCCGGATCGGCGAGATCCGCGCCTCGCTCAGCGAGCACCGCACCAAGACCACACTGCGCCAACTGTTCTCGAAGCCGCTTGGTGTCGCGCCGCTGGTGTGGGTCGGCATCGCGCTCGCCGCGCTGCAACAGTTCGTCGGCATCAACGTGATCTTCTACTACTCGGCAACCCTGTGGGAGGCGGTCGGTTTCGGTGAGGACCGGTCGCTGCTGATCAGCGTCGTCAGTGCACTGGTCAACATCGTCGGCACCTTCGTCGCGATCGCCGTGATCGACAGGATCGGGCGAAAGCCGCTGCTGCTGATCGGTTCGGTCGGCATGGCCGTCTCCCTGGCGACCGCCGCGATCTGCTTCAGCTCGGCAACGGTCACCACCAACGACATCGGCGAGTCGGTCGCCACCCTCGAAGGCACCGCCGGCACCGTCGCGCTGATCGCGGCCAACGCGTTCGTGTTCTTCTTCGCCTTCTCCTGGGGCCCCGTGGTGTGGGTGCTGATCAGCGAGATGTTCCCGAACCGGGTACGCGCGGCGGCCGTCGGCATCGCGACCGCGTCCAACTGGGTGGCGAACTTCCTGGTCTCCGCGACGTTCCCGGCCCTGGCCGACTGGAACCTCTCGCTCACCTACGGCGCCTACGCGGTGATGGCCGCGATCTCGTTCTTCGTGGTGTGGAAGCTCGTGACCGAAACCCGCGGCCGCACACTCGAAGCCGCCGGCTGAGGCCCGGCGCCGGGGCCGTCACGCGGCCCCGGCACACCCGGTCACGGCTTCGGGGTGACGATGTCGCTGTCCGCGGCGTTCGGGGCGGCCGGCGCGTCCTCCTCGGACCGGAGCCCGGCCACCCAGCCGGTGATCTGGCGGGCGAGGTCCTGAGCGGTCAGGCCGACCTCGGCGAGCACCTGGTCCCGCGAGGCGTGGTCGAGGAACCGCTGCGGAACGCCGACGTCGCGCGCGGGGGTGTCGATGCCCGCGGCCCGCAACGCAGCGGAGACCGCCGAACCGATGCCTCCGTGCACACCGCTGTCCTCGACGGTGACGACCATCGAGAAGTCGCGGCCCATCTCGACGACCGGACGCGGCACCGGCAACACCCACCGGGGGTCGACGACCGCGGCCGAGATGCCCTGCTGCGCCAGTCTGTTCGCGGTCTCCAGCGCCATCGCGGCGAAGCAGCCCACCGCCACGATCAGCACGTCGCCGCGCCGCTGCGGTGACACGTCCTCGCGCCGCGATGGTGGCATCGCCAGCACGTCGACCCCGTCGATCCGCTCGAGCGCCGGGATGTCGTCGCCGACCGCGCCCTTCGGGAACCGCACGGCCGTCGGGCCGTCCGAGACCGCGAGTGCCTCACCGAGCTCCTCCCGCAGGGTGGCGGCGTCCCGCGGCGCGGCCGCCCGCATGCCCGGCACGATCCCCAGCAGCGAGAAGTCCCACATGCCGTTGTGGCTGGCGCCGTCGGGGCCGGTGACGCCGGCGCGGTCGAGGACCAGCGTGACCGGCTGCTTGAGCAGTGCGGCGTCCATCAGCAACTGGTCGAAGGCGCGGTTGAGGAAGGTCGAGTACACGGCGACCACCGGGTGCAGGCCACCGAGAGCCAGGCCCGCAGCGGACGTGACCGCGTGCTGTTCGGCGATCCCGACGTCGAACATCCGGTTCGGGAACGCCTCGCCGAACGCGGCCAGGCCGGTCGGGCCGGGCATCGCAGCGGTGATCGCGACGACGTCCTCGCGTGTCCGCGCCTGGGCGATCAGCTCGTCGGAGAACACCGAAGTCCAGTCCTGGACCGGGGCGCTGGTCGAGCGACCCGTCCGGGGATCGATGACTCCGGTCGCGTGCATCTGGTCGGCCTTGTGGTTCTCGGCCGGCGCATATCCCATGCCCTTGCGGGTGACGGCGTGCACGAGCACCGGGCCGCCGAAGTCCTTGGCCCGCCGCAGCGCCGACTCCATCGCCGCCTGATCGTGGCCGTCCACCGGGCCCAGGTACTTGATCCCGAGATCGGTGAACATCACCTGCGGGCTGACGATGTCCTTGATTCCGGCCTTCATGCCGTGCAGGAACTGGTAGGCGGCGCGGCCGATCCACGGCATCTTCTTGACAATTCGCCGGCTGTTGTCGAGGACCTTCTCGTAGCCGGGCTGCAGCCGCAGCGCCGCGAGATGGTCGGCGAGGCCACCGATGGTCGGCGCGTACGAGCGGCCGTTGTCGTTGATCACGATGACCACCGAGCGGTCCCTGCCCGCGGCGATGTTGTTCAGGGCCTCCCAGCACATGCCACCGGTCAGCGCACCGTCACCGACGACGGCAACGACGTGCCGGTCCTGCCCGGTGAGCGCGAACGCCTTCGCCAGCCCGTCCGCGTACGACAGCGCCGCCGACGCATGGGAGGACTCGACCCAGTCGTGTTCGGACTCCGCCCGGCACGGGTAACCCGACAGACCACCCTGCTTGCGGAGCGAGTCGAACCCGTCCCGGCGACCCGTCACGATCTTGTGCACGTACGCCTGGTGGCCGGTGTCGAAGAGCACCGCGTCCTTCGGCGAGTCGAAGACCCGGTGCACCGCGAGGGTCAGCTCGACCACGCCGAGGTTCGGTCCCAGGTGCCCGCCCGTCGCGGACACCTTCTGCACCAGGAACTCGCGCACCTCGGCGGCGAGCTCACGCATCTCGGCGAGGGTCAGACCACGAAGATCACCGGGCGTCTGAACTCGAGAAAGAACACCCAACGAGATCGCTCCCTCCGCAGTACTGCACAACAACCCGCCGACCGACCACCGGTCGACCCGGTCAGTCTACGGAGCCCGGTATCCGAACACCGCCAGGCATACCGTCGGACGCTGTCGTGCGGCCGCGCTGCCTGGTCCATTATGCCTTCCGCGGTGAGTCACCTCACAGCGCGCGCCGCCCCGGACGGGCTCGACCTGCACGGCCCGGGACGGGCTCAACCTGCACGGCGCGGCCGCGAGTGACAACCTGGTCGGCATGCGCACTGTCGTGGACACGATCATCGGCGAGGTGTACGAGCGGTGTCTGGGCAACCGGGCCGGCGCCCTCGCCGACTACATCCCCGAGCTGGCCGAGGTACCGCCGGACACGTTCTCACTGTGTGTGGCCACCACCGACGGCCACGTCTACGAGGTGGGAGCGTCGAACGTCGAGTTCACCATCCAGTCGATCTCCAAACCACTCACCTACGGACTCGCCCTCGCCGACAACGGCCCGGACTCCGTCGCCGCCAAGATCGACGTCGAACCGTCCGGAGAGCCCTTCAACGAGATCAGCCTCGACCCCGTCACCGAACGGCCCCGCAACCCGATGATCAATGCGGGTGCGATCACCGCCGCGTCCCTGATCGCCGGTGCCGGCCCGGCCGCGCGGTTCGAGCGGATCCGCCGGTGCTACTCGGCATACGCGGGGCGGGAGCTGACAGTCGACGAGGCCGTCTACACGTCGGAGGCACGAACCGGGCACCGAAACCGGGCGATCGGCCACATGCTGCGTTCGTTCGGCATCATCGCCGATGATCCCGACGAGGCGGTCGACCTGTACTTCCGGCAGTGTTCGATCAACGTCACCTGCCGCGACCTCGCGTTGATCGCGGCGACCCTGGCGAACAACGGCACCCACCCGCGGACCGGCCGCGTCGCCCTGTCCCCCGCCCACGTCGAGCAGGTGCTCTCGGTGATGACGTCCTGCGGCATGTACGACGCGGCCGGCGAGTGGATCACCCAGGTCGGGCTACCCGCGAAGAGCGGGGTGGGAGGCGGCGTGCTCGCGGTACTGCCGGGCCAGATCGGGATCGCGGTGCACTCCCCCCGTCTGGACTCGCACGGCAACAGCGTGCGCGGGGTCCAGGCGTGCCGCGAGTTGTCGAGGTCTCTCGAACTGCACTTCCTGCACGTCACCCGCGCGGCCCGGTCGGCGATCCGGTCCAGCTACACCGTCGCGGAGGCGCCGTCGCGGCAGCGTCGCACCGATGCCGAGCGGGCGACACTCGATCGAGTCGGTCACCGGACGCGCATCTACGAACTGCACGGGGACCTGCTGTTCGCGGGCGCCGAGTCCGCGGTCCGGGCCATCAGTGAGCGCGTACAGGACCTGGAGGCCCTGGTCGTCGACCTTCGTCGCGTCGACGAGGTCGGTGACGTCGCGCGCCGCATGCTCACCGAGATGCGCACCGACCTCGATGCCCGAGGCCTGCCCTGCGCCTTCGTCGATCCCGACAGCCACCTCGGGAACACCGCTTCCAGCCTCGACCCGTCCGGACAGGGCCGGGTCTTCGTCGACCTCGACAGCGCTCTGGAATGGGCGGAGACCGTGGTGCTGGACCGGCACTGCGCCGCGGGCCGTATCCCCGAGTCCATCGAGCTCACGGACCATCCGCTGCTCGCAGACCTCGACGAGCACCAGCTCGAGCTGGTGCGAGCCGAACTCGATTTCGTCGACGTGCCCGGCGGGCACACCATCGTCCACCGCGGCGACGAGGGCATCGGGATCGCGCTGATCCTGTCCGGACGGATCAGCACCGTGGTCGCCGGACCGAACGGCACCGGGAAAAGGATCTCCACGCTCGCTCCCGGCATGACGTTCGGGGAGATTCCCACGTTGACCGGCCGCACCTTCCTCAACGACGTCCGTGCCGACACACCGGCCCGCATCGCGGTGATGGGCCCCGGCCGATTCGCGAAGCTCACCGATGCCGCGCCGACCCTGAAACTGTCCATCCTGAACCGGCTGGTGACCGGCGCGTATGCGCAGCTCGATTCGGCGATTCGCGGCATTTCCGTGCAAGGAGACACCGCGCCGGGCGACGCCGTCATTCGGTAATTGCGTTGCCCGGTCCGCCGAAATCGGACAGTCTGAACCCCATGTCCGACCTCGCGATCGACACCAAGGGACTCGTCAAACGCTTCGGCAGCAACGTCGCGGTCGACGGCGTCGACCTCGCCGTTCCCCGCGGCGGCGTCTACGGCGTACTCGGCCCGAACGGTGCAGGCAAGACGACCACCATCCGCATGCTGGCCACCCTCCTCGACATCGACGGCGGGACCGCCCGGGTCCTCGGACACGACGTGGTCCGCGAGGCCGACACCGTCCGCAGCAAGGTCGCCCTGACCGGGCAGTTCGCATCGCTCGACGAGGACCTGACCGGCACCGAGAACCTCGTCCTGCTCTCCCGCCTGTACGGCTTCTCCCGATCCGCCGCCCGCGCCCGCGCCGACCAGCTGCTGGCCGCGTTCGAACTGTCGGAGGCGGGCGGCAGACAGGTGAAGAACTACTCCGGCGGCATGCGGCGCCGACTCGACATCGCCGCCTCGATCCTCGTCACCCCGGAACTGATCTTCCTGGACGAACCGACCACAGGTCTCGATCCCCGCAGCCGTAACCAGGTCTGGGAGATCGTGCGCGCACTCGTCGCGGGCGGCACCACCGTGTTGCTGACCACGCAGTACCTCGACGAGGCCGACCAGTTGGCGGACCGGGTGGCGGTGATCGACCACGGGCGCGTCATCGCCGAGGGCACCACCGGCGAGTTGAAGGCGTCCGTGGGGTCCGGTGCCCTGCACGTGCGGGTCGCGGACCCGAGCCGACGCGCCGACGCCGCCGACGTGCTCAGGGCGGCGCTCGGCGTCGACGTCACCGTTGAATCCGATCCCGCCGCACTGACCGCCCGCATCGACGACAGCGAGCGCGTCGCCCGCGCCCTGCCCGCGCTGAACGAAGCCGGGATCACGGTCACCACCTTCGCCCTCGGGCAGCCGAGCCTCGACGAGGTGTTCCTCGCTCTGACCGGCCGGCCCGCCGACTCCGACCTCGAGGAAACCCCGGCATGACGACCACCACAGTCACCACCTCACCCGCCGCCGCGGTGAGCGCCGCCCTTGCCCTCGACGGACCCCGGCCGAAGCGCTCCGGCGCGGTGGCGGCGTCGCTGTCCTTCGGGTGGCGGGCCCTGCTGAAGATCAAGCACGTCCCCGAGCAACTGTTCGACGTGACCATGTTC
The DNA here is from genome assembly GCF_053604015.1 of Rhodococcus sp. NPDC004095. Classification (NCBI taxonomy): domain Bacteria; kingdom Bacillati; phylum Actinomycetota; class Actinomycetes; order Mycobacteriales; family Nocardiaceae; genus Rhodococcus; species Rhodococcus sp. NPDC004095. Next base: position 52,596 of record NZ_JBSGGS010000008.1, read on the forward strand.
CCGATCATGTTCACGCTGATGTTCACGTACCTGTTCGGCGGCGCGCTGGCCGGCTCGACCGAGGCGTACGTGCAGTTCCTGATCCCCGGCATCCTGGTGCAGACGGTCGTGATGATCACGATGTACACCGGGCTGACGTTGAACAAGGACATCGAGAAGGGCGTCTTCGACCGGTTCCGGTCGCTGCCGATCTGGCGGCCGGCCCCGCTGGTGGGCGCGCTGCTCGGCGATCTCGTCCGCTACACGATCGCGTCGGTGATCGTGATGGTGCTCGGCCTCATCCTCGGGTTCCGGCCCGCGGGCGGAGTCGTCGGTGTGGTCGCCTCCGTGGCGTTGCTGCTGCTGTTCTCGTTCTCGATGTCGTGGGTCTGGACGATGTTCGCGATGTTGATGCGCACCGAGCAGGCGGTGATGGGCGTGTCGATGTTCATCCTGTTCCCGCTCACCTTCGCGTCCAACATCTTCGTCGACCCGTCGACGATGCCGGGCTGGCTGCAGTCGTTCGTGAACGTGAACCCGATCAGTCATCTGGTCACCGCGATCCGCGGGCTGATGGCCGGTGACGTGAACGCCGCGCAACTGGGCGTCGTGCTGGCCTGGTGCGCCGGCTTCGTGATCGTCTTCGGGCCGATCACGATGCGGCTGTACAACCGCAAGTCCTGAACATGCGAAAGGCCCGGCCCCTGGTGTGGGACCGGGCCTTTCGTGTGCGCCTACACCTTGGCGTATTCCTGATCCGCCTCGGACGGCTTCAGGTCGATCGTGGTGCGCAACGCCTTGTTCGGCAGCAGGCTCACGGCGATCAGGGTGACCACGGAGACGACGGCGGCGATCAGGAAGATCCGGCCCGTCGCGTCGCCGTAGGAGGCCCGGATCACCTCACGCACCGGCTCGGGAAGGGCGGCGAGATTGAGGTTCCCGCCGCCGCCCGGGGTGTGCGAGTCGATGCCGAGCTTCGCGAAGCCGGCGGCCGTCAGCTCCGTGACCCGGGTGGCCAGGACCGAACCGAGCACCGAGACACCGATCGCGCCGCCGAACGTGCGGAAGAACGCGACCACGCTCGACGCCGCGCCGACGTTGTGGACGCTCACCGTGTTCTGCACCGCGAGCACCACGTTCTGCATCAACATGCCGGTGCCGAGGCCGAGCAGCGCGATCATCAGCCCGATCACCGGGATCGCGGTCTCGTGATCGACGGTCGAGAGCAACGCGAAGCCGATCACCTGCAGCGTGGCACCCGCGACGACAAATCCCTTCCATTTACCGAACCGGGTGATCAGCAGACCCGACACCACGGAGCCGGTGAGCATGCCGAGCACCATCGGAATGGTCAGGAGGCCCGCTTCCGTCGGCGAGAAGCCACGCGCGGTCTGGAAGTACTGGGTGAGGAAGGTGGTGGCACCGAACAGACCGATGCCGACAGCCACCGACGCGATGATCGCGAGGGCGGTGGTCCGCTCGACGACGATCTTGAGCGGGATGATCGGCGACGACGCCTTGCTCTCCACTACGACGGTGGCGATCAGCAGCAGCAGGCCGGCACCGACCATCAGTGCGGACTCGGTGGAGATCCAGTCGTAGTAGGTGGCCTTGCCTGCGAAGGACACCCAGATGAGCAGCACGGACACGCCCGCGGTCAGCAGGGTGGCACCGAGCCAGTCGATCTTCACGCCCTCGACACGCGTGGTGTCGATGTGCAGCGTCTTCTGCAGCAGGAACAGGGCGATGACAGCGAGCGGCACGCACACGAAGAAGCACCAGCGCCAGCCGAGGCTGTCCGCGATCACACCGCCGAGCACCGGCCCACCCGCCATCGACACCGCCATGACGGCACCCATGTAGCCCGAGTACCGACCGCGATCGCGCGGCGGGATGATCGTTCCGATGATGGCGACGACCAGCGCGGTCAGACCACCCATGCCGATGCCCTGGATCACCCGGGCACCGAGGAGGATCGGCACCGTCGACGACAGGCCGGCAATGACGGACCCGATGACGAAGATGACGATCGAGGACTGGACCAGCAACTTCTTGTTGTAGAGATCCGAAAGCTTGCCCCAGATCGGCGTGGACGCCGCGGTGGCGAGCAGCGAGGTGGTGATCACCCACGCGTACTGGGTCTGGCTGCCGTTGAGGTCACCGATGATCGTCGGCAGCGCCGTGGACACGATGGTCGAACTGATCAACGCCGTGAACAGTGCGGCGAGCAGTCCGGCGAGCACCTCGAGGATCTCCCGGTGTGTCATCAGCTGCTCCGGCGGGGCGTGGTGCCCGACGGTGGATTCGGTGGTGGTCATGCGCGAAATCCCCCTTTGAGTGGTGCGGTGGCGCCGGTCACGGGGGTCCGAGCCGGTGACGAGAAGGTCAGTTTGAGGTGCCGAAGGGCAGCCAATGCGTCTTCGGCCTCGCCCTGGCTCCAGTCCGCGAGCATCCGCCGGAGACGGGCGGCTCGCAGTTCCCTGTTGTCGGCGAGGAACCGGACTCCGGCGTCGGACAACTGCACCAACGAGGCCCGACCGTCGGCCGGGTCGGTGCGGCGTTCGACGAGACCCGCGTCGACGAGGTCGGCGATCTGCCTGCTTAGCGACGACTGACTGACGCACAGGTTCACGGCGAGCTCGTTCTGCCTGCACGGCGCGGAACCCGCGAGAACGTGCAGGACGCCCAGCAATGCGGGCGGCAGCCCGGATTCGTCGGCGTTGCCCAGCAGGTTGCGCAGGGTACGACCGAAGAGGAACACCTCCTCCACCAGGTCTTGCGCGGTGGTGGTCTGCACGGTCATGACGGGAAGCCCCCAGGAAAAGTAAAGCCAACTTTAATATGCTTGCGTTATGCAAGTATATATTGATTGCATTATGCAAGCAAGTAGAGGCAGGGTCTCCGGGGTGTGATTCACACCCCACCTCCCGGCGGGGGCCACACGTCCGGGCCCGCGAGGCGAGCGCGCCGCGGCGCGGACCCTCAGCGCTGCAGCAGCGCGATGCACTCCATGTGATGGGTGAGGGGGAAGGCGTCGAAGGCCCGCACCTGCGCGAGCCGGTACCCCTGCCCCAGATAGAGGCCGACGTCCCGGCCGAAGGCCGCGGGATCGCAGCCGATGTGCACGACCGTGCGCGGCCCGGCGGACGCGACGGCCTCGATCACCGCACGGCCCGCGCCGGACCTCGGCGGGTCGAGGACGACCGTCGACACCGGGCCCGGGAGCGCGGTGACCAGTTTCTCCACCCGCGACGACTCCAGCCGGACCTGCGGCAGATCCGACAGCGCGCGCCTGCCGTCCTCGACGGCTCCGCGGCTCGACTCCACCGAGACGACCGTGCCGCGCTCCCCCACCTGCCCCGCGAGCGCGGCGGCGAACACACCGACCCCGCCGTACAGGTCCCAGGCGGTGTCACCCACGCCGAGCCCCGACCATTCGGCGACCACCTCCGAGTACCGCTGCGCCGCCCCGCGATGCGCCTGCCAGAATCCGGTCGCCGACAGCTCCCACTCCCGGTCACCGACACGCTGCACGGCGCGCCCGCTCCCGAGTACCACGTGTTCGCGGCGCGGCCGGGCCGTCGCCGCCCTGCGGGCGGTCGCGCCGCGCCTGCCGGGGCTCCGACGGCCGGTGCGGCTCACCTGGGCCGGTTCGATCTCGACCACGTGCCGGTCCCCCGCCGCGTCCACGGTGACCTGCAGTTCGCCACCGGGACGCCACGACCGCTCGGCCAACCCGTCGTAGACACCCGAAACTGGTTGCGGGCAGGCGAGATTCGTGATCACGTCCGAGCTGCGATAGCCGTGGAAGCCGGCGCGGCCGTCGGCGTCGACAGCGAGCCGCAGCCGGGTGCGCCAACCCGCGCCTGCCCCGGTTCCCGGCAGCTCCTCGACCTCGACGTCGCGCTCGATCCCGGCGAGACGGTGCAGTTGCTCGGCGACCACCGACGATTTCATCGCCCGCTGCGCGGACAGTGTCGCGTGGGACAGATCACAGCAGCCCGCGCCGCCGGGCCCGGAGATCGGGCACAACGGATCGACACGATCGGCCGAAGCCGAGATGATCTCCACCGCGTCGGCCCGGCAGTAGGAACCCCCGCGGTCCTCGGTGACGCGGGCCCGCACCACCTCACCCGGCAGCCCGTGCCGGACGAACACCACGCGGCCCTCGTACCGGGCCACGCAGAACCCGCCATGACCCGGATTGCCCAGCGTGACCTCGAGCTCCCGGCCGTACCAGTTCTCGCTCACTGCTTCACGTTTCCTTCGGGCGCGTCGAATCCGCGTCGGGTCCCGCCGGGGCCGGTCGGCACGGTGTAACGCTTGACCCGTTCGGACGAGGTCAGCTGCCAGGGCACCGAGGTCACCATCACACCGGGCTGGAACAGCAGCCTGCTCTTGAGCCGCAGTGCACTCTGGTTGTGCAGGATCTGCTCCCACCAGTGGCCGACGACGTACTCGGGAATGAAGACGGTCACCACGTCGCGGGGCGAATCCCGCCGCACCCGCCGGACGTAGTCCAGTACCGGCTTGGTGATCTCCCGGTACGGCGACTCGATCACCTTGAGCGGCACCGTGATGTCGCTCTTCTCCCATTCCCGCACCAATGCCCGAGTGTCCGGTTCGTCGACGTTGACGGTCACCGCCTCCAGCGTGTCGGGGCGGGTCGCGCGGGCGTACGCAAGTGCCCGCATGGTCGGCATGTGCATCTTCGAGACCAGCACGATCGAGTGGGTACGACTGGGGAGCACCCCATCCCACTCCTGCTCCTCGAGCTCTGCGGCGACGCTGTCGTAGTGCCGCCGAATGGACTTCATCACCACGAAGATCGCGACCATCGCGACGATCGCGATCCAGGCACCGGCCGCGAACTTGGTGAGCAGCACGATCACCAGCACCGCACCGGTCATCGCGAGGCCGATCGAGTTGATCACCCGCGAGCGCTGCATGTGCCGTCGCTGTGCGGGATCGGTCTCGTCCCTCAGGTGCCGGGTCCAGTGCCGGATCATGCCGGTCTGGCTGAGCACGAACGAGACGAAGACGCCGACGATGTAGAGCTGGATCAGCTTGGTGACCTCGGCACCGAACAGCACCACGAAGGCGATCGCGGCACCGGATAGGAAGAGGATGCCGTTGCTGAACGCGAGGCGGTCGCCGCGCGTGTGCAGCTGACGCGGCAGGTAGCGGTCCTGCGCGAGAATCGAACCCAGCACCGGGAAACCGTTGAACGCGGTGTTCGCCGCCAGAACCAGGATCAGGGCGGTGACGGTCGCGATGAAGTAGAACCCGATCGGGAAGCCCGAGAACACCGCCTCGGCGAGCTGGGCGATCAGCGTCTTCTGCTGGTAGTCCGCCGGCGCCCCGATGAGCTGGGTGGCCGGGTCGTGTGCGTACACCACGCCGATCTTCTGGGCGAGGATGATGATGCCCATCAGCAGCGTGATGGCGAATGTGCCGAGCAACAGCAGCGTGGTCGCCGCGTTGCGGGACTTCGGTTTCCGGAACGCAGGCACGCCGTTGGAGATCGCCTCGACACCGGTCAGCGCCGCGCATCCGGAGGAGAACGCGCGGGCGATCAGGAAGGCGAACGCGATCCCGTACAGATGAGAGTCCTCCGCCTGCAGTTCGAATCCGGACGACACCGCACGCACGTCGTCGCCGAGCACGTAGATCCGGAACAGCCCCCAGCCGAGCATCGCGAACATGCCGACGATGAACGCGTAGGTCGGAATCGCGAACGCGGTCCCCGATTCCCGGATCCCGCGCAGGTTCATCGCGGTGAGCAGCACGATCGCCGCGACCGCGAACAGCACCTTGTGCGTCGCGACGAACGGGACCGCCGATCCGATGTTCGATGCCGCCGACGAGATCGACACCGCGACGGTGAGCACGTAGTCGACCATCAGGGCGCTGCCGACGGTGAGGCCGGCGTTCGGGCCGAGGTTGACGGTCGCGACCTCGTAGTCGCCGCCGCCGGACGGGTACGCGTGCACGTTCTGCCGGTAGCTGGCGACGACGACGGCCATCACCACGCAGACCGCGAGCCCGATCCACGGGGTGAACGCGTATGCGGAGATGCCGGCCACCGACAGGACCAGGAAGATCTCCTCCGGCGCATAGGCCACCGAGGACATCGCATCGGATGCGAAGACCGGGAGCGCGATCCGCTTGGGCAGCAGGGTGTGCCCCAGCTTGTCGCTCCGGAACGGTCTACCCACCAACAGCCGCTTCGCAGCGGTCGAGAGCTTTGACACCGCCAAAGCGTAAGCCGTCGGCACCGATCCGGCGCCATCCGCACCGAACACCGCCGATTTCGGCACGCGTGCGGGCACCCGCCGATCAGGAGCGGTACCGTTCGGGTTCACAAGGAAGCGGTGCCGTGTGCACGGCACGAGAGACAGCTCCGTCGAGACCGGAGCGGAGGGGCCAGCGGTGTACGTAGTCGTGATGGGGTGCGGCCGGGTCGGATCGGCCCTCGCGGCCGGGCTGAACCGGATCGGCCACGAGGTCGCGATCATCGACCGCGACCCGGAGGCGTTCCGGCGCCTCGACCCGGAGTTCACCGGGCAGCGGGTCGTCGGCATGGGCTTCGACCGCGACGTGCTGATCAAGGCGGGAATCGAGCGGGCCGAGGCATTCGCCGCGGTGTCCTCGGGCGACAACTCGAACATCATCTCCGCGCGCGTGGCCCGGGAGACCTTCGGCGTCAACCGGGTGGTCGCACGGATCTACGACGCCAAACGCGCAGCGGTGTACGAGCGGCTGGGCATCCCGACGGTGGCCACGGTGCCGTGGACGACGGACCGGTTCCTGCACCACCTGACACTCGAGTCGCACACCGCGAAGTGGCGGGATCCGACGGGCACCGTCGCGGTCGCAGAGCTCGACCTGCACGAGGACTGGGTCGGGCACAAGGTCACCGAACTCGAGGAGTTCACCGGTTCCCGCGTCGCGTTCCTCATCCGCTTCGGCACCGGCGTACTGCCGAACCTCAAGACGGTGATCCAGGCGGACGACCAGGTGTACATCGCCGCCGTGTCCGGCACCGTCGCCGAGGCCGTGGCCCTCGCGACGACTCCCCCGCCGGCGGACGAGTGAGACCACCGACACCGTCCCGAGTACCCGCGAGCGTGACCGCTCACCACTACCCGATCGGATGTACCCGATGAGAGTCGCAATTGCCGGAGCCGGCGCCGTCGGCCGTTCGATCGCCCGCGAACTGGTCCGCGGGGACCACCACGTCATGCTGCTCGAGCGCAAACTCGAGCACGTCGACCCGGAGGCGATTCCGGAGGCGCACTGGGTGCATGCCGACGCCTGTGAACTCGGGCTGCTCGAGGCCGCCAAACTCGAGTCGTACGACGTGGTGATCGCCGCCACCGGCGACGACAAGGCCAACATCGTGGTCAGCCTGCTCGCCAAGACCGAGTTCGCGGTCCAGCGCGTCGTGGCCCGGGTGAACGATCCCCGCAACGAGTGGCTGTTCGACGAGTCCTGGGGTGTCGACGTCGCGGTGTCGACGCCGCGGATGCTCGCCTCGCTGGTCGAGGAGGCGGTCTCGGTCGGAGATCTGGTGCGGCTGATGACATTCCGGCAGGGTCAGGCGAACCTGGTGGAGATCACCCTGCCTCCCGACACCGCACTGGCGGGCAAGCCCGTGCGCCGGATGCAGCTGCCTCGCGACGCCGCGCTGGTCACGATCATCCGTGGCGGCCGGGTGATCGTGCCTCAGCCCGACGACCCGATCGAGGGCGGCGACGAACTGGTTTTCGTGGCCTCGGTCGAGGTGGAGGACGAACTGCGCGAGGCGGTCGGCCTGACCCGCTGAGCGGGCCGGACGCCGGGCCCTTGTCGACGGATTTTCACAGGGGTTACCGTCGACTGGTTGCAGCTCTCGTTTCGAGGTGACCGTCATGGTCGTCACATCGAAGAACTCCGTCTCCACGCGCCGTCGCTGGTGGGCGCTCTCGGCGCTCGCCGTTGCGATGCTCACCATCGGCCTGGACACCACCGTTCTCGTGGTGGCGCTCCCCACTCTCGCCGTCGACCTGGGCGCGAGCACCGAACAGTTGCAGTGGTTCGTGTCCTCCTACACGCTCGTGATGGCCGCGGCGCTGCTACCTGCCGGTGCGATCGGCGACCGGGTCGGCCGCAAACGCCTGCTCGTCGGCGCGATGACACTGTTCGGTGTCGCGTCACTGCTCTGCGCCTTCGCCGGCACCGCCGGTCAGCTGATCGCCGCCCGGTCGCTCCTCGGCCTGGCCGCGGCCGTGATGATGCCGATGTCGCTCGCGGTACTGCCGGTGCTCTTCCCTGGCCGCCGCGAGCAGGCCCGGGCGTTGTCGGTCTGGGTCACTGCGACGGCCGTCGGACTCCCTCTCGGCCCGTTGGTCGGCGGCTGGCTGCTGCAGCACTTCTGGTGGGGGTCGGTGTTCCTGATCAACCTGCCGCTGGTGTGTGTCGGGGTCGTGGCGGTCGCGGCCCTGGTGCCGGAGTCCCGGTCCAAGCAGAAGATCCCGTTCGACCTGCCCGGTGCCGGACTGGCCAGCACGGGACTGTTCGCCCTCACCTACGGATTGACGCGGGCGGGCACCTCCGGCTGGTCCGATGCGGTAACCCTCTGCGCTCTGGCCGTCGCGGCGGCACTGCTGGCCGCATTCGCGGTTCGGCTCCGCATCGCGGCCCATCCTCTCGTCGACCCCTCGCTCTTCACCGTTCGCGAATTCACCTGGGGTGCAACGCTCTCGACCCTGATGAGCCTGGTGATGTTCGGTCTGTTCTTCGCGCTGCCGCAACTGCTGCAGTCCGTGCAGGGCAACGACGCCCTGACCACCGGGGTCAAACTCCTGCCGCTGATCGCCGGACTCGCGGCGGGCGCCCGGATCGGCGACGCCCTGGGCAACCACCTCGGCCCCGGTGCGGTCGCCGCACTCGGCTTCGGGGTCCTGGCCGGTGGCGCCGCCCTCGGCACCGTCACCGGGGCGGACACCGGCTACGGCCTGGTCGCCACCTGGTTCACCGTCGCGGGACTCGGGCTCGGGCTGGCACTGCCGGTGATCATGGCCGCCGCCGTCGGTGCCCTGTCCGAGGAGCGGGCCGGGTCCGGAGCGGCGCTGATCCAGGCATTGCGCCAGGCCGGCGGGACGATCGGGGTCGCCGTCCTCGGCACCGTTCTGAACTCCGTCTACCGGGCGAACCTGAACACCGGAGCGCTCCCTCAGCCGCTCGCCGAGCGGGCACGTCAGGGTGTGCCCGCCGCCGACGAAATCGCCCGCCGACTCGACCTCCCACAGCTGTTGCGGTCGGCGAACGGCGCATTCGTCGACGGCCTGGACGCCGTGCTGTGGGTGACCACGGCGGTGGCAGCGGTCTGCGCGATAATCGCGGTGGTGACGCTGTCGCTGCGACCGGGGCCCGAGACCGGGCACCCTGCCGAGCGACCCGGCGTGGGCTGATCCCGACGAAGCGGACAGATACTTCGCCTTTCACAGGAATTACGGCACTTCGGATTTGCCTGATTCCCGCGCAATCGGTCCGCTAACGGACAAAGACATTTCGACGGCGTACGAATATCGGGAATTCATCCATTCGAATGAATAATCGCGCAGAAGATAACAATTTCTCCGCAGTTCCATAACGCATCGAAGTCGATCCGAAGCTACGAGCGGGTGTCCCGGTCCGAATCCTGCGGGTTCGCGTCCACCGCCCCGTCGTCGACCACCCCGTCGTCGACCGCGGCGTCGTCGAGCGTGTCCGCGTCCAGCGCCTCCGCATCGACCGACTGGTCCGCCCTGCGCACCGCCCAGACGGTCACCAGCAGAACCAGCGCCGTCAGCGGCCAGCCCATCCCGATCCGGGTCACCGCCAGCCACCCGGTGTGATCGGTGTCGTAGAGCTGCGACTGCACGAGGTACCGGGCCCCGAAGACCACCGCCCACGCCAGGGTGGCGATGTCGTAGGCGCGGATCGCCGCCCGCGACCGACGCCAGCTGTTGCCGTGCCCGTTGAGGAAGCCCCACACCACGCCGACCAGCGGCCACCGCACGAGAATCGACACCACGAAGGCGCCCGCGTACAGCAGCGACGTGTAGATCCCGAACAGGAAGTAACCCTTCGCGTCACCGGTCCGGTGTGCGATGAACGCGCAGATCCCGACCCCGATGAAACCCGAGATCGCCGGTTGCACGGTGCCACGCACGACCAGCCGCCACACCAGCACCGCCGCCGCGACCCCGAGCGCGGCCCAGATCGCCGCGGTCAGGCCGAAGAAACTGTTCACCGGGACGAACGCCACGATCGGCAGCGTCGAGTAGACGAGCCCGCTGATACCGCCGAGCTGTTCGAGGATGGTGGGCTGCTGCCTGTCGGTCACCACACGAGGGTGCCACATCGCGATCGAGGTGGGCACCGGCCGTCACCCGGAGCATTCCACCTGCGGAAGTTCCTACGAGTCGCCGAGCAGTTCGTAGTAGGGGTTGTAAATGACCTTCTGCCCGTTGCGGTCCCCGAGCCTGCCGCGGACCAGCAGCTTCTTTCCGGTCTCGATCCCGGCGATCCGGCGGCGGCCGATCCACACCAGCGTCACCGGATCGGTGCCGTCGAACAATTCCGCCTGCACGGTGGCGCTCGACGACTTGGAACAGGACTCCACACTGCGCAAGCGGCCCTGCATCGTCACCTCCTCGCCGTGCCGGCAGTCACTGGCCCGCTGGGCCCCCGACGCCTGCGAGGACTCCGCCATCTCCTCCGCGTCGAGTTCGTCGAGATCTCCGGTCAGCCGCCGGGACAGTCGTCGGAAATATCCGTTGGCCGCGAGTGCCATTGCGCGCTCCTCCGAGCAGGTACGGTGCGATCCCTCGCCCCGCTTGTAGGTCTGTGTGATCGCCACTGTAGACCCACTTCCGAACCGGTCAACAAGACCGCCTGCAGACCGTCCCCGGACGGCCGTGCACTATCGACGTATGGCACAGCTGACGCTGCCACCGGTCGCGGTGGCCCTACCCGGAACCGGGTCCGATGCCGACTTCGCCGCGCGCGCCTTCACCGGCGCGTTGTCGCAGGTCGGAGTCCATGTAGTTGCCGTCGATCCCGACCCTCGCCGGGTGGTCGGCAGCTATCTCGACGCGCTCAATGCCGCCGCCGCCGAACACGGCCGCGTGCTCGCCGCGGGGATCTCGATCGGCGCCTCGGTCGCGCTGGAGTGGGCGACGCGACACCCGGACCGCGCGGTGGGCGTCCTCGCGGCACTGCCCGCGTGGACCGGCGACCCCACCGATGCCCCCGCCGCGATGAGCGCCACGTTCACCGCAACCCGGCTCCGCGCCGACGGACTCGAGGCCGTCACCAGCGCGATGATCGAAACCTCACCCGCGTGGCTGGGCGGGGAACTGGAACGCTCCTGGCGGTCGCAGTGGCCGCACCTGCCACTCGCACTCGACGAGGCCGCCGGGTACCACGGCCTCACCGAGGACGAGATGGCGCACACCGCGGTACCCGTCGGCATCTGCGCCGCGATCGACGACGCCGTGCACCCGATCGAGGTCGCACGACTGTGGACGCGGATCCTCCCGGACGCCGCCCTCCACACCGTCACCCTCGACCAGGTCGGCGCCGATCCCGCCGTCCTCGGCCGGAACTGCCTGAACGCGCTCCTGGAGGCGGCCGGCCAGCGGAGCTAGTTTCGGTCCATCTGCTGCATCGCCGAGCCGGAACCGCCGGGTCGATGCTCCGGCGGCGTCGCGTCCCGTTCCTGCTGGGCGAGCGCCGCGGCCTCGGCCGCCTGCTGCTGCGCCACGGCCTGCTGCTCCGCGGCCTGCTGCTGCGCCAGGACCTGCTGCTGCTGGGCGGCAACCAACTGCTCGGCCAGCACCTGCGGCAGGATCACCGGCAGCGGGGTCCGCACCGGGTGCGGTTCGTCGCCGCGGCGGACGACGGTCTCGCGCAGCACCTCCCGCGCGATCTGCGCGAGGGGTGCGTCCGCACCGGCGGAGCCGGCGGGCCCGGCCGCGACACAGCGGATCATCCAGCGGTACCCGTCGATGCCGATGAACCGCAGGTCGGCGTTGGGCGTCACCGCGTGAAGTTCGCGCCCCCATGGTCCGCCCTGGACCGTCACCTGCGCGTTGTCGGTGCGCAGCGAGTCGGCCAGGTCGGCGGTCACCTCGCGCCACTGCCCCGGAGACTTCGGGGCGGCGTACGCGGCCACGGTGATCCGGCCGTGCTGCGTCACCAGGTGCACCGCCTGCGGTGACCCGTCGGGCGCCATCTCCACCTGGATCTGGCCGCCGTCGGGCACCGGAACGAGAACCGAGCCCAGGTCCAGGCGCCCCTCGGCCGGATCGACGTCCAGGTCGTTCACGTCATAGGGACCGCGATCCTCGGTGCCGAGCGCCGGGAACTCGTCGGTGACGGCCGTGGGGTCGGTGTCGTCCACCGGGACATCCGCCGAGTACGACTCGTCGGCCGCCGCGGCGTCCTTCTTCTTCCGTCCGAACATCAGCGTGCCTCTTCCTCGGCCGGGCCCGCCGCCGCGTGCAGCAGCGCATGCCCACCGCTCGAACCGTGTCCACCCGCGCCCCGGCTCGTGTCGTCGAGCGAGTCGACCTCCACGAACGTCACCAATTCGACGCGCTGCACCAGCAGCTGCGCGATCCGGTCGCCTCGGCGGATGTCGATCGGGGTGCGGGTGTCGTGATTGATCAGGCAGACCTTGATCTCCCCGCGGTATCCGGCGTCCACCGTTCCGGGGGTGTTCACCACCGACAGCCCCGACTTCGCGGCCAGGCCGGAGCGGGGATGGATCAATCCCACCGTCCCCAGCGGCAGCGCCACGGCGATGCCGGTGCCCACCAGGGCCCGCTCGCCGGGCTCGAGGGTCACGTCGACGGTCGAGCAGAGGTCGACGCCGGCGTCACCCTCGTGGGCACGTCGCGGCAGTGGTATCTCGGGGTCGAGGCGTAGCAGCTCGACGGCAGGAAGATCGCTCACGTGCACCGAGACTACTCTGAGTGTGTGTCTGCGAACCCCCGACCTGGGAACCACGAATCGACGTCCGTCCACAACACGGCCGCCACCGCACCACCGATCTATTCCGAGCGGCTCTGGGTCCCGCTGTGGTGGTGGGTTGCGGGTCTGGCGGTCGCCGGCCTGCTCGCGGCCGAGGTGCACATGGGAGCGCCGAGCATCCTCGCCTGGGTGCCGTACGTGCTGCTGCTCCCCTTCCCCGCGTGGGGCCTGCTGTGGCTGAGCAGATGGCGGGTCGAGGTCACGCCCGGCGCCGACGGCGGTCCGGGCGAGCTGCAGATCGGGCGCGCCCACCTGCCCGTCGACGTGATCTCCCGGGTGGCGGTGGTGCCGCCGTCGGCGAAGTCCGCCGCGCTCGGCCGCCAGCTCGATCCGGCCGCGTTCGTGCAGAACCGCACCTGGGTCAAGCCGATGCTGCTGATCCTGCTCGACGATCCGGACGATCCGACGCCGTACTGGCTGGTCAGCACCCGCCGCCCGCACGAGCTGGCCGCGGCACTGGGCTGGAAGACCACCGCGTCGTAGCCGTACCCGAACGACGAGCGCCCGGTCCGAACTGGATGTCCAGGTCGGATCGGGCGCTTGTTCGTCCGGGCGCGGGGTCGGTGCGCGACACCGCCGCACCTCACCGCCGGCCGAGCCTCCACGGGCTCGGTCGCGGGCGGGTTGCGCGGCCGCAGTACTGCACCGTCAGGCGGCGCAGTCCATGCAGATCATGACGCCGTTGGCCTCGCTGGCCAGCCGGCTCCTGTGGTGCACCAGGAAGCAGCTCGAGCACGTGAACTCGTCCGCCTGCTTCGGCACCACACGAACCGACAGCTCCTCGCCGGACAGGTCGGCGCCCGGCAGTTCGAAGGATTCCGCCGTATCCGACTCGTCGACGTCGACGACCGCGGACTGGGCCTCGTTTCGCCGCGCCTTCAACTCCTCCAGCGAGTCCTCCGACACCTCATCGGATTCCGAACGCCTCGGTGCGTCGTAGTCGGTTGCCATCTCGTGTTCCCCTCGTCCTCTCTCGTCATCTGTCCCCGTCCCCACGCCCCGGTGGGCGCGCCGCCTGTCGCAGCCTCGCTGCACAACGCGGCAGAACGAAAATTCGTGCCCGGAAGTTAGCAACAGAAAATATGATTCGCCTCACATTCTCCGAAACTTGCACACCTCCGCGACCATCGTCCTGTCACGATCAGGCGGGCAGACAATAGCCGAACTCGGCGAAAATGTCTCGGTCCATTTCCCCGTGGCCCGAAAATCGTCCGGCAATCGTCACAAACACCTCCGCGGCCCTGGACATTCCGGGCCGGGAGGACATCCGTCACACCGCGACACGCCGCGCGCGGCGCAGGCCGTCGCAGCCGACCACGCCCACGCCGCCTGACCTCCGGTGTCGCAACCCGGCACCGCCCTTCACTACGCTGTGCGCACGCAGCAGCACCCGAACAGCGAGAGGTCAGGACGCAACGTGGTTTCACTGATCACCGAGGGCAGCTCCACGGGCCCCAACGGCAAGCCCTACCCGTACCGCCGGGCACTGCCGGTGATCGCCCTCATCGCGGTCCTCGCCGTCCTCGGCGCCGTGGTGTGGTTCCGGATCCTGACCAAGCCGGAGGAGCTGTCCGCCCCGGTCGTGTGCAACCCGCCGTCCGTGTCCGGTCCGCTCGACCCGAACGAGCCCGAACCGCAGCCGCTGGGCGAGCCGGTGTCCGCGACGACGCTGCTCGACGTCGAGCCGGCCCCGCTCGCCTCCACCCGCGTCCGGGTCTTCAACGCGAACGGTGAGCGCGGCCAGGCCGCGGACGTGGCGTCCCAGCTCAGCGACTACGGCTTCGCCTCCGCACCCGACGTACAGTCCGGCAACGACCCGGTCTACGTCGACCAGAACATGCAGTGCCAGGGTCAGATCCGGTTCGGATCGAACGGCCTCGCGGCCGCCAGCGCCCTGTGGCTGGCCATGCCGTGCGCGGAATTGATCCAGGACGGCCGCAGCGACGACATCGTCGACCTCGCACTGGGCACGTACTTCCGCAAGCTCCAGCCGAACACCGACGCCGAAGAGGTCCTCTCCTCGCTGAAGACCGCCGCCCCCGGCGGCGCCGGCGCGGTGGACATCGACCTCCTCAAGGCCGCGCGCGCCGCGCACTGCTGATCTCGGCGGCCGCTTCGCACCGACTGTGCCGTCCTCGGCGGCCGCCGCTACACCGGGATCGGGTCGAGCGCCCCCACCTCCGCGAACAGCGCATCCAACGCCCTCGCGACCCCCGGGGCGGCGGCCACCACGATCGCACCCTCGTCGCCGCTGGACTCCGCCGACGGCAACCGCACCACGGCACCGGCCTCCTCCGCGACGAGCGCGCCTGCGGCCCAGTCCCACGGGCTCAGACCGTGCTCGAAGTGTGCGTCGACCCGACCCGCCGCAACCATGCACAGGTCCAGCGCGGCAGACCCGATCCGGCGGATGTCGCGAACGCGGGGCAGCAGCGCGGCGACCAGTTCGCCCTGCCGGCGACGGCGGCCCTGCGCGTACCCGAAGCCGGTCGCAAGCAACGACATCGACACCTCGGTGACTGTGGTGCAGCGCAGTCGGTGCGCCGTGCCGTCGGCCTCGTGGAGCGTCGCGCCCAGACCACGGGCGGCCGAGTAGACCGCACCCGCCGCGACGTCGACCACCGCGCCCGCGACGGACACGCCGTCGATCTGGGCGGCCACGGAGATCGCGTACGCAGGGATCCCGTACAGGAAGTTGACGGTGCCGTCGATGGGGTCGACGACCCAGCGCACTCCGGCCGGGCCGCCGTCGCGCCCACCCTCCTCCCCCAGCACCGCGTCACCGGGACGGATCTCGGCCAGCCGCGCCCGGATCACGTCCTCGGTCTCGGTGTCCACTACGGTCACCGGATCGGTGGGGGTGCTCTTCGTGGTCACGGCGTCGGAGGCGGCCTCGTCACCGACCGCTGCGAAGACCTCCGGACGGCGGCGCGCGACGTGCTCGGCCGCCTCGACCGCGACCCGAACCGCCACCGCGCGCAACGCGGCCGGGTCGTCGGGGGCCTGTGCGACAACGGCGTCGAGGTGGGCACGGACTGCGGGATGATCGGCGAAAAGCGGCACGCCCCATGGTGCCTCACCGGTTCCCGTCACGCAGCACCCACAACCACTATCGTGACCGGCATGACGACGCAGCAGGCGAATCGGGGTTTCGGCATCGACGTCGGGGGCAGCGGCGTCAAGGGCGGTGTGGTGGACCTGGACACCGGCCAGTTGATCGGTGACCGGATCAAGATCCTCACCCCGCAGCCGGCCACGCCCACCGCCGTCGCCGCGACCGTCGCCGACATCGTGCGGCAGGCCGGATGGGACGGACCGGTCGGGATCACACTGCCCGCCGTCGTCACGGCGGGCGTCGCGCGCACCGCCGCCAACATCGACGGGACGTGGATCGGGACCGACGCCAACGCCCTGTTCTCCGGAGCGCTCGGTGGCCGCGCCGTCACCGTGCTCAACGACGCCGACGCGGCCGGGGTCGCCGAGGACCGGTACGGCGCGGGCAAGGACGTGGACGGCGTCGTCGTGCTGCTCACTTTCGGCACCGGCATCGGCTCGGCGATTCTCAACCACGGCGTGCTGCTGCCGAACACCGAGTTCGGGCACATGGAGGTGGACGGCAAGGAGGCCGAGCACCGGGCCTCGTCCGCGGCCAAGGAGACCAAGGACCTGTCCTACAAGGAGTGGGCGAAGGAGGTCTCCCGGGTGCTCACCCGCTACGAGGACCTGCTGTGGCCGGACCTGTTCATCGCGGGCGGCGGAATCAGCCGCAAGGCCGAGAAGTGGATCCCCCACCTGACCAACAGAACACCGGTCGTCGCGGCGTCGCTGCAGAACACGGCGGGTATCGCGGGGGCCGCTCTCGCCGCTGTGACCAGCATCGGAACGTAGCTCCCCGCGACGATAGTTACAATGGTGAGGCCGACGTCCAAGCCGGCCGAAATCAACTGACCTCTCCGCCGGAAATCCACTCTGGCGTGACGCCGCACGACTCCGTCACGAAAGGGCGTACGTGGCCGCCACCGAAACCAGTCCGACCTCCGACTCCGCGACCGAAGCGGAGGTCACCGGTACCGCTCCCGCGAAGAAGGCGGCGGCGAAGAAGGCCCCTGCGAAGAAGGCGGCCGCGAAGAAGGCCCCTGCCAAGAAGGCGGCCGCGAAGAAGGCCCCTGCCAAGAAGGCGGCCGCGAAGAAGGCGGGCGCCAAGAAGGCGACCGCCAAGGCCGGCGACCCCGATGCGATGGACGAGGGTCTCGACGACGGCGACATCGGCGATCTCGACGTGCCCGAGGGCGACCTGACCGACGAGGTCGTCGAGGAGGTCACCGTCGAGGAGGACGAGGCGACCGAGGAGCCGTCCGAGAAGGACAAGGCGTCCGGCGACTTCGTCTGGGACGAGGAGGAGTCCGAGGCGCTGCGGCAGGCCCGCAAGGACGCCGAGCTCACCGCCTCCGCCGACTCGGTGCGCGCGTACCTCAAGCAGATCGGCAAGGTCGCGCTCCTCAACGCCGAGGAGGAGGTCGAGCTCGCCAAGCGCATCGAGGCCGGCCTGTACGCGACCCAGCTGATGCAGGAGCACGCCGAGAAGGGCGAGAAGCTCCCCGCCGCGCAACGCCGCGACATGAACTGGATCTGCCGCGACGGCAACCGGGCGAAGAACCACCTGCTCGAGGCCAACCTGCGCCTCGTCGTGTCGCTGGCCAAGCGCTACACCGGCCGCGGCATGGCGTTCCTGGACCTGATCCAGGAGGGCAACCTGGGCCTGATCCGCGCGGTCGAGAAGTTCGACTACACCAAGGGCTACAAGTTCTCCACGTACGCCACCTGGTGGATCCGGCAGGCGATCACCCGCGCGATGGCCGACCAGGCCCGCACCATCCGCATCCCCGTGCACATGGTCGAGGTGATCAACAAGCTCGGCCGTATCCAGCGTGAGCTGCTCCAGGACCTGGGCCGCGAGCCCACTCCCGAGGAGCTCGCGAAGGAGATGGACATCACGCCGGAGAAGGTGCTGGAGATCCAGCAGTACGCGCGCGAGCCGATCTCCCTGGACCAGACCATCGGCGACGAGGGCGACAGCCAGCTCGGCGACTTCATCGAGGACTCCGAGGCCGTCGTCGCGGTCGACGCGGTGTCGTTCACGCTGCTGCAGGATCAGCTGCAGTCGGTCCTCGACACGCTGTCCGAGCGCGAGGCCGGCGTCGTGCGGCTGCGGTTCGGCCTGACCGACGGCCAGCCCCGCACCCTCGACGAGATCGGCCAGGTCTACGGCGTCACCCGCGAGCGGATCCGCCAGATCGAGTCGAAGACCATGTCGAAGCTGCGCCACCCGTCGCGCTCGCAGGTGCTGCGCGACTACCTCGACTAGATCGTCAGATCTCGCCCGTCTCGTCCGGAACGGCCGTCGGCTCCTGAGCCGACGGCCGTTCGCGTAGCCGGGGCACGAGCAACCGGGTGACCGGTTCGACGATCCGGGCGGCGACCGGTCCGAGCACAGCCATCAGGAGGACGTACGCGGTCGCGAGCGCCGCGATCTCCCCCTCGACGGCACCCGCGGAGACCGCGAGACCGGCGATGACGATCGAGAACTCGCCGCGGGCGACCAGCGCGGCCCCGGCGCGGGACTGACCCATCAGGGCGACACCCTGCCTGCGGGCGGCCCACGCCCCGGTCGCGATCTTCGTCACCGTGGTGACCACCGCCAGCGCCGCCGCCCAGCCGAGCACCGGCGGGACGGTCGCGGGGTCGGTGTTGAGACCGAACACCACGAAGAACATCGCCGCGAACAGGTCCCGCAACGGCTCGAGGACCTGGGCCGCGTTGCGGGCGGTCGCCCCCGAGATCGCGATGCCGAGCAGGAACGCCCCGACCGCGGCCGACACCTGCAGCGAGGACGCGAACCCCGCCACGAGCAGCGCCGCACCGAGCAGTTTGAGCAGGAACACCTCGCGGTCCTTGGCGTCCACGATCGCGGACACCACGTGGCCGTAACGCAGCGCGACCGTCAGTACGAGCGCCAGCATCAGCAGGGCGACGACCAGTGCCTTCACTCCCCCGACGAGACCGACCCCGGCCAGGATCGCGGTGAGGATCGGCAGGTAGACCGCCATCGTCAGATCCTCGAACACCAGGATCGAGAGCACCACCGGGGTTTCGCGGTTGCCGAGCCGACCGAGGTCGCTGAGTACCTTGGCCACGATGCCGGACGACGAGATGTAGGTGACACCGGCCATCACGAGCGCGCCGACCGGACCCCAGCCGAGCAGCAGCGCGACGGCCACACCGGGAGCCGCGTTGAGGACCAGGTCGAGGACGCCGGCCATCCACGACTTGCGCAGCCCGGTCATCAGTTCCGACGCGGAGTACTCGAGTCCGAGCAGCAGCAGCAGCAGAACGACGCCGATCTCGCTCGCCAGGTGGCCGAAGCCGCTGATGTCGCCGAGCGTGATGAATCCGCCCTGCCCGAAGCACAGACCTCCGACGAGGTACAGCGGAACCGGCGACATGCCGACACGGCCGGCGAGGCGACCGAGCACACCGAGGACGAAGAAGACCGCACCCAGCTCGACGAGCGCGAGCGCGGTGCTATCCACGGCTCACCCGTGGTGCAGGATCTTGGTGGCGGCGTCCAGGCCGTCGGAAGTGCCGACTGCGACAAGCAGGTCGCCCTCGGTCAGATTGAAATCCGGATTCGGCGACGGGTACGCCTGGCCGGCCCGCATCACGGCCACCACCGACACCCCGGTCCGGCTCCGCATCGCGGTCTCCCCCAGCGTGCGGCCGTCGAACGGTGACTCCTCGGTGATCGGGAGTTGCCGGGTGGTGATGCCGGGCAGGTCCCGGTGCTCCTCCCGCAGCTGCGACACCAGCTGCGGCGCCCCGAGCAGATTCGCCAGCACGGCCGCCTCGTCGTCGGTCAACCGCACCGAGGCCTGGCAGGCGTCGGGATCGTCCTTCTTCGAGACGATCAGGTCGGTCCCGCCGTCGCGCAGCGTCACCACCCCGACGCGTCGCCCGGTGGAGAGTTCGAAGTCCTTGCGGATCCCGATCCCGGGCAGTGGGGTCACTTCCACGTTCATGTCTCAACGGTAGCGCTGGAACGAGTTTCCGGTCGCAGGTCATGGATTCGGGGGTGTTCCGAACGTGCCGTCCGGGCCCGGCCGGTACGGCGCGACCGCGATGACCGCGGCAGCGGGGAGCGGGCCGTACAGGTGAGGGAACCGCATCGACGCCGGATCGGTCGGCACCCCGGGTTCCCAGCGAACCTCGGCGCCGAGCCCGGTCGCGTCGAGGTACAGCAGGACCAGATCGTCGCGCCCGGCGAACAGACGGTTCGCGGGCAGGTGCACCTGCTGCAGCGTCGACAGGTGCACGAACCCGTCCTCGGCGAACGAGTCCGGGACACGCACACCGGCGGTCCGGGATTGCTCCCACTCGGCTGCGGTGCACATGTGTACGAGGGTCGGGTCCGTCACGGACAGACCCTATCCCGCGCCCGTTCGGTGACCTGCATCACCGGTCCGGCCGTGTTTTCTGTTAGTGAAACCACAAAGAAACACCGTCGGGAACATCGTCCGAACGCCAAACGTCTGACAGAGTGATGCCACCGCGTCACCCGACGCGGCGGACCAGCCCCCAGGGGTCCCGGGTCGCACCGGGAGCCAGTACGGAGGAGTCATGCCCGGAACACTGACCAGCCCCCCGTTGACCGCAGCCGACCGGTGCGACCGGTGTGGTGCCGGAGCTCGCGTCCGCGCGGTGCTCGCCACTGGTGGAGAACTCCTCTTCTGCCAGCATCACGCCAACGAGCACGAGGATCGACTCCGCGCGATGAACGCCACCATCGTCTCCGGCGCCATCGACGAGGCAGCGATCTAGGCCGTCAGAACCGGGCGGCCTGACCTCAGACCCCCATTCGACCGGAAGGGCCCGCACCATGTGGTGCGGGCCCTTCCTCGTGTCCGGCGGTCGGTGCAGCGGCGGGTCACCACCGCCGCGGTGCGGCGCGGTCACGACCGCCACGACCGCGGTGCGGTCACCAGCGTCGCAGCGTGGCGATCCGTTCGGTGAGCTGATCGACGGTCGCGATGGCGGTCGGAGGTCCCCCGCACACCCGGCGCAGTTCGCCGTGGATCCAGCCGTGCGGCTTGCCGGTCCGGTGGTGGGTCATCGCGACCAGCCCGTTGAGTTCCTTGCGCAGCTCGGCGAGCTTGGCGGCCGACCCTGCGCGGTCGGCTACGACGGGCGGAGGGACCGGCGCCGCCGGTGCGGATGCCTTCGACTTGTCGAGCTGGCCCGCCTGCCGTTCCCGCAGCAGCGCCCGCATCTGGTCGGCGTCGAGGAGACCCGGCAGTCCCAGGTAGTCGGCTTCCTCGTCGCTGCCGGCGAAGGTCGCGGTGCCGAACGAGGAGCCGTCGTAGATCACCTGGTCGAGTTCGGCGTCGGCGCCGAGGGACGTGAACGCCTTCTCCTCCTCGCCGAGCTCGTCCTTCTGCTTGTTCGCGTCGGCGATCAGTTCGTCGTCGAGGCCGTCCTTCTCGCGGTGCGGCTTGCCGAGGATGTGGTCGCGCTGGACCTCGAGCTGGCTGGCCAGGTCGAGCAGGACGGGCACGGACGGCACGAAGACGCTGGCCGTCTCCCCCTTCTTGCGGGACCGCACGAAGCGGCCGATCGCCTGCGCGAAGAACAGCGGGGTCGACGCGCTGGTCGCGTACACCCCGACCGCGAGGCGGGGCACGTCGACGCCCTCGGACACCATCCGGACCGCAACCATCCACGGCTCGGTGTTGCTGCTGAACTCGGCGATCCGCTTCGAGGCGGTGGGGTCGTCGGAGAGCACGACGGTCGGCGCCCGCCCGGTGAGCGATTCCAGGATTTTCGCGTAGGCGCGCGCGACGGTCTGATCGGTGGCGATGACGAGGCCGCCGGCGTCGTGCATGCCATCGGACCGCAACTGCTGGAGCCGGGTGTTCGCGGCGGCGAGGACCGCGGGGATCCAGTCACCGTTCGGATCGAGGGCGGTCCGCCAGGCCCGCGCGGTCTGTTCGGCGGACAGCGGCTCGCCGAGGCGCGCGGCGAATTCCTCACCGGCGTTGTTGCGCCAACGCGCTTCACCGGAGTACGCGAGGAACACCACGGGACGCACGACGCCGTCGGCGAGGGCGTCGGAGTATCCGTAGGCATGATCGGCCTTGGACCGCATCAGTCCCTCGTTGTCCGGCTCGTACTGGACGAACGGGATCGCGGAGTCGTCACTGCGGAACGGGGTACCGGTCAGCGCCAGCCGGCGGGTCGCCGGTTCGTACGCCTCGCGGATCGCGTCACCCCAGCTCTTGGCGTCACCGCCGTGGTGGATCTCGTCGAGGATGACCAGGGTGCGGCGGTTCTCGGTACGCACCCGGTGCTTCGTCGGATGCGACGCCACCTGTGCGTAGGTGACGACGACGCCGTGGTAGTCGGCGGAGGTCTGACCGGTCGAGTTGGAGAAGTTGGAGTCCAGCGCGATGCCCATCCGGGCGGCGGACTCGGCCCACTGGTGCTTGAGGTGTTCGGTCGGCGCGACGACGGTGATCTCGTCGACGGTCCGGTCCCCGAGCAGTTCCGCGGCGACCCGCAGCGCGAAGGTGGTCTTGCCTGCGCCTGGGGTCGCCACCGCGAGGAAGTCCCTCGGCTTCGTTGCCAGGTACTTCGTCAGCGCACGCCGCTGCCAGGCTCGGAGGTTGGCGACGGGTGCGGGGGCTGGTGATTCGGTGTTACCCGTGAGCACTGTCGCGTCCGCTCCTTCTCGACTGTGGGGGTCGATCTCGACCGTGAAGACTGCCGGACGAGCCTAACGCCCCCCGCCGACGTTCTCTGCATCCGATGGCCCGTGCGACCGGAGGTGTCGCGAAGGCAACACCGACGGGTGGGCGACCGGTGTTGCCTTCGCGACACGGACGCCACCGGTGCGGACCAGCACCCGCTCGTCAGGGATGCTGGAAGCATCATGAGCGAACCGATCGGCCCCCAGCACCCGGGCGAGGTCCCGGGGGCGCCGTCGGATCTGCCCACCCACCACGCGGACCACATCCCGGACCGGCACCCGCTGTGGAAGGCCTGGCTGGTGATCCGCCGCACCGCGGTCAAGGCTTGGGGGGACTCGATCTTCGGGAAGGCCGCGACGGCCGCGTTCTGGCAGACGCTGTCGCTGCCACCACTGCTGCTGGGTCTGCTCGGGAGTATCGGCTACGTCGGCGGTTTGTTCGGCCCCGACACGGTGCGGATCATCGAGTCGAAGATCATCACCTTCAGCCGGTCCGCGTTCAGTGAGAACGTCGTCGACCAGCTGATCTCGCCGACGGTGTCGGATGTGCTCGGTCGGGGGCGCCCCGAGATCATCTCCGCAGGCTTCCTGCTGTCGTTGTGGGCGGGCTCGTCGGCGATCTCGACGTTCGTCGACTCGATCGTCGAGGCGCACGGGCAGAAGGACGCCCGCCATCCGGTGTGGCAGCGGATCTTCGCGCTGCTGCTCTACGTGATGTTCCTCATCGTGGCGGTGTTCGTGTTGCCGCTGGTGGCGCTCGGGCCGACGATGATCGGCCGGGTGATGCCCGCGTCGTGGTACGACGTCGGTTCCCGCATGGTCGACGCGTTCTACTATCCGGCGGTCGGACTGCTGCTGATCGCCGGCCTGACCACGCTGTACAAGGTGGCGCTGCCGAAGTCGCTGCCGTGGCATCGCCTGCTCGGCGGTTCGCTGCTCGCGGGGGTGTTCTTCATGGCGGCGAGCACGGTGCTGCGCCACTATCTGACGTGGGTGACCGGTACCGGCTACACATACGGGGCGTTGGCGGCTCCGATCGCGTTCCTGCTGTTCACGTTCTTCCTGGGGTTCGCGGTGGTGCTGGGCGCCCAGTTCAACGCGACGATCCAGGAGTTCTGGCCGGCTCGGGCCACCCGGATCGAGCAGATGCGGGAGTGGCTCGCGTCACAGGCGGCCTCGACCCCGGCCGCCGACGGCTCGGTCCCGAGCCTGACCCGGCGGCTGGCCACGGCACCCATCCGCATCGTGAACCCTGATCGGGGCAGGCACGAGGCGGCCGACCCCGAACATCCGGACATGTGCGACCTACCCGAGCCACCCCACCTGCTCGCGAGCGAGGCGACTCACTCGCCCGTCGGCGAGCCGACTCGATCGCCCGTCGGCGAGGCGACTCACTCGCCCGTCAGCGAGGCGACTCACTCGCCCGTCAGCGAGCCGACTCACTCGCCCGTCAGCGAGCCGACTCATTCGCCCGGCCGGAGCCCGTCGTAGATCTTCTTGCAGTCGGGGCACACCGGGGATCCGGGCTTCGGCGACTTGGTCACCGGGAACACCTCGCCGCACAGAGCGACGACGTGGGTGCCCATGACCGCGCTCTCGGCGATCTTGTTCTTCTTGACGTAGTGGAAGTACTTGGGGACGTCGTCGTCGGTGGACTCGTCGGTCGTGGTGTCGGGACGTTCCTTGGTCACAGTGCTCACTCGTCCATGATGACGCATCCCTGGGAGTCCGGCGAGCCCCCGGTGGTGCATCTGGGCTCTGCGAGTGGGACGCTGGAGTCATGTCTTCGAGTTCAGCCATCCCCCCGCAGGACCAGGGCGACGAGAGCTCGCGGAACCCGATTCTGATCACCGATGCGGCACAGTCGTTCGACGAGCAGCAGCGGGCCCGTATCCGCAAGTACACGATCATGATGGGGATCCGGATCCCCGCACTGGTGCTCGCTGCGATCGCGTACAGCGCGTGGGGCAACGGGTGGATCAGCCTGCTGATCATCGGTGCGTCGATTCCGCTGCCGTGGATCGCCGTCCTCGTCGCGAACGACCGGCCGCCGCGGCGCGCCGACGAGCCGCGCCGATTCGACCACAAGCCGGTCGCGGGACCGGCGATCGAGTCCACGGACCATCGCACGATCGAGGGCTGACGGGCAGCCGCCGTCCCCACTGAGACAATGGCCGCGTGAACCGCGACCTCCTCTCCCTGTGCGGCCCGCTGCGCGAGGCCCTGCACCGCACCGACTACACCGCCGACGCCGTCCTGGAGGCACTCGGCGACGATGCGCACGCGGCTCTGGGCCGCAGCGAACCGGTGCCGGTTCGCCGCGCGACCCGGGACGCCGGCGAACTGGGGGTGCTGGTCCGGTTGTTCCTGCTCGGCGACGACTGCCCGGCGAGCG
The DNA here is from genome assembly GCF_053604015.1 of Rhodococcus sp. NPDC004095. Taxonomy (NCBI): domain Bacteria; kingdom Bacillati; phylum Actinomycetota; class Actinomycetes; order Mycobacteriales; family Nocardiaceae; genus Rhodococcus; species Rhodococcus sp. NPDC004095. The sequence goes on from NZ_JBSGGS010000008.1 coordinate 77,834, forward strand.
AGGTCGCAGCGGCGCTCGCGCCGGTGGATCTCGACCATGCGGTCGCGGCGGGGCTGCTCGAACGCGACGGTGACCTGGTGCGGCCGGCGCTGGACCTGCGGCCGATGGATCTCGGGCAGGGCAACCGCTGGGTGATCTCCGACCTGGACGGCAGCATGCGGCCGCGGACCACGGCCCCCGACCATGTTCTCGGGGTCGGGCATGCGTCGCTGTCGCTGCTGCGCGGCACCCCGACGGCCGGGACCGGAACGGTGCTCGACGTCGGCACGGGCTGCGGCATCCAGGCGTTGCACGCCGCCGGGTACGCCCGGGCGGTGACGGCCACGGACATCAACCTGCGGGCGCTGGACCTGTCGGCGGCGACGTTCGCGCTCAACGGTGTGGACGTCGAACTGTTGCCGGGGTCGTGGTTCGAGCCGGTCGCGGGGCGGACGTTCGATCGGGTCGTCGCGAATCCGCCGTTCGTGGTCGGGCGGGCCCGGGTCGAGCACACCTACCGGGACTCGGGCCTGGACCTCGACGGGGCGAGCGAGCTGATGATCTCGCGGGCGATCGACCACCTGAATCCGGGCGGGACCGCGTCGATGCTGGCGTCGTGGGTGCACGTCGCCGGGGAGGACTGGCGGTCGCGGGTCGCGTCGTGGCTGCCTGCTCACGGTGTCGACGCGTGGATCGTGCAGCGCGACGTCGCGGATCCCGCGCTGTACGTGGGGACGTGGATGCGTGACGCTGGGCTGGACCCGCGGGATCCGGCGACCGCCGCGCAGGCCGAGTCGTGGCTGGCGCACTTCGCCGACAGCGATGTCGAGGGAATCGGGTTCGGGTTCGTGTACCTGCGCCGCACCGATGCCCCGTCGGACGTGCTGGCCGAGGATCTGCGGCACGGTTACAGCGATCCGCTGGGCGACGAGGCACTCGGCTACCTGGACCGGGCGGCGTGGCTGCGGGACCGGGACGTCCTCGCGGAGCGGTTCGAGGTCGCCCCGGCCACTGCGCTGGAGCGGGTGTACCTGCCGGGTGAGGAGGGGTGGCAGCAGGTCGTGGCGCGGCTGCACCGGGGCGACGGTCCGGCGTGGCAGCACGAGGTGGACGAGCTCGCGGCGGCGTTGCTGGGTGGAATGCGTCCGGACGGGCTGGCGTTGGGGGAACTGGTCGAACTGCTCGCCGCCGCGCACGGCGAGGACGCCGATCCGCTCGCGGGTTCGGCGGCCGCACTCGTGCACGGATTGGTCCGGCACGGTCTGGTGCTCCCGGTGGGAATGTGAAGCCGGTTCCCGGCGATCGTTCTTCTCAGTAACTTCTCAGGTCGAGTGGCGGGAACCTGCAGGTCAGCGGCGATGTGACGGAGATCGCACGGGAACTTTGCCTGGTGGCGGGGCGTTGAACCACATGAGAGACCACCGATGAGGAGGCAGGTCATGACGAGCCCCACCACCCGCCGAGCGCGCCCGACTCCCGAGGATCTGGATGCCCAGTCCCCGGCCGCAGACCTGGTACGTGTCTACCTGAACGGGATCGGGCGTACTGCGCTGCTGACCGCCGCGGATGAGGTCGAGCTTGCGAAGCGGATCGAGGCGGGACTGTATGCCGCGCACGTGCTGGAGACCGGGAAGCGCCTGACGGCCAACAAGAAGCGCGACCTGGCCGCCATCGTCCGCGACGGCGAGAAGGCCCGCAGTCACCTGCTGGAGGCCAACCTGCGCCTGGTCGTCTCCCTGGCCAAGCGGTACACCGGCCGCGGGATGCCGCTGCTGGACCTGATCCAGGAGGGCAACCTGGGCCTGATCCGCGCGATGGAGAAGTTCGACTACGCGAAGGGCTTCAAGTTCTCGACGTATGCCACCTGGTGGATCCGTCAGGCGATCACGCGCGGCATGGCGGACCAGTCCCGCACGATCCGGCTGCCCGTCCACCTGGTCGAGCAGGTGAACAAGCTGGCCCGGATCAAGCGGGAACTGCACCAGCAGCTCGGCCGGGAGGCGACCGACGAGGAACTGTCGGAGGAATCGGGCATCCCCGCCGCGAAGATCGCGGACCTGCTCGACCACAGCCGCGACCCGGTGAGCCTGGACATGCCGGTCGGCACCGACGAGGAGGCGCCGCTCGGCGACTTCATCGAGGACTCCGAGGCCACGTCCGCGGAGAATGCCGTCATCGCCGGACTGCTGCACAGCGACGTTCGCAGCGTGCTCGCCACGCTCGACGAGCGTGAGCAGCAGGTGATCCGGTTGCGGTACGGGCTCGACGACGGCCAGCCGCGCACGCTCGATCAGATCGGCAAGATCTTCGGCCTCTCCCGTGAGCGGGTCCGGCAGATCGAGCGCGAGGTGATGGGCAAGCTGCGTCAGGGCGAGCGGGCCGACCGCCTGCGGTCCTACGCCAGCTGACGTCACTCCCCCACGAACCAGCGCCGGTCGATCCGAAGCTCCTTCCCCCCTCGGGAGCGACGGATCGGCCGGCGCGTCTGTGTCCGGGGCCCACGTCCGTGTCCGTGGGCCTGCTGCGCCGGACGTGGGTGGCTCAGCGCAGGCGGCGCGGCCCCAGGTCGACGCGCGTGCTCGGTTCGGGTCCGATCCGAACCCGCGAGTCGGTGATCTCGGCGCCGCTCTCGCTCGCCAGGACCGGCTCGCAGACCAGTTCCCGCACCTCGGGCAGGTCGTCCCCCAGCGCCGAGATCCGCTGCAACAGATCCACCAGCGCCGCCCTGTTCACTCCCGGCCCGCCGCGGTAGCCGGCAAGCAGCGGTGCGGCCTTCGGCGCGTCGATGAGTTCGCCGGCCTCCTCCTCGGTCAGCGGCAGCACCCGGTAGGCGCGGTCCCCGAGCAGGTCGGAGATCACACCGGCGAGCCCGAACGAGATCAGCGACCCGAACGACGGGTCGTCCTGCACGCCGATGGCGCAGCCGAATCCCTTCGTCGCCATCTTCTGCACGTACAGCAGCGGGTCCCCCGATGCCGCCGCGAGGTCGCGGTAGGCCCGGCGCACGGCGTCCTCGGTGTCGAGGTCGAGGCGCACCCCGCCGAGGTCGGGGCGGTGCCGCCACTGCTCACGGGTGGCCTTCACCGCGACGGGATAGCCGAGGGCCTCGGCCGCGGCGACCGCCTGCGCCTCGCTGGACGCGGCGGCGAACTGGGCGATCGCGACGCCGTAGCACGCCAGAAGTTCCGCTGCCTCGAAGTCGGTCAGCCACCGCCCCTCGCCGCCGCTGTCCGCCAGCCACGAGTCCACCAGTTCGGCGGCGCGGGCGGCGTCGATACCGTCGGGCCGCACCACCTGCGAGATCGGCTTGTCGCGCCATTGCGCGTAGCGCCACGCCCGCGCCAGCGCCAACGCCGCCCGCTCGGGTTCCGGATAGGACGGCACCGAGCCGCGGATCGGGTTGCCGTCCGGGCCGAGCACCGCGAGCACGTCCGGAATACCCTCGGCAGCAAGGAAAGTGGTCACGATCGGCTTGCCGGAGTCGCGGGCGGCGTCGCGCACCGCCTTGGCGTAGGGCTCCGGGTCCATCGCGACCGGCGGCACGAACACCGCGATCACCGAATCCACGTCGGGATCCTCGATCGCCGCGCTGACCGCGCCCGCGAACTCCTCCGGACCGGCCTGTGCTCCGAGATCGACGGGGTCGCCCGCCTCCAGCCCCTGGGAGCGTGCGGCGTCCACGGCCAGCACGCCGAGCGCCGACGAGTTGCCGACCACCGAGAGCCGCGGTCCCGCGGGCAGCGGTTGGTAGCCGAAAAGCACCGCGCAGTCGAAGAGTTGGGCGATCGACCCCACCTGCACGACACCCGCCTGCGCGAACAGGTCGGAGACGATCGGGTCGTCGATCTCGACGGCGTTCGCCTTCAGCGCGGGCGGGACGGCGTGCCGGCCGGACTTGACAGCGACGACCGGTTTGTTGCGGGCGACCCGCCGCGCGATCCGCGAGAACTTGCGCGGGTTGCCGAACGACTCCAGGTACAGCAGCACGACCTCGGTCTCCGGGTCGGTGTCCCAGTACTGGAGCAGGTCGTTGCCGGAGACGTCGGCGCGGTTGCCGGCGGAGACGAAAGTGGACAACCCGATGCGGCGCTGGGCCGCCTCGTCGAGAATCGCGATGCCGAGAGCGCCGGACTGACAGAAGAATCCCACCTTGCCGCCGTGCGGAAGCACCGGCGCCAGGGTCGCGTTCAACTGCACCGCGGGGTTGGTGTTGGCGACACCGAGCGCGTTCGGGCCGACCAGTCGCATGCCGTGGGCGCGGGCGGCGTGCACGAGCCTGCGCTCGGAGGTGTAGCCGTCGGACCCGGTCTCGCTGAACCCCGAGGACACGACGACGAGCGCCTTGACGCCCTTGGCGAGGCAGTCGTCGAGGACGGAGTCGATCGCCTCGGCGGGCACGGCGACCACCGCGAGGTCCACGTCGTCGGGGATGTCCCGCACCGAGGGGTACGCCCGCACGCCGCGCACCGACCGGTGTTCGGCGTTGACCGGGTAGACCGGCCCCGTGAACCCGGCCTCGAGCAGGTTGCGCAGGACCGCGTTGCCGACCTTGCCGTTGTCGGTGGACGCGCCGATCACCGCCACCGACTGCGGACTGAGCAGGTTGCGCACGCTGCGCGCCTCGGCGGCCCGCTCCCGGGCGTTGCGGACGGTCAGCAGCGCCTCGGTCGGGTCGATGGCGAATTCGAGTCGCAGCACCCCGCCGTCGAAGCTGCGGCTGACCTGGTAACCGGCCTCCCGGAACACGGAGACCATGTTGCGGTTCTCGGCGAGGACCTCGGCGACGAACATGGTCAGGCCGTTCTCGGCGGCCGCGCCGGCGAGGTGTTCGAGCAGGATCGGTCCAAGGCCGCGGCCCTGGTGTTCGTCGGCGACGACGAACGCCACCTCGGCCGACTTTCCGTCCCCGACCTCGAGCAGTCGCTCGTACCGACCGACGGCGATGATCTCGTCGCCGAGGATCGCGACGAACGCCACCCGATTGTGGTGGTCGACGGTGGTGAAGTGCACGATGTCCCGGTTCGACATCGTCGGGTACGGCCCGAAGTAGCGCAGGTAGCGGGTCCGCTCGGACAGCTTGGCGTGGAACGCGACCAGCCGGTCCGCGTCCTCCGGGGTGATCGGACGCAGGTGCACGGCGCCGCCGTCGGTGGCGAGCACGTCCGCGATCCAGTGGGAGGGAAAGGCGGGCCGGATCGGCTGCGGGGTCGAGTCGGGGTTGGTGATGTCAGTCACGGGGGTCCTCCGGGTCCAGGCCCAGCAGCGGGAAGCTGGCCCTGCGGGTGGCGATGATGGCGGCGTCGACGCGGACCAGTGCCCGGTCGACGGTGTTCACGCCCGTCTCGGGGGTGCCGCCGGGACCGTCCCACGGCAGGTGGTCGGTCACCCCGCCGTCGGTCATGGTGGTCGGCAGATCGACGCCCGGCGCCATCGCCGCGACCCGCTCCCTCCAGGCCGCGGGGACGGCCACCGTCGGATCCAGGTCGCGGTCGAGCGCGGTCGCGATCAGGTGGGTCCAGGCACGCGGCACCACCCGCACGAGTCCGTAGCCACCGCCGCCGACGGCGATCCAGCGTCCGTCGGCGTACCGGTCGGCGAGGTCGCGCATCGCACGGAACGCGGCACGCTGGCCGTCCACGGTCAGCGAGAGGTCCGCGAGCGGATCCTCCCGGTGACTGTCCACGCCGCACTGGCTGATGACGATCTGGGGTTTGAACGCTGCGACCGCGGCGGGCACGATCGCGTGAAATGCCCTCAGCCACACCGAGTCCACGGTTCCCGGCAACACCGGCACATTGACGGAGGTGCCCTCCCCGGCACCGGATCCGACCTCGCTGGACCAGCCGGTGTTGGGCCACAGGGTGGCCGGGTGCTGATGGATGGACACGGTCAGCACACGCGGATCGCCGAGGAAGGCGTGCTGCACCCCGTCGCCGTGGTGGGCGTCGACGTCGATGTAGGCGATCCGGTCGAATCCGTTGTCCAGCAACCACGAGATCGCGATCGCCGCGTCGTTGTAGACGCAGAACCCGGACGCCCAGTCGGCCATCGCGTGGTGCATGCCGCCCCCGATGCTCACTGCCCGCCGGGTGCGCCCGGCGGCGACCTCGCGGGCGGCGGCGAGCGTGCCCCCGGCCAGGATCGCGCTCGCCTCGTGCATGTGCGGGAAGATCGGGTTGTCCTCGCTGCCGAGTCCGTGCGGGGCGGCCTCCCCCTCGGCGCGCGCGTCCGCGAGGCCCTGCGCGGGGCCTACCCCGGCGGCCTTGACGGCCGCGACGTACCCGGGGGTGTGGACCCGCAACAGGTCCGCGTCGCTCGCCGGGTCGGGGGCGACGATCTCGGCGCCCTCGATCAGCCCCAGCCCCCGGGCCAGGGACATGGTCAGGTCCAGGCGGGTGGGATTCATCGGGTGGTCCGCACTCCACCGATAGTTCAGATAGTCCGGGCTCCACACGACGACGCCGTCGGCGCCGCGATGCGGGGTGACAGGAGGGGACTTGTCGGCCATGAGGTCACGCTACTGGCGCTCGGTGGGAAGGCGCGAGCGGCGCACGGCGTTGTACACCATGTGCCGCGTGTGGTGTGAGTCGCACGCTCAGCGCGTGTGGCAACGATTCGTCGGATCCCCCCGGTAGAATCACCGCGAACGAAGGGGCGTGAGCGTGAAGGATCTGGTCGACACCACGGAGATGTACCTCCGGACGATTTACGACCTTGAAGAAGAAGGCGTTGTGCCACTGCGGGCCCGGATCGCAGAGAGACTCGAGCAGAGTGGCCCGACCGTCAGCCAGACCGTGGCCCGCATGGAGCGGGACGGACTGCTGCTGGTCGCCGGTGACCGGCACCTGGAACTGACCGAGAAGGGCCGCGATCTCGCAGTCGCGGTGATGCGCAAGCACCGGCTCGCCGAGCGGTTGCTGGTCGACGTGATCGGCCTCGAGTGGGATCAGGTGCATGCGGAGGCGTGCCGCTGGGAGCACGTGATGAGCGAGGAGGTGGAGCGCCGTCTGGTGAAGGTGCTCAACAACCCGACGACCTCCCCGTACGGCAACCCGATCCCGGGTCTCGCGCAGCTCGGCCTCGATGCCGACGAGGGCGCCGAGACACTGATCCGGCTCACCGAGGTGCCGCCGGGTCAGCCCACAGCGGTGGTGGTGCGCAGGCTCGCCGAGCACGTGCAGTCGGACCCCGAGATCATCGGACAGCTGCGCGATGCGGGCGTGGTGCCCAATGCCCGCGTGACGGTCGAGACCCACCCGGATTCGGTGACGATCACCGTCCCGGGTCACGAGGGTGTCGATCTGCCCGCGGAGATGGCGCACGCCGTCCAGGTCAAGCAGGTCTGATTCCAGGTGCGACTTCTGGTCACCGGCGGTGCCGGTTACGTGGGCAGTGTGTGCGCGACCGTGTTGCTCGAACGCGGTCACGATGTGGTCGTCGTCGACGACCTGTCGACCGGTAACGCCGATGCGGTCCCGGTCGGCGCCGAGTTCGTCGAGGGCGATGTCGCGACCGCGGCGGCACAGGTGCTCAGCCGCGATCCCGGGTTCGACGGCGTGCTGCATTTCGCGGCACAGTCGCTGGTCGGCGAGTCGGTGCTCGAACCGGCCAAGTACTGGCAGGGCAACGTGGTCACGACGTTGGCGCTGTTGGAGGCGATGCGGGCGTCGGGCACCCCGCGGTTGGTGTTCTCGTCGACGGCGGCCACCTACGGGGAACCGGACCGCACCCCGATCACCGAGGACGATCCGACGCGGCCGACCAATCCGTACGGCGCCACGAAACTGGCGATCGACCACGCGATCACCTCGTACGCGAACGCCTACGGTCTGGCCGCGACGAGCCTGCGCTACTTCAACGTCGCGGGCGCGTACCGGGGCGCGGGCGAGAACCGGGTGGTGGAAACGCATCTCATCCCCCTGGTGCTCCAGGTGGCGTTGGGCCAGCGCGAGAAGATATCGGTGTTCGGCACCGACTGGCCGACGCCCGACGGCACCGCGGTGCGCGACTACATCCACGTCCTCGACCTCGCGGACGCGCACCTGCTCGCGCTCGACCACGCCACCGCCGGAACGCATTCCGTCTACAACCTCGGCAGCGGCGCGGGTTTCAGTGTGCGCGAGGTGATCACGGCGTGCCGGCGGGTGACGGGTCTTCCGATCGCGTCGGAGGACGCACCCCGGCGTGCCGGCGACCCGGCGGTCCTGGTCGCGTCGAGCGAGAAGGCGATCGCCGAACTGGGGTGGAAGCCGCAGCACACCGACCTCGACGAGATCGTCTCGGACGCCTGGGCCTATCTCCAGGCCCTCGGCGATCGTTCGCACGCCGCAGGGCGGAGCTGACAGACACCGCACGGGCCGCGCACACCGGCCCGTGCGGTGCCGTATCTCGCGATCCCGACCGCGCCGCGAGCCGACGTGCGATGCTGCACTCCGTTCGTGGGCCGTCGACGGCTCCCTGTCGATGCGCGTGAGCAAAGGACGGATCTGCTGTGGCGGTGCACCTCCGGGTTGTGCGTGCAGGGCGCGCGAGGCGTTCACTGTTCGCCCTCGTCACCGCACTCCTCCTGATTCCGGCGCCGCTCGCCGCGGCCACCACCGGTTCCGCCGATTCCGGCAGTACGCCGGCACTGGGCAGTTCCTCCGGCTCGGTCGCCGACAGCGGGCTCGATCGGGCCGAGAATCCGGACTGGATGGGCGGGCTTCCCGACGACGTCGGGTTGTCGGAGCTGTCGCTGCCCGGAACCCACGACACGATGGCGATGGGGGCGTCGGTGTTCGCCCTCACCCAGGACCACGATCTCCCGACCCAGTTGCGGGCCGGAATCCGGGTCCTCGACGTTCGGACCCGCCATTTCCGGGACGTGTTCCCGATCCATCACGGGGTCGAGTACCTGCACACCAACTTCACGAATGTCGTTGTGCAGGTGACGGATTTCCTGCGCGATCACCCGACCGAGGCCGTCGTGATGCGACTCAAGGAGGAGTACACGGCAGCCGAGAACACCCGCGGCTACGAGGACACGTTGAACTGGTACATCGACGAGAACGCCGAAACGCGTGACCGGCTCCGGCAACACCTGTGGCATGCTCCCGCCGGAAGTGGTTTCCCGGCTCTCGGTGCGGTGCGCGGCAAGATCGTCGTGATCCAGGACTTCCCGGGCTCGGCCTCGTACGGTCCGCTCTGGGGCGGCGCAGGCACCGACATCCAGGACACCTACGAGCTCGCCGGACTCGGCGAGGTCGACCGCAAGTGGGAACTGGTCCGGGGGCAGTTCGAGCGGGCCGCGTCCGGCTCTCCGGCCACCTTCTTCGTCAACCACCTCAGCGGAACCGGAAATCCGGTCGCACTCGCGACGGGGACCGTTCCGGTCACCGTGGCGCGGGGCGGGCCCGGTGTCATCGGGATCCTCGACCGCACGGAGGCCTTCCTCACCGCGAATCCGGCAGGGCGGACCGGCGCGGTGATGGCCGACTTCCCCACGGCCGACCTGGTGGACGCGCTGGTGTCCCGGAACTTCCGGTAGTCCCTCCGCCGCCACTCGCGCTCACGCGGCCGGCGGCAGGGTCACGCCGAGGGTCCGGGCGACGTCGCGGCCGGTCCGGGCGAGGTCGACGATCACGTCCGGACGAATACCGCCGTGCAGGGCGTCGTCGAGGAGCCCGGCGAGGCGATGCCCGGGGTCGGCGTCGAGGGCGGCGGTGAGGGCCACCCCGGCGAGTGGTCCGTCACCGCGGGCGTAGGCGCTGAACCCGAGCAGCGCGGCCGGTTCGGCGCGGGCGGGCCCGGACAGTGCCCGGGCCATGACGATCCATGCCCGTTCGGCGGCATCGGCGAGTTCGGTGATCGCGAGCGCGAGCACCGAGTCGCGCACGGCCGGTGCCTCCAGAGCGACGGCGATCGCGGCGACCCCCTCGTCGGAGAGGGCTCCGTCGGAGGAGGCGATGCGCGCGAGCACGTCTTCGAGCGCGGAGCGGACGGACCGCGGCCGCGCCCGCGACGTCGGATGCCGGGCCAATGCGAGGAGGCGTGCGACGCGGTCCCGGTCCGCGCGCGGGCGCGGCTCGAGGATTCGTTCGAGTTCGAGCCGCGACGCGCGAATCGGGCGGCCGCGGATCACCTGGGCCACGGCCACCGCCGATGCGGTCGGGTCGGGAACGGTGCCGTGGCGCGGATCTCCGAGCAGACCCCACCACTGCGCACCGGTTTCGATGCCGGTGACCGCGTGAGCGCCGGCCAGCGCGACGCCGACCTCGGCGAGGGACGCGGAGAGGAGGTCGACGAGGGCGTGGTGCAGGTCGTGGATCGGACCGTCGCCGTGCGCTCGGTCGTCGACGACCACGACGATCACGGAGGCGGCGCCGGCTCGTTCGCACAGCGCCGCGAGACGGTCCACGGACAGGCGGTCGCAGTTCGAGGCGGTGCCCGCGAGGTCGTGTCGCATCACGGCCTGCACCGTCGCCGGGACACCTCCCAGGCAGATCACCACGAGGGAGCGGTGCGGCCGGAAGCCGAGCAGCGCGGGGACGGCGGCGATCAGGTCTGCGGGGTCGCTGAGGTGAACCCGTCCGTGCGGACTGTTCGGGTACATGGTTGCCATGCACGAACCGTCCCCGACGGCCGCGACGCCAACCGGTCCGCGATGGCCGAATTCGCCCGGCCTGTGGACGGATTCGCGTGCCGTCCCCAATCCCGCGCGCGCGGCTTTACTTCGCGGCCGCGTTGACCTTCTGGACCGCCTCGGTGAACAGCAGGTCGAGCGTCGCCGAATCGGGGGCGCCGTCCCCGAACGACATGTAGGTGGCGGAGATCCGAACGTCGTCGACCTGAGCGAAGAGCCGCAGCATCGACTGGGTCACCGACTGGTCGGCATTGCCGGAGGAGACGGTCTGCCGCAGGGCGAGGGTGTCGTCGGCGTTCAGCGGCGGGGCGGGCAGCACGACGGTGGTGACCTTCGCGGACGCCCCGTTCTTCGTGGTGGTCACCTCGAGACACCGGTCGATCTCGGCGGCGCGGTCCGACAGGGGCGCGTCGACGCGGGTCAGCTCGATGGAGATGGTGGCCCGGGCGGCGTTGTCGGTGCCGACGACAAGGGCGGTGGCGTCGGGACCGAAGTTCTGCGGCGGAGGCTTGCAGCCGGCAGGGTCCACCTTCGCACCGGCGGGGATCCCGTCGAGGTCGGCGGCGGCCTGCTCGACCGCCTGTTCCGGCAGCACGATCGCCTGGTACGGCTGCGGAAAGTTCTCGGGCGTCAAGAGCATCGACGACAGCGGCGCCGCGATCCGATCGGTCGACGCGCCGCCGGCCTTCGGGGCGGCGGTGCCTCCGGAGACGACGGCGGCTCCCCCGACCGGTTCCGCAACCCCCGAGACGTTCGACGAGCACCCGGCGACGGCGAGGGTGACGGCGGCGGCTCCGGCCACCAGGATTCGGCGTGTCACGACAAGGTCCTCTCGGCGATCGCGGGCGTGTGCCCCAACTCTGCCAGCTCGACGACCGGTCGCCGCCGAAGGCCACGGCGCGTCCGCCGACAGCGAACACCGAAACCGGCAACGAACAGGGAATGATGTGCCCGCCCGTCACGTTGATCGAGGCGAGTGTGGGCGCGAGACCCGGGGGTGACGCGCCCCGCCGACCGGTAAGGGACACTGGTCGACAACGAAGACGCGAAGGGGTTGTGAACGATGGACGAGCAGTCGGGCATGTACGAGCTGGAGTTCCCGGCCCCGGTGGTGTCTGCCAACGACGGCCGCGGCCCGGTCCTGGTGCACGGGCTGGAAGGGTTCTCCGACGCCGGTCACGCGGTGAAGCTCGCCACGACCCACCTCCGCGAGAGCCTCGAGACCGAACTCGTCGCCTCGTTCGCCGTGGACGAGCTGATCGACTACCGGTCGCGCCGGCCGACGATGACGTTCAAGTCGAACCACTTCACGGACTACGACGCCCCGGAACTGAATCTCTATGCCGTCAAGGACACCGAGGGCATCCCGTTCCTGCTGCTGGCCGGCATGGAACCGGACCTCAGGTGGGAGCGCTTCACCACCGCGGTGCGGCTGCTGGCCGAACAGCTCGGCGTGCGCCGCACCATCGGGCTGAACGCGATCCCGATGGCGGTCCCGCACACCCGCCCCCTCGGCGTGACTGCGCACTCGGCGAACCCGGACCTGATCGGTGAGAACCAGGGCTGGCCGGGCGACCTGCGCATCCCCGGGAGCGCGTCGTCGCTGCTCGAACTCCGGATGTCCCAGCACGGGCACGAGTCGATGGGGTACTCGGTGCACGTCCCGCACTACCTGGCACAGGCCGACTACCCGGCGGCCGCGGAGACCCTGCTCGAACACGTCGGCGAGGCCGGCGAGCTGACGCTGCCGCTGGCGGCGCTCGGCGAGGCCGCCGCACGGGTCCGAGAGCAGGTCGACGCCCAGGTCACGGGGAACGAAGAGGTCGAGTCCGTGGTGCGCGCGCTGGAACGCCAGTACGACACGTACGTGACCGCGCAGGAACAGCAGTCCAGCCTGCTGGCCACCGACAGCGAACTGCCCAGCGGCGACGAACTCGGTGCCGAGTTCGAGCGCTTCCTCGCCCAACTCGACGGCAACGACGAGGGGCCCGGCCTCGGGGACGGGCCCGGCGGGCGCGACCTGTAAATCCGTTTTACAGTTATCAGGCGCGCAGAGGAGTTCATCTATACGATCGTCCAAATCATCGCTCGGTAGGTCGGCCAACGAAACACCCTGTTGTCAGGGGTACGGAGCCGACGAACGACAGGAGTGACCCATGGGCGGAGACCGAACCCGCGCATTGCGTCCGGTGCCCGACACCGAACCCCGCCTCGCGTTCCGGACCATTCACGGATACCGGCGTGCATTCCGGATGGCCGGCAGCGGGCCGGCGCTGCTCCTGATCCACGGCATCGGTGACAACTCGGCAACGTGGAACGAGGTCATCCCTCACCTGGCGAAGAACTTCACCGTGATCGCGCCGGATCTGCTTGGCCACGGGCGTTCCGACAAGCCGCGCGCCGACTACTCGATCGCCGCGTACGCCAACGGCATGCGGGACCTGCTGACGGTCCTCGGGTTCGACCGGGCGACGGTGGTCGGCCACTCGCTCGGCGGCGGCGTCGCCCTGCAGTTCGCGTACCAGTTCCCGCAGATGATCGAACGCCTCGTGGTGGTCTCCCCGGGCGGCGTCACCAAGGACGTCAACCCGGCACTGCGGTTCGCGGCCCTCCCGATCGCCAACGAGGCGTTGCGCCTGCTGCAGATCCCCGGGGCACTCACGCTGGTCGGGGCGCTCGGCCAGGTGGCGGACCACCTGTATCGGGGACCGTTCAAGGGTGCCGCGCTCTTCCACGACACACCCGACCTGGTCCGGGTGCTGCGCGACCTGCCCGACCCCACCGCCCGGGAGGCGTTCCTGCGCACCCTGCGGGCCGTCGTCGACTGGCGCGGTCAGGTCGTCACCATGCTCGACCGCTGTTACCTGACCGCCGACCTGCCCGTCCAGATCATCTGGGGCGACCGCGACGCCGTCATCCCGGTCAGTCACGCCCACCTCGCACACTCCGCGCTCCCCCACTCCCGCCTGGAGATCTTCCCCGGCAGCGGGCACTTCCCGTTCCACGACGACCCGATCCGGTTCCTGCGCGTGATCGAAGACTTCGTCGCCACCACCCGGCCGATGGAATTCGACCACGACAGGTGGAGGCAGATGCTCGCGGACGGGGTCGGCGAATCGCAGATCACCGGTCCCAGCGCGACCCGCGAGGCGGTTCTCGACGCGATGGGCGCCGACGAACGCAGCGCCACCTGACACCAGGGCACCCCGGGTCCACCTTCTCGAATAGCCTGTATCGGTGCTGCTCTCCGATCTGGTCCCCGACTCCCCCGATGCCGACTCCCTCTTCGACGCCTTTGCCGGCTGGGCATCGGAGCGCGGGCTGACGCTGTATCCCGCGCAGGAGGAGTCGCTGATCGAGATCGTCTCGGGCGCGAACGTCATCCTGTCCACCCCGACCGGGTCGGGCAAGTCGATGGTCGCGATCGGTGCGCACTTCGCCGCGCTCGCGGACGGCAGGCGCACCTTCTACACCGCGCCGATCAAGGCTCTGGTGAGCGAGAAGTTCTTCGCGCTGTGCGAAGTGTTCGGCGCCGAGAACGTCGGCATGATGACCGGCGACGCGTCGGTGAACTCGTCGGCGCCGATCGTGTGCGCGACCGCGGAGATCGTCGCGAACCTGGCGCTGCGGCAGGGCGCGGACTCGGACATCGGCCAGGTCGTGATGGACGAGTTCCATTACTACTCCGAACCGGACCGTGGCTGGGCGTGGCAGGTGCCGCTGATCGAACTGCCGAACGCCCAGTTCCTGCTGATGTCCGCGACCCTCGGCGACGTGTCGTTCTTCTCGGATGACCTCACCCGCCGTACCGGCCGGCCCACCACGGTGGTCGGGGGCACCGAAAGGCCGGTGCCGCTGACCTTCTCGTACGCGAGGACACCGATCGGCGAGACGATCGAGGAACTGGTCACCACGCACCAGGCGCCGGTGTACGTCGTGCACTTCACGCAGGCCGCCGCCCTCGAACGCGCGCAGGCGTTGACGAGCGTCAACATGTGCAGCAAGGAGGAGAAGGCCGCGATCGCCGACGCGATCGGCGGATTCCGGTTCACCACCGGCTTCGGCAAGACGCTGTCCCGGCTGGTGCGGCACGGCATCGGCGTGCACCACGCGGGCATGCTGCCGAAGTACCGGCGCCTGATCGAACGGCTCGCGCAGGACGGCCTGCTCAAGGTCATCTGCGGCACCGACACCCTCGGCGTCGGCATCAACGTCCCGATCCGCACCGTCCTGATGACCGGGCTGACGAAGTTCGACGGCACCCGCACCCGGCACCTGCGTGCGCGCGAGTTCCATCAGATCGCCGGCCGCGCCGGCCGCGCCGGGTTCGACACCATGGGCACCGTCGTGGTTCAGGCGCCCGAGCACGAGATCGAGAACCACCGCCTCGTTCTCAAGGCCGGTGACGATCCGAAGAAGCTCAAGAAGATTCAGCGCAAGAAGCCGCCGGAGGGCTTCGTCTCGTGGGGTGAGCCGACGTTCGAACGTCTCGTCGCCGCCGCCCCGGAGCAGCTCACCTCCCGGTTCCGGGTGTCGAACTCGATGCTGCTCAACGTGATCGCCCGGCCCGGCAACTGTTTCACCGCGATGCGACACCTGCTCGAGGACAACCACGAGGCGCGGCCGCAGCAGCGCAAGCACATCCGTCGCGCGATCGCCCTCTACCGCGGCCTGCTGCAGGCCGGGATCGTCGAGCAGTTGGACGAGCCGGACGAGAACGGCTCGTGGGCGCGGCTGACCGTCGACCTGCAGCGCGACTTCGCGCTCAACCAGCCGCTGTCGCCGTTCGCGCTCGCGGCCATCGAACTGCTCGACGTCGACGCCGTCACCTACGCCCTCGACGTGGTGTCGGTGATCGAGTCCACCCTCGACGACCCGCGGCAGATCCTGATGGCGCAGCAGCACGCCGCCCGCGGTGAGGCCGTGCAGCAGATGAAGGCCGACGGCATCGAGTACGAGGAGCGGATGGAACTCCTCGAGGACATCACCTGGCCGAAGCCGCTCGAGGAGCTGCTGTACCCGGCGTTCGAGACGTACCGGGGCGGGCACCCGTGGGTGTCGGAGTTCGCGCTGTCCCCGAAGTCGGTGGTGCGGGACATGATCGAGAAGACCATGACGTTCGCCGAACTCGTCAGCCACTACGGCCTCGCCCGGTCCGAGGGCCTGGTGCTGCGCTACCTCGCCGACGCGTACCGCGCTCTGCGGCAGACGGTTCCCGACTCCGCGCGCACCGAGGAGTTCGAGGACATCGTCGAGTGGCTCGGCGAGCTGATCCGCCAGGTCGACTCGTCGCTGCTCGACGAGTGGGAGCAGCTCACCAACCCTGGTGTCGAGTCCGACGACCAGCAGGTCGCGTTCGGCGCAGACATCCCGCGCCCGGTCACGGCCAACGTCCGCGCGTTCACCGTCATGGTCCGCAATGCGATGTTCAAGCGAGTGGAGCTGGCGTCCCGGCACCGATGGGACCTGCTGGCCGAGCTGGGTGACGGGCTCGAGGAGCAGGACTGGTCGGAGCTGATGGAGCTGTACTTCGACGAGTACGACGAGATCGGCACCGGACCCGACGCCCGCGGCCCGCAGCTGTTCACGGTGTCACGGGAGGCGGAACTGTGGCGCGTGCGGCAGACCCTCGCCGACCCGAACGGCGACCACGGCTGGGCACTGGTCGGCGAGGTCAACCTCGCCGAATCCGACGCCGCGGGCGAGGTCGTCTTCGACGAGTTCGAAGTGATCGAGGGGTGAGCGGAGTTTCGCTCCACACGAAGAGGGGGAATGTCATGTCGGGGGTTCTGCGACCACCACACCCGCCCCGGCGGGTACCGATTCTCGGTGACGTGCTCGGGCTCGACCCGGTACGGCCGATGCAGAAGACCGCGCGGATGCTCGACCGGCTGGGGCCGATCTACCAGCGCCGCATCCTGGGGTTGCGTCTGACGTTCGTCGGCGGCGCGGACCTCGCGGCCGAGGTGAACGACGATGCCGTGTGGCAGAAGGCGGTCGCGCGACCGCTGCAGCTGCTGCGCCCCATCGTCGCGGACGGGTTGTTCACCGCCTACAACGACGAACCCAACTGGGCGAAGGCGCACGCGATCCTCGCACCGGCGTTCACCCAGTCGGCGATGCGGTCGTACCACGACACGATGGTCGAGGTCGTCGACGAGATGTGCGCGGCATGGGACTCGGCCCCCGGTGAGCTCGACGTGGCGGCCGAGATGACGAAACTGACACTCGAGACGATCGGCCGCTGCGGGTTCGGTTACCGCTTCGGCTCGTTCGACCGCGCCGACCTCGACCCGTTCATCCGGGCGATGATCAGTGCGCTCGGGTACGTGCAGAAGCAGGGTGTCCCCGTGCCCGGACGTGCCCTGTACGACCGCGTCACGGGCCGCGCTCGCGACCACCGCGGCAACATCGAGCACATGTTCACGGTCGTCGACGATGTCGTCGCGGACCGGCATGCCCGTCCCCACGACGAGCCACTCGACCTGCTCGACCTGATGCTCGCCACCCGGGACCCGGAGACCGGCGAGCGCCTCGACGCCGTCAACGTGCGCAACCAGATCCTCACGTTCCTCGTCGCCGGACACGAAACCAGCTCGTCCGCATTGGCTTTCGCGCTGTACCTGCTCGCGCGGCATCCGGAGGAGGCGCCTCGGGCGCGCGCGGAGGTCGACGCGTTGTGGGCTGCGCCGATGTCGGCGCCGTGCATCCCCGTCCGGTTCGAGGAGGTGGCGAAGCTCCGGGCCGTCCGCCGGGTTCTCGACGAGACGCTGCGGCTGTGGCCGACGGCTCCCGGGTACTTCCGGGAAGCCAAGCAGGACACCGTCCTCGGCGGCCGCTACCCCTTCGAGAAGGGGCAGATGCTGATGGTGGTGTTGCAGCGGGTCCACCGCGATCCGGCGGTGTGGGGTGACGACGCCGGCGAGTTCCGGCCGGACCGGTTCCTGCCGGAGCAGGTCCGCGCGCGGCCCGGCCACGGGTACAAGCCGTTCGGCACCGGAATCCGGGCATGCATCGGCAGGCAGTTCGCATACCACGAAATGATTCTCGCGCTCGCCACCATCCTGCACCGCTACGAATTCACGGCCGACCCCGCCTACACGCTCGACGTGCGCGAACAGCTGACGTTCAAGCCGGAGGGGTTCCGGATGGCGGTCACCCGCCGCGTGGGATCGAAGTCCGCACACGCTCGGTGAGGGGCGTTCCGTCAGTTCGTCGACGGGAAGAAGAGGACCTGCCCGACGCGGATCAGGTTCGGGTCGGGAATCAGATTCGCGGCCGCGACGAGGGCCACCTTGGTGTCGAGGTCTCCGGGACCGTACGTTTCCAGCGCGAGTTGCGACAGGGTGTCACCAGCGACCACGGTGTGCCGTCCGTTCAGCCGAGGCTGGATCAGCACGGTCCCCAGGGGTGGTTCGTCCTCGAGGTGATTGGCGATGGAGATGATCGGCCACAGATTCGCCTCGCCGTACCAGCGAAGCGCCAGGTCCTGGAGCGTCTCGCCGGCGACCAGAGTGTGGTGCCCGACATCACCCAGGTCGGGGATGAGCAGCCACTCGCCCACCCTGATGTCCCTCTGCGCGGCGTGATTGGCGATCTCGATCACGCCGCGCATGGCGGTGTCGTGGGAGAACTTCGCGGCCAGCCCGGATTTGGTGTCACCGGCCACCACCCGGTGCCGGTAGGTGACATACGGGACAACGAGCTCCTGGCCGACCAGGATCAGGTCGGGGTCCGGCAGGTGGTTGGCCACCGCGATCACCCGGAACAGCCGAGCATCGCCGTAGTACCTCTCGGCCAGCGTCGAGAGCGTGTCTCCCTGGACTACCTCGTGCTTCGCCATCATGGCGGATCCTTCCGCGTCGGGAAGCCGTCCCGCCCGGGCGGACCGGCCGAGGTGACCGGTTCGGGCGGTGCTTCGCTTCGTGTGCGCCCATCAGCAGGACCGACGCTAGGTCGCGCTCGACGGTCTGACACGAGTAGCGGACTACCCGACTGCGCATGCGACCCGATCAGTTCGGGCCGTAGTCGCCCTTGGGTCCGTAGTCACCCTTCGGTCCGTAGTCGCCCTTCGGGCCGTAGTTGCCGCTCGGCCCGTAGTCGCCCTGCGGACCGTAGCCGCCGCTCGGGCCGATCTCGTCGTCGGCCTCGGGCGCGGGTGCGGGTGCGGCAGGACTCTGGGTCTGGGTCGGCTGCGTCGGCGCCTCGGTCACGACGGGTGCGGCGGACTGCTGTCGCGGCGCCGGCTGTGCCGCGACGGGTTCGGGCTCCGGTTCCGGGGTCGCGGCGGTGGTCGGGACGAGTCCGGGCAGCGCGCCGGCGATCACCAGGTCGGCGGCGAAGTCCGTGCCGGACTGCGCGCCCTGGACGACTGCGGAGTCGCCGACCTCGAGATCACCGAGGGTGTCGCCCTTCAGTGTGATGATGCGCGTCGTGCCCGTGGTGCCGACGGTGACCTTGGTGCCGTCCGCGGCCTTGAGGACGAAGGTGTTGCCCGCGATCGTGTCGACGGTGCCGGACGCCGCGAGGAACTGTCCGGGTCCCGGTACCGGCGCGGCAGCGGTGGTCGTCGGGACGACGGTGGTTGCCGCGACCGGCGTCGCGGTCTCGGTGTCCGACCCGTTCGAGCCCACGAGGTAACCCGCGAACGCGCCGATCACCAGGGCGGCGACGGAGGCTCCGGCGGCGATCGCCTTCCCACGTCGCCCCGAGCCGGCGCCCGGTTCGGGGGTCGACGAGGGAACCTGGGCCGGATCCACACGCGGGATGATGACGGTTGGATCCGAACTCATGTCATGCGGGTTCGACACGCGTGGCGCTCCTCATCAGCAGTGGTGACGTCCAAACCAGGCGTGTCCGGGTGCTCCCCCGGACACCGATCAGCCCATCGCGTTCGCGTCGCCACGCGTTACGCGGTGCCGCCTTCAGTCCTGCGGGTGCAGGATCGGCTTGGCATTGCGTTGCTTGCGGTTCGACGCCTCCCGCTGCGCCACCTGCTGCTCGCGAATCCGCTTCTCGTCCTTGCGGACCTCGACCAGGTTCGCGCGCTCGGCGACGAGCCAGTCCGGCTGGTCACCGAGCAGGGCATCGATCTGCTCGGTGGTCAGGGCCTCGGTGACGCCGCCACGGGCGAGCCCGGCGATCGAGACGCCGAGCTTGGCGGCGACCACGTTCTTCGGGTGTGGGCCGTTGGCGCGCAGGTCCTGCAGCCACTGCGGCGGGTTGGTGCGCAGTTCCGCAAGCTGCTCCCGGGACACGGCACCCTCCCGGAAGTCGGCGGGGGTGGCCTCGAGGTACACGTCCAGCTTCTTCGCGGCGGTGGCCGGCTTCATCGTCTGGGGTGTCTTCTGCGCACTCATGGCTCCAGCCTATCGAGCGCCGTCACGACCGCGGCGGCCCGGTAGCCTGGCGGAATGACCGAGCCCGCCGCACCCACTCCGTTCCGGCTCGCGTACGTGCCCGGCGTCACCCCGGCCAAGTGGGTGCGCATCTGGGGCGAACGCCTGCCCGACGTCCCTCTGGAGCTGGTGACCGTGACCGCCGCCGAGGCCCCGGACCTGCTGCGTTCGGGCGGCGCGGACGCCGGGCTGGTGCGTCTGCCGGTCGATCGCGACGGACTGAGCGTGATCGCTCTCTACGAGGAGACCCCGGTGGTCGTCGTGCCGAAGGACCATGTGATCACCGCCGCCGACGAGGTCTCCGCGGTGGATCTGGCCGATGAGATCCTGCTGCACCCGCACGACGATGCGCTCGAGTGGCCGACCCGGCCGGGCACCGCCGCGCAGCACCGTCCCGACACGACGGCCGAGGGTGTCGAACTCGTCGCGGCCGGTGTCGGCGTGCTGGTGGTGCCGCAGTCCCTGGCGCGCCTGCATCATCGCAAAGACCTGACCTACCGGACCGTCACCGACGCCCCGGTCTCCCCAGTCGCCCTGGCCTGGCCTGCCGACCGGACCACCGAGCTCGTCGAGGAGTTCGTCGGCATCGTGCGTGGGCGCAGCGCCAACTCGTCTCGCGGCCGCGGCACCGACGAACCGGCACCCAAACGCACCGCGTCGCAGAAGGCGGCCGCCAAACGAGCGGCCCGTGTCGAGGCGGGCAAGGTGCCGGTCCAGCGAAACACCAAGGGCGGCAAGGGAAAGCCCGCCGCCAAACGCGGCAGGCGCTGACGCGCCTGTGCGCGCTCGCGGTAGGGAGCCACCACGAGCGCGACAGGCAGCGCAGCTGCTTACACGGACAGGATCATGGCGATACCCTGACCGCCACCGCCGCACAGTGCGGCCGCGCCCTTGCCGCCACCGGCCGCCTTGAGCGAATGCGCCAGGGACAGGGCGATTCGCGCGCCGGACATACCGACCGGGTGTCCGACCGCGATCGCGCCGCCGTGGATGTTGACCTTGTCGGCGTCGACACCGAGCTGGCGCATCGACGCGATGGAGACACCCGCGAACGCCTCGTTGATCTCGAACAGGTCCAGATCGGCGACGGTGGTCTCGCCGTCGCGCTTGAGCGCGGCCTCGATCGCGTTGGCGGGCTGGTGCAGCAAAGAGGTGTCCGGGCCGGCGACCAGCGCATGCGCGCGGATCTCGGCGAGCCACTCGATGCCGCGGGCCTCGGCGAGGTCCTTGCGCATCACGACCACCGCGGCCGCGCCGTCGGACAGCTGCGAGGAGGCGCCGGCGGTGATGGTGCCGTCCTTCGCGAACGCCGGACGCAGCTTGCCGAGCGAGTCGACGGTGGTCTCGGCGCGGATGCCCTCGTCGACGGCGACCGTGACGGTGCCCTTGCGGGAGGCGATCTCCACCGGGGCGATCTCCGCCGCAAACGCGCCGGACTCCGTCGCCTCCGCCGCGAGACGGTGCGAGCGGGCCGCGAACTCGTCCTGCTCGGCACGGGAGATGTTCTCCGACGCCTGGTAGCGCTCGGTGGACGCACCCATGGAGATGCCGTCGAACGCGCAGGTCAGCGCGTCCCGGTCGAGCGCGTCCTCGAAGCCGGTGGAGCCGTACTTGAGGCCCTGCCGGGCGCCGCGCACCAGGTACGGGGCGTTCGTCATCGACTCCATGCCGCCGGCCACGACGACGTCGGCGGCTCCGGTCGCGATCAACCGGTCGGCCTGCATGATCGCCTCGAGCCCGGACAGGCAGAGGTTGTTGACGGTGGTCGCGGGCACGGTCATCGGCAGCCCCGCCGCGACCGCCGCCTGACGCGCCGGGTTCGGGCCGACCCCGGCCTGGACGACGGTGCCCATGACCACGGCGTCGACGCCGTCGGTCCCGACGCCTGCGCGCTCGATCGCGGCGGCGATCGCCCGCCCGCCGAGGTCCGCCGCCGTCAACGACGCCAACGCGCCCGACAGCTTGCCGATCGGGGTCCGGGCCCCCGCCACGATGACACTGGTGCTCACGCCTGTCTCTCCTTCAACTGTCGGGTCGTGACGCCGTCGCCCTGACGCGACGGACGTCCTGATCGGTGGCCTGCGGGCCCGGGTACGGGAGGTCGCAGGTCGTGTTCGACGATCTTCCCACCCGGATTCTTCGCCACCGCGCGCAGGACCGCTCGTCCGGCCACTCCCCGACCCCGGGGGTCGGCGTCGGCGGAGCACTCGGCGCGGCCCGGCGGGAACCGGACGAGCGGCCGGCTCACGGACGCAGGGCCACACCGGCGGGAGCGACGGAACGGACGATGTCGGCGAGCCGGCTGTAAGCCTCCACGCGTGTGCTCGACGCCCGGAACACCAGCCCGATCGTGCGGCCCGGCACGGGCGCGGCGAACCGCGCGGTGGCGAGGTCCCCACGCGCGGTCTCCACCTCGACCGCCGATTCGGGCACCAGAGTCACTCCGAGACCGCCGGCGACGCACTGCACGACGGTGGTCAGCGACGTGGCGCGGGTGTCACCGGCAATCGGGTGCGCATTCACCGAGCGGCACAGGTCGAGGGTCTGGTCCCGCAGGCAGTGCCCCTCGTCGAGCAGCAGCAAGGCCAGCTCGTCGAGGACTCCGGGCGCGAGGTCCATGCGCCCCGCCAACCGGTGACCTCGGGGCACCACGACGACGAAATCCTCGTCGTACAAGGGTATTTCAACCACCCCGGAGGCCTCCGACGGCAACGCGAGCATTGCCACGTCCAGCACGCCGCCGCGCAGCGCCTCCAGCAGCCGCGCGGTTTGGTCCTCGACGACCTGCGGGGTGACGGCGGGAAGCTCATTGCTCAGCGCGGGCAGCAACGCCGGAAGCACATAGGGCGCGACGGTGGGGATCAGCCCGATTCGCAACGGACCGGACAGGGCGTGGCCGACTCCGGCAGCCGTGGCGACGAATCCGTCGGCGGCGTCGAGGATCTGCTTGGCCTGAGGCAGCAGGGCCGCGCCCGCGGCGGTGACGAGCACGCGGCGGGTACTGCGCTCGATCAGCTGCACACCGAGGCCGGACTCCAGCGCGGCGAGCGCCTGCGACAGTGTGGGCTGACTCACGCCGAGGCGGGTTGCCGCAGTGCCGAAGTGGCGATATTCGGCGACCGCGACGAACGCGCGCAGCTGCGCAAGGGTGGGCTGATAGGTCTGATCGGACACGCCTATCAGTGTACCGAAACCTATCGCCATTACCTCTCGGACGGCTTCGCGCCGCCGCCGGCACCCGGGACGCGTTCCTCCAGGCCGAGGGCGCCGGCGAAGCACGACTGGGACGACCGTCCGGTCCGTCTCGTCACCGAGGCGCGTGCGCCGGGATCGTTACGCGAAGTGCACCTTTCGTCACTCGGTACGGCGGTATCGTTTTACGATGAGCATTCAGGTAGACGTCGTCCGGGTGTTCACCGATCACGATGGGCGCCACGGCAATCCGCTCGGCATCGTCGACGCGGCCCAGGTGTCGCCGCCGGATCGCCAACGGCTGGCGACGAAGCTCGGGTTCAGCGAAACCGTCTTCGTCGATCTACCCCAGCCGAACGCGGAGGCGACCACCGCCCAGATCTTCACCCCCGCAACCGAACTCCCCTTCGCCGGACACCCCACGGTCGGAGTGTCCTGGTGGCTGACCGAGCAGGGACTGCGGGTCGACACCCTGGAAGTCCCCGCCGGCCCCGTCGCGACGCACACCAGCGACGGCGTCACCTGGGTCCGGGCGAAGGCGGACTGGGCGCCGGAGTTCACGCTGCACTGCAAACCCGACAGCGCGGCCGTACATGCCGTCGACGCGACGTCGTTCACCGACGGCCACCACTACGTGTGGGCATGGGCGGGCGAAGGCGCCATCGCGGCGCGGATGTTCGCCCCGGACTTCGGGGTTCCCGAGGACGAGGCGACCGGCGCCGCGGCCATCCGGATCACCGACCACCTCCGGCGCAACCTGCACATCACCCAGGGACGCGGGTCGAAGATCCTCACCCGCCTGACCCCGAACGGCTGGATCGAGGTCGGCGGCCTGGTGCAACGCGACCGCCCGGTGACCGTCTGAGACGGTGACCGGGCGGCGCAGCGGCATCACCGCATCAGGACAGGGCGAGCACCTGTCCGGGGAAGATCAGGTCGATGTTCGACACCTGCTTGGCGAACACCGACAGGTCGACACCGTGATCGGCGGCGATCCGCGACAGGGTGTCGCCGGCCTGGACGACGTAGCTCGACGCGCCGAGGGTCTGAACCGGGGCGGACTCGGCGATCTGGGTGGCGGCCTCCTGGACGGGGGTCTGCGCGGGGGCCGGAGCGACCGGCTCGGCGATGTCGGAGACACCGGCGGTCAGGTACTGACCGCACACGGGCCACGCACCGACACCCTGCCCGGCGAGGACGTTCTCCGCGACCCGGATCTGCTCGGCCTTGCTGGCGTGGTTCGCCTGACCCGAGCCGCCGTAGGCCTCCCAGGTGCTCTGCGTGAACTGCAGGCCGCCGTAGAAGCCGTTACCGGTGTTGGTGGACCAGTTGCCGCTGCTTTCGCAGTTCGCGACGCCGTCCCAGTTGTGGGTGGCGGCCGAGGCGGTGCCTGCGCTCAGCGCCATCGGGACGGCGGCGAGAGCAGCGGTGGCGGCGACGGCGCCGAGGGCGCGCTTGGGGGTGAAGCGAGTCATTCGGATGAATCCTCTCCTTGCCGCCGGCGTGACGGGCCCGGGCCGCACTCGCGGTGCGCCCTGAGCGTGTCGTCGTCCCACTCCTGTCCCGGGAAGTTGGTGGCGTCCGGCCCGCGGGACAGGATCGAGCGGTAGCGGGTCGGCGGTAGCCCGGTTGTTTCGAGCTGAAACGACCGTAGGCGATGATCACGAGATGGTCACGAGCGGCGTGTTGCGTGATGACACAACACAATTACTGGTATAGAACGGCGTCCCCGCAGGGCACCACGCGGTTCCGACCGGAAACAAACCAGAAGGTTTTCGTCGCATTTGTGACAACCGACACGACGAAACAGTGGCGCCGGTCACAGAATGAGTCGGGTTCGACATCGAAATCCGGCGTAAGAATCACGCCCGGGCGACTGTCGAACTCCCGACATTTCCGGCTGATCGGGCCGATCGGGCCGCCGCGTCCGGTGGGCCCGCGTCGGCCGGCCGGGTCGGATCAGGCTTTCGGCGCGCGCCCGGCCGCCAGATCCGCCGCACTGAGCAGAACCGCGATCTCGTCCCCCAGCCGCACCCCGTCGGCAAGCGGCAACCGGTCCCCACTCCAGAACTTCCCGGGGTCGTACCAGTTGGTCTTGCGGCGACCGGTCAGCAGTCCCATCGACTCGTAGGTCTGCGCGACGACCTCGGCGCAGTACGCGCTCTCGAGCCCGGCCATCTGCTCCTGCCTCCGCCTACGCAGCACGGGCAGCCTGCCACCGAACCACCGCGAGGCGAGCTTCGCGGTGGAAGGGAACGGGGCACCGTTGAGTCGGGCGATGACGCGCAACAGCTCGTCCTCCTGGTCCCGGGTCACCGGCAACTCCAGCTGCCGCAGCCATCCACGCTGGCCGTACTTCGCGCCCCACACCTGCACCGCCGCCCGGAGGTCGTGCAGCTGCACCCCGCGCTGGTATCGCCCCGTCCACATGTCCTGCAGCGAGTGCCCCAGCTCGGCGTGCCACATCAGCGGCGGCATGTCGTCGAGGACCACCGACATGCCCACGTGATTGACCGGACTGTTGGTCAGCGTCTGGATCGCACGGTCGGCGCCGGACTGCCCCCGGAAGATCCAGATGTCCCCGGTGCGGGTGGCATCCACCGCCACGTCGAGGCTCACCTGGGATTCGTGCATTCGCCGACTCATCCCCCTAGGTTAGAGCGATGCGACTGCAACCAAGGCACCTGTGGAAGGTCGTCGGTCTCGCCGGTGTCGTGGGCGTCGCCGCGACCGGGGCACTCACCGTGCGCTCCGAACGCAAGCGGCGCGCATACACCCCCGACGAGGTCCGGGCACAGCTGCACACCCGGTACGCGCAGGCGACCTCCGACGCCGAGCAGCGCCCCAAGGTCGACCTCGCACCGGTCAAACCCACTCTGCGCCAACGCCTCACGGCCATGTTCCGCCGCCGCGGGCGCTGACGCGCTCGTGCGACGCTGTTCGGGTGACGCGGTTTCACGACGTGGGCGCCCGCTCTCGATCGAGGGCGATGACCGAGGGCATCGTGACCGCTACCGGTGCGGGATCGCCTGGCGCGACATCCCTGCGGTGGTCGGTCCGTGGCAGACCATCTGGACCTCGCACCGCCGCCTCGCAGATGACGGCACCTAAGATCGGGCCCTGGAACGTCTTCTCGCGGTGGCGGACGCTGTTGGGATGATCGACCGAGCTGTCTCGGTAGACTCGAGGAACGCCCGCGCGCACCAACGTCACCCGCCAGACTGGGGGTTCTACACGAACCCGCGGATCGAGCTGCCCAACCAGCATTCGACCCTGTCGACCACCGCGGCCGCGATGTCCTCGAACACCGGTTCCACCACCTGAAACGCTGGCGCGGTCTGGCCACCAGCTGTGACAAGCTCGCCGTCGTCTTCCGTGCAGCGGTCGTCGTCAACGGTCATCGCGTGGACGTGAAAAGGTCAGACCTGCCAGGCGCTCCCTTCGCGCACTCCCGATCGGGAAAGGCGGAAAACGAGTAGTCGACTACTCGCGTCTGCCACCCGGTGGGTGGAGATACTAAAAGCACGCGCGCGGATCCACCACACAGCACGCACATCTCTGGATTCGGGAACATTAATCCACCACACGTTCCATCGGAGAAGGAAGGTGAGCGCAATCTCGAATATTCCACTCGAGTCGGTGGACGGCTGGACCGATGATGTGGTCGGAAGGATGCAGGCCGTATGGGTCACCACCGCTCAACAGGTGGTCGCCCTCGCTGCGACGGACAACGGATTCCGGTCGATCGTAGAGCAGTTGCAGGTGGACCCGGAGGAGGCCCGCGCCCTGGTTGAGGCGGCCCGCGCACGCCTTCCGGCGAACGAGCAAATCGAATTGTCCGCCCCCGCGGACACTTCCGATTACGGAACGGGGGTCCTGCCTCCAAGGCAGGAAGACGACGAAAGTCCCTGAACCGCACGTTCAGCGAATTCTCGGGCAATAACCATGCGGGTATTTCGACCTCCGTGAACCGCACGAAAATCAAGCGAAAATCAAGCATTTCTCCCTACACCAGGAGGGGTGAATCTCATGGCCCGAAAGAGTAAGGCCGAGGCCGGTGCTGCCACCGGGGGGACGAATGGTCTCGTCGAGATCTCGGCGTTCGGAGGCCATCTGCTGACCGCCGTACCGGCTCGCCCCGAGGCTGTGATCGTGGCCGATCCGATCGACGCAGCCCTCGCCGAACTAGGCCTGACGGATGCGGAGCAAGTAGTCGCAGCTGCGGCGGTTCCCGATGTGTCCGAGGAGTTCCGGAATGTACTCGGGCTCGACGACCAGACGTTCCAGGAATGGCTGCACTCCGCAGTGGAGGCACTTCCTCCTGATCGGGCAGAACTGGTCGGCCGGCCGGCGGAACCTGACCTCGCACTCGGAGCGCTACTCCCCACGGACGAGATGATCGCCGCGGCCGAGGCGACGGTTCCCGAGGAAGCCGTGGAGGCAGAGCCGGTTGCCCTGCCTCCAGCGGTGAATCTGATCCCGTACCTGCCGGCGATCCGTAGCCAAGCGTCACGTGGTACCTGCGTGTCGTTCACGTTGACCGCGCTGAACGAGTACGTCCTCCACCGACGGGGGCTTGTCCGGGACCTGTCCGAGCAACACCTGTACTACGAGATCAAGTTGATCGACGGGTCCGCCGATACCTGCGGCACCTGGCAGAACCGGGCAGTGACGGCCCTGCAGACAAGCGGCCAGTGCAGGGAACAGGTGTGGCCGTACAATCCGAACCCCCCCTGCAACAACCATGGTTCGCGTCCGGCGGCAGCCCGGTCCGACGGACTCGGCCACCGGTTGGCGACGGTCGCCGTCCCGTCGCGCAATGTCGCCGAGTACAAGACGCAACTCGCCCGGCAGCGGCCGGTGACGCTGTCGTTCCCGGTGTACAACAGCTGGTATCAGTCCGCCGAAACCCGCCGGTCTGGCCGCATCACCATGAGAATCGGCAACGAACCGGTGGCCGGTGGGCACGCAGTGTGTCTGGTCGGCTACCAGGAAACGGCGAGCAGTCCGGGCGGGGGCTATTTCATCGTTCGGAACAGCTGGGGCACCACTTGGGCCTCGCAGTCGCCGTACGGGCGGGGTTACGGGACCATCCCGTATCAGTACATCACCAACGATGCGTACGAGGCGTACACCGCGGTCGTGCCAGGAATCGGCGGCGGCGACCAGGACGAGGACCGAAATACGGAGACGCCGTCGTCGTCGGTGACCATCGAAGTAGGCCGCAACGTGAAAATCACCATCAAGACCGAATGACCGGCAGCGCAAACCGAGGCGCACCCGGCGGACCACCCTCCGACGAGAACGGCGACAGCTCATGTGGGAAGTCGAACTCGACCGGAATGCCCCCCGCGATGGTTGCCCACCCACGCCGAGGCACTGTCAACTTGAGCAATCCGAGGGCGATTTTCGTCGGTTTCACCTCCGTGATGCACCAGTTCGCGTGTGACGTATGTGGTTCATGTGGTTAACGGATGTCCATACGACCTCAAGCTGGCAGTGCCCTGATGGTTACGCAGCGATCCGGAATCCGGAGAACCTGTACCTGCCGAGCGGGCGGTTCGGTTCTGCCACCGCGGAGGCGGATCAGAGCATCCGGACGGCAGGGGTATCCGGGTCGGGTTCCTCTCCAGGTTGGCGTTCACCGACACTGCGGCTATCGCCCGCAGCAATCGGCCAAATTTCAAGTCCAGGGTTTTCCCCGTCGCCGGCCAGCTGTCCCGACCGGATTCCGTTCAGGGGAACGAGATGGCAAATCGTTTGCCATCCTTATCGGAAGGAAAAGACATGTCTGTGTCCCACGTCACCGAAGGTGCCACCGATCAGTATGTGGATGTCGGGGAGGTATCTGCCCACGAAGCGAGCACTGCCCCCCGACCCGGCTCCGGTCCGATCATCACCGGGGCGGACTTGGCCGCGCCCGCGGCGACGCCGGACCCAGATCGGATCAAAGACAAAGTGGAAACCGAAGGGGCCGAGTTGGACAGCGTGGATTGGGAAACGTTGGCCACCAAT
The DNA here is from genome assembly GCF_053604015.1 of Rhodococcus sp. NPDC004095. Lineage (NCBI taxonomy): Bacteria > Bacillati > Actinomycetota > Actinomycetes > Mycobacteriales > Nocardiaceae > Rhodococcus > Rhodococcus sp. NPDC004095. The sequence continues at coordinate 107,039 of NZ_JBSGGS010000008.1, forward strand.
GGCTCTCCAATGCCAGCTGCGGAGATACGGGGCTTCACCCAAATCGGCGGGTCTGGTCGGATCGCGTTCGGTGGAGGCGTTCCCGTCGGCGGATGGACCCAAATGGTCGTGTATCCCGATGGCAGCTATAACTACAGCGGTCACCTGCATGTTTCAGGAGCCACGAGTTACACCGTTTCGGTTGCTTGGGTTTTGACGACCGGCTCCGGACATCCCTCATTCGTGATGCCGGCGAGTGGCCGTGTGCACGGCACGTTCGAGCCAGGCTCACGGGACTTCGATTGGAACGTCAGCGGCACCAACCCTGCACTCAGGAACGCCTGGCCCGCGTTCAACGCGCAGGGATACCGATGGCGGTGGGCGGCCTCGGCGAACCTTGACATCAGTTCACTCATCGACGGCGTGGGCAAGGCCGTCGGAGCCATCGGGGCGGTAGTGGCCCTGTTGTGAGGGCACTGTCAACTCGAGCAATCCGAGGGCGATAGTCGCCGCCGGTACACCTGCGCGATGCAACAGGCCATGTGTGAAGCAAGAGCCTCATGTGGTTAGTGGGTTGTCCACATGGACTCGAGTTGACAGTGTCACTCCGACTCCGCCGAGGGCCCGACCACATGGATGGGGCGCGTGGCGCTGCGAGTGCGCGTCGACACCGACCTGGGCAGCGTGGATCTGCTCACCGCACCCGATATCGAATCTGCTCTACTTCCCGGGAACCTGTTCACCCTCAGGGACGAGGACGAACATGACACGTCGGGGCGTACGCGTGGTATCGGCTGGCCGTCGAGCCCGCGACGCTGCCCGTCGGCGACCGCACCGCTCCACCGGCCACACCGTCGGCCGAGGCATCGGTGATCGTGCTCCGCGACCTCGACTACACCCCGCAGGCCGCGACCACCCCGATGCCGTACGGGCCACCCGATCTCGTTACGGCACAACGGGGTTCGACCACCCCGAAATCGCGGCCGCGACCAGCATCGCCGCCGATTCCACCCGCCGCTGGAGGCGACCGTCCTCGCACGACTCACGCCGTAACACCTCATCCGAGAACAGCAGACCCGCCACAGTGGAGGCCGGTAATGCCGCTACAGCACTAAGCGGTCGTCAAGGGCCGCCCCATCAACCGGTTGGCCGGGGTCCGGCACGGAACTCAACCCGGAGCCTGCATGCGCGGGAACGCCACCGAAGCGAGCCCGCGCCAGTCGGGAGTTGCTGCGGCGCCGCGGGATCGACGCGGTCATCGCCGAAAGGTCCACGCCTGGCACCGTCGCCGCCGCGGCTCACACGGCGGCCGACCACCGGCATTCGACCCCGCCGACCACCGCGGCCGCAATGTCCTCGAATGCCGGTTCTGCCACCCGGACACTCGAATCGTCAGACTTGCGTCCTAACCCAGCGCGGCGCGGACCCCGGCCGCCATCTCGGCGACCTGCTCGTCGCTCATCACGAACGAGGGCGAGAACTGCATCGCCCCCACTCCGGCCGCGCGGCCCGAGATGCCGTGTTCGCGAAGAGTTTTCACGAACGGCAGCGCCTCCGCCGGGTCCGCCAGCTGGACGGCGGCTACGGCGCCGAGTCCGCTGCGCACCTCCTGCACGCGCGGATGGTCGGCGAGCGGAGCCAGGTGCTCGTGCAGCGACCGTTCCAGGCGCGCCGATTCAGCGAGCAGGTTCTCCCGCTCGATGATCTCGAGATTGGCCAGCGCGGCAGCGGCCGCACCGGCGTGGCCGCCGTACGTGTAGCCGTGCCGCCACCACACCCCGCCGGCGAAGAACGGCTCGGCGACGCGCGGAGCGATGAACACCGCACCCATCGGGACGTAGCCCGACGTCAGGCCCTTCGCCGTGGTGATCATGTCCGGCTGCAGGTCGAATCGGGTGGACGCGAACCAGGATCCGCCGATCCGGCCGAATCCGGTGACCACCTCGTCGACCACGAACAGGATGTCGTGGTCGCGGCAGATCTCGCGGACCTCGGCGAGATAGCCCTCCGGCGGCAGGTAGATCCCGCCTGCGCCGATGATCGGCTCACAGAAGAACGCCGCGATGGCCTCCGCGCCCTCCCGCTCGATCAGCTCCAGCAGGCTCTTGGCGTTGTCCCACTCCACCGTTCGGGTGTCGGGCATCAGCTCGCCGTACCCTTCCCGGTTCACCGGGATCCCGGCGAGCGCGGTGCCGGCGACGTGCATGCCGTGGTAGGCCTTCTGCCGGCCGACGACGATCCGCTTGCCCGGCTTGCCGACCTCGTTCCAGTAGCGGCGGGCCAGCTTCGCAGCGGTGTCCACCGAGTCGGATCCGCCGGAGGTGAAGAAGATCTTGCTGCCGGGCACCGGGGCGATCTCGGCGAGCTTGTCCGCGAGCGCGACCGTCGTCTCCGGCGCGAAGTCCCCGAAGTTCGAGAAGTGCGCCACCGTCGACAGCTGCTTCGCGACCGCGTCCGCGATCTCCGTGCGCCCGTGCCCGACGTTGGTGAACCACAGTCCCGCGGTCGCGTCCAGGTAGCGGGTGCCGTTCTCGTCCCAGATGTACGCGCCCTCACCACGACTGACGACGAACGCGCCGTCGCGTTGAACCGCGCCCATGTCGGCGAAACCGTGCCAGAGCGAACCGCTCATTCCTCGACCTTCCTCTCGACACCGGTGCCGGGTGCCTCGTGTGTGCCCTCACCGTATCGCCACCGGCGGGCGGCGCGCCCGGCGACATTCACGGCCAGACAGATCAGCACGAAGGCTCCGATCAGGACCACCAACCCGATCGTCATCTGCAGATAGCCCTGTGTCCGGGGATCGATGAACTGATACGGGTACCAGTCGGCGATCGGGCCGCGCACGAGCGTGTACACGCCGTACAGGACCGGGAACCACAGCCACGTCATCGCCTGGCCGTCACTGATCCGCATCCGCGGCGGGTCGACCACCCAATCCACGATCAGTACCAACGGCAGCACCCGATGCACGATGTCGTTGGTCCACTGACCCTGCATGCCGACGTCGATGTTCGAGAGCAGGATCGCGTACACGATTCCGGTGATGACCATGTAGACGGTGACCGCACCCCGGAACGACTGCCAGGCGCGGCCGGGCGGATCCGCCGCCGCGCCGATCAGCAGCACGACCACCGCGAGCACGTTGCTCAGCACGGTGAAGTAGCTGAAGTAGTTGAACCAACTGAAGTCGTCGCCACTGTTCAAGGGAATCCATATCAGGGCGAGAAGCCCCAGCGCGGCGAAGGCCAGGCGCAGCACGCGAGCGACCGGGTGCGTCCCGGCGGTGGCCTGAAGGTCTGCACTCATGGCCAGATAGTCGCACGCGCGGCGGACACGCGGCCGGATCGACTCGACGCCACGCGGGATCGACGGCCTCGGCTTCGATACCCTGGCCTGAGCATGTCCACCACATCTCCTGCCGCGCAGCCCGGCCCCTCCCGTCGCGACATCAAGCGACAGCTGGGCGACCTGACCCTCCGTGACGAGTACCGCCTGCGGCGGCGTCTCGATCGCGCCCGCTCGGCCGAGCAACTCGACGCGGTCGCCACCGAGCTCGCCACCGCCCGGGCAAGGATCGCCACCCGTCGCTCCCGTGTCCCGCGGACCAGCTATCCGGAGGCACTGCCCGTCAGTGCCCGCCGCGACGACATCGCCGCCGCCATCGAGGCGCACCAGGTCGTGATCGTCGCCGGCGAGACGGGCTCCGGCAAGACCACCCAGATTCCGAAGATCTGTCTCGATCTCGGCCGCGGCATCCGCGGCCTGATCGGGCACACCCAACCTCGCCGCCTCGCCGCCCGCACGGTCGCCGAGCGGATCGCGGAGGAACTGGACACCGAGCTCGGGGACGCGGTCGGCTACACCGTCCGGTTCACCGACCAGGTGTCCGACGGCACGCTCGTCAAACTGATGACCGACGGCATCCTGCTCGCCGAGATCCAGCGTGACCGGCTGCTGCGCCGATACGACACGCTGATCATCGACGAGGCGCACGAACGCAGCCTGAACATCGACTTCATCCTCGGCTACCTCAAGCAACTGCTCCCCCGCCGTCCCGACCTCAAGGTGATCATCACCTCGGCGACGATTGACCCGGAGCGGTTCGCGGAGCACTTCGCGGTCGACGGGGTGCCCGCGCCGATCGTCGAGGTCTCCGGCCGAACCTTTCCCGTCGAGATGCGGTACCGCCCGCTGACCGTGCACGTCGGCGAGCAGACGATTGACCGGGATCCGGTGGACGCGGTCGGCGAGGCCGTCGAGGAGCTGATGGCCGAGGGCGACGGCGACATCCTGGTGTTCCTGTCCGGCGAGCGGGAGATCCGCGACACCGCGGACGCGTTGCGGGATCGGAGGATCCGCGGCCTGGACATCCTGCCGCTGTACGCACGACTGTCCGCCGCCGAGCAACACCGGGTGTTCGAGAAGCACAGCGGGCGACGAGTCGTCCTGTCCACCAACGTCGCCGAGACGTCGCTGACGGTGCCCGGCATCCGCTACGTCGTCGATCCGGGAACCGCCCGCATCTCCCGGTACTCGGTGCGCACCAAGGTGCAGCGGCTGCCGATCGAGGAGATCTCGCAGGCGTCAGCCCGGCAGCGGGCCGGACGCTGCGGCCGTGTCGCGGACGGCATCTGCATCCGGCTGTACTCGGAGGAGGACTTCGAGTCCCGCCCCGAATTCACCGAACCGGAGATCCTGCGCACCAACCTGGCGTCGGTCGTGCTGCAGATGACGGCACTCGGACTCGGCGACATCGAGGCGTTCCCGTTCGTCGAGAAGCCCGATCCGCGGGCCGTGCGCGACGGTGTCGCGCTGCTCGAGGAACTGGGCGCCCTGGTGCCGGCCCGCAAGGACGCGCCCGCCGAACTCACGCCGGTCGGACGCGAGCTGGCGCAGATCCCGGTCGACCCGCGCATGGCTCGGATGCTCGCGCAGGCCAACCACACCGGCTGCCTGCGCGAGATGCTGGTGATCGTCTCGGCGCTGTCGATCCAGGACGTGCGCGAACGCCCGGCCGAGCACCAGCAGGCCGCGGACGAGAAGCACGCCCGGTTCACGGTCGCCGGCTCGGACTTCCTGGCGTACACGAAGCTGTGGGAGTACCTGCGCACCCAACGCAGAGAGCTCTCCTCCAACCAGTTCCGGAAGATGTGCAAGGCCGAGTACCTGCACTGGCTCCGGATTCGGGAGTGGCAGGACCTGCACGGTCAGCTGTCGCAGATCACCCGCTCCCTCGGCTGGTCCGTCGCCGACACGGAAGCCTCCCCCGACTCCGTGCACCAGGCGCTGCTCGCGGGACTCCTCTCGCACATCGGGTTGCGAGAGGGCGAGAAGAAGGACTTCCTCGGTGCCCGCGGCGCCCGGTTCGCGATCTTCCCGGGCTCGTCGCTGTTCAAGAAGCCCCCGCGCTGGGTGATGGCCGCCGAACTGGTCGAGACGTCACGCCTGTGGGGGCGGATGGCCGCGGGCATCGAGCCGGAATGGGCCGAGAAGATGGCCCCGCACCTGGTCAAGCGCACGTACTCCGAGCCGCACTGGTCCACGAAACGGGCCTGCGCCATGGCGTACGAGCGGGTCACCCTGTACGGCATCCCGCTGGTCGCCAAGCGCGCGGTCACCTACTCGGCGATCGACCCCGAGGCGTCCCGCGAACTGTTCATCCGGCACGCGCTGGTACAGGGCGAGTGGCAGACGCAGCACAAGTTCTTCCATGCCAACCGCGCCCTGCTGGACGACGTCGAGGAGATGGAGACCAGGGCCCGCCGGCGCGACATCCTCGTCGACGACGAGGCGCTGTTCGAGTTCTACGACCAGCGCATCAGCTCGGAAGCGGTGTCCGCCCGGCACTTCGACACCTGGTGGAAGAAGGCGCGACGGGACGACCCCGACCTGCTGACGTTCACCGCCGCGAACGTCGTCAACCCCGAGGCCACCACCGTTCTGGGCGGCGACTACCCGAACACCTGGCGCCAGGGTGACATCTCGTTCCCGCTGACCTACCAGTTCGAACCCGGAACCGAGGACGACGGCGTCACGGCACGCATTCCGGTCGCGCTGCTCGCACAGGTACGCAATGTCGGGTTCGAGTGGCTGGTGCCCGGCATGCGCGAGGACCTGGTCACCGCGTTGATCAAGACGCTGCCGAAGTCGTTGCGCCGCACCGTCGTCCCGGCACCGGACTACGCGCGGGCGGCTCTGTCCGTGGTCAAGCCCCGGACCGAGCCGTTGACCGTCGCGATCGCCAGGGAGCTGACCCGGATGGCGGGTGCCCCGATCACCCCGGCGGACTTCGACCTCACGGCCGTTCCGGACCACCTGCGCATGACCTTTGCCGCCGTCGACCCGGGCGGCAAGGTCCTGGGCCGCAGCAAGAGCCTCGACGACCTGCGGGCCGGTCAGGCACCCCGCGTCGCCGCGGCGGTGTCGAAGGCGGCCGCCACCACCGAACGGGCCGCCGCCACGGTGTGGACATCGGAGACCCTGGGAACCGTGCCGGACACCGTCACCCGCACACTCGGTGGCCAGAAGGTGGTCGGCTATCCCGCACTGGTCCCCGAGGCCGGCGGTGTCGCCGTTCGGGTGCTTGCGACCCCGGCTGCCCAGCGCCGCGCCATGCGGGAGGGCACCCGGGCACTGCTGCTCGCCGCGGTCCCGACCCCGACGAAGTCCGCGATCGGCGGACTCGGCACCCGGGATCGACTGGCGCTGAGTCAGAATCCGCACGGCAGCGTCGACGCCCTGGTCGAGGACTGTCGGACCTGTGCGGTGGACGCGCTGATCGAGCGTCACGGCGGACCGCCCCGCACCCCCGAGGGCTTCGAGACCCTGCAGCGGGCAGTGCGCGCCGAATTGTCCCGCGAGGTGGCGGTCCTGGTACGTCTCGTCGTCCCGATCCTGTCACGAGCACAGCAGCTTCGGGTCCTGCTCGACGGCGCGCGGGGCGATGCCGCCGACGACGTTCGAGAACAACTGGACACGCTGGTGTACCCCGGATTCGTCACCGACACCGGGGCGACGAGGCTACGCGAGCTGCCCCGCTACCTCGACGCCGCGATCATGCGACTCGAAGCCCTCCCCGGGTCGGCAGTGCGGGACCGGCAGAACCTCACCGTGCTGGACGCCGTGTTCGACGAGTACGGCAAGCTACTCGCCCGCCTCGATCCGCGCCGGCACCACGATCCGGACGTCGACGCGATCCGCTGGATGATCGAGGAACTTCGGGTGGGATTGTTCGCGCAATCCCTGGGCACGCCGTACCCGGTGTCGGACAAGAGGATCCGCAAGGCGATGGCCGCGATCGGCAAGTAGGCGACGCAGGGCGGCCCGGGAGACGAACACCGGGCGCATCCGAATCGACTCCACCCGACCCCGATCCGCGGGAATCGGATCTAGGAGACGTCCTGCTTCTCCGACGCCCCCGCCTCGGACCGGCCCTCTGCCGCGGCCCGGGCGGACTCCTCCCGGTGCACCCGCAGGTCCTGGATCTCGCGCTCGAAATCCTCGGCGGACGAGAAGGATCGGTACACCGACGCGAACCGGAGATACGCGACCTCGTCGAGGTCGCGTAGCGGTCCCAGGATCGCGAGGCCGATCTCGTTGCTCGGGATCTCCGCGGACCCGCCGGCCCGCACCGCTTCCTCGACCTTCTGCGCCAACTGATAGAGCGCGTCGTCTGCGACGTCGCGACCCTGGCAGGCACGCCGCACACCGCGAACGACCTTCTCACGGCTGAACGGTTCGGTCACCCCACTGCGTTTGACCACGGACATGACCGCGGTCTCGACGGTGGTGAACCGACGCCCACACTCGGGGCAGGACCGGCGACGACGGATCGCCTGCCCCTCGTCCGCCTCCCGCGAGTCGACGACGCGCGAATCGGGATGCCGGCAGAACGGGCAATGCATGGCGAATCCTTCGTCTGAACCGTGCCGGCGGTCGCGCGACCCGGGAAACCCGAGGAAGTCATGCGTCCCCAGCAGTCCGGGCCCGTGCGATCCACTGGATGTGGTGGGGCCAACAAGGTTCGACAATACCGTCGCCTCGCTCTCGGCTGCGCGGTTCCCCTCCTCAGCCCGCCGACGAGACCGGCACGATCAGCGACTGACCCGGATGCAAGCCGGACCCGGACAAGGCGTTCAGTTCAGCGATTCGCGCCACCACCTGCTCGACCGCTCCACCCGGCACCACCCGCTCGGCCACGTCGCCGAGGGACTCGCCGGCACGTACCTGCACCACCTCGGTCCGGTCCGGCACCGAGTCGCCCGCCGTCCACTGCGCGAGACCGAAGAACCCGAACACCACCAGGGTCGCCGCCAGCGCGGCCACCACCATGGCACCCCACCCGACCTCCTGCCCGGTGCGGGCGTGCGGGACCCGGGAGACCGGAACCCTGGCCGCCCCGTACGCCAGCGGACGACCGCCCGGCCGACGCGTGTCGACGGACCGCCGGGTGCCGTGCCGAGGTCGCGGTGCCCGCTCGTCCTCCCAACGCTCGGCCACCCGGCGGGTGCCCGCCTCCCACCGGCGAGACCCCGGCCGGTCGCCGCCCGCAACGCCGTCGATGTCAATCGCAACGCTCATGAGAATCTCCGCCTGTCTGCCTGGTACTCCAGGTACCCCTGAACTGGTACTTCAGGCACCTCTGGACTGGAACTTCAGGTACCTCTGGTCTGGTACTCCAGGTACCTCTGGGTCAATACGTCAGAACAATCCACATGTCGTTCGATCACCCGTTCGAAAGAACGCATGTTCGAATTTCTACCACGCGCCTCCGGCAAAGTCCCGCATTCTTCGCGGGAATGTCGAACAGATGTTTGATAAGCACGGGATTTGCGTCTAGATTCGTGTCAGAAGCCACAACACGCCCACGCGTCACACCCGACCCGCTCAGCCACACCACGCGCACCACAGGCACCACCAGCTCCACAGGCAGCACCCACCGGCACCGGGCCCGACCGCATGGGCCCACCAGGACACACCGACGCGCACGACATCGAGGAGGCCCTCCATGAAGGACGACAGCTCCCGCGAAGGTTCGGCGGCCAGCGCAGGCCGACCCGACCCGACGGCGGGGCTAACGGACCGGCAGCGCCGTGTGCTGGAGGTGATCCGTTCGTCGGTCAGCGAACGCGGCTACCCGCCCAGCATCCGAGAGATCGGCGACGCGGTCGGGTTGACGTCGACGTCCTCGGTGGCCCACCAGTTGCGCACCCTCGAACGCAAGGGCTTCCTGCGCCGCGATCCGAATCGTCCTCGCGCGGTGGACGTACGCGGCCTCGACGAACCGGTGGCTGCCGCCGGCCAGCGGGCCGGGTCCGAGCAGTCCACCGCGGGTGCCGAGTCCGAGTCCGAGGCCCCGAAGCCGGCCTTCGTGCCGGTCCTCGGGCGCATCGCCGCGGGCGGGCCGATCCTCGCGGAGGAGGCGGTCGAAGACGTCTTCCCCCTGCCCCGGGAACTCGTCGGCCAGGGCTCACTGTTCCTGCTCAAGGTGGTCGGCGAATCGATGATCGACGCCGCGATCTGTGACGGCGACTGGGTCGTCGTGCGGCAGCAGTCGGTGGCGGAGAACGGCGACATCGTCGCCGCAATGATCGACGGCGAGGCGACCGTGAAGACGTTCAAGCGCACCAAGGGTGAGGTGTGGCTGATGCCACACAACGAGCTGTTCGAGCCGATTCCCGGCAACGACGCGCAGATCCTCGGCAAGGTCGTCACGGTGATGCGCAAGATCTGAGTGGGCCGAAAGCCATCGGGGCCGTGACGAATGTCCGTCACGGCCCCGATGGTGCCCCTCACACAGGTCTCGCGGTCTACAGGTTGAGCCCCCGGCCGATGATCTCCTTCATGATCTCGGTGGTGCCGCCGTAGATGGTCTGCACCCGGGAATCCATGTACGCCTTGGCGATCGGGTACTCCCGCATGTAGCCGTAGCCACCGTGCAGCTGCAGGCAGCGGTCGATCAGCTCGACCTGCTTCTCGGTGGTCCACCACTTGGCCATGGCGGCCTCCTGGACGGTGAGCTTGCCCTCGTTGAGCAGTTCGATGGACTTGTCCACGAAGACCCGGGCGATCTGGGTTTGCGTCGCTAGGTCGGCGAGCTCGAACCGGGTGTTCTGGAAACTGCCGATCGACTTTCCGAACGCCTTCCGGTCACGGCAGTACTGGATCGTCGACTCGAGCACCGACTCCATTGCGGCCGCCGCAACCACGGCGATCGAGAGGCGTTCCTGCGGCAGGTTCTTCATCAGGTAGATGAAACCCATCCCCTCCTCGCCGAGCAGGTTCGCCGCGGGCACCCGCACATCGGTGAAGCTCAGCTCGGCGGTGTCCTGCGCCTTGAGACCGATCTTGTCGAGGTTCCGGCCCCGTTCGAAGCCGTCCATGCCGCGTTCGACGACCAGCAGGGAGAACCCCTGCGCACCCTTTTCCGGGTCGGTCTGCGCAACGACGACGACCAGGTCGGCGTTGATGCCGTTGGTGATGAACGTCTTGGAGCCGTTCAGGATCCAGTGGTCGCCGTCCTTGACCGCACGGGTCTTGATGCCCTGCAGGTCCGATCCGGTACCGGGCTCGGTCATCGCGATCGCGGTGATGATCTCACCCGAACAGAACCCGGGCAGCCAGCGTCGCTTCTGCTCCTCGGTGGTCAGGTCCATCAGGTACGGCGCGACGACATCGTTGTGCAGCATGAAGCCGATTCCGCTGAAGCCGCGGCGAGTGGTCTCTTCGGTGATGATGGCGTTGTAGCGGAAATCGTGAACCCCGCCGCCGCCGAACTCCTCCGGCACCGCCATGCCGAGGAAACCCTGCTCGCCGGCCTTCTTCCAGACCTCGCGGTCGACGATGTTCTGTTCCTCCCACGCATCGTGGTGGGGTGCGACCTCGAGGTCGAGGAATTTGCGGTAGGACTCGCGGAAGAGTTCGTGCTCGGGCTCGAAGAGAGTGCGTTCCATGCGCCCAGGCTAGGGCTCGACCCGGTGCGGGTCGATGACCCGAACGAGCAGAAACTGTGACCGACACGACACTTCTCGCACCCTGGTGCCACCGGCCTCCCACCACACGGGTTCGTCTCGTGGTGGCTCGCGAACGCGACTCCACGGCAGGTCTCACGCAGTCGGTGCACCGCCGCCGGCCGACGCCGGCGGCGGCCGCCGCATGTCACCGCTGAATTGCCTTGACCTCCAGGAACTCCTCGAGCCCGTACACACCTGCCTCGCGGCCGTTTCCGGACTGCTTGTAACCACCGAACGGCGCGTTGACGTTGAAGGCGCCGTCGTTGATCTGCACCTGTCCGGCACGGATCCGGCGGGCCACCTTCTCCGCGCGCTCCCGGGATCCGGACCAGACCGCTCCGGCCAGACCGTAGTCGGTGTCGTTGGCCAGTCGGATCGCGTCCTCCTCGCTGTCGTACGCCTCGATCGCGAGCACCGGTCCGAAGATCTCCTCGCGGTGGATCGTCATGTCCGGGGTGACGTCCGAGAACACCGTCGGCCGCACGAAGGCACCGGGCGCATCGGTGTCGGTCGCACCGCCGGTCACGACGCGGGCGCCCTCGTCGATCGCGGTTCGGATGTAGCCGAGCACCCGCTGCTGCTGGGCACGCGAGGACAGCGGACCGACCGCGATCCCCTCGTCCGCGGGGTCCCCGACCGGCAGCGCCTCGGCGCTCGCCTTCGCCAGTGCCTCGACCTCGGCGAGCCGGTCGCGCGGCACCAGCATGCGGGTGAGCGCGGTGCACGTCTGACCCGAGTTCATCATCATCGCCCGAACGGACGACGGGACGGCCGTCGCGAGGTCGGTGTCGTCGAGGATGACGTTCGGGCTCTTGCCGCCGAGTTCGAGCGAGACCTTCTTGAGGTTCCCGGCGGCCACCTCGGACACGCGCCGCCCCGCCCGGGTCGACCCGGTGAAGCTGACGATGTCGACATCGTCGTGGGCGGCGATCGCCTCGCCGACCTCGGCACCCGAACCGAACACGATGTTGAAGACACCCGGGGGGAAGCCGACCTCGTCGATGATCTCGGTGAGGATGATCGCGCACAGCGGGGTGACCTCGCTGGGCTTGACGACGACGGTGTTCCCGGCGGCGAGACCGTACGCGGCCTTCAGCGCGATCTGGTGCAGCGGATAGTTCCACGGCGTGATCGCTCCGAGCACACCGAACGGTTCGCGGGCGATCGTGGATCCGCGGTACTCGCTCTCGAACCGGTAGTCGCGCACGATGTTCGCGGACTCGGCGAAGCTGTTGATCGGCAGCGGAATCTGAATCGCCCGTGACACCGCGATCGGGCATCCCATCTCGGTGGAGATCGTGCGGGCTATCTCCTCCGCACGCTCGATCAGCTTGCCGGCGACGGCGGCGAGGAGATCGGCGCGCTGCGCCACCGGCGTCGCGGCCCAGGCCGGGAACGCGGCCCGGGCGGCCGCGACGGCGGCGTCGACGTCGTCGCTGGTGCCCGCGACGACCTCGGCGATCACCTCGTCGTCGGCCGGATTCGTCACGGGGATCCGCGTCGTTCCGCTCGAGACGGTCCACTTGCCGTCGATGTAGTTCTTGTCGTGGATCTGCATCGGGAGGTGCTCCGGCTTCTCTGCGTCTGTACTGGGGGTGGCGGCCGATCGGGGCTCGGCCCTCATCGGAACTCGGTGGTCGCCGAGCTCAGCGGTCGTCGGACTCAGCGGTCGTCGGACTCAGCGGTCGTCGTCCGAGTAGACGACGATGCCGCGCAGGTTCTTGCCGTCGAACATGTCCTGGTAGCCCTGATTGATGTCCTCGAGGCGGTACCGGGTGGTGACGAGTTCGTCGAGCTTGAGCTGCCCCGTGCGGTAGAGGTCGAGCAGCTTGGGTATCTGGGTGCGGGGTCCGACGCCGCCGAAGATCGCGCCCTGCACACGCTTCTGCAGCAGAGTCAGCTCGAACAGGTTGAGATCGACCGTCGACTGACTGAAGTCACCCATGCCGGTGACGACCACCTGGCCGCCCTTCCCGGTCAGGCTCAGAGCCTGCTGAATGTGTTCGCCCTTGATCTCACCGACGGTGATGATCGAGACCTGCGCCATTGCCCCCCAGGTGAGTTCGGGCAGCTCGGCGGCCGCTTCCGCGACGGAGGCGTAGGTGTGGGTGGCCCCGAACTCGAGTGCCTTCTTGCGCTTGAAGTCCACGGGATCGATCGCGATCACGAAGCGTGCACCGGCGAACCTGGCGCCCTGGACCGCGTTGATGCCGACACCGCCGACGCCCATCACGACCACGGTGTCCCCGGGTCGGGTGTTGCCGATCTCCGTCGCCGACCCCCAGCCGGTTGACACGCCGCACCCGAGGAGAGCCGCGGTCTCCAGCGGGATGTCCTTCTCGATCTTGACGACCGATGCCTGGCTGACCGTCACGTAGGGCGCGAAGGTGCCGAGCAGGCACATCTGGATCACCGGCCGGCCGTCCCTGGTGACGCGGAAGGTCTTGTCCGCGATGGACTGTCCGGTCAGCAGCCCGGCGCCTTCGTCGCACAGGTTCTGCAGACCGGTCGCGCACGACGGGCAGGTGCCACACGCCGGGATGAACGCGAGCACGACGTGGTCGCCCTCCTCGATCCCGCTGACGCCCGGCCCGACCTTGGTGACCACACCGGCACCCTCGTGGCCGCCGAGGACGGGCATGAACGGCACCGGACTGCTTCCGGCCACCACGTGCGCGTCCGAGTGACACAGCCCCGATGCGGCGAGCCTCACCTGTACCTCACCGGCGACCGGATCCCCCAACTCGACCTCGGAGATCTTCCAGGGTGCACCGACTTCCTCGACGACCGCAGCCTTGACCTTCATGCAACGCCTCCGTTCGATTGTGACTTGGCTCACCTGTTCGACACCGTAGAGCGCGCACTCCGAATCGGCCAGGACAGTCGAGGCCACAACGCGACCGTTCCGGCCACCAACCCCCGATTCGGCCTCGTTGACGGAGCGACCACGGTCGGTGAAACTGGCGGAATGATCCCCGGGGCCGCCGTCCGGCGCGAACTCTCACCGGAACCGGCGCAGGCCTCGAACAGGGTGATCGCGGCCATCACCGACCCGTGGGACCACCCACGCACCGTGGTGTCCGTCGCGATCATGTGCGAATGGGCCCACGCCAAGGGCATTCCGGTCGAGACGCTGCTGCGGGGCACGCGAATCGATGCGGCGGCGCTCACCGACCCCGAAATCCTCGTCGAGGCGTGCCAGGAGGTGGCGGTGATCCGGAACCTCGTGGCCGCGATGGGCAACCGGCCCGGCGTCGGCGTCGAACTGGGCCGGCTCTACCGCCTGACCGCGTACGGCTACCTCGGATTCCTCTTCACCGCATCCGCGTCCGCCCGCGAGACCGTCGAACGCGGCCTCCACTTCGCGCTGCTCACGTTCGCTTTCACCACGATGACGGCCCGGATCGACGCTGACGACCGCTACGTGCTGACCCTCGAGGCGGACGACGTGCCCGAGGACATCCGGCGGTTCCTCGTCGAACGCGACATGGCCGCCGTCCTGCAGATCCACCGGGACATCTTCCCCGGCCGCGACCAGGTGCCGCTGCGCGAGATCCGGCTCGCCACAGACGAACCCGGCTCCACCGCGGTGTACGACGACTACTTCCGCGTGCCGGTCACCTTCGGGCACCCACGCAGCGAGGTGGTCCTGGACGCGGCGTATCTCGACCAGGTCCCACCGATGGCGAACACCCACACCACACAACTGCTGGTCGCGCAGTGCGAGCGGATCCGCGCCGAACGACTGCACCACACAGGCGTGGCCGCGCGGGTGCGCGCACACCTGCTCGACCGGTCGTCACTGGACCTGACGCTCGAGGACGTGGCGTTCCGGTTGCACTGTGCACCGCGGACACTGCGCAGGTACCTCGAGCACGAAGGGACGTCGTTCCGCGAACTGCTCGACGGGGTCCGCCGCAACGTCGCCGAGAGCCTGTTGCGCGAACACACCGTGCCGCGGCACGAGATCGCCCAACGTCTCGGATACCGCGACTGGTCCAGTGTGCTCCGGGCGCAGCGCCGCTGGCGCGCCGGTGACCGAGTGCGCGGATGAGGTGCCGTCAGCGGCGCCACCTGGCCAGCGCCCGCATCAGCGGGTAGCCGACGAGGATGCCCACCGAACCCCAGGCGATGCCACCGAGTTCGACGGACCCGATCGACAGGGTCAGGTCGCCGATCCCGGCCACCAGCGCGGCCGCCACCACCGTCAGATTCACCGGATCGGTGAAGTCGACCTTCGCGTCGGACCAGATCCGCACACCGAGGATGCCGATCAGGCCGTACAGCACCAGCGTCGCGCCGCCGATCACGCCGTCGGGCACGGTGAACACCAGGGCACCGAACTTCGGCGAGAACGCGAGGACCACCGCGGTCGCCGCGGCGACCCAGTACGCGGCGGTCGAGTAGACGCGCGTCGCGGCCATCACGCCGATGTTCTCGGCGTAGGTCGTCGTGCCCGATCCGCCGCCTGCCCCGGCGAGGGTGGTCGCGAGGCCGTCCGCGAACAACGCGTCACCGGCGATCGAGTCGAGGTTGCGTCCGGTCATCGCGGAGACCGCCTTGACGTGACCGACGTTCTCGGCGATCAGGACGATCACGACCGGCAACGCGAGCGCGATCACCGACCAGCGGAATTCCGGTCCGTGCAGGTGCGGAACGCCGATCCACGCCGCCTCCCGCAACGCGTCCACCCTGTCCTCCGCGAGGCCCCCGGTGACCGCGGCGAACACCCAGCCGATCACCACGCCCGCGAGAATGCCGAGCCTGCCGAGCAGTCCGGGACCGATCGCGGTGACGACGAGGACCGCGACCAGCGTGACCGCGGCGATCAGCGGCTGGGCCTCGAAGGACCCGACCGCCGCCGGGGCCAGGTTCAGGCCGATCAGCATGACCACGGCACCGGTCACGATCGGCGGCATCACCGCGTCGAGCACGCGTGCTCCTGCGAGCTTCACCGCCAGCCCGACGAGCATCAGCACCACGCCGACGGACATGACCGCTCCGAGCTGGGCGGCGGGCCCGTCCGCGGCGGCGGCGGTGAGCGGGGCGATGAACGCGAACGACGACCCCAGGTAGCTGGGCACCCGTCCGCGGGTGATCAGCAGGAACAGCGCGGTGCCGATGCCCGAGAACAGAAGCGTCGTGGTGACCGGGAACCCGGTGATCGTCGGCACCAGCAGCGTCGCCCCGAACATGGCGATCACGTGCTGCATTCCGATGCCCACCGTTCGGGGCCAACTGAGTCGTTCGTCGGGCGCGACAACGGCTCCGTCGGTGATCGTCTTGCCATCTCCGTGCAGGCTCCACCCCAGTCCGGCGGTGCGTGCGGGGGCCGTTTCTCGCTTGGTCACGACGCAAATTCTGTCACGGCGCGATAGCCGAGAAACGGCCAGGTCGACGGCGGACACGCCGTGCGTCGTGGGCAAAGGACGAACCGCTGCGGCAGGTCCACGGCCCGGCTAGCGTTGTCGCGTCCACACCCGGCGCCTGCGGGGTCCGAGCGTTCCGAGGAGTTGCATGACCATTCGTGACACGGTGGGGAGTGTCGGCGAACATGAACTGCAGCGCGAGTACGGCACCGTCGAACGCGCGGCACGGTTCTATTCCGATCAGGTCCTCGCACACCTGAACCCGGAGATGATCGAGTTCACGTGCCGCCAGGAGATGATGTTCGTCGCGACCTCGGATGCGCGGGGGGAATGCGATTCGTCGTTTCGCGCTGGAGCACCGGGATTCATCCATGTCATCGACGCGCACACCCTGGCCTATCCCGAGTACCGCGGCAACGGGGTGATGGCCAGCCTCGGCAACATTCGGGAGAATCCCCACGTCGGCATCCTGATGATCGACTTCGTGCGCGACCTCATCGGCCTGCACGTCAACGGCCGGGCCCGCATCGTCGACGATCCGGCGTTGCGTGCACAGGTACCCGACCTTCCCGAAGACCACACCGGCGGACGCGCCCCCGAACTCTGGGTGGTCGTCGACGTGGAGGAGGCGTACATCCACTGCCGCAAGCACATACCGCAGATGGCACCGGTGGCACGGACACGGGACTGGGGCACCGACGACAGCCGCCGCAAGGGCGGCGACTACTTCGACGCGAAGGCCACCAGCGCCGAGGTCCCTCGGGTCACACCGGCGGCGTCCGCCTGACGTCCGCGACGCCGGCCGTGCGCCGCGGTCGCCGACCGGAGGGTCAGCTGCCGAACGACGGTGCGGGCGGCGTGCCGTCGAAGAGGTCCCGCACGAACGGCACGGTGTCGGCCAGGGACGCGGCCATGGTGCCGCTGTGGTCGGTCGGGTAGGTCTTGAACGTCACCGGCTCCCCGTTGCGGGCGAGCGTGGCGCCGAGCTGCAGCGTCGAGGGCATGATGATGTCGGTGTCCCGCAGGCCCTGACCGATGAAGAACGGCTTGTCGTAGCCCGTTTCGGGAATGCCCATGTAGTCGGTGAGCAGTCCGTGCACGTTCGGGATCGACGAGAGCGGCTTCACGAACAACGACCCGAGCACCAGGCCGCGCACCGACTCCTCGAACGGCCCGATGCACTCGGTCTCGGCCCTCGCCATCCATGACCTGCCCTCGTCGCTGAGCAGCGACGGGATGCTCGCCTCGGGGTGCGCGGCGTTCAGGCCCGCGAGGATGTAGAGCGCGTACGCGGTGAGGCCTGCGGGCAGCGCGACCGGCGGCACCCCCGGCCCGGCGAGCGCGACGATGTTCTCGATGTAGGCGGGCACGCCGGTCCCGACCGCGCCGCGGTAGTCCAGCGTGGGCCCGCCGAATTCGGTGGCGTGGCGCGCGGTCGTGATGGCGGCGCCGCCACCCTGCGACTGGCCGATGGTCACCCACCTGTTCGACAGGCCGGGCTGTGCGTTGCGGCCGGCCTTGACCATGTCCACGACGCTGTGGGCCTCGGCCTTGCCGTCCAGGTAGGGCATCGTGCCGGGTGTGCCGAGGCCGGCGTAGTCGCTGGCGACGATCGCGTAGCCCTGGGACAGCCAGGTTCCCAGGTAGGCGAAGTCGCGGTCGCGGGCGGCCGGTCCCGCCACCGACGGTGCGCAGTCGTCACCGAGTCCGACGGTGCCGTGCGCCCACGAGATCACCGGCCAGCCACCCTCGGGCGCCGGCCCGGCGGGCAGGAAGACGGTGCCGGTGCTGAGCGCGGGCTCGCCGTTCGCCCCGGTGGTCCAGTAGGTGAGCTTCTCCGCGTGGGCGGTTCCGGGGTACCAGAGATCCTGCGGCAGCGCGGCCGTCGAGGTGACGGTGCCGGGCGCGGCGGCCTCCGGCACGGCGTGGGCGGGCGCGGCGCCGAACAGCGCGGCGGCGACCGCGAGCGTGAGGCCGAGTGCACGAGCGCGGGTGGATCCGGTCACGATTGCTCCTTCTCGCGGCGGGGCCGTCACCGGACGCGACCGGCACCAGGGGTCACCCGGGTCTCGGTCAGGCGACTGTCCAGGACAGTAGCTCGTCCGCAGGCCAGGTGTTCACGATCCGGTCCTCCGGCACTCCGCACGCCTGCGCGCGCTCGCAGCCGTAACCCTGGAAGTCGAGTTGGCCGGGCGCGTGCGCGTCGGTGTCGATCGCGAACAGGCAGCCGCGTTCGAGGGCGAGCCGGATCAGCCGCGACGGCGGGTCGCGGCGTTCGGGACGGCTGTTGATCTCGACGGCGGTGTCGAACCGACTGCACGCCTCGAACACCACCTCCGCGTTGAACGCGGACTCGCGGCGGGTACCCCGCCCGCCCTCGACGAGCCGGCCGGTGCAGTGCCCGAGCACGTCGACGAGCGGATTCGCGACCGCCCGCACCATCCGCCGGGTCATCGCGTCGGACTCCATCGCCAGCTTCGAGTGCACGCTCGCGACCACGACGTCCAGCTCGGCGAGCAGGTCCGGATCCTGGTCGAGGCTGCCGTCGTCGAGGATGTCGACCTCGATCCCGGTCAGGATCCGGAACGGGGCGAGCTCCGCGTTGAGTTCGGCGACGACGTCGAGCTGGCGGCGCAGCCGCTCGGCGGTCAGCCCGTTGGCGACGGTCAACCGCGGCGAGTGGTCGGTCAGTGCGCAGTAGTCGTGCCCGATCAGGGCGGCACGATGCATCATCTCGGCGATCGGGCTGCCTCCGTCCGACCAGTCGGAGTGGGTGTGCAGGTCGCCGCGAAGCGCGGCGAGCAGCTCGCGGCCGCCCTCCCCGATCTGCTTGGCGGCGTTCTCGACCTCGGTGAGGTACGCAGGCACCTGCCCGGACCACGCCTGCGCGATCACCGCCGCCGTCTTCGGCCCGATGCCGGAGAGGGCAGTCCAGGTGTCCGTGCGGCCGAGCCGGTCCCGCTGCTGCGGCGACAGCTCCTCGACGATGTCCGCCGCGCGGCGGTAGGCCCGCACCCGGTGGGTCTCCGCCCGCCCGCGTTCGAGCCAGTACGCGATCTCCCGCAACGCCTCGACGGGGTCCATGCCGTCCATCCTGTGGCATCGCCGGCCCGACTGCCACCGCGCCGAGCCGGTCCGGCAGAACCCTGCCGCGCGGTGGGTCAGGAGTCGGCGACCAGGTGGGTACGAGCCGCGATCCAGCCCAGTTCGCCCGCGAAGGCCGGCGCCCACACGTCACCGCTGTGCGGACCCGGCAGTTCGTAGTAGCGCACGTCCAGGCCCGCAGCCCGGGCCGCGGCGTACATGCGGCGCTGCTGCGGTCCGTACTCGTCGTCGTCCGCACCCGCCACGAACACCCCCGCGATGTCCGGAGCCGCGCCTCGTCCCAGCTCGTCCCGGGCGCTGACCGCCGCGAACGCGGACTCGTCGCCGCCGAAGGTCGCGGCAACCGTCTCCGCGTGGTCGCCGAGGGACGGTTCGTCCTGCCCGGAGATGTCGAGGAAGGTCGGGTAGACGTCGGGCCGGTTGACGGCCAGCTGCACCGAGCAGGTGCCGCCGTAGGAGTAGCCGCCGATCGCCCACGACCGGGGGTCGGCACTGACCTGCAGCTGCGTGTGCGCCCATTCCGGAACGTCGACCGCGAGGTAGGTCTCGACGTTGCCGAGCCGTGAGTCCAGGCACAGGGGTAGCGCGTCGTCGCCGCCGAGCGCGTCCGGCACGATCACCACCGGCGCCAGCCCGTCGTGTGCCGCCGCGAATGCGGACACCGTCTCGGCCAACGCCATGTCGAGCCAGTCCTCGGGTCGGCCGGGGTTACCGGCGACGAGCACCAGCACTGGGAGCAGCGGCCGCGGCGAGTCCAGATATGCCGGCGGTAGGTAGACGAGCGCGGGCCGGGCCGCGAAACCGGAACGTCCGCCGGGGATCTGCGCGTGCGTGAGCAGTCCGTCCCGGGCGGCGCGCAGCGGCGGCTTCCAGACCCGCGACACGGGGGTACCTGCCTGCACCCGCTGCTGCGGTCCGGGCACCTCACCGAAATCGACGTAGCGCACCGCCGCCGGCGCGCGGTGGCCAAGCAGTGAACCCGCGGTCGGGTAACGCCCGCTGTCCCGGTTCACCACCGCGACCGCGGACCCCGCCAGTGTCACGGCCGCAAGAGCCGCCACCGCGGGCACCAGGACTCGACGTGAGCCGGCGGACACCGCCGTCGCGACCGCCACGCACACCCCGGTGACACCCAGCACGACCGCTGTGACCCCGACACCGCTGAGCTGCAACGGAAGTGGACGGCCGGCCGCCCACACCGCGGACAGCACCATCACCACACCCAGAGGTGCCGCGACGGCGGCGCGGCGCAGTTCCCGCCGCGGCAACCGGCGCGCGAGCCCGAGGAGCGCAAGGACCGCAAACGTAGCGGCGACCGTGACGGCAACCGTGGCCGTCGGGCCGATCAGCGACAGTCGCGACAGCGACCGCAGCAGGACGTGAATGTCGGGCACCGCGCCAGTATCCGCCGGTCGGTGCCCCGAACCGAATCGGACAGCGGACGATTCGGGCAGGTGGGACGAACCGCAGCGGACCCGGTTGCGGGTTCAGGCTCCCCGGCGGGCCCGATACAACACGGCGGCTCCGAGCGTGGCGGCGCCGACCCCGACGCCCGCAGCGACCACCGCGCTGGTGTTCGTGCCGCCCGCGCTCGCCGCGACCGGCTGCGCGACGGGCTGCACTGCGGGCAGCGGCACCAGCGCGGTCGCCCCGCGCAGGATCTGGATCGGTGGCAGCGCACCGCCGTTCGACTCGGACGCGCTGAGCAGGTCGCCGTCCGGAGTGAACGCGATCGCCTCGCCCTGCGGCTGGTTCGGCATCGGGACGCGCACCGGCGTCGCGGTTGTCAGCGCGGCCACGATGTCGCCGTCGGGCGCCGGGTAGAGGTAGATGTCGGTGTAGGTGCGGACCGCGACGACCCGACCGTCGGCGCTGACCGCGCCGCCGGTGATCAGGATCGACCCCGCGACCGGCATCGGGCTGCCGGGCGTGTCGGTGGGCGCGTAGGCGAGCTGTCCGACGCGCTCCAGCGGCGCCGGTCCCGGACCGAGCTCGTCGAGGGTGGCGCCGCCGGCCGGGCGATAGATCCCGCTGGCCGCGAGCACCTCCTTGGTGACGATCACCGGCCGGCCGTCCCTGCCGACGAGCAGCGTCTCCGCGTCGTGCGGGCCGTCGGGGTACGTGAGCAGGTGCATGGCACCGGCGCCGGTTGCAGGGTCCACGTCGGTCAGCGACACCTGCTGGCGCACCTTGTTGTTGTCGCCGGTGTCCGAGAGCCACAGCCGACCGTCGGACAGGGCCATGTCCTCGACGTCGACCGGGGTGGGTGGCACCGGCACCGTGTCGATGACCTGGCACTGGTTGTCGAGCACCCACACCCTGTCGTCGGTGCCACTGTCACCGATCGCATGGATTTTGTCGCCGGTGGCAGCCAGACCGGAGATCTCGGAGAGGCCGGACTCGGTTGGCGTACACAACGTCTCGAACGTCGCGTCGACGGCGTCGGACCCCGTCGACGATCCGGTCGAGCCGCCCGAACCCTGGGCGGTGGCCGGGGCCGCCGTCAGGATCGCCGACCCGACCACCGTCAGCGCGAGCGCCGCCATCCGTCTCCGCACCGCGGCGTTCGATCCGGTCATCCTCGAGTTCTCCTCAGCGTCGCGGGGTTCCGACGGCGGTGCCGTCGCGGTACTCACGCGGCGCTGTGACGGAACTGTTCCAGGGCGGAGGCCAGCGCCGGCGGCACCTTCGCCTGGATCAGTGTGCCCTCCACCTCGTGTGTTGAGCCGAGAATTCGCCCATCCGAGTGAATTCGGGCCACCAGATCGCCGCGCGTGTACGGCACGAGGACCTCGACCTCGACCTCCGGCGGACTCACCAGGTTCGCGAGGGTGGCCCGCAGATCCTCGATGCCCTCCCCCGTCCGGGCGGAGACGAACCTCGCGCCCGGCAGCAGGCCGCGCAGCTGGGTGAGGGTGATCGGGTCGGCGGCGTCGATCTTGTTGACCACCAGCAGTTCCGGCGGTGCCGGGGCGTCCGATTCCCGCAGGACCTCGGTGATGACCTCCCGGACCGCCTTGATCTGATCGGTCGGCAGCGGATCGGAACCGTCGACGACGTGCAGCAGCAGGTCGGCGTCCGCGACCTCCTCGAGCGTCGACCGGAACGCCTCCACGAGCTGCGTGGGCAGGTGCCGGACGAATCCGACGGTGTCGGTCAGCACGTACTCGCGGCCGTCCGGAAACTCTGCCTTGCGGGTGGTCGGGTCCAGGGTCGCGAACAGCGCGTCCTGTACCAGGACGCCGGCGCCGGTCAGGGCGTTGAGCAGACTCGACTTGCCTGCGTTGGTGTATCCGACGATCGCGACCGACGGGATGTCGCTGCGCAGCCGCCGGGTGCGCTTCGTGTCGCGGGCACCCTTCATCTCCTTGATCTCGCGGCGCAGCTTCGCCATCCGCTCCCGGATCCGCCGCCGATCGGTCTCGATCTTCGTCTCGCCCGGTCCGCGCGTTCCCACGCCGCCGTCCTTGCCGGCGCGGCCGCCCGCCTGTCGCGACATCGACTCGCCCCAACCGCGCAGCCGCGGCAGCATGTACTGCATCTGCGCCAGCGCGACCTGCGCCTTGCCCTCGCTGGACGTGGCGTGCTGGGCGAAGATGTCGAGAATCAGGGCGGTGCGGTCGATCACCTTGACCTTGACGACCTTCTCCAGCGCATTGAGCTGAGCGGGAGTGAGCTCGCCGTCGGCGATGACGGTGTCGGCGCCGGTCGCGAGAACCACCTCACGCAGTTCACCGGCCTTGCCAGACCCGATGTACGTGGCCGCATCCGGCTTGTCGCGGCGCTGGACGAGGCCCTCGAGGACCTCCGATCCGGCGGTCTCCGCAAGAGCGGCGAGTTCGGCCATGCTGGCCTCGGCCTGGGTGGCGGTGCCGGAGGTCCAGACCCCCACCAGCACCACCCGTTCGAGGCGCAGCTGCCGGTACTCGACCTCGGTGACATCGGTGAGCTCGGTGGACAGGCCCGACACTCGGCGAAGCGCGCTGCGCTCGTCGAGCTGCATCTCACCCACCGACGGATCGTGGCCGGAAACACCGGCGGGCCGATCATCGTGGTGGTCGGTGTCGTGAGTCATTTCGTCTGAATTCGTCATACCCCGCCATCGTCCCACGGACGGCCCCCGCGGTGCATCCGCATTACCCGCCGAGAGACGACCACCAGGTCTCGTCCAGGCTGCCGGAAGCGACCAGGACCGACGGCCCCCGCAGGGTCGCCTTGCCGGACTTGACGGCGACACGCACCTCACCGCCGGGCACCCGGACCTCGACCTCGCCCTCGGACCTGCCCGCGGCGCGCAACGCCGCGGCCGCCGCGGCGACGGTTCCGGTGCCACAGGAACGGGTCTCCCCCACCCCGCGCTCGTACACGCGCATGTCCACGGCGCCGTCGGCGAGCGCGGTGAGGATCTCGATGTTCACGCCGTGCTCGAAGAAGTCGGCGTCGAAGTCGGGGGCGACCGTCAGGTCGAGTGCCGCCAGAGACTCGGCGGTCAGGTCCTCGACCACGCACGCCAGGTGCGGGTTCCCGACGTCGATGCCGAGACCGCTGAACTCGGTGCCCGCGACCGTGGCGGTGGAGGTCCCGAGTTCCTTGACCACACCCATGTCGACGGTCACGTCGGCGGTCGCGCCGTCGAGGCCGTGCACCACGACCGGGCGCGCACCTGCCCGGGATCCGACGACGAACTCGTCGGCGAGTTCGAGCCCGGACGCCCGCAGGAAGTGCGCGAACACCCGGACCCCGTTGCCGCACATCTCGGCGATCGACCCGTCGGCATTGCGGTAGTCCATGAACCAGTCGTCCACGCCGACACCCTTCGGCAGGGCGTCCAGCACCCCGGCCTCCTTCAGCACGCCCGCCCGCGCGACCCGCAGCAACCCGTCGGCGCCGAGCCCGCTGCGCCGGTCGCACAGCGTCGACACCCGCGCCTCGGTCAGGTCGATCGTCGCCTCCAGGTCGGGCAGCAGGACGAAGTCGTTCTCCGTCCCGTGGCCCTTGCTGAACTGCATGGCGGCCGTGCGACCCACGCCGGGCATCGTCGCCGCCGCCCCGAACAGGCTCATCCGCGCGGCCAGGTGATCGGCGATGTTCATCGGGTGCCCCCCACCGCGGTCATCCGCTGTCGCGTGACCTCGTACAGGCACACCGCACCGGCCGACGGCGCGCCGAGCGAACTCGCGGCGCCGCCGATCGGAATGCTGACGGTGACGTCGCAGGCGCCGCGCCAGGCGGCGCTCATGCCACGGGTCTCGTTACCGATCACCAGGATCGTTCCACCTCTCAGGTCGTGGTCGGCGATCGTGACAGCGCCGTGCTCGTCGGTGCCCACGATCTGCATCTCCATCTTCTGGCGGCCGCGGAAGGCGACCACTTCGTCGGGGTCGGCGGCGGTGAACACCGGCATTGCGAACAACGAACCGGTGGACGCGCGCACGCACTGCGGGTCGAACGGGTCCGTGGCGTGCCCGGTGACCACCACCGCGTCCGCCCCGAACGCGTCGGCGCTGCGGATCAGAGTACCCAGGTTGCCGGGCGACGACGGCCGGTCGAACACCACCAGTAGCGGCGCCCGCTCACCGCGGCGCAATGTCAGCGCCGACAGCGGTCGCATCCGGGTTTTCGCGACCGCGATCAGCTCCGGCGCCGATTCCGACCTCTCACCCAGTTCGGCAAGCAGTTCGCCCGCTACGCCGACCGTCTCGCCCGACCACCGCTCGAGGGCGCCGCGGGCCCATTCGGACAGCGGCGGGCCGTCCACGCGGAACAGCAGCGTCTCGACGGGCCACTCGTGCTCGAGTGCCAGGGTCAGCGGCCGGACGCCCTGGATCAGGAACCGCCCTGCCTTTGTCCGCTTCGCCCGGGTGGTCAGGTACGACTGCCACTGCTGGAACCGGGCGTTGCGCACCGTCACCCGGGGCTGCCCACCCGGCGTCCGGCGCGCCGTCTTCTTCGTCACTGCTCCTCCACGACCGATTGTTCATCCACGCTCGACAACTCCTCCACGACGGGCGGTGCCTGCACGACGGGCGGTGCCTGCACGACGGCCAGGGCCACGTCGACCAGGTCCGGCCTCGCCGCGTCCAGCCACCGCACGCGCTGGTCCCGCCGGAACCACGACCGCTGCCTGCGCACGTACCGGCGGGTGCCGATCAGGGTGCGCATCCGGGCCTCGTCGAGGTCGTACTCCCCGTCGAACGCCGCGAGTACCTGCGCGTAGCCGATCGCCCGCGGCGCGGTGACCCCCTCCCGCAGGCCGGCCGCGACAAGCGTCTCGACCTCGTCGACGAGTCCCGACTCGAACATCAGCCGGGTCCGCAGCTCGATCCGCTCGTCGAGCTCGGCGGTGTCCCGGTCGACTCCGATCACGCGCGTCCCCCACCGCGGCTCGCCGATCGTGGGGGCCGACGCGGCGAACGGGCGCCCGGTCAGCTCAACCACCTCGAGGGCGCGCACCATCCGGCGGCCGTCGGTGGGCAGGATCGTCGCGGCGGCCTGTGGGTCGACCCGCGTCAGTTCCGCGTGCACGCCCGCCACCCCCCGCTCGGCGAGCACCGCCTCCCACTTCGCGCGGACCTGCGGGTCGGTCGCCGGGAACTCCCAGTCGTCGAGCAGCGACTGCACGTACATCATCGATCCGCCCACGATCACCGGCACCGCGCCGCGGGCCAGGATCGCCTCGACGTCGGCGCGGGCGGACTGCTGGTACCGGGCGACCGTGGCGGTCTCGGTGACGTCGAGGACGTCGAGCTGGTGGTGCGGGATGCCTCGCCGCTCTGCGACCGGCAGCTTGGCCGTGCCGATGTCCATGCCCCGGTACTGCTGCATCGCATCGATGTTGACGATCTCGCCGCCGAGCCGCTGCGCGAGGGCGAGCCCGAGATCGGACTTTCCGGTCGCGGTCGGACCGACGACCGCGACCGGCCTCGAGGTGTCGGTCACGGCAGCCACAGCCCCACGTGGTAGCCGACGCCGTACGGGGCGCCCTGGTAGTCGGTGCGGCACTTCCTCGGCGTGCGGCCGAACAGCGCGGCCAGGACCTGCCAGGCGGGGCGGCCGGCGATGCCGAGATCGGCACAGGCGACGGGGTCCAGCTGGGCGAGGTACTCGACGTCGCCCTCCGCGAGCGCGTGATCGAGCTCGGCCTGCGCGACGGGCGCGCGGTCGTCGTAGGCGCCGGGCGCCTTCGGGGTCAGCGTGTTCGCACCGTCGGCGACGACCAGGACAGCGCGCGGGCGCGGGTCGGCGTCCAGCTGCTTCCGCAACCGGGCACCGAGTTGGGCGCAGTACACCGGAGACGTGTCGGGGGCGACCAGGATCGTCTCGATCTCGGTGCCCGGCGCCCCTGGATTTGCCGAGCGGACGGCCCCGCGCAGCCAGCCGGCGATCAGCGCGGCGAGCGGCAGATTCGGATCGGCGACGCCCTGCTCGCCGGCCGCCCCCAGGGCCACCCGCACGTCGGCGCCGTACCCGCGGAAGGTGCCGCGTGCCGCGGCGGGAACCTCGGCCTCCGTGGCTCCGACCCCGATCGCGGTCCACGTCGGAGCGAGTCCGGCCAGCTCACCGGCGACATCGAGGGTGGCGGCACGCAGGTCGGCGGTCTCTGTCGCCGCCGCGCCCGCGAGTTCGGGAATCAGCAGGGGCGGGGAGGAGACCAGGGCTGCGGCGGTGAACACACCGGCCAACGGTAGTCGCCACCCGTCGCGGTTCCACCACCAGATCCGTCCTTTGCGCGCACGCCGCATCCCGCGCAATCCCTACTCTCGCGGTCCAAGCTGTTTCAATGGTCCTGACACCTTGTTCCGGGTTGAATGGGACCAGCGCGCGCAGACGTGAGGATCGGCGTGCGACGAACGAGGCAGCGGCAGCCGTGACGCGCGGCAGAGATGAGGAGTCATGACCGACAGCAGCGCACCCAAGCCCGGCGCCCCGAAGCCGGGCGCTCCCAAGCCGGGCGCCCCCAAGCCGGGCGCCGCGAAACCCGGTCCCGCGAAACCCGCTGCCCCCGCCGCCGTGCACGCACCGGCGGTGACGCCGCCGAGCGATCCGAGCCGATTCGGACGCGTCGACGAGGACGGCACCGCCTGGGTCACGACCGCGGACGGCGAGCGCCAGATCGGGTCGTGGCAGGCCGGCGACGCCGCCGAGGGGCTGGCCCACTTCGGCCGCCGCTACGACGACCTGGCCACCGAGGTGAGCCTGCTCGAAGCCCGCCTGACCTCCGGCTCCGGCGACGCGCGCCGGACCCGCACCGCGGCGGCCGCGCTGGCCGAGTCCCTGCCGACCGCGGCCGTCATCGGCGACATCGACGCCCTGGCCAAGCGCCTGGACGCCGTCATCGCCGGCTCTCAGGAGGCCGCCGAGGCGGAGAAGGCCGAACGCGAACACGAACGCGAGGAGCACACCCACCGCAAGGAGGAACTGGCCGCCGAGGCCGAACGGATCGGCGCCGAATCCACCCAGTGGAAGGCCGCAGGCGACCGGCTCCGCGAGATCCTCGAGGAGTGGAAGTCCATCCGGGGTGTCGACCGCAAGCTCGACGACGCGCTGTGGAAGCGGTACTCGAAGGCCCGTGAGGCGTTCAACCGCCGGCGCGGCGCCCACTTCGCCGAACTCGACCGCGAGCGCGCCGCGGCGAAGACCCGCAAGGAAGAACTCTGCGAACGCGCCGAGGAGCTGAAGGACTCGACCGACTGGGGTCCGACCGCATCCGCGTTCCGCGATCTGCTCACCGAGTGGAAGGCCGCCGGACGCGCACCGCGCGAAGCGGACGACGCGCTGTGGAAGCGGTTCAAGGCGGCACAGGACGTGTTCTTCGGCAACCGCAACGCCGCCGCGTCCGAGCGGGACGCCGAGTTCGAGGAGAACGCCACCGCCAAGGAGGCACTGCTCGGCAGCGTCCACATCGACCCGGCCAAGGACCTCGACGGCGCCCGCGCCGCCCTGCGGGACCTGCAGGAGAAGTGGGACGAGATCGGCAAGGTCCCCCGCGAGAAGATGCACGACCTCGAAGGCCGGCTGCACGCCATCGAGAAGAAGGTCCGCGACGCCGCCGACTCGCAGTGGCGGCGCACCGACCCGGAGGCGATGGCGCGTGCCGCCCAGTTCCGGGAGCGGGTCGCGCAGTTCGAGGAGCAGGCCGCGAAGGCCACCGCGGCAGGCAAGACGAAGGACGCCGAGAAGGCCCTCGCCCAGGCCCGGCAGTGGCGGGAATGGGCCGACGCCGCCGAGGGCGCCGTCAGCGACCGATAGACGGCACCGCCGTCAGCGACCGATAGACGGCACCGCCGTCAGCGACCGATAGACGGAACCGCCGTCCGTGAGTGAATCTCGCCCCGGTCGGGTGGGGCCCCTCTGGGGAAAGATTCACTCACCGGCGCGGCAGCTCGGAATCCACCCAGCGGACGCCCGCCGGGACGAGTTCCGACGCGCCGGCGGTGAGTTCCGCGACGGCGGCCGCCAGGTGCTCGGGATCCCGGGTCGCGAGAGTGAAGGTGACCCTGGCGCCGTACGCGGTGTCGACAACCGCAACCCCGCGCCCCCGCAGGTCCGCCTCGACCCGGCCCGCGGTGTCGTGGCCGACCTCAAGGGACAGCAATTCGAGGCGTTCCCGGCTCAGCCACCGTGACGACCCGGCGGCGGCGTCGACCGCGGCGGCCACCGCACCCGAGTAGGCACGCACGAGCCCGCCCGCGCCGAGCTTGATCCCGCCGAAGTACCGCGTCACGACCACCCCGACGTCCACCAGCTCCCGAGCCCGGAGCACCTGGAGCATCGGCACCCCGGCCGTGCCACCGGGTTCGCCGTCGTCACCCGACCGCTCGGCCCGGTCCGACTGCTCGTTACCCGTGACGTAGGCCCAGCAGTGATGTCGCGCGTCGGGATACAGGCGCCGCTGATCCTCCAGGAAGTCCTGCGCCTCGGCCGGGCTGTCGACACGCCGCAGCGCCGCGATGAAGCGGGAATGCCTGACCTCGGTCTCCACGACCACGTCGGCTCCCGCGGGCAGGGTGAAAGGCACGATTCGACTCCTTCGAGCCCGACGTCACTCCCGCCCGGGGACCGTCAGCGATCCCCCCAGATGAGGTTGTTCTGGTCACCCTCCGCGGTCTTGCGACGCCGTTCCTCCTCCGCCGCCAGCTGGAGCGCGGTGCGCTGCCACACCACGTGCACCCAGTGGAAGGTCAGCACCATGATCAGGACCCACCCGAGAATCAGGCCGATCCCGGGCCCACCACCGGGTGAAGAGGCGTCGAGGGTCTGCCGGGACCAGATCGCCAGCATGCCGAACACGCTGGCCACCGCCGATCCGGCGACCGAGATCCACGCCAGGACCCAGCGCCGGGTCACCAGCGCGAGCATGCCGAAGACGATCCCGAACACCAGCGTCAGCCAGACGAACACCCGCGACGGGAGGGCGATGTCCTCGGCCAGGGCGGCGTCGTTACCGACCAGGACGTCCCAGCCCTTCGCGCCCCCGGTGTGCGGCAACGCGAACGTCGCCATCAACGCGAGGATGCCGACCGCGACGACGAGTGCCCGCATGCCGGGGTCGATCTCGCGCGCCACCTTCTTCTCGGCGGCGTCGATGTCCTTGCGGTATTGCTCGATGGGGTCGGGCTCGTTGTTGCTCATGCTCCACATCCGGTCACGGTCGGCAGCGGCGCGGGCGCGCCGATCTGCGGGAGTCCCAGGCCGACCCCGATCGGCGGGGTCTTCGGGGTGATGCCGCGTTCGTGCGAGTCGCCGGCCCGGGTCCGACGGTGGCCGAGCACCGGACCGTCGGCGATCAGGTGGTGCGGCGCGGCGCCGGTGACGACAGTGGTGATCACGTCGCCGGGACGGACCTGCCCGTCCAGCCGGCCCTCGGGACGGAAGTGCACCAGGCGGCCGTCGCGGGCGCGACCGCTCATCCGCAGCGTCTCCGCGTTCTTGCGGCCCTCACCGGCGGCGACCAGCAACTCGACCTCGACACCGACCAGCTTCTGGTTCTCCTCGAGGGTGATCTGCTCCTGCAACTCGATCAGCCGGTCGTAGCGTTCCTGCACGACCTCCTTCGGGAGCTGCTCGTCCATCTCCGCGGCCGGGGTCCCGGGACGCTTGGAGTACTGGAAGGTGAAGGCGCTGGTGAACCGCGCCTGCCTGACGACGTCGAGGGTGGCCTGGAAATCCTCCTCGGTTTCGCCGGGGAAGCCGACGATGATGTCGGTGGTGATCGCGGCGTGCGGCATGGCCGCACGGACCTTCTCGATGATGCCGAGGAACTTGGTGCTGCGGTACGACCGCCGCATCGCCTTCAGGACACGGTCCGAGCCGGACTGCAGCGGCATGTGCAGCTGCGGGCACACGTTCGGGGTGGCGGCCATCGCCTCGATGACGTCGTCGGTGAACTCGGCGGGATGAGGGGACGTGAACCGGACCCGCTCGAGGCCCTCGATGTCGCCGCAGGCGCGCAGCAGCTTCGCGAACGCGCCTCGGTCCCGCGGCGCTTCCGGGTCGGCGAACGAGACGCCGTAGGCGTTGACGTTCTGACCGAGCAGGGTCACCTCCAGCACGCCCTCGTCCACCAGGGCCTGTACCTCGGCGAGGATGTCGCCGGGCCGGCGATCCACCTCCTTGCCGCGCAGCGCAGGCACGATGCAGAACGTGCAGGTGTTGTTGCAGCCGACGGAGATCGACACCCAGCCGGCGTAGGCGGACTCCCGCTTGGCGGGAAGGGTCGACGGGAACGCCTCGAGCGAGTCCAGGATCTCGACCTCGGCCTGCTGGTTGTGCCGCGCCCGGTCGAGCAGGGCGGGCAGCGATCCGATGTTGTGGGTGCCGAACACCACGTCCACCCACGGCGCCTTCTTGACCACGGTGTCGCGGTCCTTCTGGGCGAGGCAGCCACCGACGGCGATCTGCATGCCCGGGTGTGCGTCCTTCGTCGGGCGCAGGTGACCGAGGGTGCCGTACAGCTTGTTGTCGGCGTTCTCCCGGACGGCGCAGGTGTTGAACACCAGGAGGTCGGGGTCGGTGCCGGGCACGGCCTTGGTGTAGCCGGCGTCCTCGAGCAGACCGGACAGCCTCTCCGAGTCGTGCACGTTCATCTGGCAGCCGAAGGTGCGGACCTCGTAGCTACGGGGTGCTGTCGAGGTCTCGGGGTCGATCGTGTCCACCCCACCAGGGTACGGCCTGACCGGGAGCACCCCTCACCGCGTCCGGAACCGCCTCGACCACCCCGGTCGGCATCGCTGCCGCCCCGGTCCGGACCGCCTCGGCCGCGAGGCTGGGCAGACCCGCCAGCCGGCGGTGCATCGCGGTGGCGATCCGTTGCCCCTGCAGCTTTGCCCGGTCCGCGACCGGCCCGGTGTACAGCTCGTCGACCGCCTCGCGCCAGAGCAGCAGCCAGCGGTCGAAATGCTCGCCGTCGAACGGGTGCCGTTCGTACGCCTGCCGGTGGATCCGGAACAGACTGCCCCGGTACGTGCCTGCGGAGAACAGGATCGTCTCCCAGAAGTCGCACATCACTGGCAGGTGCGACTCGAGTCCCTGTTCGCGCACCTCCGTGAACGGTTCCGCCAGCAACTCGTCGACCAGGGCGCGGCCGTAGAAGCAGCGGAGCAGCACGTCGATCTCGGCGCGGGTCGTGAGGTCACCGGCCACGGGCGTCGCCCTTCCCCGGAACGCGGCGTGCACCGGCACCGGACACCACCGCTCGACCGCCGCCACCGGACGCTCAGAGCGGATTCCACCATTTGGCGAATGCAACGTACAGGTTGGTCGGGAAGAACATCTCCCAGTCCAGTCCGTAGTACGGCAGGTCGGGCAGATTGCCTTGCATGGCGGGTCTCCTGTCTCAGTCGGCGGAGCCGGCGGCGACCTCGGCGACCGCGGTCGACCCGTGGGCGCGCCCGGCGTGGGCCTCGGCGCGCATCCGGTCGACCATGTGCGGGTAGTGCAGCTCGAACGCCGGTCGCTCGGAGCGGATCCGGGGCAGTTCGGTGAAGTTGTGCCGCGGCGGCGGGCAGGACGTGGCCCATTCGAGCGAGTTGCCGAAGCCCCACGGGTCGTCGACCGTGACGACCTCGCCGTAGCGGTAGCTCTTGAAGACGTTCCACAGGAACGGCAGCGTCGAGGCCCCGAGGATGAACGCGCCGATCGTGGAGACTTCGTTGAGTGTGGTGAACCCGTCGGAGGGCAGGTAGTCCGCGTAGCGACGCGGCATGCCCTCGGCGCCGAGCCAGTGCTGCACCAGGAAGGTGGTGTGGAAGCCGATGAACGTGAGCCAGAAGTGCCACCGGCCGAGCCGCTCGTCCAGCATCCGCCCGGTGATCTTCGGGAACCAGAAGTAGATGCCGGCGTAGGTGGCGAACACGATGGTGCCGAAGAGCACGTAGTGGAAGTGCGCGACCACGAAGTACGAGTCGGTCACGTGGAAGTCGAGCGGCGGGCTGGCGAGCACGACGCCCGACAGACCGCCGAAGAGGAAGGTCACGATGAAGCCGACCGAGAACAGCATCGGCGTCTCGAATGTCAGCTGGCCGCGCCACATGGTGCCGATCCAGTTGAAGAACTTCACGCCGGTCGGGATGGCGATCAGGAAGGTCATGAACGAGAAGAACGGCAGCAGCACCGCGCCGGTGGCGTACATGTGATGCGCCCACACCGCCATCGACAGGGCGGCGATCGACATCGTCGCGAACACCATCCCGCTGTATCCGAAGAGGGGCTTGCGGCTGAACACCGGGATCACCTCGGTGATGATGCCGAAGAAGGGCAGCGCGACGATGTACACCTCGGGATGACCGAAGAACCAGAACAGGTGCTGCCACAACATGTTTCCGCCGTTGGCGGGATCGAACACGTGCGCACCGAGGTGTCGGTCGGCGAACACTCCCATCAGTGCGGCCGTGAGGATCGGGAACGCGAGCAGCACCAGGATCATCGTGATGAGGATGTTCCAGGTGAAGATCGGCAACCGGAACATCGTCATCCCGGGGGCCCGCAGGCACACCACCGTGGTGATCATGTTCACGCCACCGAGGATCGTGCCGACACCGGCGACCGCCAGTCCCATGATCCACATGTCGGCGCCGACACCGGGCGCGTGCACGGCGTCGGTGAGCGGACTGTAGGCGGTCCAGCCGAAGTCGGCGGCGCCGCCGGGGGTGACGAAACCGGCCATCGCGATGAGGGCCCCGAACAGGTACAGCCAGTAGCTCAGCGCGTTCAGCCGCGGGAACGCGACGTCCGGCGCGCCGATCTGCAGCGGCAGGATGTAGTTGGCGAAGCCGAACACGATCGGCGTCGCGTACAGCAGCAGCATCACCGTTCCGTGCATCGTGAACAGCTGGTTGAACTGCTCGTTCGACAGGAACTGCATCCCCGGCACCGCGAGCTCCGCGCGCATCAGCAGGGCCATCAGACCGCCGGCGAGGAAGAACGCGAACGACGTGACCAGGTACAGCACCCCGAGCATCTTCGGGTCGGTCGTGGTGACCATCCGGTAGACGTACGAGCCCTTGGGCCCGAGCCGCGCCGGGAACGGCCGAGAAGCCTCGAGATTCGGCTTCGGGGACACCGCGGTCATGTCGGCCACCCCGATCCGCGGCCCTGGTGGATCTGGTCGATCTCGGCGTTCGCGTACGTCATGGAGCCCCCTCGGCAGGCTTTGTTCGTACTCGAACCAGTAAACACCCGTCGCAACGACTCGCGACGGGTTCCGTGAGGGATCGCAGGATCGGGCGTCGATTCGTTGCCTTGGTAAAAGTTCCATTACGCCGACCGGCCGAGTCGACACAAAGACTGGGGTTCGTCCTGCCCAGCACCTAGGGTCCATCACTATGACGAACGCGGGCGTATCGGGCGCGGGCGCGCCGACCGCCATCTCCCCGACGATGATCTCGATGACCGGGGTGCAGAAGCACTTCGGCGACCTGCACGTTCTCCGCGACATCAACCTCGACGTCCCCACCGGTCAGGTGGTGATCGTGGTCGGTCCGTCCGGGTCCGGGAAGTCGACGCTGTGCCGCACGATCAACCGGCTCGAACCCGTCGACGAGGGCACCATCGCCGTGGACGGCAGGGAACTGCCCGCGGAGGGCAGGGCGCTGGCCGCGTTGCGCGCCGACGTCGGGATGGTGTTCCAGTCGTTCAACCTGTTCGCGCACAAGACGATCCTGGAGAACGTCATGCTCGCCCCGGTGAAGGTGCGGAAGATGAGCAAGCCCGACGCCAGGGCCCGGGCCGTGGAGCTGCTCGACCGGGTCGGGATCGGCAACCAGGCCGACAAGTACCCCGCACAGCTGTCGGGCGGTCAGCAGCAGCGGGTGGCGATCGCCCGCGCGCTGGCGATGAACCCCAAGGTGATGCTGTTCGACGAGCCGACCTCCGCGCTCGATCCCGAAATGGTCAGCGAGGTCCTCGACGTGATGACCAACCTCGCAAAGGAGGGCATGACGATGCTCGTGGTCACCCACGAGATGGGATTCGCACGCAAGGCCGGCGACCGGGTGCTGTTCATGGCCGACGGCCAGATCGTCGAGGACACCGACCCGGACACCTTCTTCACCGCACCGAAATCGCCACGCGCCAAGGACTTCCTCGGAAAGATCCTCGGCCACTGACCACACTGACCATCGCCGAAATTCCGCTGCTCGACCCGAAGGAGAGGAACACATGAGGATCACCCGCGCGCTACGAGTCGGGGTCGGAGTGCTCGCCGTCGCCGTCGTCGCGACCGCCTGTGGCGGCGACGAGGAGAAGAGCGCCAGCCAGAGCGCCGAATCGGGAACGCTCACGGTCGGCATCAAGTTCGACCAGCCCGGTCTCGGGCTGCGCAACCCCGACGGCACGTTCAGCGGTTTCGACGTGGACGTCGCCACCTATGTGGCGGGCAAGCTCGGCGTCGAGCCGTCCGGGATCACCTTCAAGGAGTCCCCGTCCGCGCAGCGCGAGACGCTGATCCAGAACGGCGAGGTCGACTACGTGGTGGCGACCTACTCGATCACCGACGCCCGCAAGGAGAAGGTCGACTTCGCCGGCCCGTACCTGACCACCGGGCAGTCGCTGCTGGTGCGCTCCGACAACACCGACATCACCGGCCCCGAGTCGCTGAACGGCGGCAAGAAGCTGTGCTCGGTGACCGGCTCCACCCCGGCGCAGAAGGTCAAGGACACCTACGCCAACGAGGTGCAGCTGCAGGAGTTCGACACCTACTCCGCGTGCGTCGAGGCGCTGCGCAACGGTGCCGTGGACGCGGTGACCACCGACGCGATCATCCTGGCCGGCTACGCCGCCCAGTATCCCGGCCAGCTCAAGGTCGTCGGCGACCAGTTCACCACCGAGAACTACGGCGTCGGACTGGCCAAGGGTGACGACGAGACCCGCGCCAAGATCAACGACGCCATCGAGGCGATGATCGCCGACGGCTCCTGGCAGGCGGCGCTGGAGAAGAACGTCGGACCGTCCGGCTACCCGATCCCCGCGCCCCCCACCGTCAACCGCTACTGACCACCCGACGGCCGCGGACCCGGGCGAGATGCCCGGGCCGCGGCCGTCGCCGCCGCACCCGGGAGTGACGTGGACCTGCTCAGCAAGTACGGGGATCAGCTGATCTCCGCGTTCTGGACGACGATCGAACTGACCGCGCTGTCCGCGGTCGGCGCACTCGTCATCGGCACGGTGCTCGCCGCGATGCGGGTCTCCCCCGTCCCGGTGGCCCGCTGGCTCGGCGCGGCCTACGTGACCGTCTTCCGCAACACCCCGCTGACGCTGATCATCCTCTTCTGCTCGTTCGGCCTGTACCAGACGATGGGTGTGCGGCTGGCCCCGGAGAACTCCCCGACCTCGCTGGTGGACAACAACTTCCGACTCGCCGTCCTCGGACTGGCCGTGTACACGGCGGCCTTCGTGTGCGAGTCGCTCCGCGCAGGCATCAACACGGTGCACGTCGGCCAGGCCGAGGCGGGCCGGTCGCTGGGCCTGACGTTCGGGCAGAACCTGCGGTTGATCGTGCTGCCGCAGGCCTTCCGGACGGTGATCGCCCCGCTCGGCAGTGTCCTGATCGCGCTGACCAAGAACACCACGATCGCGTCGGTGATCGGAGTGGCGGAGGCGTCGCTGCTGATGAAGACCATGATCGAGAACGAGGCGGCGATCTTCGTGGTCGGCGGGATCTTCGCGCTTGGCTTCGTGATCCTGACCCTGCCCATGGGTCTGCTGTTCGGCTATCTCGGCAAGCGGATGGAGGTGGCACGGTGACCCGGGCGACAGCAACCCCTCAGGCGACCGTCCTCTACGACGCCCCAGGACCCCGCGCCCGCACGCTCCACCGGCTCGCCTCGGTGGCCGTGGCGGCGCTCCTCGTTGCCGTCGGCTATCTGGTGTACCGGGCGCTCGACGCCAAGGGCCAGTTGACGGCGGAGAAATGGAGTCCGTTCACCGAGACGACGTCCTGGACGACGTACCTCCTCCCGGGCATCCGCGGCACGCTCACCGCCGCCGCCATCTCGATCGTGCTCGCATTGATCCTCGGTGTGCTCCTCGGCGTCGGCCGACTGTCGGACCACCGGATCGTCCGGACGGCGTGCGGTTTCGTCGTCGAACTGTTCCGCGCCATCCCGGTGCTGATCCTGATGATCTTCGCCTACCAGGTGTTCGCCGACTACCAGGTGTTCAAGGCGAAGTACCTGGCGCTCGCCGCGGTGGTGACGGGTCTGACGCTCTACAACGGCTCGGTGATCGCCGAGATCGTGCGCGCCGGGATCACCTCCCTCCCGCGGGGGCAGACCGAGGCCGCGAAGGCTCTCGGGATGCGCAAGGGCCTGATCACACGCACGATTCTGCTGCCGCAGGCGATCACGACGATGCTGCCGGCGATCATCTCCCAGATGGTGGTGGCGCTGAAGGACTCCGCGCTCGGCTACCTGATCGGCTACGTCGAGGTCGTGCGATCCGGCCAGCAACTGGGCGCGTTCTACGGCAACTACCTGCCGTCGCTCCTGGTGGTCGCGGCGATCATGATCGTGCTCAACTCGGCCCTGTCCGCGCTCGCGACGTACGTCGAGAAGCGTCTGCGCAGCGGCAAGAAGGGCCGCCCGGCGGTCGCGCCACCGGTACCGCCCGCCGCACCGGGCATGGACATGGTGTGACGGCCGCGTCGACCCGGGCGACGCTCCGACCTCAGCGGTCGTCCAAACCCTCGGTGTCCGAGCCGGCCTGCGCGAGCTCGGTCTTCACCACGTCGAAGCACATGCCTTGCGGGTAGCCGCGACGCGCCAGCATCGACACCAGCCGGCGCACCAGACGGTCGCGTTCGCTGCTGCGTCCGCCCGGACCGTCCACCTCGAAGTCCAGGGAGGCGGTCCGCAGCTTCCGGCGCACCAGTTCGGCGGCGCGTTCGCGTTCGTCGTCGCCGTCGATCTGATCGAGAGCGACCGCCGCGACATCGGGGGCAACGCCCTTGGTGCGCAGTTCCATCGCCAGCGCACGCCTGCCCTTGCCGGAGTACGTGTGCCGTGAGTGCACCCACTGGGAGGCGAACGCGGCGTCGTCGACCAACCCGACCTCGGTGAGCCGGTCCAGGACCCGCACGATCACCTCGACGTCGAAACCCTTGTCCGTCAACTTCTTCGACAGTTCCGCACGACTGCGCGCGCGGTCCGTCAGGAGGCGCAGGCACAGATCCTTGGCCTGCGCCTCCTGCTCGGCCGGTGAGCGGGAGGCGACGTCGCCGGCCCGCCGTGAGTCGCCGTCACCGGTCCGCCTGCGGGACCTCCGCGGGCGGTCGTCCGGTTCCACGGTGGATCTCCTAGAAGTCGACGGGCGCGTCGTCGCCGCCCTCCGCGGTCACGTCGGCACCGATGCCCAGCTTCTCCTTGATCTTCTTCTCGATCTCGTCACGGATGTCGGTGTTCTCCAGCAGGAACTTCCGGGCATTCTCCTTGCCCTGCCCGAGCTGGTCGCCCTCGTAGGTGAACCAGGAGCCCGACTTGCGAATGAAGCCGTGCTCGACGCCCATGTCGATCAGCGACCCCTCCTTGGAGATGCCCTGACCGTAGAGGATGTCGAACTCGGCCTGCTTGAACGGCGGCGACACCTTGTTCTTGACGACCTTGACGCGGGTGCGGTTACCGACCGCGTCGCCGCCGTCCTTGAGGGTTTCGATGCGGCGCACGTCCAGGCGCACCGAGGAGTAGAACTTGAGCGCCTTACCACCGGTGGTGGTCTCCGGGGAGCCGAACATCACGCCGATCTTCTCGCGCAGCTGGTTGATGAAGATCGCGGTGGTGCCCGAGTTGTTCAGCGCACCGGTCATCTTGCGCAGCGCCTGGCTCATCAGGCGGGCCTGCAGACCGACGTGGCTGTCACCCATCTCGCCCTCGATCTCGGCGCGCGGCACCAGCGCGGCCACCGAGTCGACGACGATGATGTCGAGTGCGCCGGAGCGGATCAGCATGTCCGCGATCTCGAGGGCCTGCTCACCGGTGTCCGGCTGCGAGACCAGCAGCGCGTCGGTGTCGACACCGAGCTTGCGGGCGTACTCCGGATCGAGTGCGTGCTCGGCGTCGATGAACGCGGCAATGCCGCCGGCGGCCTGCGCGTTGGCGACCGCGTGCAGTGCGACGGTCGTCTTACCCGAGGACTCCGGGCCGTAGATCTCGACGACGCGACCGCGGGGCAGACCACCGATGCCGAGTGCGACGTCGAGGGCGATGGAACCGGTGGGGATCACCGAGATGGGCTGGCGAGCCTCCTCGCCGAGACGCATCACCGAACCCTTGCCGAAGTTCTTGTCGATCTGCGCCAGTGCGAGCTCGAGCGCCTTGTCGCGATCGTGTGCCTGCGGTGCCATCGGTTCTCCTTAGTCAACGACTGGTGTTCGGTCAGCACTCGTGATCCG
The DNA here is from genome assembly GCF_053604015.1 of Rhodococcus sp. NPDC004095. NCBI lineage: Bacteria > Bacillati > Actinomycetota > Actinomycetes > Mycobacteriales > Nocardiaceae > Rhodococcus > Rhodococcus sp. NPDC004095. The sequence continues at coordinate 146,389 of NZ_JBSGGS010000008.1, forward strand.
AGCGGTTCTTCTTGATGCCGTCACCGTAGACGGGGGCACCGACAAACTTTGCCGACGCGACCTGACGAGCACCCCCCAAGCATAGGCGAACACCTGTTCGAGTCAACGGGCCGGGCGGCGTGTCGGCCGCGTCCGGGCTCCTACCAGCGATTGCGGGGCACGTCGAACTCGGCGCACAGCGCGCGCCACACCTCCCGCGGCTCGCGACCGTCCTCGATCGCCTGGGCCGCGGTCTTTCCGCCCAGGCTGAGCAGCACGTGGTCCACCAGCAGGGATTCGCCGTAGAGACGGCCGAACTCGCCGTGCACCAGTTCGTTGAACTCGGTCAGTCGCACGACTTCACGGTAGCCGACGGCCGCGAACCCTCGGGGCCGAGACCGTCAGGGCAGCGACAGCCCCGCCTCGGCCGCCGCCCGGCACACCGCCACCGGATCCTCGACGTCGCCGGCGGTCCGCGCGGCCTCCCGCGCCGCCTCCCCGAACGACGGCTCGTCGAGCATCCGCAGCACCGCCTCCCGAAGCGCGTCGGCGGTCAGCGGGCGCACCACCAGGGCACTGCCCTGCCGGGCCGCCCGGTTCGCCAGCTCCCACTGGTCACCGCCGCCCGGCACGGTCACCGCGGGAACCCCGGCCAGGAGCGTCTTCGCCAGCATGCCGTGGCCGCCGCCGCACACCACCACCGACGAATCGGCGAGCAGCGCGTCCTGCCTTCCGAGGCCCGCCCGCGCCCAGGACGGCAGGTCGGCAGGTGGGGCGTCGAGCATCGACGCCACCACCCGCACCCCGGTCCCGTCGAGCGCGGTCAGCGCGGTTTCGAGCATGCCCTCGGCACCCGTGTGCGCGGTCGACGGCGCGATCGTCACCAGCGGGCCGTCCCCGGGCGGCAGCCCGAGGAGATCGGTCGTCGGCTCCCACAACAGGGGGCCGACGACGTGCGCGTGTTCGGGCCAGTCCGGCCGCGGCACCTCCAGCGCGGGCACGGTCGCGATCAGCCGGGCCACCGGGCCCGGATCCTGCGCGGGCAACCCGACCCCGACGCGCGCCTCGGACCGCTGGCGCAGACCCTGTTTGATGGACCGGGCGGTGGCCGCCCGCATCAGGGCATCGCGTGCGCGTCCGCGCAGGCCCTCCCCCGGCGCGAGGCCGCTGCCGATCGGCGGCAGTCCCTTCGACGGGAGGTACAGCGGATGCGGGGACAACTCCACCCAGGGCACGTCGAGTCGCTCGGCGGCCATGCCGCCACCGGCGGTGAGGATGTCCGAGACCACCAGTTCCGGCAGCATCGCGCTCAGGTCCGGCAGGATCTCGGTGGAGATGTATGCCGCCCGGGAATGGATCCGCGCGCCTGCGTCGAGGTCGTCGTCCTCGGGCCGCGGCGCCAGCCCCTTGAGCTTGCGCACCGAGATCCCGGCCCCCCGCGCCGCATCGAGCCATCGATCTCCGGTGAACAGCACCGGATCATCCCCCGCGGCAATCAGTTTCAGACACAGAGCGATGGCGGGAATGGCATGACCGGGATCAGGTCCGGCGACGACTGCGACGCGCATCCGACCAGGGTGCCACAGTGCCGGTCCGGCGGAGCCGATCCGGCGTGACCTGTCGCTCGGTGGCGCGCGGCCGGTCGCCCCCGAAGGCCACACCGACGTCCTGCGGATTCTCGACGAACGCCGGGTCGGCCTGGCCAAACAGAACCGCCGACTCGTCAACCAGCTCCACGACCTACTGCGGGAGCTGTTCCCCGGCGGGATGGAACGCGACTTCCACACCGCCCCAGCGGTGTGAACTCTTCCTCGCCCGGTGCCGCAGACCTACCGCGGTGGCTGATTCGGCGACGTGCCTACCCGGCGCGACTGTGGACGCACTCCGCGCCGGGCCGGGCGTCACTAGGTGAGGGACGCGACCGCGTTGTCGCCGGCGCGGTCGGCCGGCTCGATGCTCCGCCTCTTGACGAGGAGAATGATCGCGAGGATCGGGTAGGCCAGCAGAGGCGCGAATGTTCCGAGGTACGCCTGCTGGTCCAGCAGGATGGCCGCCCCGGTGAGCAGCGAGAAGTCGAAGAGTCCGTGCATGACGGAGTTGAGTGCGTTGCTGCCCGAGACACGGCGCGTGAGGTAGAAGAAGTATCCCGCGAGGCTGACGATGACCGCCTGGGCGATCGCGCCTGCGCCGCCGCCGGTGAAGGCGTTCGACAGGTGCACCACGCCGAAGATGAGGCTGGACCACAGGGCGACCTGCCCTTCGCGAAGGCCGTGTTGGCGCAGCACCGTCACACCGATGCCGCGGAACATGCCCTCTTCGCCCCAGCCGACGAACTGCGTGGCGATGAGCAGGCAGACGATGAACAGCCAGCCCTTTTCCGAGAGTGCGCTGTAGTTGACACCCAGCAGGATCGCGCCGAGAAGGATGGCCGGCACGACCCAAACCCATCGGTTGACCGGGCGGTCGTCCTTCATCACGGGCCGCCACCACCCGAGCGCGGCAATGACTCCGTAGGTGAAGATCACGGAGAGTCCCAGTGGGATCAGCATGGTGAAGGCCACCCCTCGGGTGGTCAGGATGTCGTCCTCGTCGGCCCAGTTGCCGATCAGCGTCCCGCTGATCTTGATGATTACGAGGTAGGCGATGACGATCACAGCGAAGGCCAGGTACGAGAGGTGGCGGCCCGCGATCCCTGGCGGCGCGGCCTCGTGCTTCGATGTAGTCATTGCGCAAGACTAAGCAGGTAATTTGCTCAATTGCGTGATTGAAACGCAGTGTGTGTGGCCACCTTCCGCCCACCGTGTGGTCGGGAGATCACTCAGCCGGCCACCAGCGGTCCGAGGGTACGGCCGGCCAACTCCACGATCCCCGGTTCGGCCCCGTTGAGAACGAGATTGATCACGACCCCGTCGACCCCACGGTCCAGGACCCGGGTCTGGATCTGCTCGGCCACCTCGTCCGGGTCGCCGACGAACTGCCGGTCGGTGGCGGCGGCGCGCGCCGCGTCGTCCAGGGTGTCGAGGTCGACTCCGCGGGAGAGCAGGAACTCGCGCTGCAGCTGCCGGGCGCGGTCGCCGCTCTCGTCGACGATGACGGACGCGAGGTAGCTGGTCTCGAGGGTGGAGCGGTCCCGGCCGGCCTCCTCGCACCGCTGCGCGAGGGCGTCGAGCTTGCGTGGCAGTTCCGTGGTGTTGCAGATGATGTTCAGGTGATCGGCGTACCGGGCCGCGTATCCGAACGTCCTGCGTTCGCCGCCACCACCGAGGAGTACCGGCAGGTCGTTGCGGATCCGGGGCTCGTTGATCGCGCTCTCGGTGCGGTACCAGGCGCCCTCGACGGTGGGACGCTGCCCGCGCAGCATCGGCACGATGATCTCGAGCGCTTCACCGAGCCGGTCCATGCGCTCGGCGACGGTGCCGAACTCGTAGCCGAACTGGCGGTGCTCCAGCTCGAACCACCCGGCACCGATCCCGAGCACCGCGCGACCCCCGCTCACCACGTCCAGGGTGGTGACGGTCTTGGCGAGCATCGGCGGGTTCCGGTAGGTGTTGCCGGTGACCAGCGCCGACAGCTTGATGTCGGTGGTGGCCATCGCCAGCCCCGACAGCGCCGTGTACGCCTCGAGCATCGGCTCGTCGGGCTCGCCGATCCCGGGCAGTTGGTAGAAGTGGTCCATCACGAACGCGGTGTCGAAGCCCGCCGCCTCGGCCTCGCGGGCCTGTGCGACGACGGTCGGGAACAGTTCCCGGACCGGGGTTCCATAGCTGAAGTTGGGCATCTGGTATCCGAGCCGAATGCTCATGGCGCCCAACGCTACGCCGCGCAGCCGCCTCGCGGGCACCGATCGGGCGAGCGGCCGAAGGTGGCAACAACCTTCACCCCAGGGTCACTGGCGGCGGACCCGGGCGGGACCGATCCTGGGGTCGACGACTTCCCGGCACGAATGTCGCAGCACGAATTTGCAGCACGAATTTTGCAGCACGAATTTCTCGGGGATCCGAAGTGGACAACGATGACCGGTACCGATCGAGGCTCGAACGGAGAGGTCGGCCTCGACGCCGCGTGTGGCACCCGCGGCGAGACGGCAATGCAGGACGAGCTGGGGACCTCCTTCCGCGCCGAACGCTTCTATTCGCGCCAGATGTGCAGCCGCCTGAACCCGCGATGATCGAGTTCGTCCGGCGGATGGATCTGCTGTTCATCGGGACCGCGTCGGCCGACGGGTCGTGTGACGTGTCGATGCGGGCCGGACCGCCGGGATTCGTCCGGGTCTTCTCCCCCGACCTGATCGGCTATCCCGAGTATCAGGGCAACGGGGTGATGGCGAGCCTGGGCAACATCGTCGAGAACCCGCACATCGGCCTGTTCATGGCGGACTTCGTCACCGACCTGATCGGCCTGCACGTCAACGGCACCGCCCTCGTCCCCGACGACCAGGTGCGCCTCGCGCACCCGGACCTCCCGCCGGAACAGGTGCGCGGGCGTCGCGCCGAGCGCTGGGTCCTCGTTCACGTCGAGGAGGCGTACATCCACTGCCGCAAGCACATACCGAAGATGATCCCGGCCGACCGCGCCCGCGATTGGGGCACCCACAACCCGGAACACCGCACCCACAACCCCGAGCGCAGCGGCGGCGACTACTTCGGTGTCGCCGCCGAGCGCGGGCGGCCTCGATGACCCCTAGAACTCCATCCCGGCGTCGGCACCCATCTGCATAGTGGTGTTCGCGCCGTCGAGACTCTCGCGGATGATGTCGGCATGCCCGGCGTGCTGCGCGGTCTCCCGCAGGATGTGCATCAGGATCTTCCGCCCGCTCCACCACTCCCGTTCGGGTGACCACGGCGCGGTCGGCAGGGGCACAGGCAGGTCCAAGTCGACGTCCCGGATGGCGGCCTCGGTCTCCCGGGCGGCGACCCCGTAGTCGGCGAGCAAGGTTTCGAGCGTCTCGTCGGGGCCGACGGTCCACGACTGCATCCCCGCCGCCATGTCGAACTCGGCGGTCTCGTCCCGCGAGGTCATCGTGTGGACCCAGCCCCGCTCGGTTCCGGTGACGTGCTTGAGAAGCGCAATGAGCGTCAGTTCACTTGCCGTCGACCGGGTACGCGCACCGGCGTCGTCGAGGCCACGAAAGGTGATCAGGAACGTGCGGCGCTGCTCGGTGAGCAGGTCGAGGATGTCGGACTTCGCGGCGTTCTGGGAATCGGTGGTCATGGCGGTCGCTCTCCCGGGAGGTCGGTGCAGCCTTGTCGAACCGGACCCGCCCCACGCTACGTCGGGCCCCCGACAGATACCGGGTCGGCAGGGCTCCGAGTTCGCAGGACTCCGGGCCTGCCGGGCACCGGCTCAGCCGAGCGCTTCGCTCGCCGCGTCGAGGGCGCGTGCCCGGTCGGCCGGAACGAGACCGATGCGGGTACGGCGGTCTAGCAGATCGCCGACGTCGAGGGCGCCCTCGTGCCCGACGGCGAAGGCGAGTTCCGCGCGGGTGACGTCGAGGCCGTCCGCGACCGGTGTGAGGTCACCGGCCTCTGCGACGGCCGCCGACTCGGCGCCGTACCGGGCGACCAGCGAGGCCGGCAGTCCCGTCGGGGCAGGTCCGGCCCCGACGACCGGAAGGTTCGTCGTCACACAGGACCCGGCCGCGAGGCCACCCGCCCGGATCGCGGCGTCGACGGCATCCTGCGCCATCTTCCGGTAGGTGGTCAGCTTGCCGCCCACGACGCTCACGACGCCGTTGCCCGACGTCAGGACTGCGTGATTGCGGGACAGGTCGGCGGTGGCGCCGTCGCCGGTGTCGAGCAGCGGACGCAGGCCCGCGTAGCTCGCGAGCACGTCGGCGCGGGTCAGCTCGCCACCGAGCGCGGTGTTGACGGTTGTCAACAGGAAGTCAATCTCGACGTCGGTGGCGACCGGCACGTCGGGAATCTCCCCCGGCGCCGCCTCGTCGGTCAACCCGAGGTACACCCGCCCGAGCTGCGCGGGCAGGGCGAACACGAAGCGGTTGGTCTCGCCCGGGATCGGCACGGTCAGCGCCGCCGTCGGGTTGCCGAGCCGCTCGGCCGACAGCACCAGGTGGGTGCCGCGGCTGGGCTTGAGCGTGATGTCGGGGTCGACCTGCCCGGCCCACACCCCGGCGGCGTTGACCACGGCCCGTGCCCGGACGGTGAGTTCCTCCCCGGTCAGTTCGTCGCGCAGGCGCGCGGAATCGCCGGTGACGTCATGCGCGGCGACCCGGGTCAGGATCTTCGCGCCGTGACCGGCGGCGGTACGGGCGATCGCGACAACCAGACGGGCATCGTCGACCAACTGGCCGTCGTAGGCGAGCAGTCCCCCGCGCAACCCCTCGCGGCGAACCGCAGGCGCCAGCGCGATCGCGGCGGCGGCGCCGATGCGACGCGACCGCGGCAGCACCGAGGCCGGGGTGCGCGCCGTCGCGCGCAATGCGTCACCGGCGAGGAAACCGGTACGCACCAACGCCTTCTCGAACCGGCCGACGGACGGCAGCAGCGGCACCAGCTGCGGCAACGCCCGGATCAGGTGTGGCGCCGTGCGGGTCATCAGGATGCCGCGTTCGACGGCACTCTCCCGCGCGATACCGACATTGCCGGTCGCCAGGTAGCGCAGCCCGCCGTGCGCGAGTTTCGAACTCCACCGGCTGGTGCCGAAGGCGAGGTCGCGGCGTTCGACGAGGACGGTCCGCAACCCTCGGGACGCGGCGTCGAGCGCGACCCCGACCCCGGTGACGCCGCCACCGATCACCAGGACGTCGATCGGGTCGCCGTCCCCGAGTCCGGCGAGCTCCCGGGTGCGGCGGGTGGCATTGAGTGCGGTCGGCGCATGAGCGTGCAAGTTGGGCTCCTTGTTCCGGGTCCCGGAGTTCCGGGTCTCAGACGGGCGGTGGGGTCAGATAGGAATCGACGGCGGTGGAAAGCTCCGCGATCAGCATCTCGGGCGCCAGCAGTTCGGCGACCATGCCTGCGGACTGAACGGCGGACTGCGTCATCAGCAGCACCATGGTGGCGATGACGGACGGATCGCCCGCGCGGATCGAACCGTCCACCTGACCGGCCGCGACGACCGGGACGAGGTGGTCGATGATGGCGCGCTGGCTGGCGCCGAGCCGGTCGACGATGTAGGGAATCAGCAGTTCGGGGTCGGACCGCAGGATCTTCACGAACAGCGGGTGGGTGCGCACGGTCTCGGCCGCCACCGCCACTGCGCGCACCAACTGCTCGCGTACCGGTCCGTCCTGCGGGATCAGCGGGATCGCCGACCCGATCTCGCGCGTCAGCAGGTCCCCGACCACCGCGCGGGTGTCCGGCCATCGCCGGTAGACGGTCGGGCGGCTGACGCCGGCGCGCCGGGCGATCTCCGCGAGTGTCGTGCGACGCAGGCCGAACTCGAGCACGCAGGTCCGTGCCGCGTCGAGGATCTGGTCGTCGACGCTGCGTGGCTGTTCGAGCTCCACTGTCTCGATTTCTTCGTTACGGATAGACATCGTGTGTAACACTGTAACGCATGACCGACTTCACAGCGCCCGAATCTCTCGAGCGTCCGGCGACCGAGGCACCGACGATGGAGTGGGACGCCTGGGGACTCGACGCATTCCGCAAGCAACTCTCCCCTCAGGTCCTGTCCCTGCTCGGCACCGCACTTGGGGTCGGTGCGCAGCAGTCCGCTCCCCCCACCGAATCCGAGGTCACCCTGCGACCGAGCACGCTGACCGACGCGCACCGGGCCGCGCTCGACGAACTCGTGGGCGCGGATCACGTCCGCACCGACGAGGGCGCCCGCCTCCGGCACGCCGGCGGCAAGTCCACCCCGGACCTGCTGCGCCGCAAGGACACCCACGCACAGGATGCCCCCGACGCGGTGGTGCTCCCCGGGTCCCACGAGCAGGTGGTCGACCTGCTGCAGTGGTGCACGGAAAACGCGGTCGCGGTGGTCCCGTTCGGCGGTGGCACGAGCGTCGTCGGCGGCGTCGATCCGGTACGAGGACGATTCGGCACGGTCCTCGCCCTCGACCTACGCCGTCTGAACGCCCTCGTCGACCTCGATCCGGTGTCCGGGATCGCGGTTCTGCAGGCCGGACTGACCGGACCGCAGGCGGAGGAACTGCTCGGCGCGCACGGATTCTCACTCGGCCACTTCCCGCAGAGCTACCAGTTCGCCACCATCGGCGGCTTCGCGGCCACCCGATCGTCGGGGCAGGCGTCCGCCGGATACGGCCGCTTCGACGACATGGTCCAGCGCATGCGCGTCGCCACCCCGACCGGCACACTCGACCTCGGCCGCGGTCCCGCCTCCGCCGCCGGACCCGACCTGCGCGAACTGTTCGTCGGCTCCGAGGGCACCTTCGGCGTCATCACCGACGTCACGGTCCGGGTTCATCCCACGCCCGCGACCACCTCGTACCGGGCCTGGTCGTTCCCCGATTTCGAGACCGGGGCGAACGCGCTGCGCGCCGTCATCCAGACCGGCGCCGCCCCCACCGTGATGCGCCTGTCCGACGAGGCCGAGACCGGCATCAACCTGGCCCTGGCCGGGGACATCGGCGGCGAGAGCCCGACCGCGGGATGCCTGGCGATCACCACGTTCGAGGGCACCGAGGCGCACGTGCGGGCACGCTCCGAGGAGGCGGGCGCGCTGCTGGCCGCGGCCGGCGGCACCGACCTCGGCGACGGCCCGGCCCGCGCGTGGGAGCACGGCCGCTTCGACGCGCCGTACCAGCGCGACGCCCTGCTGAACGCCGGCGCGATCGTCGAGACCCTCGAGACCGCGACCCACTGGTCCAACCTGACGCACCTGCGGACGGCGGTCACCGCCGCGCTCACCGAATCCCTTGCCGCGCAGGGCACCCCACCGCTGGTGATGTGCCACATCTCGCACACCTACGCCACCGGCGCCTCGCTGTACTTCACGATCGTGTGCGCGCAGACGAGCGATCCGCTGCCCCAGTGGGAGGCGGCGAAACGGGCGGCCGGGGATGCGATCGTGTCCGCGGGCGGCACCATCACCCACCACCACGCCGTCGGGCGCGACCACCGGCCGTGGATGACCGACGAGATCGGCGAACTCGGCGCGAGCGTGCTGCGAGCGGTCAAGGACGCAATTGACCCCGCCGGGATCCTCAACCCTGGAAAGCTGATCCCATGAAATCGGTGACGGTGCTCACCAATCCGCACGCCGGCGGCGGGCACCCGCACGAGGTGACCGCTGCCGCGACGGCGCGCCTGCGCGAGCGCGGACTCGACGTCACCACGATCGAGGGTCGCACGCCCGAGGAGGCGCTCGCGTTGACGCGCGCCGCCGTCGCCTCCGGCACCGACGCCCTCGTCGCGGTGGGTGGGGACGGGCTGGTGAACATCGCCTGGCAGGCGCTGGCAGGCACCGAGGTCCCGCTGGGCATCGTGCCGGGCGGCACCGGCAACGACCACGCCCGGCTGTTCCGCGTGCCGATGGACGACCCGGCTGCGGCGGCGGACGTCGTGGTGGACGGCGAGGTCGCCGAGGTCGACCTGGGTCGGGCCCTCCTCGGTGACTCCGGCGTGCACTGGTTCGGCACGGTACTGTGCAGCGGCTTCGACTCGCTGGTGACCGAGCGGGCGAACCGGATGACGTGGCCCCGCGGCCCGATGCGCTACAACCTGGCGATGCTCGCCGAGCTGGCGAGCCTGCGGGCGATCGGGTACCGAATCGTCCTCGACGACCGCACCCTCGAGGTGGACGCGGCGATGGTGTCGGTCGGCAACGGCACCTCGTACGGCGGCGGAATGCTGATCGCGCCCGGCGCCAGCGTCACCGACGGTCTGTTCGACGTGGTCGTGGTGTCACCGGGCAGCCGGCTCAAGCTGGTGCGCCTGTTCCCCACCGTCTACAAGGGCACCCACGTGAACCTCGACGAGGTGCAGGTGTACCGCTCCCGGCGCGTCCGGCTGGAGGCTCACATCCCGGGTCGCTCCGCGGGCTCCGCTCCCACCGGGATCGTCGCGTACGCCGACGGGGAACGGATCGCGCCACTGCCCCTCGACATCGAGACGGTGCCGCGGGCCGGTCGAGCCATCGTGGGCGCGCCGATCGGCTGACATCCTGCGGGGCCGGCGGTCAGAACGAGTACAGCTCGAACCCGACCGCCCGCTCCGCGGGGAACCCGACCTTCGGGCCGGTCGCCATCTCGATCTGCGCCGCGGCCTGCTCGGCGACCGGGGTGTCGCTCAGTGCAGCGAGGTAGCGGGCGTGCTCGGACAGCGAGGCCACGGCCCGGTCGACCGTGTCCGTCACGTCGACGGCATGGGTGACGCCGACCATCACGTTGACCGCGACCCAGCGCACGCCTGTCCAGCGGGGCTCGGTCAGGTCGGGGAAGATCCACTCGTTGGCGGCATCGGACACCGCGTCGAGGGCGGCCTGCCCGACCGCCCGGTGGTCGGCGCTGTTTCGCATCCCCGGCGCCCACGTCTCGTGGTGGTTCAGCGTCACCACGAACTCGGGGCGGTGGCGCCGGATCGCCGCGGCCAGCGACCTGCGCAGCGCGAGACCGTACTCGAGGCGGCCGTCCGGATGCCCGAGGAACTCGACCTCGCTCACGCCGACCACGGCGGCCGATCGGCGTTCCTCCGCCTCGCGCAGCGGTGCGCACTCGGCCGGCGCGAGTCCCTCGATTCCCGCCTCGCCGCTGGTGGCGAGAACATAGCGAATGTCCTTGCCCTGCTTCGTCCACCGCGCGACGGCGGCCGCGCAGCCGTACTCGATGTCGTCGGGGTGCGCGACGATGACCACACCGCGCTGCCAGTCCTCGGGGATCGCTTCTGTGCCGGCCGGTTCCATGTCCTTCAGGATGCCTGTTCCGCCGCCGACTCGCGTGCCACGGCGCGCAGGTCCGCCACCCACACCAGCAGGCCGACGATCGCGAGGACCAGGCCGAGCAGGCACACCCCGGGCCAGCCAGCCGACGCCCACGCGAGCGATCCGAGCGCGGAGCCGGTGGCCGCGCCGATGAAGTACGTCGTCATGTAGACGGAGGTCACGCGGGCGCGGGCGTGCGGCGCGAGGGTGTAGATCACGCTCTGATTGCTCACGTGCACGCTCTGCAACGCCATGTCCGCGACGAGCATGGCGGCCAGAAATGCAGGCAGGCTGTGGCCGCCGAGCGCGAACAGCCCCCACGACGCACACAGCAGCACCGCCCCGGTCCCCGTGGTGGCCTGCACGAATCCGCGGTCGGCGAGGCGTCCGGCCGCATTCGCCATCAGAGCCCCGGCGACGCCGGCCAGGCCGACCAGTCCGATCGCGGCATCGTCGAAACCGAAGCTGTCCCCCGAGAGCAGGAACGCCATCGTCGCGAACACGACACCGACGGACGCGAACGCGACCCCGCCGAGCACGCTGCGGATCCGCAGGCGCGGCTCGTCCCGGATCAGTCGCCCCATCGAGACCAGAATCCCGCGGTAACCGAGGCCGAGATCCTCCCTGGAGGGAGGCAGCGCACGCCACAACGCGAGCGCGATCACCACCATCAGCACCGCCGACACCCGGTACACCGTCTGCCAGCCGCCGAGCCCGGACAGCAGCCCCGCGACGCTGCGAGCGAGGAGGATGCCGACGAGCAGACCGCTCATCACCGTGCCGACCGCGGTGGCGCGGCGCTCCGGCGCGGCGAGGGTGGCGGCGAACGGCACCAGCACCTGCGCGGCCACGGAGAAGAGCCCGGCGGCCGCGGTCCCGACCATCAGCCAGCCGATCGACGGCGCGAACCCGCTGACCGCCTGCCCGGCGGCCGCGAGCAGCATCAGGCCGACGCTGAGTGCGCGCCGGTCCAGCAGGTCGCCGAGCGGGACCAGGAACAGCAGGCCGATTCCGTAGGACACCTGCGCGACCGTGACGGTGACCGCCGCCGTCGACTGACTGACGCCCAGCGCATCCGCGATCGAGTCCAGCAGTGGCTGGTTGAAGTAGTTGCCGCCCGCACACAGGCCGGTCGCGACCGCCATGAGGAGCAACAGCGGCCGGGACAGTCCGGTCGAGACAGAGGTGGAGGTCGTGGTCACTCGCTCGATTCTTGGCCCGCACGAAGCATCTGTCTAACATCTGAATCAGATGCTGTTGATCGTGAAATGTGATGATAGAGTGATTCGGTGGAGTTCCGCCAGCTCAGATACGCGCTCGCCGTGGCCGAGGAACGACACTTCACCCGCGCCGCGCAACGCCTTCACGTGGCCCAGTCCGCACTCAGCCACCAGGTCGCTGCCCTCGAATCCGAACTCGGCGCCCGCCTGTTCGACCGCACCAGCCGCCGGGTGACGCTCACGCCCGCCGGCGAGGACTTCGTGCTGCACGCCCGCGAGGTTCTCGCCGCGACCGAACGGTTGCGGGCCGGAGTGGCGAGCACCACCGACACCGTCGCGGGCGTACTTCGGATCGGCACGATCTCCACACTGACCCAACTGGACCTGCCCGCGCTGGTCCGCGAGTACCGCGACCGCCATCCGGGCGTGTCCGTCCAACTCGTCCCCGCGATGAGCGAAGCAATCGCCGCCCAGGTCGATTCGGGCGACCTCGACCTCGGCTTCATCGGCCTCTGGCACACCCGCCCGCAGGCGGGCCTCGACGCGGTCGCACTCGGCACCGAGCGACTGACCGCCGTCGTCCCGGACGAGCACCCGTGGTCCGGACGAGCCCGGATCACCCTGCTCGACCTCGCCACCGAACCGAGCATCGACTTCCCCGCCGGGACCGGAGCCCGCAGGCAGAGCGACGACGCGTTCACCGCAGCGGGACTGCCACGCCGAGTGGTCGCCGAGGCCGGCTCTGCGGACCTCGTCGCAGAGCTGACCCGCGCCGGCGTCGGGATCGGGATACTGCCCGAGTCCTATGCCCGCGGTTCCGGGCTGCGACTGCTCCCCATCGCCGATGCCCCGATCCGCACGGTCCACCTGGTCACCAACCCGCGCCTGCTGACACCGATCGCACGAGCGTTCGTCGATCTCGCCTGCCTGCATCTGACCGACCCCGAATCCTCGTGACGGCCCGGTCCTCGCGACGTCAGATCCTCGTGACGTCGCTCGAGTCCTTGTCCGAGAACGCCTTGACCAACAGGTAGACACCGAACACGACCGCGCTGACCGCGAGGATCCAGAACAGTCCCTTCACGAGCACCCCGACCAGCGCCAGGGCAACCCACACCAGCGCCACCACGCCGACAATCTTCCAGAACACGTCGGTCCTCCGTTCCATCCGGCGGAACACCACGACTTGGTGGTCCGTTGCCATCCAGCCTGACACGTCGCGAGCTACATATCACCAGCTCAACGGCAAGATCAGGGAAAGATCAGGGTGATCCCCCATGCCCTGCCCACCTCCCGGCGGGGTGGAGGGCGACCACCGTGTGAGCGGCCTGACATAAGCTCGACCGGTCCCCGTCCTGCAAGGAGCTCTGCACCGTCGTGTCCTCCCGAATCTCCGGCGCCTCCCCGCTGACCGCGCGCGACCTCGCCCAGGTCGCCGTCTTCGCGGCGCTGATCATCGCGCTCGGCCTGCCCGGCACCATCACCATCGGCACCTCGGGGGTTCCGATCACCCTGCAGAGCCTCGGCGTGATGGCCGCCGGCGCACTGCTCGGGGCGCGCAAGGGCACGCTCGCCGTGCTCACGGTCATCGCGGTCGGCCTGGCCCTGCCGGTCCTCGCCGGCGGCCGGACCTCACTGACCGCGCTGGCCAGCCCGACCGCGGGCTTCCTGATCGGCTGGATCCCGACCGCGGCGGTCATCGGCTGGCTGACGGTCAAGGCGCTGCCGCGCTACAACGTGATTCTCGGGACGCTGATCAACCTGCTCGGTGGCATCGTTGTGCTGTACGCGTTCGGCATCGCCGGAATGCTGCTACGCACCGATCTCACCTTCTGGGCGGCACTGTCCGCGAACGCCACCTTCCTTCCGGGCGACGCGGTCAAGGCCGTTGTTGCGGCTGTGGTCGCGGCCCAGGTGCACCGCGCGTATCCCGCGCTGCTCACCGATCGGCGAGTGTCCACGGCACCCGCGGTCGACCCGGCCTGACCTCGCACCCACGCACCCGATGAGCGAGATCCGTTTCCAGTCAGTCGCGCACCACTACGGGGAGCGCGCGGTGCTCGCGGGCGTCGACCTGACCCTGACGGAATCCCGGATCGGGGTCGTCGGCGCCAACGGCAGCGGCAAGTCGACGCTCGCCCGGATGGTCAACGGGCTGGTCGTGCCCAGCGCCGGGAAGGTCACCGTCGACGGCCTGGACACCGCCAGGGACGGGCGCAGTGTGCGCCGCAAGGTCGGGTTCGTGTTCACCGACCCGGACCACCAGATCATCATGCCGACCGTGGCCGAGGACATCGCGTTCTCCCTCAAGAAGTCGGGACTGTCGGCCGCCGAACGCGAGTCCCGTGTCACCGAGGTGCTGGACCGGTTCGGCCTGGCCGGTCACGCCGACCACCCCACCCACCTGCTGTCCGGCGGTCAGAAGCAGCTCCTTGCGCTCGCGGCGATCATGGTCACCGACCCCGAGGTGATCGTCGCGGACGAACCGACGACCCTGCTGGACCTGCGCAACACCCGGCTGGTCGCCGAGACGTTCGCGGCACTGCCGCAGCAGCTGATCGCGGTGACCCATCACCTCGACCTGCTCCACGACTTCGACCGGGTGATCGTCGTCGACTCGGGTGGTGTCGCCGCCGACGGCTCCCCCGCCGAGGCGATCGGCTTCTACCGGCGGCTCGTCGGATGACGACGCTCGGCCTGTACCGGCCCGGCCACTCGGTTCTGCACCGGCTGCCGGCCGGGGCGAAACTGGCCGGGCTGATGCTGGTCCTCATCGCGCTCGCGGCGACCGTCCGGGCGCCGTGGCATCTCGTCCCGGCCGCGGCCGTCGTCGTCTCGGGGTACGCCATCGCCCGGATCCCGCCGCGCGTCGCGCTCGCCCAGCTGCGTCCGGTGCTCTGGATGCTCGCGTTCATCGCGGCATTCCAGGTGGTGTTCACCGGGTGGCGCCGGGCGCTCGTGGTGTGCGGGGTACTGCTGCTGTCGGTCGCGGTCGCGGCGCTCGTGTCGCTGACCACGCGAGTCCTGGACATGCTCGACGCCCTGCACCGGGTCCTGGGCCCGCTGCGCCGATTCGGCGTCAATCCCGACCGGGTCGGTCTCGTGCTGGCAATGACGATCCGCTGCATCCCCCTGCTCGCCGGCCTGGTGGCCGAGGTGACCGAGGCACGCCGGGCCCGAGGGCTCGGCTTCTCGCTGCGCGCGCTCGCGGTGCCCGTCGTGATCGGTGCGTTGCGGACCGCGGACGCGATGGGCGAAGCCCTCGCCGCCCGCGGCGTCGACGACTGACGCGACCCGACCCTGACCCCGACCCCGCGAGTACCGGCGGCGCGGGCAGGGACGGAGCCGGAGAGCGTCCCGTGCCGTCACCAGGTCCACGACACGCGAGAGCCCGCCCCGGAAGGTTCCGGGGCGGGCTCTCGCGGCGACGGTGAGTGGCTACTGCGCGGCCGGGCCTGCGGCATCCGGCTTGGCGGCAGGCGTCTTCGGCGCGACGGCAGGGGTCGCGGTGCCTGCAGCGGGGGTGGCGGCACCGCCGGCGGGCAGCGCGTCGCCCTTCATCGAGGCACGGATCTGCTCGAGGCGGCTGTGGCCGGCCATCTGGACGCTGGCCTGCTGAACCTCCATCATCCGGCCCTGAACGGAGTTCTGGGCCAGCTCGGCCGAGCCGAGGGCATCCGCGTAGCGACGTTCGATCTTGTCGCGCACGGCGTCCAGGCTCGGCGTGTTGCCGGGCGCGGACAGCGTGGCGTCCATGGACCGCAGCGAATCGCTGACCTTCTCCTGCATCTTCGCCTGCTCGAGCTGGCTGAGCAGCTTGGTGCGCTCGGCGACCTTGGCCTGCAGCGCCATCGCGTTCTGCTCGACGGCCTTCTTGGCCTGCGCAGCCGCCTGCAGCGACTGGTCGTGCAGCGCCTTGAGGTCCTCGACGGACTGCTCGGCGGTGACCAGCTGCGCGGCGAACGCTTCGGCCGCGTTGGTGTACTGGATGGCCTTCTCCGTGTCGCCCGCGGTCTGAGCCTGGTCGGCGAGGGTCACGGCCTGGCGAGCGTTGGCGTTGAGCTTCTCGACCTCGTCGAGCTGGCGGCTGAGCTTCATCTCCAGCTGACGCTGGTTGCCGATGACGGACGCGGCCTGCTGCGAGAGCGCCTGGTGCTGACGCTGCGCGTCCTCGATTGCCTGCTGAATCTGAACCTTCGGGTCCGCCTTCTCGTCGATCTTCGAGTTGAAGAGCGCCATCAGGTACTTCCAGGCCTTGACGAACGGGTTTGCCATTGGTTTGATCCTGCCTCCATCTGATGCCGCGTCATCCGCGACCCGGTGCGCGACCGTCGCCCACCGGACTAGCGCCACTGCCCTCACCTGGTGCTCGAGCGAGCCACCACGCGCGTGAATCCGGTGGCTCGATGTCGAATCTACAGCGATCCGCGGCCATCGCACGCCATCCGCGCCGTACCGGAACCGACAGACCGAAACCGGACGGATCGGACGACGTGCACGCCCTCCGCGGTCAGCCCACGGCCGACGCCGTTTCCTCGCTCAGGCCGCGGCCAAGGCCGTGGCCGACGGCGCCGGAATCACCATTCGGGTGTCCTCGTCGATGCGCGGGGCTGCAGACGGCACCGCCTCTCGAACCGCCGGGGACTGTTCCACCTCGGGCGAGGCGGTCCGTGTGCGATCCATCACGGCGTCCGACAGTGTCTCGCTCACTTCGTGGAGCACCTCTGCCAGCGGAACGTCGAGCGCGTCACAGATGGCCGCGAGCAGCTCGCTCGACGCCTCCTTGCGGCCCCGTTCCACCTCGGAGAGGTAACCCAGGCTGACCCGCGCCGAGCTTGACACCTCGCGCAGGGTGCGGCTCTGGGCCACCCTCGTGCGCCGAAGACTGTCCCCGAGCGCTTCTCGCAACAACACGGTCATCTGGCACCTCCTTCGTCTGCACCCGACGGTTGATACGACGAGTCCTGTTGATTCAACGTGTCGTCGTGTCGAGTTGGTTCCCGACCCTATCCCGCCGACCCCGAGCGCACGCGACCGAGGACGTCGGACAGGGCCTCGATCACCGCCCCGCGCCGGATATCCCAGCGATTTCCCGGCAACGTCAGTTGCCGAACCCGGACCCCGTCCGGGCCCGCGACGCCGACGAACACCGTCCCGACCGGCTTGCCGTCCTGCGGATCCGGTCCCGCCACCCCGGTCAGCCCCACACCCCAGTCGGCGCCGCACCGGGCCGCGGCACCCGTGGCCAGTTCGGCGGCCGTGCTCGCGGCGACGGGGCCGTCCGACGCGAGCGTCGCCGGGGACACGCCGGCCAGGTCCGCCTTGAGTTCGGTGGCATACACGATCAAGCCCCCACGCAGCACGACGCTGGCACCGGGTACCCCGGCGATGGTCGCGGCGAGCAGTCCGGCGGTGAGCGATTCGGCGGTGGCGACCGTCTGCCGTCGACCGGTCAGCTCCGCCACCAGTGCCGGGGCGTCGGTGCCCGTGGTCAGCGGATCGGTCACTGCGCGGGATGGTGCGAGTGCACCCCTGCGCGCAACCGAATCGACTGCACGACGTAGTCGAGTCCGGTGACGACGGTCAGGGCCACCGCCAATCCCATCACGACGGCCGCGGCGCTCGCCCAGGCACCGGACAGCGGGAGCAGGTACATCCCGATCGCCAGGGCCTGTACCAGAGTCTTGAGCTTGCCGCCTCGGCTGGCGGGGATCACACCGTGCCGCAGCACCGCGAATCGGAGAACGGTGATGCCGATCTCTCTCGCGGCGATGATCCCAGTTACCCACCAGCTCAGATCGCCGAGTATCGAAAGGCCGACGAGGGCCGCACCGATCAGCGCCTTGTCCGCGATCGGGTCGGCGAGCTTGCCGAAATCGGTCACCAGGCCGTACTTGCGGGCCAGCTGACCGTCGATCCGGTCGGTGATCGCCGCGACCGCGAACACGACCGTCGCCGCGATCCGCCACGCGGTCTCGTGCCCGTCGCCGACGAACAACACCACCAGAAACACCGGAACGAGCACGATACGCAGCACCGTCAGCACATTCGCGATGTTCAGCAGCGGCACCGGGCGACCGGCGACGGTCTCGGGGAGGTCAGTCGACGGCATCGAAGCGCCGTTCGACTCCCATTGCTGCGCGGTCATCTCCCCACCCCCCGAGGGTCGCGTCGAAGGCGCATGCCCGAGGCGTCATCGAGGCGGGCGGAGGCAAGGCGGGACGGCACATGGCTCAGAATATCGTTTCATGCCCCGACTACTGTGCACCCCATGACTTCAGGCCCCAGCAAATTCGTACCGGGCACGCCGGCGGTACGTCGCGCGCGCACTTCCGACATCCCGGACATCAAGCGCCTGATCGACGTCTACGCCGGCCGCATCCTGCTGGAGAAGAACCTCGTGACGCTGTACGAGGCGGTCCAGGAGTTCTGGGTCGCCGAGCTCGACGGTGAGATCGTGGGTTGCGGCGCGCTGCACGTGCTGTGGGCCGACCTGGGCGAGATCCGCACGGTGGCAGTGGATCCGAAGGTCAAGGGCCGCGGTGTCGGCCACCTGGTCGTCGCCCGTCTGGTCGAGATGGCGCGCGAACTGGAACTCGAGCGGGTCTTTGTCCTCACGTTCGAGGTCTCCTTCTTCGGCCGGCACGGGTTCGTCGAGATCGAGGGCACGCCCGTCACCGCCGAGGTGTACGCCGAGATGTGCCGGTCCTACGACACCGGTGTCGCCGAGTTCCTCGACCTGAGCTATGTCAAACCGAACACACTCGGCAACACCCGCATGTTGCTGACCCTCTGATTTCCTTCCCACCGCGCCGTTCACCGCCCCGAGAGAAAGCGAGCCCTTCGTGCCCGTCATCGCCGTCGAATACACCTACAGTGCTTCCACTGCCGCAGCGCGGGACGCACTCCGTCCCGATCATCGGGGCTGGCTGGCCGGTCTGGTGGAGTCGGGCACGGTCCTGAGCACCGGGCCCTACGCCGACGGTACCGGCGCGTTGATCCTCGTGTCCGCCGCCGACGTGGAAGCCGCCCGCACCCTGTTCGAGAACGACCCGTTCGGCCGGGCCGGTCTCGTCGAGGCCGCCCGGTTCACCGAGTGGACCCCCGTGATGGGCGCATTCACCGCCAGGTGACTCTTCGGTAGCAAAGTTGGAACGGTCCGCGTATTTCTCGACGCCGAAGCGTCTGACGGAATACTCTCAGCACACCCGCGTTCGGCCGGAAATTCCGTACCGATCGTTCTGTGTTTGCAGACCGCGGTATCCGACGGAGCCGGGCGGGGTGGAGATGTCCCGGGCGTTCTCGTGTCGGTCGTAGTAGGAAGCGAGTCCCGATGCCATACATCGCCGTCGAGTACGTCTACCGCGACGGCTCGGTACCCGACCGTGACATACACCGCCCCGCCCACCTCGTATGGCTGGCCGAGCTGGTCAAACAGGGTCACGTCCTCACGGCCGGGCCCTACCTGGACGACAGCGGCGCTCTGCTGCTGCTGGAGGTCCCGGATGTGAAGGCGGCCGAGAAACTGCTCTCCGACGACCCGTTCACCCACGCCGGCATCGTCATCGACGCGCGCTACACCGAGTGGAAGCCCGTCATGGGGACCTTCACCCCACCGGTGTAGCGCGCCGCCGAAGGGCGTCGAGCGATCAGGCGGAGGCCTTCTCGGCCTGGTCGCCACGGGTCTTGAGCAGGCTGGCCACGGTGGTGACGATCAGAACACCGACGATGAAGATCAGTGAGAACGCGATGCTGACCTCGGGCACGCTGACGTGCTCGCCACCGTTGATGAACGGCAAGGTGTTCTCGTGCAGCGCGTGCAGCACCAGCTTCACACCGATGAACGCGAGAATGATCGACAGGCCGTAGGACAGGTACACCAGCCGTTCGAGCAGGCCGCCGATGAGGAAGAACAGCTGCCGCAGGCCCATCAGCGCGAATGCGTTGGCGGTGAAGACGATGTACGGCTCCTTGGTGAGTCCGTAGATGGCCGGGATCGAATCGAGCGCGAACAGGATGTCCGTGAAGCCGATGGCGACCAGGGCGAGCAGGAGCGGAGTGACGAATCGCTTGCCGTCGATCTTGGTGACCAGCTTGTCGCCGTCGTACTCCTCGGTGGTCGGCACGACCTTCCGCACCAGCCCGACGATCCGATTCTCCCGCTCCTCCTCGGCCTCGGCCTCGTTCCCGTGGTCCTTGACCAGCTTGATCGCGGTGTACACGAGGAAGAAGCCGAACAGGTAGAAGACCCAGCTGTAGGCGTTGATCGCCGCGGCGCCGACCGCGATGAAGGCGCCGCGCAGGACCAGGGCCATCACGATGCCCCACAACAGCACCTTCTGCTGGTACTCACGGGGCACCGCGAAGCTCGACATGATGATCACGAAGACGAACAGGTTGTCCACCGAGAGCGCCTTCTCGGTGATGTACCCGGCGAAGTACTCGCCGCCTGCGCCGGTTCCCCACTGCCACATGACGAACAGCCCGAACAGGATCGCGATGCCGATGTAGACGGCCGACCAGAAGCCGGATTCACGCAGGGTGGGTGCGTGCGGTGTCCGCACGTGGGCGAAGAAGTCGAAGACGAACAGGCCCAGAATCACCAAGCAGGTGATGATCCAGACCAGTGGTGTGATGTGCACGCGCAAACCTCCGGGGTCGGTGAAGACACCGGAGGTCTCTCCCGCCGTCCGTCACCCGGTGGACACGCGCCGCGCGCCGCCGGAACGTCCGACCGACAACCCCGGAGCGGCGACGGCGCCGTTCGTGTTGACGAGGTTGCCACGGATCACGGGGATACTCCCCTCCAAAGCCTCCCCATTCAATCACAACGACCATGCCTCACCACCAACGACCAGGTCAGTCGTCGGATGCGGATTCGTCCGGGTCCCCACCCCGGATCGACCACAGCAGCCCGTCCAGCTCGTCCGGCTTGATCAGCACCTCGCGCGCCTTCGATCCCTCGCTGGGGCCGACGACGCCGCGGGTCTCCATCAGGTCCATCAGTCGTCCGGCCTTCGCGAACCCGACGCGCAGCTTTCGCTGCAGCATCGAGGTGGACCCGAACTGACTGGTGACCACCAGTTCGACGGCCTGGAGCAGGACGTCCATGTCGTCGCCGATGTCGGGGTCGACTTCCTTCTTCTCCGCGGCCTTGGCCGTGGTGACGCCCTCGGTGTACTCGGGTTCGGCCTGGTTCTTGGTGAAGTCGACGACGGCCGCGATCTCCTCGTCGGTGATGAACGCGCCCTGCATACGGGTCGGCTTGCCCGCACCCATCGGCAGGAACAGCCCGTCACCCATGCCGATCAGCTTCTCGGCGCCCGGCTGATCGAGGATGACCCGAGAGTCGGTCAGCGAGGAGGTCGCGAACGCGAGCCGGGACGGCACGTTCGTCTTGATCAGACCGGTGACGACGTCGACCGACGGGCGCTGGGTGGCCAGCACCAGGTGGATGCCGGCGGCGCGGGCCTTCTGGGTGATCCGGACGATCGCCTCCTCGACGTCGCGCGGCGCGGTCATCATCAGGTCGGCGAGCTCGTCGACGATCGCGAGGATGTACGGGTACGGCCGGTACACCCGCTCACTGCCCAGCGGCGCGGTGATCTCCCCGGACCTGACCTTCTTGTTGAAGTCGTCGATGTGCCGGACCTTGTTGGCCTGCATGTCCTGGTACCGCTGTTCCATCTCCTCGACGAGCCAGGCGAGCGCGGCGGCCGCCTTCTTCGGCTGGGTGATGATGGGAGTGATCAGGTGCGGGATGCCCTCGTAGGGCGTCAACTCGACCATCTTCGGGTCGATCAGGATCATCCGGACCTCGTCCGGCGTCGCCCGCTGCAACAGCGACACCAGCATCGAGTTGACGAAGCTGGACTTACCGGAGCCGGTGGAGCCGGCGACCAGCAGGTGCGGCATCTTCGCGAGGTTTGCGCTGACGAAGTCGCCCTCGATGTCCTTGCCGAGGCCGATGACCAGCGGGTGATGATCCTTGCGGGTGCTCGGCGCGGCGAGCACGTCGGCGAGTCGGACCATCTCCCGATCGGTGTTGGGCACCTCGATACCGACCGCGGACTTGCCGGGGATCGGTGCCAGCAGCCGCACATTGTCGGTGGCGACGGCGTACGCGATGTTCCGGGCGAGCGCGGTGATCTTCTCGACCTTCACGCCGGGGCCGAGTTCGACCTCGTAGCGGGTGACGGTCGGGCCTCTGGTGTAGCCGGTGACCGCGGCGTCGATCTTGAACTGCTCGAGCACCTCGGTGATGGCGTCGATCATCGCCTGGTTCGCGGAACTGCCGGTCTTCGGCGGATCGCCCTCGATCAGCAGGTTCGCCGGGGGCAGGGTGTAGTCGCCCTCGATCACCCGTTCCGGGATCAGCATCTCCGGTTCGTCGTCGGGCTTCGGCGCCGGCGGTACGGGCTTGACCTGCGGCTTCGCCTTCGGCTTGGGTTTGGGCGGGGCCGTGGCCGCCGTCGCGGCGGCCTCGAGGTCCGGATCGCGGACGAGCACTTCCGTCGGCGCGTATCCCTCGTCGAGCGGGTAGTTCGTGGCCGGATCGGTGGCGACCGGATGGTCGTCGAAGCGGGCGTACCCGGACGCGTTGACCCCGGCGGGCCGGCCGCTGTCCCCACCGGCGGGCCGGCCGTCGTCGACCGGGTAGCCGTCCGCGTCGAACAGGGACGGGTCGTAGTCGGCCTCGTTGCGGCGGCGCGTGGGGCGCAGGTTGCGCAGCCCCTTGAGGTAGTCGGGTTCGTGGTCGCCGTACTCCGACACGGCCTCGTCGTCGTAGGCGTCCCCTTCGCCGTCGTACGGTTCGTAATCGTCGTCGTGCCGTGACGCGCCGACCAGTGAGCGCAGCCGACCGGGCACCTCGCGGACGGTGGTCCCGGTCAGCAGCAGCACACCGAAACCCATCGCGAGCAGCAGCAACGGCACCGACAGCCAGAAAGTCACTCCGTCGGTGAGCGGCCCGCCCGCGATGTAACCGATCATGCCGGCGCCGTTTGCCCGACCGTCTGCGTCGCGGGGTTCGCCGCTGATCACGTGGTACACGCCGAGCGCGGGTACCGCGATGAGCAGGGAGCCGAGCACCAGGCGTGGGCGGATTTCCGGATTCGGCTCGGTCCGCATCAGGATCACCGCGACCACGACACCGATCACCGGCAGCATCGCGGCGCCGCCGCCGAACAGCGCGCGGATCCCGGTCTCGATCCAGCCGCCGACGGGTCCGCCGGCCGAGAACCACATCGCGGCGGCGATCACGGCACTGACCGCGATCAGGCCGAGCGCGATCCCGTCGCGGCGGTGCCCGTGCTCGATGTCCGCGGCACGGCCCACGGTTCGGGTGGTGGCCCCGACTCCGCGGGCCATCAGCGTCCAGCCGCGACCGAGACCGGCGCCGACGGTCTGCAACGCGCCGCCGGACTTGCGGGCGGCGGGACGACGGTTCGCGGGCCGGGGTGCGGTGGCCTTGCGCGGGGTGCTGACGGTCTTGGTGGTTCGACTGCGCGGCTTGGCGCCCCCGCTCTTCGACGCCCCGCCCTTCGCGGCCCCGCCCTTCGAGCCCGGGGAGGACGAGCCACCGGACGACCCACCGCGCGCGGTCGACCGCGGGGTGCTCGTGGTGGATCGGGTTCCGGACTTACCAGCCATGATGGTCAGGCTAGTCGCTTCGGCCCCATCGGGACCATCCGCAACACCCGCAACAGGGGTGTCAGACGCCCCGCGGCATCGCCCGGACCGCGGCGACCGCCTGGTCCGGGCCGTCGAACGCGACTCGGACCGCGTCCCGCCCGAACGCGTACAGCGCCAGCTCGGCGGGAGTGCCGGTCAGGGTCACCGCGTCCGCGCCGGCGGCCTTCCGCGGGACCACCCGGCGCCCCTGCCCGGCGTCGATGACGACGGTGCAGGGAGCCTTCCGGAACGCCATCCTGCCCATCCGCCTCGCGAGCGCCCACAGTGCGGCGTCCCAGTCCGCCCCCAGGTCACGAGGCTCCCAGTCGCCGCCGGCCCGCCGGACGTCCTCGTGGTGCACGAACATCTCCCCCAGGTTCGCCTGGGCGTCGACGAGCCACAACGGCGACCAGACCGGTGGACCCGTGCGCACCAGCTCGAGCAGCTCGGGGTACGGGCGCCGCGCGAGTTCGGCCTGCACCTTCGCGGTGTA
This sequence comes from Rhodococcus sp. NPDC004095, assembly GCF_053604015.1. NCBI lineage: Bacteria > Bacillati > Actinomycetota > Actinomycetes > Mycobacteriales > Nocardiaceae > Rhodococcus > Rhodococcus sp. NPDC004095. The sequence goes on from NZ_JBSGGS010000008.1 coordinate 170,596, forward strand.
TCCGGCCAGGGGCGCGATCATGATCCCGGGGGACGCGTCGAGGCGCCGTTCCCGGAGCACCAGATGCGCGGCGAGGTCGCGGGTGGTCCAGTCCCCGCACAGGGTCGGGGCGTCGGGTCCGACCGCGGTCATCGTCTCCACCAGGGCGTGGCGTTCGTCACGGGCGAGGCTCATGCCGCGCACGCTACCGCTCCCCGCGCGTCGGCGAGGAAGTCGGCGCCGATAGCGTGCCGAGAATGTCCGCCGCCGAAATGATCGTCATCGCGCTGGCCGGGTTCTGTGCCGGCGGCATCAATGCGATCGTCGGATCCGGGACGCTGGTCACATTCCCGACGCTCGTGGCGTTCGGCTATCCCCCGGTGGTCGCAACGATGTCGAACGCGGTCGGACTCGTGGCGGGCGGTGTCTCCGGAACCTGGGGCTACCGGCGGGAACTGGGCGGCCAGTGGGATCGGCTGCGCTGGCAGATCCCGGCCTCGCTGCTCGGTGCACTGCTCGGTTCGTGGTTGCTGCTGCGACTGCCGGACGAGGCGTTCGTGACGATCGTGCCGATCCTGCTGATCGGGGCGCTGATCCTGGTGGTGACGGGGCCGCGGATCCAGGCGTGGGCGCGTTCCCGGGCGGAGGCGGCGGGCCGCACCGCCGACCACGTGGGCACCGGCCGCATGATCGCGCTCACCGCGGGCACGTTCGCGGTCGGCGTGTACGGCGGCTACTTCACCGCGGCGCAGGGCATCCTGCTGATCGGGGTGATGGGTGCGCTGCTGCCCGAGTCGATGCAGCGGATGAACGCGGCGAAGAACCTGCTGGCGCTGCTGGTGAATGTCGTCGCGGCGACGACGTACACGCTGGTCGCGTTCGACCGGATCGACTGGGCCGCGGCCGGCCTGATCGCGGCGGGATCGCTGGTCGGCGGGTCCGTCGGCGCCCGCTACGGCCGGCGACTGCCCCCCAACGCACTGCGTGCCGCGATTGTGACGCTCGGCCTGATCGGACTGTGGCGGCTGCTCGCCTGACGGCGCCGGTCACGCGAAACACGTTCGGCCCCCGGCGAAACCGGGGGCCGAACGCGGTGAAGGCTCCTACACGCCGATGACGGTCGGAACGATCATCGGACGACGCCGGTACTTGTCTGCGACCCAGCGGCCGACGACCCGGCGCACGGCCTGCGCGATCCGGTGGGTGTCGGTGATGCCCTCCCCCGCGAGGCGGGCCAGTTCGGATTCGACGAGTACCGCCGCCTCCTTGAGTGCGGCCGGGTCGTCGGAGAATCCGCGACCGGACACCTGCGGGGTGCTCACGGCCTTGCCGGTGTGCTCGTCGACGGCGAGGGAGATCGAGATGAAGCCGCCCTCGCCGAGGATCAGCCGGTCCGACAGCGTGGAGTCGCCGACATCGCCGACCGAGTTGCCGTCGACGTACACGTGCCCGACCGGGACGCGACCGACGATCTCGGCGAGCCCGTCGACCATGTCGACGACGACGCCGTCCTCGGCGAGCACGATCCGGTCCTCCGGCACGCCGGTCGCAGCGGCCAGGGCGGCGTTGGCGCGCAGGTGCCGCCACTCGCCGTGCACCGGCATGGCGTTGGTCGGCCGGACCGCGTTGTACAGGTACAGCAGCTCGCCTGCGGACGCGTGCCCGGAGACGTGGACCTTGGCGTTCTGCTGGGTGACGACGGTCGCGCCGCGCTTGGCGAGCCCGTTGACGACCGCGAACACCGAGTTCTCGTTGCCCGGAATGAGCGACGACGCCAGCACCACGAGGTCGTTGGCGCGGATGTTGATCTGCCGGTGCTCGCCGCGCGCCATCCGCGACAGCGCGGACAGCGGTTCGCCCTGCGAGCCGGTGGAGATCAGGACGAGCCGGTCGTCGGGCAGGTTGGCGGCGGTGTCGATGTCGACGACCACGCCGTCCGGCACCGACAGGTAGCCGAGATCCTGCGCGATCTGCATGTTGCGGACCATCGAGCGTCCGACGAACGCGATCCGGCGGTTGTAGCGGACCGCAACGTCGACGACCTGCTGGATCCGGTGCACGTGGCTCGCGAACGAGGCGACGATGACCCGCTGCTTGGCCTTGCCGATGACTCCGTCGAGGACCCCACCGATCTCACGTTCGGGGGTGACGAATCCGGGCACCTCGGCGTTGGTCGAGTCCACCAGGAACAGGTCGACGCCCTCGTCCCCGAGCCGGGAGAACCCGGCGAGGTCGGTGAGCCTGCCGTCGAGCGGCAGCTGGTCGAGCTTGATGTCACCGGTGTGCAGCGCGACGCCGGCGGAGGTCTTGATCGCGACCGCGATCGCGTCGGGGATCGAGTGGTTGACGGCGAAGTACTCGCACTCGAACGGCCCGTGCGTGGTCATCTGACCCTCGACGACCTCGACGAGGTTCGGCCGCTGGCGGTGTTCGCGGCACTTCGCCGCGACCAAGGCGAGGGTGAACTTGGAGCCGATCACCGGCACGTCCGGCCGCAGGCGGAGCAGGAACGGCACCGCACCGATGTGGTCCTCGTGACCGTGGGTGAGGACGACGGCCTCGACGTCGTCCATCCGGTCCTCGATGTGCGCGAAGTCCGGCAGGATCAGGTCGACGCCCGGCTGCTGGTCCTCCGGGAACAGCACACCGCAGTCCACGATGAGCAGCTTGCCCTGGTGCTCGAAGACGGTCATGTTGCGACCGATCTCGCCGATACCGCCGAGCGCGACGACCCGGAGCCCGTTGTGGGGCGCCTTGGGGGGCAGGCCGAGCCGTTCGGTCGGGTCGACACCGACGATGCCGTCGGGGCGGCCCTTCGGCTGCCGCGGCGCCTTGCCACCACCCTGCGACCGGCGCCGGCGCGGGGCCTTTTCCTGGGCCGCCTTCTCCTGGCCCGCCTTCTCCTGGCCCGCCTTCTCCCGGGGCGCGGCCTCGGCCTTGGCCGGCGCGGTCTTCTTCGCCGCGGCCTTCTTCGCCTTCGCGGGCGCGGCCTTCTCGGCCGCCGCGGGGGCTTCCGTCTCCGGAGCGGCGCTCACGGGCTGTGTTTCGGGCGCGACGGGCGGAGTGCTCGGCGGACCGGCCTGACGACGTGCGCTGCGACGGCGCACCGGGCGGGTCACGACAGCGCCCCAGCGGCACGGAGGTCGGCGGCCAGCACCTCGACCTGATCGGGTGTCGGCGGCACCTGCGGCAGGCGCGGATCACCGACCTCGATGCCCTGCAGGCGCAGGCCCGCCTTCGAGGCGCTGACGCCACCGAGTCGGCCGACCGACCGGATAACGGGGAGCAGGCCGGCGTTGATCTCGCGGGCTCGCACGATGTCACCCGCCTGGTACGCGGCGAGCAGCTCGCGCAGCCGTCCGGGCACGAGATGCCCGATGACGCTGACGAATCCGACGGCACCGACCGACAACCACGGCAGGTTGAGCGGGTCGTCGCCCGAGTAGAACTCGAGGTCGGTGTTGGCGATCAGTTCGGCCCCGGCGGCGAGATCACCCTTGGCGTCCTTGACCGCCTTGATCCGGGGATGCTCGGCGAGCCGGTAGATCGTCTCGGTGGCGATCGGCACCACCGAGCGCGGCGGAATGTCGTAGAGCATCACCGGCAGATCGGTGGCGTCGGCGACGGCGGTGAAGTGGGCGAGCAACCCGGACTGCGGCGGCTTCGAGTAGTAGGGGGTGACGACGAGCAGGCCGTGCGCGCCGGCCTTCGCGGCGTCGCGGGCGAGTTCGACACTGTGCGCGGTGTCGTTGCTGCCCGCGCCGGCGACGATCTTCGCGCGGTGGCCCACGGCGTCGATCACCGCGCGCATCAGTTCGAGCTTCTCGGACTCGGTGGTGGTCGGCGATTCGCCGGTGGTGCCCGCGAGAACCAGGCCGTCGCATCCGCCGTCGACGAGATGGGTGGCCAGCCGCACACCCGCATCCACGTCCAGCTTCCCGTCGGCTGTGAACGGGGTCACCATCGCGGTCAGGACGGTGCCGAACGGGCGCTCGACTGGTGCGGATTCAGCATGGGTCATGGTTGTCAAGGTTACCCGGTGACGCCGCCCACTCCGCACACCGTGCGGACCCGACCCGCGGCACCCCGTCAGGCGCCGGTGCCGAACTCGCCGACCGCCACCTCGGTGCCGTCGGAAAGTTCCGCAATACCGAAGTCGCCGAACACGTTTGGTGCCACCGCAGACAGCTGACGCAGGCACTCGACCGCGACCTTCCGGATCTCGACGTCCGCGTGCTCGGTGGCACGCATCGCGATGAAGTGCCGCCACGCCCGGTAGTTGCCGGTCACCACCAGCCGGGTCTCGGTGGCATTGGGCAGCACCGAGCGGGCCGCCTGCCGGGCCTGCCGTCCGCGCAGTGAGCCGTTGGGCACGTGCGCGAGTTTGCCGTCGAGCGCCTCGAGGAGTTCACCGTAGGCGGCGCGACTGGCCTCTGTCGCGGCCTCGAACAGGGCCTCGAGTTCGGGATCGCCTGCGATGGCGGGCGGCACGACGACCTTGGCGTCCCGCTCGGACACCGACCGCTGCGACAGCTGGGAGTAGGACAGGTGCCGGTGCCGGATCAGTTCGTGGGTGCAGGACCGCGAGATGCCGGTGATGTAGAAGCTGACGCTGCCGTGTTCGAGGACCGACTCGTGCCCGACCTCGAGCAGGTGCCGCAGGTAGCCGGCGTTGGTGGCGGTCCGCGGGTTGGGCTTGTTCCAGCTCTGGTAACAGGCGCGCCCGGCGAACTCGACGAGAGCCTCGCCGCCGTCCGCGTCCGTCTCCCACGGCACGTCGTCGGGCGCGAAGAACTCCGTCTTCGCGATGAGCTGCACCTTCAGGGACACCGCTTGCCGCACTGCACTCCCACCTTCCGCAGACCCGTCTGCCACCTGCACGATAGGCGGTCCCGGCCCCGCCCCTCGCCGCAGATCCGGCTCCCTGTCCCGCGCCCGCCTTCGGCGGGCGCGGGACCATCGGGCGATCCAACGACGACGGTAGGCGTGTCTATACGTCCGATCCGACGTACGGCCCGAGCAGAAGGAGAGCCCGCATCCACCAGATTTGGTCGACCACCGTGCTGATATCGCTGTTCTGCATATCTCTCCTCGAATCGACGTGTCCCGCCCTGATCGAACGGCACACGGAGTATGCACCGCCTTCCGGGCGCCGTCCCGGCTTCCGAGGCGAATCCCGAAGGCACGCGGCCCACTCCCCGCGATCGCGCGTCCCGAGGAATCTCGAATCGTTCACCGATGAACGCCCAATCCTCAACTCCCGGTGGCGTCGCGGGTGTAGACATCCAGACGAGCGTCCAATCGATTCGATCCGAGGGAGCCCCGCGTGACCACCAATCGTCTGATTCGCGCCACTGCCGCCTTCGCCGCAGCCACCGCCCTGTTCGTCGGCGGCGGCTCGTCGGCGGCGATCGCCGCACCGGTTTCCATCGCCGACCATGTCGACTTCGACCGCTCGCTGCACCTCGACGGCGCGAAGAACGCCCGCGACGTCGGCGGCTACACGACGACGGACGGCAAGACCGTCAAGACCGGCCTCGTCTACCGCACCGACGCCCTGAGCAGCCTGAGCGCGGCGGACCTGACGAAGCTGCAGTCCCTGAACGTGAAGGTCGTCGACGACCTCCGCACCGTGTACGAGCGGACCATCCAGCCGGACAAGGTACCGGCCGGCGCGACCGCGAACTGGTACGACGTGCTCGGCGGTTCGCCGATCACCACACTGGTGGACCTGAAGTCGGCGTATGTCGCGTTCATCGACGGACCCGGCGCGAACGAGGCGTTCGGTGCGGTGCTGCGCGACATTCGCGACACCGACGGCGCGGTGCTCTACCACTGCAGTGCGGGCAAGGACCGGACCGGATGGACCACGGCGGTGCTGCTGACCATCCTCGGCGTCGACCGGGCGACCGTGAACGAGGACTTCATGCTGTCGAACGTCTACCGCGGCACGGACGGCACCGGTAGCACGGGGTCGATCGACGGCGTGCAGCAGAGCTGGCTGGACACCTCGTTCGCGACCGCGGAGGAGCGCTATGGCAGCTTCGACGCCTACGTGCGCCAGGGACTCGGTCTGACGGATGCCGATATCGCCGCGCTGAAGGCGAAACTCCTCTCCTGACGCCACCGTGACGCCACATCCGACACCACATCCCCTTGACTGACGTCACACGTGGCGTCATCATGGTGCCATGGAGCTGTCGAACTACACCCAGACCCTGCGTCGCGACCTGACCGCAGTCGCGGCCCTCGGCGACGAGAACACCCGACGCATCGCGGAGGCCCTCGCCGACGCCGCGGAGAACTCGGCCCGCCTCATGCTGATCAGCGCGCTGTCCGACCTCGCCACCGAGGTCTCGACCGCGCTCGGCGACCGTGCCGTGCACGTGCGCCTGACCGGCACCGAGGCGAGCGTCGAGGTCACCGGCGCCGAGCGGGCCACGGAGACCAACCGAGCCGACGAGACCGACCGGGCCACGGAGTCGGGGCAGGCGCCCCGGACGGAGACCGGGACGCCGCCGCGGTCGTCGGACTTCGACGACCTCGGCGGCGACATCTCCCGGGTGACACTGCGACTGGTCGAGCAGGTGAAGGCGCGCGCCGAGGAGGCCGCCGCACAGAACGGGGTGTCACTGAACTCGTGGGTGGCGCAGGCCGTACAGGGGGCACTGAGCGATCAGATGCGCCGCAGCCGGGAGAACACGAGGTTCGGCCTGTAACTGACCCACCGGTAAGGTTGTGTCGCCCGGTGGTGATCTTCTCCGGTAGTGATCTACTGACGACTCAGGTTGTCACAGCAAGCGCGAAGGGGTGGGTCATGGCAGTGTCCGGGTCCAAGGAGTTCGAAGTCGATGCCGATCCGTCGACGGTGATGGCGGCGCTCGTCGCGGTCGAGCGGCTGCCCGAGTGGTCGTCGGCGCACAAGTCGGTGACCGTCGAGAGCACCCACCCCGACGGTCGGCCGAACCGGGTGCGGATGACCGTTTCGGTGGTCGGCATCACCGACGAGCAGGTCGTCGACTACACCTTCGAGGGCGACGAGAAGTTGGCGTGGACACTGGTGTCGGGCACCCAGCAGAAGCAGCAGGACGGCAGCTACGTCCTGACCTCGAACGGCAACGGCGGCACCCACGTTCAGTTCTCTCTGACCGTCGATCCGAGGATTCCGGTGCCCGGCTTCCTGGTGAAGAAGGCCCAGAAGATGGCGCTGGACACCGCCTCCAAGGGCCTGACCAAGTTCCTCGAGGGCTGACCCGGGCCGGGGACCGACGCCGCGGCGGTGAGCGCACCGAAGCAGACCACCGGGCCTGACACACGTCGGGCCCGGTGGTCGTGGCGCGACACCGCCGTCGTCGGTGCGATCGTCGCGCTGGGGATCGGCGCCGCATGGGCACTGCCCCACGACAGCACCGACTCGACGGCACCGGAGTACGTCACCGAACCTGTCGCGTATCCGGTCGACATCCCGGGCTGCGACGAGGTGCTACCCTCGCCGCCACCCGTGACCGCGGCGAGCTGGCGCATGTACGGCGCGTCGTACGGCTACGACGACCCGGACTTCACCTGGCTCACCGCGGCCAAGGCGACGGCGATGACCGAGGCACTCCTCGGCACCCTCCCGACGGACGTCGAGGTACTGTTCGACGCACCATCTCGAATGTTGCTGTTCCAGCCGATCTTTCGGATCAACACCGACACCCTCCCCGACCACGTCGACCCCGACGACGTGACCGGCAAGAGCGACGCCAGGGGAATCGTGGTCCGGGGCGGCCACACCGGGACCCTGTACGCCGCGGTCCGGACCTGGGACCGTCCGCCACCGCCGTGCGTGGCGGGTGAGCTGGACGAGCGGCGTCTCCTCCCCGACGGCACCGTCGTCGACGTCCGGGACACCTGGTCCGAGCTCCGCGGTGTGCGCACCCTGGCCGCCGTCGCGACGGCCTACCCGCCGGACGGCTCACGCGTCATCGTCACGGTCGACGACGAGGACGGCGACGCGCACAGCGGCGCCCTGCCCCTGACCGTCGACGAGCTGGCCTCGATCGCCGCCGACCCCGGATTGCGCACCACCACACCGGTTCCCGCCGGCACCGCCGCGGCGCGGATGGGCTGCGGCACGGGACAGAATCGCCAGGGCCGTCCGCTGACCCGCGCCGACGTGGACCGGCTCGGCGTCGCGCTCGACACCGCCTGGGCCGCCCTCGGCCCGATGCCTTCGCCCCCGGACCGTCCCCTCGGATCGCTACAGCTCACCGACTCCACCCGCACGTCGGTGTGCACGGAGGTGACGCTGCCTGGCACCACCGGCGACACGCGTCTCCGGGTCACCATCGCACCGGCACTGCCACCCGACACACCCCCGGCGGGCGACCTCCGCCCGGACGGCACCCGGGTGCACGTCACCGACGAGTACGGCACGACGTTCGTGGCCGTGGCCCGCCCGTCGGGCACCACAGTCACCTTCAGCGTCGACCTCCTCGACGCCGCCCCGACGGTCGACCAGCTGATCACCCTGGCGACCTCGCCGGGCCTGGACCTCTAGCCGCCGGGCAGAATCGGATGTGCCCCTCGGGGCACTCACGATCCGATCGACCCCGGAGGTATCCGAAATGAGCGAGCACGACACCGGCTACGACGCGGGACTGGCGGTGCGGCGTGCGGTGATGAGCGACGAGTTCGTCGACCGTGCCCTCGACCGCAGCCGGGGCACCGACTCCGAGGCCCTCCAGCATCACGTCACCGCCACGGTGTGGGGCGGGGTGTGGACCCGCCCCGGTCTGGAGCGGCGGGATCGCAGCCTGCTGAACATCGGGATGCTGATCGCGCTGCGGGCGCACGAGGAACTCGAGGGTCACGTGCGCGGCGCGCTGACGAACGGCCTGACCCGCACCGAGATCACCGAGGCCGTGATCCATTCGTCCGGCTACTGCGGCGCCCCGGCGGCACTGTCGGCGATGAAGGTGGTGCAGCGGGTGCTCGACGCCGAGCTCGGACCGCTCTCCGACCAGGGCTGACGCCGGGCCGCGCTCACACCCGGGCCGCGAGCGCGGCGGCGAGGTCGCCCCGCTCGCCCACGACGACGTCGGACAGGCCGAGCCAGTCCGCCATCGCGCGCAGTTCGGCCGCGAGCGCGTCGGCGACCTCGCCGGGGTGGTGTCCGGGCTCGACGAACGCGCCGGGCACCCGCAGCGCGTCGGCGGCCCGGTCGGCCTTGAGGTCCACGCGCGCGACCAGCTCGCCGCCGTACAGGAACGGGAACACGTAGTACCCGTGGACCCGTTTGTGGGCGGGCGTGTAGATCTCGATCCGGTACCGGAACCCGAAGATCCGTTCGGTGCGTGGGCGGCAGAACACCAGCGGATCGAACGGGCTCAGCAGCGCGGTGCCGGTCGCGCGTCGCGGCGTGCGGGCGTCGGCGTGCCGGTAGCCGGGCGCGTCCCAGCCGCGCACGGAGACCGGGATCAGCGTGCCCTCGTCGACCAGGTCGGCGACCGCAGTGCGGCACTGTGCCGCCGAAAGCCGGTAGTAGTCCCGCAGATCGGCCTCGGTGCCGACCCCGAGCGCCGCCGCCGAGCGTCGGACCAGCTCGCGGACGGCGTCGGATTCCTCGACGCGGACGGCGAGGACCTCGGCGGGCAGCACCCGATCGGCGAGGTCGTAGTGCCGGGCGAACGCGACCCGGCGATCGACCGACAGGGCGCCGGCGGCGAAGAGCTGTTCGCAGACGACCTTGGTGTCGCTGCGACCCCACCACGTCCGGCCGCCCGCGGGCGGCGTGATCCGCAGGTGCCCTTCGACGTCCCCGGCCGTCGCCGCACCGACCTCGGCGATCGCGTCGAGCACGTCCCTGGCGAGCGTGGGGTTGCGCTCGAGGACGCGGCGCTCCCCCGCCCACCGCCCGGCGGCGTAGTCCCGCATGCGCCAGCGCAGCAGCGGCCAGTCCTCGATCGGGATCAGCGCCGCCTCGTGCGCCCAGTACTCCACGAGCGCACGGGGTTTGGCGACGGTGTGCCGCCAGGCCGCCGAGTCGAGCAGGTCGCGGTCGTACCTGCCGACGCGACTGAACACCGGCATGTAGTGCGCGCGGACCGCGACCGAGACGGAATCCAGCTGCAACAGCCCGGTCCGCCCGACGACCTTCAGCACCTGCCGACGCGTCGCCGTCCCCGCCGGCCTGCGGTCGGCGAAGCCCTGCGCGGCCAGCGCGGTCCGGCGCGCCGCGGCCGCAGTCATCGTCAGCATGCCGTCCACCCTGCCACGGACCACCGACACCGCCCTGCCGCTACCATCCCGCGGGTGCGCATCGCGATTTCGATCACCGTCGCCGTCCTGGCCCTGACCGCCCTGGGGTGCTCGGCGTCGGTGGAGGGCACCGCCACCGCGGACCCGTTCGGCCCGACCGTCGACAACCCGGATCCGTCGACCGGCATCGACGGGATCGTCGTCGTGGAGCCGCCCGTCGGTCTGCACGTGAGTCCGACGCAGCGCGTGGCCTACGACATGGTGCCGCCGGTCGGCGGACCGCACGACGCGACGTGGGCGGCCTGCAACGGCGTCGTGTACGACACCCCGGTGCGGACCGAGAACATCGTGCACTCGCTCGAGCACGGCGCCGTGTGGATCGCGTACGACCCGGACCGGATCCGCGGCGACGACCGCAGCCGCCTCGCGGCGCGGGTGGACGGGAACAGCTACCTGCTGATGTCCCCGTATCCCGGACTGCCGGAACCGATTTCGTTGCAGTCGTGGGGCCACCAGCTCGCGTTGGGCGACACCTACGACCGCCGCATCGACCTGTTCGTCTCGGCCCTCCGGCTGAACCCGAACACCTTTCCCGAACCCGGGGCGACCTGCTCCACGCTGCCGGGACGATTCGACCCCGACAACCCGCCGCCGTTCGATCCGTCCCCCGTCGATCCCGCGGACCCGAACACCGTCCCGGTGCGGTGACCCGCACCCGGGGCAGGGGCACCTCGGCCCGCGCGGGTCAGCACGCGCCGCGGTAGGCGGCGACGATCGGGGCCAGTTCGGCCGGGGTCGAGCCGTGCAGGATGACGCCGTCGCAGCCGAGGTCGAACTGATGGCGGATCGCGTCGACACACTGCGCGGGTGTGCCGGTGGCCGCGGGGGCCAGCCACTCGTCGGGCAGCAGGCCGGCCGCGTGCTCCAGCTGGTCGGTGGTCCCGACGATGTCGAGGCCCCCGACGCTGCTGATCACCGGGTCGGACAGGAACCTTTGCAGCACGACCGGATCCCAGCCGTTGGTGTCGACGAGCAATTGGCCGTATCCCTGCAGGTAGGTGCCCAGCCGTCCGACGGTCTTGCGCAGTACGTCCACGGGAGCGATGTGATCACCGACGGTGGCGAGGCAGGCCCAGACCTTCACACTGTCGGGGTCCCGCCCCGCCTCCTCGGCAGCGGACTTGACCAGGTCGACGCAGCGGCTGGTGGTCTCGTCGGTGAAGTAGGTGTGCAGGACCACGTCGTCGAAGAGCCTGCCGCCGAGCTTGAGGGTCTCGGGTCCGAAGGCCACGATCCCCAGTGGGAGGTACTCGTCGAGTTCGGAGTCGAGGTACAGCACCGGGTAGCGGCCGGACGGTCCGTCGTGACCGACGATCGTCTCGCCGCGGAAGAGCCTGCGCATCAGGAGCGCGAAGTCGGCCATCTGGGCGGTGGTGATCGGCGGGATTCCGTACGCGCCCTGCAGCACCGCGACACCGCGACCGATGCCGAGGGTGAAACGTCCGTCGGTGAGGTCACGCAGTGTCCGCGTCATGCCCGCGGTCACCATCGGGTGCCGGGTGTTGTGGTTGGTGGCGGCGGTGCACAGGCGGACGCTGGTGCTGGCCGCGGCCGCGGCCCCGGCGAAGGCACCGATCTCCTTCTTGTTGTACCTCTCGGAAAGGAAGGCCGTGCCGAGCCCGAGACGTTCGGCGTCCGCCACCTCGTCGAGAACCTCTCGCGCCGAACGGGGCTGGCCGCCGAGCAGGTAACAGCCGAGTTCGTCCAGTGTCCGCGTCACGCCTGCTCCCGGATCAGGTCGAGGGAGCCGAGGTCGCGGATCGCCGCGCAGCCCCGCTCCAGCATCGTCACGATCATGTCGTCACCACGGTCGGTGGCCGCGGAGAACGCGAAGCCGAGCGTGGTGATCATCGGTATCTGCAGCACGGCGACGCGGTAATCGCGCCAACACTCGTCGAGGCCGTATCCCTCGACACCGTGTTCGAGGAGTGCGCGGTGGTACACCTCCACGAGCTCGCGCTCGCAGTCGGCTCGCGTGCTGGGCGCGAAGCTGGTCCCCACGAAGTATGCGAGGTCGCGGGCAGGCAGGCCGACGGCGAGGGTCTGCCAGTCCACGACGCCGATCCGTTCGCCGTCCGGATGGAAGAGCAGGTTGTCGAGCCTGAAGTCGCCGTGGAGGATCGCGAACCGCTCCACGTCGCGCAGCAGCCAGGCGCCGATCAGGTCCGCCGATTCACGCAAGGTGCGAACGTCCGCCTCACCGAGGCGTCCACCGAGGCGCTCGATCGTGGTGTCGGCCGCCACCCGGCAGACCTCGCCGAGGCCGGCGGCGGTGTCCTCACCCGGCCTCGGCATCACGGTGCCGGTGAAGTCCGTCCAGCGCGGGTCGCACCACCCCGGGCCGTGCAGGCCGGCCAGCGCCGTCACCGCCAGCCGGGCCTCGGTCATGCCGCAGCCGCGTAGTTGGTCCCCCTGGACGGCAGGCGAGAGATCCTCCAGAAGGAGTACGAAATCTCTTCCACCGTCGTCTGTTTCGCAGTAGAAGCACCGCGGGACCGGCATCCGGACCGACGCCGCGACCTGGGTGTAGAAGGCGTGCTCCGACCGGTAGCCGAGTGCCACTCGGTCACGCACCGAGTCGTCCTGGGACGGAAGCTTCAGAACGAACGTGTCCGGGAGGTCCGACGCGCGTCGGTACCGCACGGTCAGTCGGTACGTGGCCGCCGTCTGTCCGGTTCCGACCGGTTCGAGGTCGAATCCCTCGACCGCCACCCGCGCGTCGGTGTCGGAAAGTACGCGCTGAAGCCAGTCCGTGGTCACGTCCGCAGGCGATCCGGGCAGTGCGGCCGCACCGAAGCCTCCGCCCATCGGGCCCCTCCATCCGCCGCGCGGTACAGACCAGAACTCGGCACATCCAGGGCACGACCATACATCCATGCACGCCCTGTATGGCCGGATTCGCGGACTCCGACCCGACCTCCGGCCGCCCCGAAAGGGCGCCCTCGGGCCCGGACCGGTCCGGCGGTCAGCGCCCGCGCCAGGCCCCCGATTCAGCCCGCGAGCGTGACCGCGACGGCGACACCGAGCTCGTAGCGCCGCTCATTCCCCCATCAGACCCGCAGCCACGGTCGCCCCCAGCTCCCAGCACGCCTCGATGTCGGCCTTGCTCGGCTTCCCGGACACCACGACGTCCGCAGCCGCCCTCACCCATCCGAGGCCGGTGGTGATCGAGTCCACCGCGCGTTCGGCGCCCTCCGTTCCCTCGTTCCCGTGGAGGTACAGCCCGAAGGGCCGTCCGCGCGTGGAGTCGAGGATCGGGTAGTAACACATGTCGAACGCGTGCTTGAGGGCACCGCTGATGTAGCCGAGGTTGGCTGGTGATCCGAGGAGGTAGCCGTCCGCTTCCAGCATGTCCGACGGTGTCACCGCGAGCGCTGCCCGCCGGACGACCTCCACGCCCTCGATCTCCGGCGCGGTCGCGCCGGAGACGACCGCCTCGAACATCGCCTGCATGAACGGCGACGGCGTGTGGTGGACGATCAGCAGACGCGGCATTTCTCCGGTACCCCGTAATCTCTTGAATTGGTGCTCGAACTCCCGGACAACCGCCCGGACGATCCCGGTGCGCCGCTAGTTCGCTCCACGCTCGGCCGCTTCGAGCGCCACCGCGCGACGCATCGTCTCGCGCGCCCGCGAGCGGTCGCCGGCGTAGTCGTAGGCGCGGGCCAGCCGGTAGGTGGTGAGCCAGCTGTCGGGGTCGGCCTCCCACTCCGTCTGCACCTGCGCGAACAGCGCGTCCGCGGCGTCCCGCTGGATCCGCCCGGAGGGCATCCTCGGCAGATCGGAGACGTCGAGGTCGCGGCCCTCGTCGCGGGCCCGGGCCACCAGATGCTGGTGCTGGAAGCCGGAACGCACCGTCGAGTAGACCATCCAGACGCCGATGAACGGGAGGACCAGTACCGCAATGCCGAGTACGACGGGGACGGCGCCACCGTCCTGGATCAGGGCGATGCCACGCTGACCGAGCAGCACGAAGTAGAAGGCCAGCGCGACGACGATCGCCGCGATCGCCACGAGGACCTTGGTCGAGGTGCCCTTCACAGGTCCAGCAGGGGGTCGATGCCGACGGTGAGGCCGGGACGGCCCGCGATCTCGCGGACACCGAGCAGCACACCCGGCACGAACGAGTTGCGGTCGATGGAGTCGTGCCGGATCGTCAGGGTCTCGCCCTGGGTGCCGAGCAGCACCTCCTGGTGCGCGACCAGTCCGGCCAGGCGCACCGAGTGCACCCGGACCCCGTCGACATCCGCGCCTCGGGCGCCGTCGAGTTCGGTGGTGGTCGCGTCGGGGCTCGGTCCCCGCCCGGCCTCGGCGCGGGCTGCGGCGATCAGCGCCGCGGTGCGGTAGGCGGTGCCGGACGGCGCGTCCAGCTTGTTCGGATGGTGCAGTTCGATGACCTCGACGGAGTCGAAGAACCGCGCGGCCTGCTGTGCGAACCGCATCGACAGCACCGCGCCGATCGCGAAGTTCGGAGCGATCAGCACGCCGACCTCGGGCTGCTCGGTGAGCCAGCGCTGCACCTGCGCGAGGCGGTCCTCGTCGAAGCCGGTGGTGCCGACGACGGCGTGGATCCGGTTCGCGACGAGGAACTCCAGGTTGCCCATCACCACGTCGGGGTTGGTGAAGTCGACGACCACCTGGGTGCGGGTGTCGACGAACATCTCGATCGGATCGCCCGCGTCGACCTGCGCCACCAGTTCCAGGTCGGGAGCCGCCTCGACGGCCTCGCAGATGGTACGGCCGACCTTGCCCCTGGCACCCAGGACACCGACCCGAATCACCGTCACTTGACCCTCACTCCATCCGATCGTCTTGCACGTCCAGGCAAGCCTACGCAATCGACTCCGGCCCCCGTCGGGCGGACAATGGACGGGCGGAACCTAGGTGAGGAAGTGATCGCAATGCCTTCCGACATGATGTCCTGGTGGCATCAGTTCATGATGTGGATGCATCACATGGGCATGCCGATGATGCCCGGCATGCCGATGATGCCCGGGATGCCGATGATGCCCGGGATGTGACGTCGGGCGGGGGCTGAATCGTCGACCCGCCCACGGGCCGCGCACGGTGGCACGATGTCGGGGTGCGAACGCTCTTCGACCCCGCCGCCACCGCCCCGCACCGGATGTACCAACTCCTCACCGCGTCGGTGGTGCCGCGGCCCGTCGCGTGGGTCTCCACACGCGCGGCCGACGGCACCCCGAACCTGGCGCCCTACAGCTTCTTCACCGTCGCCAGCGCGAATCCGCCTGTCGTGCAGTTCACCTCGGTGACCCGCAAGGACAGCCTCCGCAACATCGAGGCGACGGGCGAGTTCGTGGTGAACCTGGCGCCGGCGCACCTGATCGAGCAGGTCAACGCGAGCTCGGCGATGTTCGACGCCGCGGTCGACGAATTCGACACGGTCGGGGTCACCGCCGAGCCGAGCGAGCGGGTGGCGGCGCCGCGGGTGGCGGAGTCCCCCATCGCCATCGAATGCGAACTCTTCCGGGTGATCGAGGTCGGCGACAGTTTCGTGGTGATGGGATCGGTGCGCGCAATCTCCGTGCGCACCGAGACGCTCGCCGGGGACGGCTTGCCCGACTTCGCGGCGATCGCGCCGGTCAGCCGTCTCGGCCGGATCCAGTGGGGACTGCCGCCGCAGGTCAGGGAGATCCCGCGGCCCGGGCGCCCGGCGGCCCGCTGACTCCGCCGTTCCCGGGCGAGAGGAGGCACGCTACTCGCTGGCTACTCGACTTCGGTCATTCCGGCGTTCCCGACGACCACCCGTGGTTAGGCTGCCCGGCCACGAGACGAAAGGAACCGCCACATGAATGCATCCGTGAGAGTGACCGCGGCCCTGGCCGTGGCAGCGGGATCGATCTTCGCGTTCTCCAGCGCACCCGCCGTCGCCGAAACCGCCGACGAGGGGCAGCGCACCGGCCCGGTGCAGTTCTGGGCGAAGGACCTGGGCAACTGTAAGGCCGAGTTCAACATCGAGAACCAGACGAACGTGACCACCTACACGATCGACTGGCGCATCGACGACGAGGTTCCCGAGGGACGCGACATCGGCGTCGGATTCCCGGTCTGGCGGACCGGCACGCCGAACATGGCCTCGAAGGCGGAGTCGCCGACGTGGCCCGACGAGGTTCCGGAGAACACCGTCGAGAACCGCACCATGGTCTCCGACCGGGCGCCGGTGCTTGCCACCTACGTCCAGGACCTGAAGAACCTCAACGGCGCCTGGAACCCGGCGCTGCCGAACCCGGACGCCGACACGCACAAGATCGACTACCGGATGGTGCTCGGCCCGCCCGGGAACAACGGGCAGACCCCGACCGAGACCCCCGAGTGGATCGGCGACCGGCAGTGGCACTCGATCACCGTCACCGGCTGCAATCCCTCCACCGGCGGTGGCGGTTCGGCCGACTTCGGGTCACTCGATCTCGGTGGCCTGCTGGGACTCTTCGCGTCCTGATCGGGCACCCCCGGACCGTCGGCGGTGGGCCACCCACCACACCAGTGCCAGGCCCACCGCGACGCCGACGACATCGGCGACCCAGTCCCAGATCGATCCGCTGCGATGGATCGGCAGCAGCGCCTGCAGCACCTCCGACACCGCGGCGTACAGCGCGCCGCCGAGCAGCACCCACCCGGCCCGGAACCCGGCGTACCGCGCGGCGACCGCGAGGGCCAGGAACATCAGCAGGTGCGTGACCTTGTCGCTGTTCGGCGGCCCACTCGGCACCGTCGACCCCGGCGAGAACAACATGACCAGGGTGATCACCAGGACGACGAAGAACGGAATCGCCCGGCGTGACCCCAGTTTCGCGAGCATCAGACGATCCCACGCACCACGGCGGGCAGGTCCCGCGCCCGCTTGTAGGGTCCGACCACGGACGCCGCGAACGGCCGGGTCAGCAGCATCGCCGCGACCTCCCGCACCTCCTCGGTGGTGACGGCGTCGATCCGCCGCAACGTCTCGGTGATGGTGCGGTGGCTGCCGTAGTTCAGTTCCTGGCGGCCGATCCGGTGCATCCGCGAACCCGAATCCTCCAGCCCGAGCACCATTCCCCCGCGGATCGAGCCCTTCGCGCGGGCGCACTCGGCATCGGTGATGCCGTTCGAGGCGACCTGCGCGAGCACCTCCCGGATCAGGGTGGTGACATCCGCGAGGTTCTCCGGCTGGCAGCCCGCGTACACCGAGAACGCCCCCGTGTCGGCGAACGTGTCGACGCTCGAGTAGACCGAGTACGCCAGGCCGCGTTCCTCCCGGATCTCCTGGAACAGCCGCGAGGACAGCCCGCCGCCGACCGCGGTGTTGAGCACCGACAGCGCCCACCGGTGGCCCTCGTGCCGGCCCAGGCCACGCACGCCGACGCAGAGGTGGGCCTGTTCGCTGTCCCGCCGCAGCACGCTGAGCGCAGGCGCCGAACGCGGCCGCAGCCTGCCCTCCCGCCGTGGGGCGGGAACGGCGCCGTCGGTCAGGTGGCCGCCGAACGCCCGGCGCACCAGCTCGACGGTCTCGTCGTGATCGACGTTGCCCGCGACGGCCACCACCATCCGCTCCGGCGTGTACCGGCGGACATGGAACGAGTGCAGTTGGGTGCGCGTCATCGCCTCGATCGACTCGGTGGACCCGATCACCGGCCGGCCGACGGGATGATCGCCGAACAGGGCGGTGAGGAACTCGTCGCCGAGCAGGTCCTCGGGGTCGTCGTCGCGCATCGCGATCTCCTCGAGCACCACCTGGCGCTCGATGTCGACGTCCGCGGACCGGCACTTCCCGCGCAGCACCACGTCGCTGACGATGTCGATCGCCAACGGCAGATCCTCGTCGAGGACGTGCGCGTAGAAGCAGGTGTGCTCGCGGGAGGTGAACGCGTTCAGCTCCCCACCGATCCCGTCGACCACCTGCGCGATGTCGAGCGCGCTGCGGGTGGGGGTTGCCTTGAACAGCAGGTGCTCGAGGAAGTGCGCCGCGCCGGCGACGGACGCCTGCTCGTCGCGCGAACCCACCCCCACCCAGACGCCGACGGACGCCGAGCGCACGCCGGGCATGTGTTCGGTCACCACCCGCAGCCCCCCGGGCAGCACCGTGCGACGCACGGTGGACCGCGGCGTGCGGGTTCGTTTCCTCGGGATCGTGGTGGTGCGACTGCGAGCTGTGGTGGCCATGTAGTGGTTCAGCGGTCCTCGGGAGAAAGTCCGGACGTAGAAGTCCAAACAGTACAGCCGCGTCCACATCCGTCCGAAGGCGGCGCCGTCACCAGCCGCGCCGGTGCGGCTCCGAGCCGACGAGTTCCCCCGGGCGTGCGCCCTCGCGGCTGCGATACACGATGTACGGCCGGAACAGGTACGCGAACGGCGCACTGAAGGCGTGCACGAGCCGGGTGAACGGCCACAGCGCGAACAGGACCAGCGCGATCGTGACGTGGATGTGGAACGACAGCGGCGCCTCCGCCATCAGGTCGCCCCGCGGCTGCAGGATCCAGATCGACCGGAACCACGGCGAGACGGTCTCGCGGTAGTTGTGGGCCTCGTTCCCTTCGAAGGCGCCGATCATCGTGGTCGCGAGCCCGGCGACGATCGCGGCGACGAGCAGGGCGTACATGACCTTGTCGTTGAGGGTGGTGGCGGTGAACACCGGGCCGGTCGTCCGACGCCGGTAGATCAGCAGTGCCACGCCGACCAGGGTGGCGAGGCCGGCGATGACGCCGGGTATCGCCGCACCCCAGTGGTACATGTGCCCACTGATGCCGATCGCCTCGGTCCAGGACTCGGTGATGACGAGGCCGATGACGTGGCCGAGGATCACCACCAGGATGCCGAAGTGGAACAGCGGACTCGCGATCCGCAGCAGCCGGTTCTCGTAGAGCTGGGAGGAGCGGGTGGTCCAGCCGAACTTGTCGTACCGGTATCGCCACCAGGTGCCGATGACCAGGATCGCGAGCGTCACGTACGGGACGACGTCCCAGTAGATCTCCCCGGCGGACATGTCAGTGCGCTCCTTCCGATCGCGGCGAATCACCCGGTTGTCGCCTCGGCGGCACGGTCAGCGTGAACGGCTGCAGGCCGACCGCCTCGGCGGGCGGACCGGTCAGCGCCAGGTCCCGGGCCCGTTTCCGGTCCGGTTCGGTCGCCGGGGGCAGCGTCGCGGCGACCGCGCCGAGCACGTCCGCGTACGGCGACCCCGACTCGCGAAGCGCGAGGTGCAGCATGTCGATCGCGGCCCGATTCGCCGCCAGCAACCGGCCCCCGATGTCGGGGGCGACGGTGGCGGCGAACTCGAGCACCACGGCGAGGTGGTCGGCGGACTCCCCGGTCGGCGGCTCCGCGCCCGCCTCCCGGTAGGCGCGGGCGAAGTTCAGGATCGCCGACCCGCGGTTGCGGGTGTCCCCGTCGGTCCAGTAGGTCAGCAACAACGTGGTCCTGCGGCGCAAGTCGAAGGTGTCGACGTACGCGGTGGCCGCCTCGAGCGGGGGCCGCTCCCGCAGGTGCCGGGCGAGCGCGGCGAGCGGGTCCGCGAGCTCACCGGGCAGGTGGGCGAGCAGCGCGTCGACGGCGGCGAGCCGGTCGTCCTGGCCGTCGTCCGGGTAGGCCAGCAGCAACGACGACGCCTGCCACACCAACCGGTGCCGCTGCACCAGCCGAGCGTTCCCCGAGGAGGTCGGGCGGCGTAGCAGTTTCATCGCACGGTTCCCTTCACCGCCGGGTCCCCTCGCCCGGGAACATGCCGTCCGGCACACCCTTGCCGTCCCAGTTCAGCAGGTTCACCCGCGACGGGTTGCTCGCGTTCGCGCCCATCGCCTCGCTGGTCTGCCGTTGCCGCAGCGCGTGGAACGTCTCCACCGCCACCGGGACCGGACCGCCACTCGCCTCCCCGAACGGCCCCGATCCCTGGTCGTACAGGCCGGGACCGCCCTCGAAGTCGAGCGCGCATTCCGTGACGGTCTCTTCCAGCCCATGCGCCTCCTCGGCATAGGCGGACGGAATCACATACCGCTCTTCGTATTTCGCGAGTGCGAGCAGCCGGTACATCGCGTACATCTGTTCCTCGGTCATTCCGACCGCTGCCGGGATGTGTTCCTGCGGGAGCCGTCCGAGGTTGATGTCACGCATGTACGAGCGCATCGCCGCGAGCCTGCGCAGCACCCCGGCGACCACCTCGGTGTCCCCCGCAGCGAGGAGTTCGGCCAGGTACTCGATCGGAATCCGCAGCGATTCCAATGCGCCGAAGAGGTTGCCCAGGTCCTCGCCGTCGTGACCGTCGCGGCTGACGGCGTCGACGACCGGTGACAGCGGGGGCACGTACCAGACCATCGGCATGGTCCGGAACTCCGGATGCAACGGCAGCGCGACCCGGAACTCCTTGATCAGCGCGTGGATCGGCGACCGCTGTGCCGCCTCGATCCAGGTGTCCGGGATGCCTGCGGCGTGCGCGGCGGCGACCACGTGCGGATCGTTCGGATCGAGCAGGGTGTCCAGCTGCGCCTCGTACAGATCCTTGTCGTCCGTCACCGATGCCGCCTCGAGCACCCGGTCGACGTCGTAGAGGATCAGCCCGATGTAGCGCAGCCGCCCGACGCAGGTCTCCGCGCACACCGTCGGCAGGCCCACCTCGACGCGCGGATAGCAGAACGTGCACTTCTCGGCCTTGCCGGTCTTGTGGTTGAAATACACCTTCTTGTACGGACATCCGGACACGCACATCCGCCAGCCGCGGCACTTGTCCTGGTCGACGAGCACGATGCCGTCCTCGGACCGCTTGTACATCGCCCCCGACGGGCAGGACGCGACGCAGGCCGGGTTCAGGCAGTGCTCGCAGATCCGGGGCAGGTAGAACATGAAGGTCTGCTCGAGTTCGAGTGTGACCTGATCGGAGACCTTCTTCAGGATCGGGTCGTCGGCGAGGATCTCCGGTGACCCGCCGAGGTTGTCGTCCCAGTTCGCCGACCACTCCACCTTCATCGGCTTGCCGGTGATCAGGCTGCGGGGCGGAGCCACCGGCATCTGATCACCGAGCGGCGCGTTGGTGAGATTCTCGTAGTCGTAGGTCCACGGCTCGTAGTAGTCCGAGATCTCCGGGAGCTTCGGGTTCGAGAAGATCCGCGACAGCTTCTTGAGCCGGCCGCCGTCGCGCAGACGCAGCCGCCCCCTCGAGTCCCGCACCCAGCCACCGCGCCACCGATCCTGGTCCTCGTAGGTGCGCGGATAGCCCTGCCCCGGCCGGGTTTCGACATTGTTGAACCACACGTACTCGGTGCCGGATCGGTTCGTCCATGCCTGCTTGCACGTCACCGAGCAGGTGTGGCAGCCGATGCACTTGTCGAGGTTCATCACCATCGCGAGCTGTGCCATGACCTTCATGTCAGTACGTCACCTCCTGGCTGCGGCGGCGGACCACCGTCACCTCGTCGCGCTGGTTGCCGGTCGGGCCGAGATAGTTGAACGCCCACGACGTCTGGGCGTAGCCGCCGGCCAGGTGCGTCGGCTTGATCAGCAGCCGGGTCAGTGAGTTGTGGATGCCGCCCCGGTTGCCGGTGGTCTCGGTTCGGGGCACGTCGATCGTGCGTTCCTGGGCGTGGTGCACGTACACCACTCCCTCGGGCATGCGGTGTGAGACGACGGCCCGGCACACCACCACGCCGTTGCGATTCACGGCCTCGACCCAGTCGTTGTCATGGACCGAGATCTTCGCCGCGTCCGTCGGGCTCATCCACATGGTCGGTCCACCCCGGGACAGCGACAACATGAACAGGTTGTCCTGGTACTCGGAGTGGATGGACCACTTGCTGTGCGGGGTCAGATATCGCACCGTCAGGCCGATCCCCTCCCGCACCTCACCGATGTGCGGCTCGTCGAACAGGCGCGCCATGTCCAGTGGCGGCCGGTAGATCGGCAACTGTTCGCCGAGTTCCTCCATCCAGTCGTGGTCGAGGAAGAAGTGCATCCGTCCGGTCAGGGTGTGGAACGGCTTGAGTTCCTCGATGTTCACCGTGAACGGCGCGTACCGGCGACCGCCGGTCTCGCTGCCCGACCACTCCGGGCTGGTGATCACCGGCACCGGCCGGGCCTGGGTGTCGGCGAACGTGATCCGGCGTTCCTCGCTGCCCTCGGCCAGGTGCACCAGTTGGCGGCCGGTGCGCTGTTCGAGCTGTCGGAACCCCTCCACCGCGAGCCGCCCGTTGGAGGTGCCGGACAACCGCAGCACCGCTTCGCACATCTTCTCCGCGGTGTCGAGTGCCGGACGTCCCGCCGCCGCACCGGAACTCATCACGCCGTGCTGCGCGGCCAGTTCGGCGACCTCCCGGTCGGGATGGAACGTCACCCCCTTGGTCACCAGGCCGGCCTTCTCGACCAGAGGGCCGAGGGCGGACCACTTCTCGGCGATGGCGGTGTAGTCCCGCTCCACCACCACCAGCGGTCCCATCGTCCGGCCGGGCACGGGCACCTCCCCGATGGTGCGCCAATCCGATTCGGTGCCACCGGGATACGCCATCGCGCCGGGGGTGTCGTGCTGCAGGGTGCCCAGGACGACGTCCGTGCGGGTGCCCAGATGCGTCCGGGCCTGCGCGGAGAACGCCCGAGCGATCGCCGCGAACGCCTCGAAGTCCGACTTCGTCTCCCACGGCGGGTCGATGGCCGCGGTGAACGCGTGGAGGTAGGGGTGCATGTCGGTGCTGGACAGGTCCGGCTTCTCGTACCAGGTGGCCGCCGGCAGCACCACGTCGGACAGCAGGGTCGTGGAGGTCATCCGGAAGTCGATCGACATCACCAGGTCCAGCTTGCCTTCGGGTGTCTCGTCCACCCATTCGACGCCGGTTGGCCGCAACTCCTCCCGGGTCGGAGTCGCCTGCAGGTTCGACGTGGTGCCGAGCAGGTGTTTGAGGAAGTACTCGTTTCCCTTGCTCGACGAGCCGAGCAGGTTCGCGCGCCAGATGCTCAGCACCCGCGGCCAGTTGCGCGGGTTGTCGGGGTCGGTGACGGCCAGGTTCAGCTCGCCGGACGCCAGTTGCTCGGTGACGTGCGCGGCGACGTCCTTGCCGACGGCCGTCGCCTCGTCGGCCAGGTCGAGGCTGGAGCGGTCGAACTGCGGGTAGAAGGGCGTCCAGCCCATCGCGACCGCGGAAGCCATCACGTCCATCGTGTGCCGCCCGGCGAATCGGCCGCGGCCGGTGGGGCTGGCCAGGGCGTCGGCGCGGTAGCCGTCGTAGCGCCACTGGTCGGTGTGCGCGTACCAGTAGGAGGTGCCCGCCATCTGACGCGGGGGCCTGCTCCAGTCGGTGCCCATCGCGACGGTCGCCCACCCGGTGACCGGCCGGCACTTCTCCTGGCCCACGTAGTGCGCCCAGCCACCGCCGTTGCGGCCCATCGACCCCGTCAGCAGCAGCAGGCTCAGGATGGCCCGGTAGGTGGCGTCGCCGTGGAACCACTGGCAGATGCCGGCGCCCATGATGATCATCGACCGGCCCCCGGACTCGACCGCGTTGGTCGCGAACTCGCGCGCGATCCGGATCACCTGTGCCGCGGACACTCCCGTGATCGGTTCCTGCCACGCCGGCGTGTACGGCGACGTGTGGTCGTCGTAGCCGGTCGGCCACTGTCCGGGCAGGCCCGGTCGCGCCACCCCGTACTGGGCGAGCATCAGGTCGAACACCGTGCACACGCGGTGCCCCGCCACGGTGCGGACCGGTACGCCGCGTTCGACGGTCTCGCCGCGGCCGTCGACGGTGTCGAAGCGCGGGAACGTCACCGTCGCGACCTCGCTCTGCTGCGCGTGGGCGACGGTCAGGGACGGGACCAGGTCGCCGAGGTCGAGGTTCCACTTGCCGACACCCTCGTCCCCGAACCGGAACCCGAGCGATCCGTGCGGCACGGCGGGCGCGTCGGTGGCGCCGTCGACGATCACCGGCTTGAAGGCGGCGTTCTCGACGCTCTCCCCCAGATCCGCTGCGGTGAGCGTCTTTCCGGGGACGAGCCGCCCGTCGCGTTCCTCGAGCTTGATCAGGAACGGCAGGTCCGTGTAGCGGCGCACGTAGTCGACGAAGAACGGCTCCCGCGCCTTGACGAAGAACTCGGACAGGATCACGTGCCCCATCGCCATCGCCATCGCGCCGTCGGTGCCCGCCGCACACGGCATCCACTCGTCGGCGAACTTGGTGTTGTCGGCGTAATCCGGGCTGACGGCGACAACCTTGGTGCCGCGGTAGCGGACCTCCGCCATCCAGTGCGCATCCGGTGTCCGGGTGACGGGGACGTTCGAGCCCCACATCAGCAGGTAGCTCGCGTCCCACCAGTCCCCCGACTCCGGGACGTCGGTCTGGTCCCCGAACACCTGCGGCGATGCAACGGGCAGGTCGGCGTACCAGTCGTAGAACGAGGTCATGACCCCGCCGAGCAGTTCGACGAACCGGGAACCGGCCGCGAAAGAGATCATCGACATCGCCGGGATGGGCGAGAACCCGGCGATCCGGTCCGGGCCGTACTCCTTGATGGTGTGCACGTGCGCGGCCGCGATCATCTCAGTTGCCTCGTCCCAGTTCACCCGGACCAGGCCGCCCTTGCCGCGGGCCCGCTGGTACCGCCTGCGCCGTTCCGGATCGTTCTGGATCTCCGCCCACGCCAGCACCGGGTCCTTCAGGCGGGCCTTCGCCTCCCGGTACATCTCGACGAGGACGCCGCGCGCGTACGGGTACCGCACGCGGGTCGGCGAATAGGTGTACCAGGAGAAGGCCGCACCACGCGGGCAGCCCCGCGGCTCGTACTCCGGCCGGTCGGGACCGACGGACGGGTAGTCGGTTTCCTGGGTCTCCCACGTGATGATGCCGTCCTTGACGTAGATCTTCCACGAGCACGATCCGGTGCAGTTCACGCCATGGGTGGAACGAACGACCTTGTCGTGGCTCCACCGGTCGCGGTAGAAGATGTCGCCTTCCCGGCCGCCCTCGCGGCTGACGGTCCGGCGGTCCGCCGAGAACGTGCCGGGAGTGAAGAATCGGCCGCTGCGCAGCAGCACGTCCTCCACCGCACCTCCGGTGCTCGACCCGCTGGACGTCACGTCGCCTCCTCTGTGCCGTCGGCGCCCACTGCCTCCGGCACCGCCGCTGATTCTCGAATCGTGCGTCTATCCCGCTGTCGTGCTTGCCTTCTCGGGTTCCCGGGCGTGCAGCTTGAGCGCGGTGTACAGGAAGGCGGCTCCGGCGGTCACCGCCAGCAGCAGCAGTCCCACGGTGTAGTTGTTGTCCTCTTCGTTGTAGGTCGCGCCCATCACGAGCGGCGGGAAGTAGCCGCCGAGGCCGCCCGCCGCGGCGACGATTCCGGTGACACTGCCGACGCTCTTCGCCGGTGACCGCCGTGCCACCCACGCGAACACGCCGCCGGTCCCGATGCCGAGGAAGATCGCCAGGGAGATGAAGGTGACCGCCGCCCAGAAGTCCGGCGGGGGCTGGAACGTCGCCACCACCGCCAGGGCCGCGGTGCCCGCGAGGGACACCAGCACGACCCACTTCGGTGCGATCCGGTCCGACAGCGATCCACCGATCGGACGGGCGATCACCGCGGCCAGCGCGAACGCGGCGGTACGCGTGCCCGCGTCGACCGCCGAGAAGTCGTAGATCGTCTTGATGTACGTCGGCAGGTAGTTGCTGAACGCCACGAAGCCGCCGAACACGATCGCGTAGAGGAACGACATCTCCCATGTCACACCGAGTTTCGCGGCGGCGGTGAGCTTGGGGACCACCGGTTCCTCGTTCGGCGTGAACGCCGGCGAGTCCCTCATCAGCACCACGCAGAGGCCCGCGGTGGCCGCGAGCGCGACGGCGACGATGACGTGGGTCGGAACCAGCCCGAACCAGCGCACGAATCGAGGGGTGAAGAACGCCGACAGGGCCGTGCCCACCATCCCGGCCCCGAACACGCCGGTGGCGAAGCCGTGCCTGCTCGCCTCGTACCAGGACTTCGCGAACGGGATGCCGATCGCGAACACCGTGCCCGCCACGCCGAGGAGGAACCCGGACACCAGCAGCATCACGTACGAGTCGGCCTCGGCGGAGAACCCGACGGCGAGCACGGGAACGATGGAGGCGAGCGCGACGAAGATGAACAGCGCCCGACCGCCGAAGCGATCCGTGAGCGGTCCGGTGACGATCCGGCCGAGTGATCCGACCAGGATGGGCGTCGCGACCAGCATCGACGCCTGCGAGCTGCTCAGTTCCAGCCGGTCGGCGTAGGTGGTGGACATCGGGCCGATCATGTTCCAGGCCCAGAAACAGATGGTCGACGTCCAGGTCGCGAGAACCAAGTTCCGGGCCTGGGCGGACTTGTCGAAAACAGGAGCACCTGTGTTCACGCGTTCAGCAAACCACCGCTCTCAGCGGTTCGCAGCGCGAAACAGTCACCTCGAAGGCAACTTTCCGGTCACGGCGCCGGAAACGCCGGGTGCCCCCGACCGCACGCGGTCGGGGGCACCCGAGGGTACTGCGAAGGCGACTGCTACGCGTCGGCGTCCTTCTCGGCCGGCGCCTCGGCGGCGTCGTCCTCGACGGGCACCAGCGAGATCTTGCCGCGGTTGTCGATGTCCGCGATCTCGACCCGGATCTTGCTTCCGACGTTCACGACGTCCTCGACCTTGCTGATGCGCTTGCCGTTGCCCAGCTTCGAGATGTGCACCAGTCCGTCGCGGCCCGGGAGCAGCGAGACGAACGCGCCGAAGGCGGTGGTCTTGACGACCGTGCCGAGGAAGCGCTCGCCCACCTTGGGCAGCTGCGGGTTGGCGATGGCGTTGATCTTGTCGATCGCGGCCTGCGCGGACGGGCCGTCCGCGGCACCGACGTACACCGTGCCGTCATCCTCGATGGAGATGTTGGCGCCGGTCTCCTCGGTGATCGAGTTGATCATCTTGCCCTTGGGGCCGATGACCTCGCCGATCTTGTCCACGGGCACCTTGATGGTGGTGATCCGCGGCGCGAACGGGCTCATCTCGTCCGGGGTGTCGATGGCCTCGGCCATGACCTCGAGGATCGTGGTCCGGGCGTCGTGCGCCTGCGACAGCGCGCCGGCGAGGACCTGCGACGGGATGCCGTCCAGCTTGGTGTCGAGCTGAAGCGCCGTCACGAAGTCCTTGGTGCCCGCGACCTTGAAGTCCATGTCGCCGAAGGCATCCTCGGCACCGAGGATGTCGGTCAGCGCCACGTAGCGGGTCTCGCCGTCGACCTCGTCGGAGACCAGGCCCATCGCGATGCCTGCCACCGGAGCCTTCAGCGGCACACCGGCGTTGAGCAGCGACAGGGTCGAGGCGCACACCGAACCCATCGAGGTGGAACCGTTGGAGCCCAACGCCTCCGAGACCTGACGGATCGCGTACGGGAACTCTTCCTGGCTCGGCAGCACCGGCACCAGGGCGCGCTCGGCGAGGGCGCCGTGGCCGATCTCGCGACGCTTCGGCGAACCCACGCGGCCCGTCTCACCGGTCGAGTACGGCGGGAAGTTGTAGTGATGCATGTAGCGCTTGCTGGTCTCCGGGCCGAGCGAGTCGACCTGCTGCGCCATCTTGACCATGTCGAGGGTGGTCACGCCCATGATCTGGGTCTCGCCACGCTCGAACAGTGCGGAGCCGTGCGCCCGCGGGATGACCGCGACCTCGGCCGAGAGCGACCGGATGTCGGTGATGCCGCGGCCGTCGATCCGGAAGTGGTCCTTGAGGATCCGCTGCCGGACCAGCTTCTTGGTCAGCGAGCGGAACGCCGCGCCGATCTCCTTCTCGCGACCCTCGAACTTCGGGGCGACCTGCTCGAGCACCTCGAGCTTGACCTCGTCGGTCTTGTCGTCGCGCTCCTGCTTGCCGGCGATGGTCAGCGCGGCCGAGAGCTTCTCGGTGGCGGCGGCCTCGACGGCGGCGTAGACGTCGTCCTGGTAGGCCGGGAACACCGGGTAGTCACCGGTCGGCTTCGAGGACGCGGTGGCGAGGGCCTGCTGCGCCTCGCACAGGCGGGCGATGAACGGCTTGGCGGCCTCGAGGCCCTGGGCGACGATCGCCTCGGTCGGTGCCTGCGCACCGCCGTCGATCAGCGCGATGACGTTGTCGGTGGCCTCGGCCTCGACCATCATGATGGCGACGTCACCGGACTCGACGACGCGGCCCGCGACAACCATGTCGAAGACGGCGTTCTCGAGCTGCTGGACGGTCGGGAACGCGACCCACTGGCCGGCCTTGTTCTCGTCCGAGGTGATCAGCGCGACGCGCACGCCACCGACCGGGCCGGAGAACGGCAGGCCGGCGATCTGCGTGGACGCGGACGCGGCGTTGATCGCCACGACGTCGTACAGATCCTTCGGGTCGAGGCTCAGGACCGTCACGACGACCTGGATCTCGTTGCGCAGGCCATCGACGAACGACGGGCGCAGCGGCCGGTCGATCAGGCGGCAGGTCAGGATCGCGTCGGTGGAGGGGCGGCCCTCACGACGGAAGAACGAGCCCGGGATGCGGCCCGCGGCGTACATGCGCTCCTCGACGTCCACCGTCAGCGGGAAGAAGTCGAAGTGCTCCTTGGGCTGCTTGCTGGCCGTGGTGGCCGACAGCAGCATGGTCTCGTCGTCCAGGTACGCGACGACGGCGCCGGCGGCCTGCTGCGCGAGGCGACCGGTCTCGAAACGAATGGTGCGGGTGCCGAAGCTCCCGTTGTCGATGACGGCGGTGGATTCGAACACGCCCTCGTCGACCTCGACTGCGGTGTTGGTGGTCATCTTTTCTCTTCTCTTCCCTCTCGTCTTCGCCGTGTCCGCATGGTCGTCGCCACCCTCCTGGCGGCGACGACGCACCTGCCGGGTGCGTTCGCGTCCCCTGTTCGGGGGCGAGCCGAACCCTTTGCGCGGAGGCGGCCGTCGATCGAAGCCAATCGCAGATCGTCCGCCTTGGGACGATCGTCCGAGTGGCCACTACCGAAGACCGACTGCCACGTCTGCAGGTACGTACGGCGGGATCCCTCGTGGATCCGGTGGTTCGTCGATGGAACCGTGTCCGTCGGGCGGCCCGATTGTTCTTTCGCCACCCGACAAACACCGGTAGCCAACGAGGTCAGTCTATGCACTCGCCTCGTTGGCTACCGGGATGTTCGCGTCCGCGCGGTCCGTCGTGTCTCGGGACCGCGCGATGCGTCGAAACCTCTTATCGACGCAGACCCAGACGCTCGATGAGCGAACGGTAACGCGCGATGTCGACCTTCTGGACGTACTTGAGCAGACGACGACGGCGTCCGACCAGCAGCAGCAGGCCGCGGCGGGAGTGGTGATCGTGCTTGTGCGTCTTGAGGTGCTCGGTGAGATCGACGATCCGCTTGGTCAGCAGCGCAACCTGCGCCTCCGGCGAACCGGTGTCGGTCTCGTGCAGTCCGTACTCGGAGAGGACGGCCTTCTTCTGTTCGGTGGTCAGCGCCACTGTCACTCCTGTTACTGATGTCTGCGCGACGAAAACCCGGGCAACGGCGTAGCTGCCCGGAGCCAGGGTGGCGTGGCCGCCGCAAACCGCAGCACACACCGAGAGAAGATCCTACCAGCCGGTTCGGGCGCCCCCGACCGGCCTCACCCGTGCACGTCGACGCGAGCGAGCAGGTCGCGGGTTTCGTCCACGTCCCGGCCCATCTGCGTGATCAGCGCCTCGATCGAGTCGAACTTCTCCATGCCGCGCAGGCGCCGGACGAAGTCGACGGCGACGTGCTGTCCGTACAGGTCCGGGGCCGCGTCCAGCACGAACGCCTCGACCGTGCGGGCACGGCCGGAGAACGTCGGGTTGGTGCCGACCGAGACCGCGGCCTTGTAGGCGACGCCCGGCGGCAGCGAACCCTCGACGGGATCCTGGGCGAGCACCGTGAACCACGCGGCGTAGACGCCGTCGGCGGGGATGGCCGCGTGCTCCGGCGGCGCGATGTTCGCCGTCGGGAAGCCGAGATCACGGCCGCGGCGCTCGCCGTGCACGACGACGCCCTCGACGCGGTGCGGCCGACCCAGCGCCTCCGCGGCGGCCGCCACGTCGCCCGCGTCGACGCAGGAGCGGATGTATGTGGACGAGAAGGTGACGGTGTGCTCGGCGAGCAGGTTCACCCCGTCGACGGCGAAGCCGAAGCGGGTACCGATGTCGCGCAGCATCGGCACCGTTCCTGCCGCCTTGCGACCGAAGGTGAAGTTCTCCCCGACCACGACCTCGGCCACGTGCAACCGCTCGACGAGAATCTCGTGGGCGTATTGCTCGGGGCTGAGCTTCATGAACTCCGTGGTGAACGGGATGACGCAGAACACGTCGATCCCGAGCGACTCGGCCAGTTCCGCCCGGCGTCGCAGGGTGGTCAGCTGTCCCGGGTGACTGCCGGGCCGTACCACCTCCATCGGATGCGGATCGAAAGTCATGAGCACACTGGGGATTCCGCGTTCGCTGGCCGCTTTGACCGCCCGACTGATCAGCTGCGCGTGCCCACGATGCACACCGTCGAACACACCGATCGTGAGTACGCAGCGGCCCCAGTCGGCTGGAACGTCGTCGAGCCCTCGCCATCTCTGCACGCCTGGAAGCCTACGACCCGTCGCGACCACCGTCACGTTCGGCACCACCCCACGAGTGTCGAGGTGCCGCACCAGGTGCGCATTGCCTAAGCTCAGTTCCGTGGGTGAGCGTAGAAGCGGATCAGACGGGTCGACCAGCGGGGTCGCCCCCACGGCGGGCCGCGGCCTGACGCTGACGACGGTCGCGCAGGACTATCTCAAGGTGATCTGGACGGCCGGCGAGTGGTCGGGCGAGCAGGTGTCGACCAAGATGCTCGCCGAGCGGATCGGGGTGTCGGCGTCGACCGTCTCCGAGGCGATCCGCAAACTGTCCGACCAGGGCCTGGTCGACCATGCCCGCTACGGGTCGATCTCGCTGACCGACGCCGGTCGCGCCGCGGCGGTGGCGATGGTGCGCAGGCACCGTCTGATCGAGACGTATCTCGTCGGCGAGCTCGGGTACGGCTGGGACGAGGTGCACGACGAAGCCGAGGTGCTCGAGCACGCCGTCTCCGACCTGATGATCGCTCGGATCGACGCCAAGCTCGGTCACCCCGAACGCGATCCGCACGGCGATCCGATTCCAGCGGCGGACGGCACCATCCCCACCCCGCCGGCACGCCAGCTGAGCGACTTCACAAACGGCGAGTCCGGTGTCGTCGCCCGGATCTCCGATTCCGACCCGGCGATGCTGCGGTACTTCGACACCGTCGGGATCTGCCTGGACCTGACGATCACCGTGCTGCAGCGGCGCGACTTCGCAGGCACCGTCTCGGTCCGACTCGGCGACGGAGACGCGGTCGAACTGGGAAACCCTGCCGCAGAAGCGATCTGGCTCGTGGAGAGCTGAGCCCTCGCGAGGGCCGGTCGGCCCGCGCGAGTCCGCGGCGGGCCTACAGGCCGCGCAGTGTCGCCGGTCGCACCACCATCACCGAGCTGGCCCGCCGGCCGCGTTCCTGCAGCAGTGCGATGGTGTGTCCGGTCGGGTCGATCGCGGCGTAGGTGCCCGGGATACCGATCGGGTCGAGCCAGCGGCCCTGGCTGATCGACTCGGCCTCGTCCGCCGAGATCTGCCGGTGCGCGAACGCCGTCTGGCACGCCTGGTCGATGTCGAGGCTGACGGCCGGAGCCTCGGCCAACTGCTCCAGGGTGCGGGCGTGGTCGAGGGTGAACGGTCCCACCCGGGTCCGGCGCAGCGCGGTCAGGTGTCCGCCGACACCGAGGGCAGCACCCAGGTCGCGGGCGAGGGCTCGGACGTAGGTGCCGGACGAGCATTCGACCTCGACGTCCAGGTCCACGAACGTGTCCAGTCGTCGCGTCGCCGTCACATCGAACCGGTCCACGGTCACGGGCCGGGCCGCGAGCTCGAAGTCCTCGCCCTCGCGGACCAGTTTGTGGGCCCGCTGCCCGTCCACCTTGATCGCACTGACCCGCGTCGGCACCTGGGAGATCTTCCCGGTCAGGGTCGCGATCACCGCGGCGATCTGCTCGTCGGTCACCGCGGAGGCGTCCGCGTCGGCGAGCACCTCCCCCTCCGCATCGTCGGTGGTGGTGGACTGTCCGAGCCGGATCGTCGCCGAGTACGCCTTCGTCGTCAGCGACAGCAGGCCGAGCAATTTCGTGGCCCGCTCGACGCCGAGGACGAGCACGCCGGTGGCCATCGGATCGAGGGTGCCCGCGTGCCCGACCTTGCGGGTGTGCAGGATCTTCCGGCAGCGGGCGACGACGTCGTGACTGGTCATGCCCGCGTCCTTGTCGACGATCAACAACCCGGCGCCGTGCAGGCCGGAGGACGGGGGGCGGTGAGCAGACACGGTTTTCGAGACTACTGGACGGTGATCGCGGCGATCACCAGGCCGCCGTCCACCAGCCAGCGGCCGTCGAACGAGGACAGCGGCGGGCCGTCGTTCGTCTCCCCCGACACCAGCAGGTCCGTGTGGAAGGTGCCGGTCGCGCGGCCGTCGCCGGCGTCGCCGAGCTCGAAGGTGATGTGTGCGTCCTCGAACCCGAGCCAGCGGTATGTCAGCGGGAACCACGCCTTGTAGGTGGCCTCCTTCGCGCAGAACAGCAGCCGGTCCCAGTGCACGTCGGCGCCGTCGGGTGTCCCGCCGGCGAGCCAGTCCCGTTCGGCGGGCAGGCTCACCGCATCCAGCACTCCGTCGGGCAGCGGGCCGTGCGGTTCGGCGTCGATCCCCACCGACCGCACGGCCATCGAGTAGCCGAGCACCGCCCCGCGGTAGCCGTCACAGTGCGTCAGGCTGCCGACGACACCGCGCGGGAACAGCGGAACACCCCTCTCCCCCTTGAGGATCGGTGCCGGGTCGACCCCGAGCTTGCCCATCGCCTGCCGGGCACAGTGCCGGACACTGACGAATTCGCGGCGACGCTTGTCCACTGCCCGCGCGATCAGTGCGGCCTCGCTCGGGTGCGGCACCAGTTCCGGCGGGTCGGAGAACAGTTCGGCGTATTCGACACCGGCCGGGAGAATCTTCTCGATCACGCGCGCGCCGCCCTCATTCGTTCCATCTCGGCTTCCTGTTCGGGGGTGACCTTGAAGTGTCCGCCCCACTTGTTGAGCGTGCCCGGCGCGTACTCGGGCACCGGGAGAATCTGCCGCAGCAGCCTCTCGGGCAGACCGCGCCGCTGCCATTCGCGCGGGTAGCCCAGCGAGACCTCCTCGAACCTGACCCCGTCGTACCAGGTGGTGCGCGGAATGTGCAGGTGCCCGTAGACGCTGCAGATCGCGTTGTACCGGGTGTGCCAGTCCGCGGTCTGCTCGGTGCCGCACCACAGCGAGAACTCCGGGTAGAACAGCACCCGCGTGGGTTCCCGCACCAAGGGGAAGTGGTTGATCAGCACGGTCGGAATCGACAGGTCCAGCGCGTCGAGGCGGGCTCGGGTGGACTCCAATCGCGCCGCGCACCACGCGTCACGGGTGGCGTACGGCTCGGACCCGAGCAGGAACTCGTCGGTGGCGACGACGTTCTTCTCGCGGGCGAACTCGAGTGCCTCCTCCTTCGTCGACGTGCCCTCGGGCCGAAAGGTGTAGTCGTAGAGGAGGAACATCGGCACCAGAGTCGCCGGGCCGCCCTCCCCCTCCCACACCGGATACGGGTCCTCCGGGGTGACCACACCGAGTTCCCGGCACATCGTCACCAGGTAGTCGTAGCGGGCGGCGCCGTGGATCTGCACCGGATCCTTCGCGGTGGTCCACAGTTCGTGGTTACCCGGCACCCAGATGACCTTCTCGAACCGCCCCCGCAACGTCTTGAGCGCCCAGGCGATGTCGTCGGTCTTCTCCGAGACGTCACCGGCCAGGATCAACCAGTCCTGCGGGGACTCCGGGTACAGCTCCTCCGTGACGGGACGATTTCCGCGGTGCCCGACATGAATGTCGCTCACCGCCCACAACTTGCGTGTCACGCTCACTACCTTCCCACCTGATCTTCGGTTCCGGATCCGAGCTGAAGGTCGGCACCGCCGACGGCCCAGCGCCCCGAAGCCGTCCGCCACACGACGGCGAGCATCCGTAGCACCATGAACACCGTCAGCCCCGTCCAGATTCCTGCCAGCCCCCAGTCGTACACGAGCGACAACCAGATCGGTGGCAGAAAACCGACGACCGCGCAGGCCAGGGTGGCGGTCCGCAGGAAGGCAGCGTCGCCGGCACCGAGGAGCACCCCGTCGAGGGCGAACACCACGCCCGCGACGGGCATGATCGCCACGAAGAACCACCAGATCACCCGCGTCTGGTCCTGGACGTCCGCATCCGGGGTGAACAGGGTCGGGATGATCTGGTGGCCGAGCGCGAACACCGCCGCGAGCACCAGCGCGAAGATCGTCGACCAGCCGGTCAGCCGGCGCGCGAGTCCCCTGGCACCGGCGACCCGACCGGCTCCGAGGGCGGCACCGACCAGGGTTTGCGCGGCGATCGCCAGAGAGTCGAGGGTCAGCGCGACGAGATTCCACAGCTGCAGCACCACCTGGTGCGCGGCGACGGCGGCCGCACCGAACCGGGACGCCACCGCTGCCGCCGACAGGAAGCAGGCCTGGAACGCGAGACTGCGCAGGATCAGGTCCCGGCCGAGCACGACCTGCGCACGCATCACCGAGGACCGCGGTCGCAGCGGCACTCCGGACCGCGCCAGCGCCAGCACGAAGCACGTCGCCGTCACCACCTGGCCGACCACGTTCGCCACCGCCGATCCGACCAGTTCCAGCCGGGGCGCCCCGAGCAATCCGTGTACGAGAACCGGGCACAGCACCGCGGACAGGGCGAGCCCTGCGAGGACGAACCGCAACGGACGCATCGTGTTCTGCACACCGCGCATCCAGCCGTTCCCGGCCATCGCGATCAGGATCAGCGGCGCCCCGAACACCGCGACCCGCAACCAGGCCACCGCCTCCGTCGCAATGTCGTCGCCACCGGCGATCAGCGTCGTCACCGGCCGGGCCAGCACCTGCACGGCCACGACGATCGCGATCCCGATCGCGGCGGCGAGGAACGTCGCCTGCACACCTTCCTCGACCGCACCCCGCTCGTCACCCGCACCGTGTAACCGGGACGCCCGGGCGGTGGTGCCGTAGGACAGGAACGTCAGCTGGGTGCTGACCTGCGCGAGGATGAGACCTCCGACCGCCAGACCCGCCAGCGCGAGTGCGTTCAGGTGACCGACGACGGCAATGTCGAAGAGCAGGTACAGGGGTTCGGCGGCCAGGACCCCGAGCGCGGGCAGGGCAAGTCCGAGGATCCGCCTGGCCGAAGGCCGGTCGTCGACCCGGTCGGGGTCGGTGCCGATGGCGTCAGCCAACGGTCGAGAGCAGATCGGCGACGACGGTGTCCGCGTCACCGTGCGCGGTGTAGCCGGACGCGAACCGGTGCCCGCCGCCGCCGAGCCGGGCGGCGACCTCGGACACGTCGATCGCCGACTTCGACCGCAGCGACACCGACCACACGCCGGGTTCGTTCTCCTTGAGCACCGAGGCGACCTCGGCCTGCGCGGTCGTGCGCACGATGTCGATGACGGACTCGATCTCCTCGGCGCCCATCCCGGCGGTGTCCGCGTACCGGACCAGCGCGTAGACCAGGCCGCGACCACCGGCGGCGTCGGGGAGCAGTTGCGCCGATCCGAGGACCGACGACAGCATCGGCAGCCAGCCGAACGGATGGGTGTCGAGCAGCCGCCGGGTGATGGCCGCGGAGTCGATGCCGGTGTCGATCAGCCGCTCCGCGAGCGCGTGCGTGCCGGGCTGCACCCAGCGGAACGACCCGGTGTCGGTGACCAGACCGGCAAACAGGCAGTGCGCGATGTCCCGGTCGATCGCCACCCCCCACTGGTCGAACAGCCGGGTAAGGACGGCCGCGGTCGCCTCCGCCGTTTCGTCGATCAGGTTGTGCCTGCCGTACCGGGTGTTCGACCGATGATGGTCGATGACCAGCGTCTCGCGGGCGGTGTCCAGCCGCGCACCGAGGCGACCGAGGCGCCCACGGCTGCCGCAGTCCACCGTGACCACCAGATCCACCTCGTCGGCCACCTGGTCCGGCGGCACGAGCAGATTCACCCCGGGCAGGGTGCGCATCGACTCCGGCAGCACGGCCGGATGTGCGAACGACACCTGCACCGGTGTGCCGCGGCGATCCAATGCCAACGCCAGCGCCAGCCCGCTGCCGATGGTGTCCGCGTCCGGTTGGACGTGACAGAGCACCGTCACCGAGGTGGCCTCCGACAGCAGCACGACTGCGGTCTCGAGGTCGATGTCTCCACCGGGTTCCTGCACGTGCGAGGTCTGCGCGGTCACGGTCATCGCCGGGCCCTAGTCGGCGTCGTCCGCGCGGTCGTCTTCGACCGGCTTCGGCTCCTTGTAGGGGTCCGACTCACCGGCGTGCGAAGCCCCCTCACGGGCCTTCGCGACTTCGTCGTCCGCGGCGCGCGCCCGGGCGAGCAGTTCCTCCATGTGCCGCGCCGCATCGGGGACGGTGTCGGCGACGAACGTCAGTGTCGGGGTGAACCGAACCCCGGTTCCCGCCCCGACCTTCGACCGCAGCACTCCGGTCGCCTTCGCGAGGCCGGCGGCCGCGCCCTCGAAGTCCGGCTCACTGTCGAGGTCCACGCCGCGCACGGTGTAGTACACGGTCGCATCGTGCAGATCGGCGGTCACCTTCGCGTCGGTGATGGTGACGTAGTCGAGCCGCGGATCCTTGATCTCGTGGTCGATCGCCGACGCCACGATCGTCGAGATGCGCTTGGCGAGCTTTCGTGCCCGCGCCGGGTCTGCCATGACCGAAGTCCCTTCTCACACGACGGCACGTGCCGCCCACATCACCCGACGGTAGTGCCGCCGTTCATACCACCCGACGGCGGTGCCGTCGGTACTGCTGCCGACGGCGGTGCCGTCGGTACTGCTGCCGACGGCGGTGCCGTCGGTTCTTCCATCGATATACACCCGGGAACCGGTTTCAGTCCTCCGGACCGAACATCCTTCGACGCACGGACAGCAACTGCAGCTCGGGGCGCGCCGCGACCGTACGTTCGCAGGTGTCGAGGATCTCGTTGAGGTGCTTGACGTCCGCGCTGGCCACTGCCACCCCGATCGCGGCGCGCCGGTAATGATCGTGTTCCCCGGTCTCCGCCACCGACACCCCGTATCGGGCGAGCGCGGCGATGACGGGCTTGACCACCGAACGCTTCTCCTTCAGCGAGCGGATGTCGCCGAGGAGGATGTCCAGTTCGAGCGCGCCGAGATACAAGCAGCCTCCTGGGGGATCGGGTGCGGCGGGTGTCCCGCGGGCCGCACCGGCCCGCGGGACACCCGTGCCACCACTAGTCGCGCGGCTTCTCGCGCAGCTCGTACGCCTCGATCACGTCACCGACCTTGATGTCGCTGTAGGTGACGGTCAGACCGCACTCGTAACCCTCGCGCACCTCGGTGGCATCGTCCTTCTCCCGCTTGAGCGAGGAGATGGTGATCGTCTCCGCGACAACCACGTTGTCACGCAGCAGGCGCGCCTTCGCGTTGCGCCGCATGATGCCGGAGGTGACCAGGCAGCCCGCGATGTTGCCGACCTTCGAGGACCGGAACATGGCACGGATCTCCGCCTTGCCGAGCTCGACCTCTTCGTAGACCGGCTTGAGCATGCCCTTGAGGGCCTTCTCGATCTCGTCGATGGCCTGGTAGATCACCGAGTAGTACCGGATGTCGACGCCCTCGCGGTTGGCGAGTTCGGTCGCCTTGCCCTCCGCGCGGACGTTGAAGCCGATGATGATCGCGTTCGACGCCGACGCCAGGTTGACGTTGGTCTCGGTGATGCCACCGACACCGCGGTCGATGACCCGCAGCTGCACCTCGTCGTCGATCTCGATCCCGAGCAGCGCCTCCTCGAGGGCCTCCACGGTGCCGGAGTTGTCGCCCTTGAGGATGAGGTTGAGCTCGTTGTGCTCCTTGAGCGCGGCATCCAGATCCTCGAGGCTGATCCGCTTGCGGCTGCGTGCAGCGAGCGCGTTGCGCTTGCGTGCGTTGCGCCGGTCCGCGATCTGCCGGGCGATCCGGTCCTCGTCGACGACGAGCAGGTTGTCACCCGCACCGGGCACCGACGTGAAGCCGATGACCTGTACCGGACGCGACGGCAGGGCCTCGAGCACGTCCTCGCCGTACTCGTCGACCATGCGCCGGACGCGACCGTAGGCGTCGCCGGCGACGATCGAGTCGCCGACCCGCAGGGTGCCGCGCTGGATGAGCACGGTCGCCACCGGGCCACGGCCGCGGTCGAGGTGCGCCTCGATGGCGACACCCTGGGCGTCCATGTCCGGGTTGGCGCGCAGGTCGAGCGAGGCGTCCGCGGTGAGCAGGACCGCCTCGAGCAGCTGCTCGATGTTGGTGCCCTGCTTGGCGGAGATGTCGACGAACATGGTGTCGCCGCCGTACTCCTCTGCCACCAGGCCGTACTCGGTGAGCTGACCGCGGATCTTCGCCGGGTCGGCGCCTTCCTTGTCGATCTTGTTGACCGCGACCACGATCGGCACGTCGGCCGCCTGGGCGTGGTTGATCGCCTCGACCGTCTGCGGCATGACGCCGTCGTCGGCCGCGACGACCAGGATCGCGATGTCGGTGGCCTTCGCACCACGGGCACGCATGGCGGTGAACGCCTCGTGACCCGGGGTGTCGATGAACGTCACCAGTCGCTCGACGCCGTCCAGCTCGGTCAGCACCTGGTAGGCACCGATGTGCTGGGTGATGCCGCCGGCCTCGCCCTCGCGGACGTTGGCCTTGCGGATGGTGTCGAGCAGTCGGGTCTTGCCGTGGTCGACGTGACCCATGACGGTGACCACCGGCGGACGCTGTTCGAGGTCCTCCTCGCCGCCTTCGTCCTCGCCGTAGGTGAGGTCGAACGACTCGAGCAGCTCGCGGTCCTCGTCCTCCGGGCTGACGACCTGGACGACGTAGTTCATCTCGCCGCCGAGCAGCTCGAGGGTCTCGTCGTTGACGGACTGCGTCGCGGTGACCATCTCACCGAGGTTGAACAGCGCCTGGACCAGGGCCGACGGGTTGACGTCGATCTTCTCGGCGAAGTCCGACAGGGACGCGCCGCGGGCGAGCCGGATGGTCTCGCCGTTGCCGCGCGGCAGCCGCACGCCGCCGACGGCGGGCGCCTGCATCGAGTCGTACTCTTGCCGCTTCTGACGCTTCGACTTGCGACCACGCCGGGGCGCGCCGCCGGGACGACCGAACGCACCGGCCGCAGCACCACGCTGGCCGGGACGACCGCCGCCGCCACCGGGACGACCGCGGAAACCGCCCGCGGGAGCTCCACCGGGAGCACCTGCACCGCCGGCACCGGGGGCGCCGCCACCGCGGTAGCCGCCGCCACCGCCGCCGGGGCGTCCACCCGGACCGCCGGGACGCCCACCACCGGGGCGACCGGCACCGGGGGCCGGACGGGACGAGCGTGCGGGCATGGCACCCGGGTTCGGGCGCGGGGGCATCGAGCCGGGGCTCGGACGCGGGCCACCCTGGCCGGGGGCCGGACGCGGGCCACCGGGGCCCGCCTGGGGACGCGGCGCGCCGGGAACCGGACGCGGACCGGCCTGGCCGGGACCCGGACGCGGGCCGCCGGGCCGCGGCGCCGGACGCGGTGCCGGACGCTCGGCGGGGGCCGACGAGTACGGGTTGTTGCCCACGCGCGGCGCCTTCGGACCGGGCTTGGGGCCCGGAGCCGCAGGACGGGGTGCCGGGGCGGCGCTGGCGGCGGGAGCCGCCGGAGCCGGAGCTGCCGGAGCCGGGGCAGCCGGCTTCGGGCCCGGGGTGGGCGGCTTCGGTGCGGCCGGGATCGGCGCCGCGGCGGCCGGAGCCGGTGCGGCCGGTGCCGGAGCGGCGGGGGCCGCTGCAGCGGGGGCGGCCGGCGCCGGTGCGGCCGGCTTCGGGCCGGGACGGGGTCCGCCGGGCTTGGCGGTGGTGGCCGGCTTCGCGGCCTCCGGGCGCGCGGGAGCCGCGTCACCCTTGGCCGACGGGAACGATTCCCGCAGCCGTCGCGCAACCGGCGCCTCCACGGTGGAGGACGCCGACTTCACGAATTCGCCCTGCTCCTTGAGCCGAGCGAGAAGTTCCTTGCTGGTGACACCGAGTTCCTTGGCCAACTCGTGCACGCGGGCCTTGCCTGCCACTGCTCTCCTCTACTGAGAGGCCGAGCGTGGCGAAATGCCCGCACGACCTCGGGTTAACTCCGATGGACGATCATCGTTGGTGCTTCACGGTGTGCTCATGAGTGTGTTTGCCTGACTCTTCTCGAGAGATTGCCTGTGTTCCCGGGTACCGCTGTTCTGTACTGCATATTTGAGTACCGGGTTCACGAGGTACTGCTCTGTTGTGGATGCGGTTCGGTTGGGAGATCGGTACCGATCGCAAGATCCGTACCGATCGCGCGACCGAGGGCCGCCGTGTCCAGGCTTCCGGACACTCGCAGCGCTCTTCCGAACGCTCGACGCTTCTCCGCCTGACCCAGGCACCGCCGGTCGAGGTGCAACCATGCACCGCGGCCGGAAAGCCTGCGCCCCGGGTCGGGCACCACCACCCAGCCCTCCGGCTCGGTGGGTCGTGCCACGACCCTCAGCAGATCTGCGGCTGGCGCGAGCTGCCGACATCCGATGCACGTCCGCACCGGGTGACCGGGTCGCAGGCGCACGTCTGCCGAGAACTCATGCCGAGCCATTGACCACTCTACCGCTGTTGTCGACCGATATCCGCATGGCGTCCACTACACGCGCGTCGACGACGGTCCGGCGGGGGCGTCGGCGTCCGGAGCGGCGTCGCTGCGGATGTCGATCCGCCACCCCGTCAGCCGTGCAGCCAGGCGGGCGTTTTGCCCCTCCTTGCCGATGGCCAGCGACAGCTGGAAATCCGGCACGACGACGCGGGCAGCCCGGGCGTCGGCGTCGACGACTGTGACCGACACCACCTTCGACGGCGAGAGTGCGTTGCCGACGAACTTCGCCGGGTTCTCGTCGAAGTCGATGATGTCGATCTTCTCACCGGCCAGTTCGCTCATCACGTTGCGCACCCGCTGCCCCATCGGGCCGATGCAGGCACCCTTCGCGTTCAGACCCGACACCCGCGACGCGACGGCGATTTTCGACCGGTGGCCGGCCTCACGGGCGACCGCGACGATCTCGACGGAGCCGTCGGCGATCTCCGGCACCTCGAGTGCGAACAGCTTCCGCACGAGGTTCGGGTGCGTCCGCGAGAGGGTGATCTGCGGTCCGCGCTGTCCCCGGGTGACGCCGACGACGTAGCACTTGATCCGCTCGCCGTGCTCGTACACCTCGCCGGGCACCTGCTCGGCCGCGGGCAGGATCCCCTCGGCGCCGGTGGCCTCGCTGCCGATCCGGACGACGACGACGCCGCGCGCGTTCGCGCGGGTGTCGCGCTGGATGACGCCGCCGACGATCTCACCCTCGTGCGTGGAGAACTCGCCGAAGCTCTTCTCGTTCTCCGCGTCGCGCAGCCGCTGGAGGATGACCTGACGGGCCGTGGTCGCGGCGATGCGGCCGAACCCCTCCGGGGTGTCGTCCCACTCCTCGCCGACCCGGTTGCCGTCGGCGTCGACCTCGTGTGCCATCACCCGCACCAGGCCGGACTTGGTGTCGACGTCGATTCGCGCGTGCGGCTGGTGACCCTCGGTGTGCCGGTAGGCGGTCAGCAGCGCGCTCTTGATGGTCTCGATGATCGTATCGACCGAGATGCCCTTGTCGTCCTCGATCGCTCGCAGCGCCGACATTTCGATATGCACTTGTCTATCCCTCCGCCTGGATTTCGTCGTCTGTCTCGTCGAGGTCTGTCTCGTCGATCTCGCCCGGGACCGCGCGGCCGGCGGCCACACCACCCGCCAGTTCGAGTTCCTTCGCGTTCGGCGCCGAGAACTCCACCTGCACCACGGCTTTCACGACGTCCGCGAGTGCGATCTCGCGGACCTCCGGGCCTCCCTTGGCCGGGACGACGAGGGCGACCACGCCGTCGCCGAGCACTCCGACCCGGGCCAGCAGCTTCTCGTCGCCGATGTCGACCCGCACCCGGCGACCCTGCGCCCGGCGCCAGTGCCGCGGCTCGGTCAGCGGGCGGTCGACGCCCGGGGAGGTCACCTCGAGGGTGTAGGGGGATTCGCCGAATTCGGACTCGCCGTCGAGCCGGTCCGAGATCAGCCGACTCAGGTCGGCGACGTCGTCGAGCGCGAGCCCGGCGTCGCTGTCGACCATCACCCGAACCACACTGCGGCTGCCGGCCTTCGTGACCGTCACGTCCTCCAGGTCGTAGCCCTGACGGGGCACGAGATCGGAGAGAAGCTCGATCACCCTCTCCCTCGACGGAACCGGCATCAGTAGAGCTCCTCGTTCAGTTGTGGTCGGATCACAAGTCGTCGGCACCGGGATTGCGCGTTTCGCTCACCTCGGGGCGCGAAGATCTAGAATAACGCGCATTCGACGGCTCGGTGACCAAGCCGCCCCTGCCGCCGTATGCCCGCAACGCCTGACAAGATGAGCGGCGTGCCCGCAGCCCCCAACCTCACTCCGCCGCCCGGCGTGAACCCACCTTCGTCGTACGCACTGTCCCGACGCGCCGCCCTGAAGGTCGGTGCACTTGCCCTCGGACTCGCCACCGTCGTGACCGCGGCGGGGTGTGCGAGCACCGACGACGACCGGACCGACGAGCCGGATCCGCTGACGACCGCGCTCGACGCGGCCCGCCGGGATGCCACGGCCGCCGCTGCCGCGGCCGCGGTGGCACCGGAGCGGGCCGGAGCCCTCGCGGTGATCGCCGCCGAGCGCACCGCCCACGGGGACGCACTGGCCGCCGAGATCGCCCGCGCCGCGGGTCAGGACCCGGCCACCGCCACCGCGACCTCCTCGGCGCCGCCGAGCGCGACCTCCTCGGCACCGGCGACGGTCGACGAGTTGCGGGCGATGCTCGCCGAATCCCAGCGTGGCGCAGCCACTCTCGCTCGCCGACTGGACGGCCACCGGGCCGGCCTGCTCGGCTCGATCAGCGCGGCTGTCGCCGCGCAGCAGGCGGTGATGTTGCTGTGACCTCCCCCACCACCTCGGCGACGGCGAAGCTCGGACCCGAGCAGCAGGCCCTCGTCGACGCTCTGCGTGCCGAGCACGCCGCCGTGTTCGCGTACGGCATCGTGGCCGCGTACTCGAACCCGACCCGGGCCGCCCAGGTCGCGGCCGACACCGCCGCCCACCGGGCCCGACGGGACGCGACGATCGACGCACTCTCCGCCGCCGCCGTCACCGCACCGGGCGCCGAACCTGGCTACACCCTCCCGTTCCCGGTCACCGACCCGACCGCCGCCCTCCAGCTGGCGGTGCAGGTCGAGGTCGACGCCGCGGTGGCGTGGCGGTCGGTGATCGAACGCGCGCAGTCCGAACCGACCCGCGCGAGCGCCGTCGACGCGTTGACCGAGTCGGCGGTGCGGGCCGCGAACTGGCGGGCCGTGCTCGGCGTCGCTCCCCCGACCGTCGCCTTCCCCGGCCAGCCGTAGTTCGGTCAGGGCGCGTCAGGTCCCCTTGACGTTGAGGATCTGCCGCAGTTCGTGCACGACCCGGACCAGGTCGCGGGCGTCGGACATGACGGTCTCGATGTCCTTGTAGGCATCGGGGATCTCGTCGATGAACTCGGCGCTGTCGCGGTACTCGATGCCGACCATCCGCGCCCGCAGGTCGGCGCGGGTGAACCGGAGCTTGGCCTCGGTGCGGGAGAAGCGCCTGCCGGCACCGTGCGGGGCGGAGCACAGGCCGTCGGCGTTGCCGAGGCCATCGACGACGTACGAGTGGGTGCCCATCGATCCGGGAATGACGGCGCGGACTCCGACGTGCGCATCGACAGCTCCTTTGCGGGTGAGCCACACCTGTTCGCCGCCGTGGGTCTCCTGCCGGGTGTAGTTGTGATGGCAGTTCGTGCGTTCCGTCTCGCGATGATCCGGCGTGCCCATCCACCGCGCGAAGACGGCACCGAACCGGTCCATCATCTCGGCGCGGTTCAGGTAGGCGAAGCGCTGCGCCCAGTGCAGGTCGGCCAGGTACCGATCGAACTCGGCGGTGCCCTCGGTCAGGTAGGCGAGGTCCCGGTTGGGCAGGTCGACGTGTCGGTGGGCGCACGCCTGTTGGGCGACGCGGATGTGGTGCTGGGCGATCCGGTTGCCCACTCCCCTGCTTCCGCTGTGGAGGAACAGCCACACCCGATCCGACTCGTCGAGGCACAGTTCTATGAAGTGGTTTCCACCCCCGAGGGATCCGAGTTGCTGCCGCCACTTCGGGGAGTGCGCAAGATCGACGCCGTCGGCGGCCGCCCGGGATTCGAGTTCCGCGATCCGCGGGGCCGTGAAGTCCCACTGGTGGGTGTCGCGGTTGTAGTGACCGGGCGAGAGGGGGATGGCCGATTCGACGGACTTGCGCAGCGCGCCCAGCCCGACGCCGGTGACGGCGATCCGGCGCTCGACGTCCTTCATCGTGAACACGGTGCGGACGGCGATCATGCCGCAGCCGATGTCGACGCCGACGGCGGCGGGCATCACGGCCCCGCGGGTCGGGATGACGGTGCCGACGGCACTTCCCTTACCGCTGTGC
This sequence comes from Rhodococcus sp. NPDC004095, assembly GCF_053604015.1. Classification (NCBI taxonomy): domain Bacteria; kingdom Bacillati; phylum Actinomycetota; class Actinomycetes; order Mycobacteriales; family Nocardiaceae; genus Rhodococcus; species Rhodococcus sp. NPDC004095. The sequence continues at coordinate 215,508 of NZ_JBSGGS010000008.1, forward strand.
GCATCCGGCATCAGAGCGACGTGCGGATGGATGAACGGCATGGCGGCGGTCTGCCGGGCCTGCGCGAGTGTGGATTCCTCAAGCTGGGATGCCCAGCTCATCAGTGTGGGACCCACCCGGGTCGGGGGCATGGGTGACAACTCCTCGTTTTCGGTGATGGCACCCCGGTGACGGCGGTGCCGTCGGTTGGGTCGACGACGGCGGTGCCGTCGGTTGGGTTGACGACGGCGGTGCCGTCGGTTGGGTCGACGACGGCGGGCCGTCGGTCGTCTCGAATGCGGGGTGTACCTCGACCCTGTCACGGAAGGGGCACACCCCGCATCAGTTTTTTCACCCGCGGGTGCGGCCCGGCATCATCAGCGCGGCGAGCACCGCGACGCCCACGGACGCGGCGCCGACGAGCAGTGCGGGTTGCAGTGCGTCGGTGTATCCGGCCGGGGTGAGGGCGCCTCCCTGCCCGAGGAACACGGCGGTGAGGACGGCGACACCGAGCGCGACCCCGACTTCCCGGATCGTGGAGTTCACCGAACTGGCGGTGGCGTGGTCGTCGTCCGGCATGTCCGCGAGGACGGCGGTCGCGCTCGGCGCGAAGGTCAGGCCCATGCCGATGCCCGCCATGGCCAGGGCCGGCACGATCGTCGGGTACTGCGTCCCCGGCTCGATGATCGACGCCATCCAGACCAGGGATGCCGCCTGCAGGGTCAGACCCGCCACCAGCAGTGTCCGCAGCCCGAGCCGGGGCGCGAGGAGGCCGGCGATCGGGGCGACGACCATCGGCGCCGCCGTCCAGGGCAGGGTCCGCAGGCCGGCCTCGAAGGGTGTGTAGCCCATGACGATCTGGAGGTACTGCGAGAGCAGGAACACCGCACCGAACATGCCGAGGGTGAACGTCAGGCCGATCACGTTGGCGACGGTGAAGCTCCGGGAGCGGAACATCCGCATCGGCATCACCGGACTGTCGGTGCGGAGCTCGCGAATCACGAACGCGGACAAGGCGATCACCGCGACAGCGAGGGTGCCGAGCACGGTCACCGAGGTCCACCCGTCGTCGTTGCCGTGCACGATCCCCCAGACCGCGAGGAAGACTCCCGCGCCCGCGAGAGCCACACCCGGCAGGTCCAGCGATTGCCGCCTCCCGCGCGACTCCCCGAGCGCGTACAGGGCGAGCGGCACGGCGATCACCGCGACCGGCACGTTGATCCAGAAGATCGCCTGCCAGGAGACACCGTCGACGACGGCGCCGCCGACCACCGGGCCGAGCGCAACACCGAGACCGGACACCCCGCCCCAGACCCCGATCGCGAGTGCCCGCTTCGCCGCGGGTACGGCGCCGGCGAGCAGGGCAAGCGAGAGCGGCATGATCGCCGCCGCACCGACACCCTGCACGGCGCGGGCCGCGATCAGCATCCCCGCCGTCGTGGACAGTGCGGACGCGACCGAGGCCACCGCGAAAATTGTTATGCCGTACACGAACACGCGCCTGCGCCCCCAGCGGTCGCCGAGCCCGGCGGCGGAGAGCATCAGTGTCGCGAACGCCAGGGTGTAGGCGTTGAGGAACCACTGCAGTTGCCCGACCGAGGCGCCGAGGTCGGCCCTGACCACGGGCAGCGCGCTCGTCATCACCAGGTTGTCGAGCGTGGCCATGAACATGGGCAGCGAGGCGGCGAGCATCGCGAGCCAGATCGGGACCCGCCGACCGGGAACGGCCTCGGGTGCGGCGCCGGACGGCGCGAGTTGGTCTGTGGTTGCGGTCATCACTTCTCCTCGAACGGAGTTCGCAGTGGACTCGATATGTCGGTGGACTCGATATGTCGCATTTCCGAGCTTTGTAAGCATCGAATGATTACTTAGCCGCCACGAAGCTAAGGCATCGAGTGATAACCTGTCAACATGTCTGCGACGAACGGTTCCCGCCCGGCCACGCGGATGAATGCCGCCGATCGCCGTGAGCTCGTCCTCGCGGCCGCCACCACCGCATTCGCCCGCGGCGGCTGGTCCGGGACCAGTACCGACGCCGTCGCCAAACTCGCCGAGGTGTCGCAGCCCTACGTGGTGCGCATGTTCGGCACCAAGGCCGAACTGTTCCGCGAGGTGTTCGCCCGCGCCCTCGCCAGGATCGTGGAGGCGTTCGACACCGAACTGGACCGGATCGACGCGGACCCGGACGCGCCGTCGGCCGACAGCGAGGAGTACTGGACCCGGCTCGGCTCGGCGTACAGCCAGCTGGTCTCCGACGGCGACATGCTGCTGGTGATGATGCACGGCTTCACCGCGGGCGGGACGCCGGAGATCGGCGCCCAGGCCCGTGCCGCGATGTCGCAGATCTACACCGTGATCCGCACCCGCACCGGCTGCACACCCGAGAAGGCCCGCGAGTTCATCGCGAACGGCATGTTGCTCAACGTCCTGCTCGCGATGCGCGCCCCCGAACACGTCGGCGAGGAGCCCGGGCTCGCGGAACTGTCCGAATGCGCCTTCGGCGAGACCCTGCACGCCGCGCGCGCTGCTGTGAAGCCCACCCGCGACTGAGCAGGACCCGGCGACCCGGCACCCGTGCCGCCGTCGTCGGTCCGAGTGAGCCGACCACGTCCACCCGGTACCGCAACCACGTGAGCGACAGATCCGTTCGGAACGGTCGGTATGCGGGACACCCTCCGGCCTGCCGCCTGGTCGAATGTCCAAGTGGCGAACGGGATTCCAAGTCGGTACAACTGGTGGCGGCGATCGTTTTCGTGATCTTTGAAGAATTGTGACTGTGACTGCCACACGTACATGTGCGAAGGCCACATGTTCCATTCACCCCCCCACGGGGAAGCCAGAGGAGCACGAAAGGGATGTCCGTTTCCGACAGCGATGTGCTGTTCCAGACTCTGACGGAGTCCGCCCGGCGACTGTCCTTCGATCCGAGGGATCCGCTCGTGTGCGACTCCGATCCGGCGGACGACCGGCGTCATGGAATGACGCCCGAGTGGTCACCGTTGTTCGGAACCCCATTGTGGGCGGAGATGTCCGAGGCCGAACGGGTTCGACTCACCCGGGCCGAAGTTGGGCAGTTCCTCGGTGTGGCCATCTGGCTGGAGGTCGGCCTGCAGGTGGCGCTGCTGCGGGCGAGCCACAGTGCAGACCCGTCACGTCCGGACGTCAAATTCCTTCTGAACGAGTGCGCGGACGAGAATCTGCATTCGTTGATGTTCGTCAATGTCGTCGATGCCATCGGATCCCGCTTCCATCCACGCGATCGCGTACTGGACTTCTTCGGATGGGTGTTCCGGCACTTCGTATGGGGCGAGGTGGCGTATGGCGTCGTGCTCGCCGGCGAAGAGATCTTCGACGTCATGCAACGCGACTGGATGACCGACGACGACGTCGCCGCACCCATCCGCCGCACCTCGTACATCCACGTCGTCGAGGAGTCCAGGCACATGGCCTTCGCCCGGCGGCAGATCCGGGATCGGCTGGTGGGAATCTCGCGGTTGCGGCGGTTCGTCAGCACCCTGGCCCTCGCGGGCGGCACCCATCTCATCGCGCGGACGCTGGTCAATCGACGCGTGTACGAGGACCTCGGCCTCGACTGGAAGGTCGTGAAGGCGAACATCGACGCAAACGAGCATCACCGGATGATGTTCCGCAAAGCCGCCGAGCCGTTCATCGAGTTCCTCAGCAGAGAAGGGTTGCTGAATCCAGGCGCGCGATGGATCTATCGAAAGTCGAACCTTCTCTGATCACGCAGGAGTCATCGTGACCCACGTCATCCTGGGGCATTGCTGCAAAGACGCCTCATGCGTGCGGGTGTGCCCGCAGAACTGCATCCATCCGATTCCCGGCGAACCGGCTTTCGAGACGGCCGAGACGTTGTTCATCGATCCGGGCTCGTGCATCGATTGCACCGCCTGCGTCGAGGCCTGCCCGGCGTCGGCGATCAAACCCGAATGGGCGCTGACCGTCGTCGAGCGTCCGAACGCCGCTCGCAACAGGGAGTTCTACGCTCGGAGCCCGGCAACCACGAGGACACAGCGGCGGCGCACCACATTCGATCGACCGCTGGGCCGTCCGGGCGACGGGATCACGGTCGCCGTCGTCGGCTCGGGGCCTGCCGCGATGTACACGGTGCGCGAACTCCTCCGCCGGTCGACGTCGATTCGCGTCACCGTCTACGAGCAGTACGACACGATCGGTGGCCTGCTGCACCGGGGAGTCTCACGCGATCACGTCGGCGTGCGCGAGATGATTCGGCTGTTCGACGTTCCCTTCGGGGACGACCGTGTCACCGTCGTCGCCAACACCGAGGTCGGCGTCGACATCTCGGTCGACGAACTCCGCGCGAGGTTCGACGCGGTGGTCCTCGCCTGCGGCGCCTCGCAGCCGCGCCGCCCCGGGTCCGTCGCCGGCCACGGCGTGACCGTCGGCACCGACGACGGCATTCACCAGGCGATCGACATCCTGGTGGCCGAAAACTGCGAGGAGTCCGGTTTCCGCCCGCCGACTCCCCTCGGGGCGACCTGCCTCGTGGTCGGCGCGGGGAACGTTGCCTTCGACGTCGTCCGGTGGGCGGCGAACTCCCGCGCCCGCGGTCCGGCCGACGGGCGGATCAACCAGGTGGTCGTCCTGTCGCGCTCGGCCCCCGACCGTGCGTCGTTCACGCCGTCCGCGTTCCACGAACTGCGGGACCTCGCCGAAACCGAGCTGCTGATCGACAGCGCGGGCTCCGCGCCGAGCCCCGACGCCGACGACGCGCTCGTGCGCGACCTCGCGCGGCTCCCCGTCACCGATCTGAGCTCGACCGACCTCGACGCCGCGACTGCGTCCGCCGACGGCACCGGCGTCCGTCTGCGCGTCGTGTTGTCATTCGGGCAAGAGGTTGCCGGCGTGCGCCGGGACGCGGCCGGCGGCGTCACCGTCACGACGGAGACCGGGCGTACCTTCCGCGCCGACTCCGCGATCTGCGCCACCGGATTCACCACCAAGCCCATCGATGGGATCCCCCTCGACGCGCGTGGTGCCGTCCCCAACGATCGCGGCCGGGTGATCTCGCACGAGACCGGGGCACCCCTCCACAACCTGTACGTCGTCGGCTGGGCCAAACGCGGGGCACGCGGTGGCGTCGGCGACAACCGCCTCTGCGCAAGCGAAACCGTCGACCAGTTGGCCCGTGCCGTGGCTGCGCGCGTCTGACAACGAGCGATCGGGATTCGCCTTCCGCTCTTCGGCGCGGGGTCCGACCGAGCGCAGGTCAGCCGGCCGGGATCACCGCCGCGACCGGTCGCGCCCCCGCCAGCATCGCCGCCACCGTCTCGCCGCAGCTGCCCGGCTCGGCGGCGTCCAGGCAGTAATGGGACGGTGTCCGGGCGCCCGTCGCCAGGTCGCGGGCCCAGGTCCCGGCGAAGTCCCGCAGCCGCGCCGTCTGGACCGGGTCGGGCGCACACGCGGCGCCGGCGATGCCGATGAGGTCGGTGTCCTCCCCCTCTGCGTCGATGTGGCAGCTGCCCCCGGTGGGACGGCCGGCCTCCACCTCCGCCCAGAGCAACTGGACACCGACGAAGCCCGCGCCGAGCGAGGCCAGCGCCCCGAACGAGTTGCCGAACAGGTTCACCAGGCTCGGCCGGGCCGCGATCGAGAGCACCGGACGCGTCCCGGACGCCGACACCGCCCGGACCGCAGCGGTGAAGCCCTCCGCGGCGACCGGATCGAACAGCACCGCCCCGGCGAGGTCCGGATAGCCCCGCTCGACCAGGCCCGCGCCCACAAGCGCGGCGAAGTGCCCACCCGCGGAATGACCACCGACGATGTACCGCTGTGGAAGCGGCGCGCCGTTCGGCGGCACCAGCGACCGCTCCGCCAGTGCGTCCGCGAACTCTGTGGCGAGCGCCGGATTGCCCGCTGTCATGTCCTCGTCCAGGCACACGACCATCAGGCCCTGCCCGGCGATCGTCTCGGCGGTACCGTGCAGGTTCGCGCAGGTGCGCCCGAATCCGTGTTCGACGAGCATCAGCACGCTCGCCGGACCGCTCGGCAGGTACCACAGCACGTCGCGCGTGGATCCGGACAGTTCGACCGTGGCCTCGACACAGGTTGCCTCCGGTCCGGCGGTCGCACACCCATCCTGCGACGAGGACGGGAACGAGGACGACTGCGCACCGCCGACCGCGGGCGCGTGAGCCATGACGGCAGTCGACAGCGCGACGGCCAGGACGGCGCGACGGATTACGGACGACCGGGACAAGGCGACTCCTGACCTGTGACGAGGACACGCGCGGACCTCGCCCGGCGCTCCCCCGTGGACCATGAACACGAAAGTGGTGCCCGCACAGTACTTCCTGAGCGTGGTCACCCGCACCGTCATCCGCCGACCGGAGCCGGGTCGCGGGTTCGCTCGGGACAGGACACGGCGCAGGCAGCGCGGTCGGCGCAGGCCGCCGCCCGGTTCCGTGTCACTGGGCGGGAGAACCGCCCCCGTGTGACGGCCGACACTCTAGTGTCGGGGTGGTGACGAACAGCATGGAGACAGACCTCTCGCTTCGCCTCGAACGAATCGAACAGGTCGAGGCGATCAAGGCGCTCAAACACCGGTACTGGCGCGCGTGCGACGCGAAGGATCCGAAGACGTTCCGCGACTGCTTCATTCACCGTGGCGCGCGCATCGACTACGGCCGCCTCGGCGCGTTCGACGACGCGGACCCGATGGCGGAGATCTTCACGAAGGTCGCACTGCACACCGTCGACGGCAAGCACGTCATCTTCGACATGCATCACGGGATGCACCCCGAGATCACGGTCACCGGCGACGGCACCGCGACCGGCCGGTGGACGCTGCGGTTCCGCCAGCTCAACCTCATGGACAACACCGAGAAGCTGATGACCGGCGAGTACGACGACGAGTACGTCCTCGAGGACGGCGAGTGGAAGATGTCGAAGTGCCACTTCACCGAGACGTGGGCGATGGTCCGTCCGCTCCCGGCGGAGACCGTCGTCGTCGAGGGTGCGTTCGCGGAGGCGGCCTCGTGAGCGCGCCGGGCACGAACAACGGGGTCGACCGGCGCGTCGCGCTGGTCACGGGCGCGAGCCGCAGTGTCGGCAAGGGCATCGCCCTCGCTCTCGGCTCGGACGGCTGGACGGTGTACGTCACCGCGCGCGGCGAGGTCGGGACCGGCGGCAAGCTCGACCGCACGGCCACCGAGGTCACCGAACGCGGCGGCCAGGGCATCGCGGTGCAGTGCGATCACAGCGACGACGCCCAGATCGAGAAGCTGTTCGCGCGGATCGCCGAGGAGCAGGGCGGGCGGCTGGACCTGCTGATCAACAATGTGTGGGCCGGCCCGGCCGACGGGTACGCGGGATTTTCGCAGCCGTTCTGGAAGCGCCCGGTCGACGACTGGGACAGCCTGATCGGGCTGGGGCTGCGCGCGCACTACGTCGCGAGCGTCGAAGCGGCGAAGCTGATGGTGCCCCGCGGCTCGGGGATCATCGGCAACATCTCCTCGTTCGGCACCCGCGGCTACCTGCACTCGGTGCTGTACGGCATGTCCAAGGCGGGACTGGACAAGATGGCGGCCGACATGGCCGTCGAACTCAAGGGCACCGGTGTCACCGCCCTCAGTTTCTGGCTCGGGCTGATCCGCAACGAGCGGATGGTCGCCAGCGGCATGAAGAGCTTCGAGGGCTTCTCCCTCGAGGACGCCGAGTCACCGGAGTTCGTCGGGCGCGTGATCGTCGCGCTGGCGAACGACCCGAACGTGGGTGACCGCAGCGGCCACACCCTCGTCACCGCGGAGACGGCGCTGGAGTACGGCGTCACCGATGTCACGGGTGGTCAACCGGTGTCGCACCGCGGCGCGTTCGGTGGTGGTCCCCTGTTCGGGCCCACGGGCTGAATCTGCCGGTCGGCTGGCGCGCACCGCCCACCACGAGGGACGATGAGTTCGTGACCACGGACGGTGTCGCGCTGGCCCGGCTGACCTCTTCGGACGGCCGGGGTGGGCAGACTGCGTGGGAGCTGTCACCCGATCGGCCCCGTGTCATCGTCGGCCGCTCCGCCGAAGCGGATCTGTCACTCCCGGACGACGACGAGGTCTCACGGATCCACGCGGTGCTCGAGTACGTGGGCGGGCACTGGACGATCGTGGACGACGGGCTGTCCAGGAACGGGACCTATGTCAACGGCGACCGGATCACCGGGCGCCGTCGGCTGCGGCCCGGCGACAGCGTCCGGGTCGGGGGGACGGCCTTGACGTTCCAGGAGTTCGGCGGTGTCGCGGACGACGCGACGATGGTGGCCGGGTCGGCACCGAACGTGCGCGCCCTCACGCAGACGCAGCGGTCGGTGCTGGTCGCACTGTGCCGGCCGTACAAGCACGGCGTCTCGTTCTCGAATCCGGCGTCGAATCAGCAGATCGCGGAGGAACTGTTCCTCACCGTCGACACGGTCAAGGCGCACCTGCGGACGCTGTTCGGGAAGTTCGGGGTCGAGGACCTGCCGCAGAACCAGAAGCGGGTGGCGCTCGCCGAACGCGCCCTGCACAGCGGAATCGTCACCAGTCACGACCTGTGACCTCAGCCGGCGGGAACGAGGCTGTCCCGACCTCCGCCCACACGTGCGATCAGTCCGTCCAGCGCCGCTGCCACCTCGGCGGCCCGTTCCACGATCACCGAGTGACCGGCTCCGGTGATGCGCACCAGGTCCGCGCCGGGCAAACTGGCCACCAGGGCCTCCGAGTGCGTGAGCGGCGTCAGCACGTCCGCGGAGCCGCACACCACCACCGCGGGGATACCGGCCAGCGCGGCCACGGCCGCGGACTCGTCGAAATCCACGAACGACTTCAGGTAGCTCGACATCGTCACCACCGACGTCTCGCCCGCCATCGCCGCGACGACCGCGACCATCCTGGGGTCGGCGACGCGGCCGCGGGTGCCCGCGACACGGACCGCGGCGGCCCCGACCAGGCAACTCACCCGTTTCGAGCCGGCCGTGACGCGCGGCGCCCAGCGGACCGCGGCATGGAAGGCACCGACCGCCGGGCTGCGCAACAGCCGCCCGAGTCCCGCATCGGCCAATCCGGCTGCCGCCGTTGAGATCAGCGCGACCCCGGCCACCCTGCCCCGCACCGAATCCGGTTGCTGGCGCACGTAGGTGAGCACGGTCATGCCGCCCATCGAGTGCCCGATCAGCACCAGCGGGCCGGACGGTGCGACGGTGCTGATCACGGTGTCGAGGTCACGACCGAGTTGGTCGATCGTGTAGGTGCTCGCATCCGCGTGGCCGGACCGGCCGTGGCCGCGGTGGTCGTAGAACACCATCCGCACCCGGCCGCCCCAGGACGCTTCCAGCGCGTACCGCAACAGGTCCCACGACCCGGACTGCATGCAGTGCCCGTGCAGGAACACCGCGGTGACGTCGGCATCGGCGGGACCGTATTCGTGGACCGCGATCGGGACTCCGTCGTCGGCGACCACGGTGGTGCGGCGGCCCTGTTCAGGGGTGGTGCTCGACATGACGTCCTCCCGTCCCGGTCTCGCATGTGCGGGCAATGGATGTATCGCCGCAGCTCGTCAGTTCCTTACATCGGAATCGTCAGAATCCGAGCGGCGAGCCCGTACCGAGGTCGATGCCACCGAACCCGACTCCACCGGGCCCGGCGGTGAGGCCACCCGCGCCCAGGGGTCCGACGTTGACGCCGCCGAGCACGACGCCGCCCGGCCCGTTCTGCAGTGGTCCGGTGGCGCCCGGCGCGACTGCCGGCGCGGGCGGCCCCTCGGGAATCGGAGTGGCGGCGGCGAGGGCAGTGCCGCCCGACAGCAGGGTTGCGGTCACGGCGAGTCCGGCGAGCGTCCCGCGAACGATGGTCGAGGTGGTGGTGAACATTGTGTGGTCCTTTCGTGGAGAGTGGTCGGGGGTCGGGGCCGGCGCTCCGGGTGGAGCACCGGCCCCGACGGGTTGGGCCGTTCCGGCCGTGTCGACTGGGCGGTTCCGGCCGTGTCAACTGGGCCGTTGCGGCCGTGGCATCAGCAGAAGGGCCAGTAGAAGGGGCAGTCCTGGACGTCCGTGGTGGTGGTCGTGGTGGTGTTCCCGCTGTTGTTGTTGCTGCCCGAGCTGTCCGCACCACCGGTCCCGCCGTTCGCACTGCCACCGTTGGCATTCGCGCCGCCACTGTTGCCACCGGCACCGCCCGCACCGCCGTTACCGACCACCGGACCCGACTGGTTGCCGCTACCGATGTTGACGCCGCCGAGCACGACACCGCCGTTGTTGCCACCGGCACCACCGGCACCGCCCGCACCACCCGCGCCCGTGGTCGCCGTCCCGCCGTTTGCGCTGCCACCGTTCGCGGCACCGCCGTCAGCCGACGCGATGCCGGCGCCGCCGGCGACTGCGAAAGCGGCGATCGCCGCGGTGGCCAGAACTCGCTTGATGGTGTTCGACATTGTGTTCTCCTGGAAGATGATTGGGGGTTGGTCTTGCCTTCTGACATCAAGACTCCGCTCATATGCCCCCCACCGACAGACACCCAAGGTGGAGTGTCGACCCCACCCCCACCCGTGTTCGTCCACGCGAGCGGCCCCGCAGGAACGCAGGCCGCCAGGCCCGGCACCAGAAGGTGCCGGGCCTGTCGGTAGGTGTCGCAGACGCGGGTACGTCAGCAGAAGAACCAGATGATGCCGCAGTTGTCCTCGGTTGTCGTGGTCGTCGTGGTGGTGTTGCCGCTGTTGTTGCCGCTGTTCGAGGTGTCGGCACCACCGGTGCCGCCGTTGGCGCTGCCACCGTTGGCATTGGCGCCGCCACTGTTGCCACCCGCACCACCGGCGCCACCGTTACCGACGACCGGCCCCGTCTGGTTGCCGCCTCCGATGTTGACGCCGCCGAGCACGACGCCACCGTTGTTGCCACCGGCACCCCCGGCACCGCCGGCACCACCCGCGCCCGTGGTCGCCGAGCCGCCGTTTGCGCTGCCACCGTTCGCGGCACCGCCGTCAGCCGACGCGATGCCGGCGCCGCCGGCGACTGCGAAAGCGGCGATCGCCGCGGTGGCCAGAACTCGCTTGATGGTGTTCGACATGGTGTTTCTCCTTGCTGGTGGTGGGGGTTGGTCTTGCTTGCTGACATCAAGACTCCGCCCACGCAGCCGGCGTCGACAGACACCCAAGGTGGCGACTCACCCACCCCTCGCGCGAACACCGCGACCTACACGGGCGTCAACTCCGCGATGCGCCACTGACCGTCGACCAGGTCCAGACCCACCTCCACCCGACTGGTCGCGCTCGCGGGGGCCGGTTGCGCCGTGGACGTCGTGATCTGGTCCACGAACATCAGCAGCCGCACGTGATCGTCTGTGCCACTGACGAATCCGACATCCACCACCCGAGCCCGGGTACTGATCCCCTGCTCCTTGGACTGCGGGGCAACGGTTTTCGTTGCGTAGTCGGTGAAGCGCTCCCGGAATTCTCCGGTGGCGGCCTGTGCGGCCCGGTCCAGATCCGCGTCGACGGTCGGCGAGTTGTAGCTCAGCACCGACTCGACCAGAGCAGGCCCCACGGCCACGGCGTCGGTCCGGACCGCTTCCCGCTCGGCGGCCGCACGGTTCGCCCACGACAGCGCCGTGAAGGCGACAACCATCGCGACCACCGCGAGGGCGGCGGTCACCAGCGCGATGCGCCTTCCCTTCATGGCACGAACTCCACCTTCGACATCAGCAGCCGTCCGTCGACGCCGTCCACCGTCACCCGCAACCGGTAGCTGCGCGGCGCGGCGGTCGGGCTGTCGACGTTCGCGACCTGGGCGGACGCCGCGACGATCACCACCGCCGATCCATCCGTCTCCGACGCGAGGGCGGCGGAGTCTATGCGGCCGTCGGAGTTCACCGCCGCGTCCCGGATCGCGGTGGCCAGTCCCGCGTGTCCGTCGGCGAGTTCGTCGGCGAACTGCCCGGTACTCCGTTCGCGTAGTCGCGCGAGGTCGGCGTCCGCCGTGTCGGTGTGCACGTCGATCATTGCCAGCACACCCTCGGTGGCGGCGTCGACGCGCGCCTGCCGATGCGCGGCCAGGGACCGGTCCGCTAGCCACGTCGACCCGGCTGTCACGACTCCGGCGACCAACGCACCGGTCGCGGCGATCCCGATGAGGGACAGCAGGATCCGCAACCATCGCCGCCCGTGGGGCGCATCGTCACCGTCGGCGCCGCCGGTGTCGGTGATCGCCACGACGGCGTCGGGTCGCGCCGCGGTCACGGCCGTGGGCCCAGGAGTTGCTGCCATCCGGCGTCACCTCCCCCACCCGCCGCCGCGGGCGCCACCTCGGTGTGGACGTACTGCGTTCCGTCGGGCCCGGCGTACAACTCGTCGGGGGCGTTGGTGCCCGCGGGCACGAACGGTTCGTCGCTCTTGCAGATCGCGGGCGTCGGGGCGCGTTTGCCGGGTACGTCCATGCAGGGGATGTTCCGGGATCCGCGGACGGCGAACTTCGAGTCCTGCGGCACACTGCAGAACAGGTCCGGTGGGGTGTCGGGCACGCTCATGTCGGTCGGGTCCCGGCGCTGGTCGGCGGGAAGGTAGCCGGTGGAGCACGCGGCCGGGTCCTGTGCCTGCACATGGAAGTTGACGTACGCGGCGCCGTCGGCCTGCCCCTTCTGCACGACGGTCTCCTGCGCGGCCACGAGCGGAGGCAGGATCACCAGCACCTGCTCGATCGACGGGTTGTAGGTGACCGCCACCTGGGCGGTACTGGTGAAGTTCGCGAGCAGCACCGGCAGCGTCGGTCGCAGGTCCTGGAACAGGGTGTCCGCCTCGGCGGCCGCCGCGGGCCCATTGTCGAGGATGCCGCGGACCGAGCCGTCCGCGACCGCGAGCTGCTCACTCAGATGCGCCACGTTCGCGGTCCACTGCCGGATCTGGTCGCCGGTGACGACCTGCGTGTCGAGCAGCGGCGCCAGATTTCGCACCAGGGTGGTCGCGGGAGTCGTTGCGGCCGAAGCCTGATCGACGAACGAGGTGGTGGAGTCGAGCAGGCGCGCCAGGTCCGGGCCCTTTCCGGCGAACGCGGCCGCGGACTCGTCGATCACCGCGCGCAGCTTGTCCTGCGGGACGGTCGCGAGCATCGCCTTGGCCTGGTCGAGCACCGGACCGATCTCCTGCGGCACGGTCACCTGCGATGCCTCGATCACGTCCCCGTCGCTCAGGAAGGGACCCTCGGTGGTGCTCGGCTGCAGGTCCACATACTGCTCGCCGATCGCCGAGACGCTACGCACCGCCACCGCGAGATCGAGGGTCGGCACGGGCGTCGAACTCTGCAGGGACAGCTCGGCCCGCACCGCGTCGGGGTCGAGGCGTACCTCGCGAACCTGTCCGATCGTGTCACCGCGATAGGTGACGTTCGCGTTGCGGTACAGCCCGCCCGCGTTCGGCATCTCGACGGTGACGGTGTAGCGACCGATCCCGAGGGTGGTCGGGATCCGCAGGTACGAGATCGCCGCCGCGGTCATCCCGATCACCGCGATGACCGCGAAGATCGTCAACTGCGTGCGAACCAGTTTGGTCAGGATCATCGGCCGCTGCCCTCCCCCTTCGGCGACTGCTGCTGCCCTGCGACCGCCGCCAGTGGCGCGGTCATCGGGTCGGCCACCGCGCCCGCGGAGACGGCCGTCGGCGGTCCCACCAGGGCGCCACCGGCAATGCTCTCCTGCAGGCGCGCGGCCGTGAGGTCCACCAGCACCCAGAGGTTGGTGTAGTCGCCCCGCATCGCCTGATCGAGGGTGACCTGCGGGAACGGGAAGGTGCTCAGACTGCCGAGGTTGTTGATCAGGTCCGGTCCCGCGGCCGCGATCTGCGCGAACGTCGGCTCCAGCGCGGCCAGATTGGCCTTCAGGTCGTCCCGGGTCCGGTTGACCAGTTCGGTTCCCACGTCACCGAACCGACCGACCGAACCGAGGGCCGACGTCAGCTCGGCACGCTGATCCGAGAGCACCTTCATCGCCGGGTCCAGGGTGTCGAGCGCACGACCGAGTACGTCGCGCTGCGACGCGATCTCGCCTGCGAACCCGTCGAGGTTCGCCATCGTGGTCACCATCGCGCCCCGCTGCCGGTCGAGGGTGTCGGCGAGGGTGTCCATCTGGGACAGCAGGTTCCGCGCCGAATCCTGTCGGCCGTCGAGTGCCTTGTTCAGTTCGGTGGTGATGGTCTGCACCTGCGCGAGCCCACCACCGTTGAGAACAACCGACAGCGCGGTCAGTGCCTCCTCGGTGGTCGGATACACCCCCGCCCGCTCCAGCGGAATCACCGAACCGTCGGCCAGCGTTCCCTCCGGCGGGACGTCGGTGGGCGGCGCAAGAGCGATGTGCTTGGACCCGAGCAGGCTGGTCTGACCGATCCGGGCGGTGGCGTTCGCCGGCAACTGCACCGAACCGTCCAGGGAGACGGTCACCTTCGCATGCCAGTCGGCGGTCTCGATCGCACTGATGCTGCCGACCGTGACGTCGCCGACCATCACCGGCGAGTTCGGGCTGATGGTGGTGACATCGGGCATCTCGATCACCACCGACCAGCTGCCCTCGCCGCGTCCCGCCGCGCCAGGCAGAGCGACGGAGTTGAGCCCGCTCCACTGACAGCCCGACAGCAGCAGCGCCCCCGTCAACGCGACGCCGCCCGCCGCCCACGCTCTGCCGATCATCGGTTCCCCTTCCACGGTGCGAGGAGCCCGCCCAGGTCAGGCACCGGGACGGTCGGCATGGTCAGCGCAGGCATCGACGTCACGGTCGCCGCCGCGGTCGCCTGAGCGGCCGGCTTCAGCTGCGGCTCGCTGTAGACCAACTGATCCGGATGGGCACCGAGGGAACGGCTCGGGTTCAAGGTCAGGTCCGGATAGTTCGCCTTGACCGTGTTCAGCAGCGGGCCCAAATACTGGGCGCACAGCTCAGCGCCCTTCTCCGACGTCTCGTTCGCGACACCGGCGATCGCTCCGCAGATGAAGTTGATCGGATTGCCGACGTTCTGGAAGGCGGGCACACCGATCATCGAGCCGAGCGCAGGCCGGTAGATGTTGTAGTAGTTCGACAGCGCGGTCGGACCCAGGTGCAGGATCTTCTCGAGTCCGTCCCGCTTGTCGACCAGCACCTGCGACACGTCCGCCAGCTTCTGCACCTGGTCGGTGAGGCCGGTCCGGTTCTCCGCGACGAACCGCTGCACGTCGACGATTGCGGTGTCCAGGTCTCCGAGTGCCGGTGCCAGCTGGGTTCGACTGTCCGCCAACAGGCCCGACACCGACGCCAGTCGACCCTGGAACTGCACGATCTGCTCGTTGCTCGCGGCGAGCGCCGTGGTGAACGCCTGCAGTCCGCGGATGGTACCGAAGAGGTCGCCGCCGCTGTCGGACAGCGTGCTCATCGCCTGCGACAGCTCGACGACCGAGTTACCCAGTGCGGTTCCGTTGCCCTGCAACGCGGTTCCCGCGCCGTTGAGCAGGTTCGCGGCGGGACCCGGGTCACCGTCCTTGGGGCCGAGGGCGTCGGCCGCGCGCCCCAACTCGGCCTTGACCTGGTCCCACTCGACCGGGACCGCGGTGCGATCGACCCCGATGACCGCACCGTCGGCCAGCGCGGGCGCGTCGTCGTCGGTGACCGCCGGCGTCAACTGCACGAAACGCGCGGAGACCAGCGACTGCGCCACGATGACCGCCTTCGCGTCCACGGCGACGGGCACCGCCCGGTCCAGCTTCAGCTGCACCCGCATCCGCTCCCCGTCGGGGTCGATACCCGTGACGCGGCCGACGTCCACCCCGACCACCCGGACGTCGTCACCGACGTAGAGGCCGGTGGTGGAGGTGAAGTAGGCGGTCACCCGGTAGTAGCGAAGATGCTGCACCGCAAGGTAACCCGCGCCGACGAGCGCGGCGACGAGCACGAGCGCGGCCACCGCGAGGGCCGGCCTGCGCCAGGCGGCTGGGATGGTCGTCATTTGATCTCCGGGATGGGCAGCGGCGCGGGTGGCAACCCGAATCCCGCGTTGAGCAACGGCTGGGTGAACTGCCCTGGCAGCAGGTTCTGGATGTACGAGTAGTAGAAGGGTCCGCTGGCCACGGTGTCGCCGAGCGTGCCGACATAGGTGCCGAGCCCGTCGATGCCCTGGGACATGTTGTCCCTGTTCTTCTGCAGGATCCCGACCACGGTGTTGAGCTTGTCCAGGACCGGGGCCATCTGCGCCTCGTTGTCGTGTACCAGCCCACTGAGCTGGGTGGAGACGGCCGAGACGTTGGTGATCACCTCCGACAGCGCGGCCTGGCGCCGGTCCAGCTCCCCGAGCAGCGCGTTGCCGTCCACGAGCAGGGAATCGACCTGGGGGCCACGTTCGGCGAGGATGCCGGCGACGTTGTCGGCGTCGGAGAGCAGCGCCCGCAGCGTCTCGTCGCGCCGGTTCAGGCTGTCGGAGATGCGGGCGACACCGTCGAGCGCCGGCCGCAGGTTGGGGGCGCTGTCCGCCATCACCTTTCCGACCTCGTCCAGCGACGCCGACAGCTGATCGAGGTCGATGTCCTCGACGGTGGTGGTCAGGTCACCGAGGACGTCGGGCAGCGAGTACGCCGAGCGGGTCCGATCGAGCGGTATCTGCCCCTCGACGGGGATCCGCCCCTCGCCCTGCAGGTCCAGGCTCACCGCCCGCTTGCCGAGGAGCGACATCGTGGTGATCGCCGCCGCGGTGCTCTCCCCCATGCCGACGGTCTCGTCGAGGCGGAAATCGACTCGTGCCCGGCCCTTCTCGACGCCGATGGCCTCGACGGTGCCGATCTTCACGCCGGCCGCGTTCACCTCGTCGCCTGCAGCGAGTCCGCTGGCGTCGACGAACACCGCGCTGTACCGGACACCGGACTTGAGGAACTGCAGGTTCTGGTACTGCAGAGCGGCCACCACGACCGCGGCGGTGACGGCCAGTCCGACCACACCCACCCGCACCGCCCGGTTCTCCGTCATGGTTCTCATCGCGGCGCACACCTCCCGGTCTTCTGCTCGATCAGGTTCACGGTCATCGGCTTGCCCTCGGCGCCGTCGACCTTCATCGCGATGCCGCACAGGTAGAAGTTGAAGAACGACCCGTAGGCGCCGATTCGCACGAGCTGGCGGTAGTTCGCCGGCATCGACTCGACGATCCGGTTCAGCTCGCCCTGCTGCTCGACCAGTGGATCGAGGGTCGCACCGAGCTGGGTGAGGGTTCCGGAGATGTCCGGCCGGGTGTCCGCGAGCAGGTCGGCGAACGTACCGGTCGCCGTGTTCACGCTCGACACCGCCGCGCCGATCAGTTCCCGGTCCGCGTCCAGGCCGCTGACGAGTTGCTGCAGGTGGTCGAGGGTGTCGCCGAACTGCCCGCCGCGTCCCCGTAGTTCCGCGAGGACGGCGTCGAGGTTGTCGATCACCCGGCCGATCAGTTCGTCCCGGTCCGCGAGAGTGTTCGTGATGGACCCGGTGTGCGCGAGCACCGAGGAGACGGTGCCCGACTGGCCCTGGAACACCTCCAGCAGCGACATCGACAGCGCGTTGACCTGATCCGGATCCAACGCCTGGAACAGCGGCTTGAACCCGCCGAGCAGCGCGTCGAGGTCGAGGGCAGGTGCGGTGCGTTCCACCGGGATCGTCTCCCCCGCTGCGAGCGGCTGTGCGCTGCCGGCACCACCGGGACTGTCGAGCAGTTCCAGGTACCGGTTCCCGACGAGGTCCTGGTAGCGGACCGCGGCCCTCGTCGCGATCGTCAGCGTGTTGCCGTCGTCGACGGTGAATTCCACGTCGGCGCGGTGGTCGCCGGCGAGCCGCACCGAGCTGACCGCGCCGACCGGCACGCCGGCGATGCGCACCTTGTCGCCGGGCTTGAGGCCCGACGCACTGGTGAACTCGGCGGCATGGGTGGTGGCGCCACCACTGCGCAGCTGGCCGAACACCAGGATCAGGCCCGCGTTGACGAGAAGCATGACCAGAACGAAGATGCCGAACTTGACCGCGTAGCCCTTGCGCAGGGCCGAACCGGCGCTCATCGGCCCGCCGTCCCGAACAGGTAGCTCATCAGATCCTTCGTGGTGTTCGACTGCCCGCCGCCCGGCTGCCGGTCCGGCGCGAAGGGGTTCACTCCGGTGTCGGTCACCAGATAGGGGGCGTTGACGTTCGGGTCACGCAGTGGCAGACCCATGCAGTGCGGTCCGCCGGTCGCCGCGACTTTCGGCAGGTCGTCCGGGTAGTGGTAGGGCTCGGCACCGGGGACGAGGCTGATCGACATCTTCAGTCCGGGCTGGCCGTTGTAGGCGCCCCACCCGATGTGCTTGCTCTCCTCCAGACCGTGGAACATGCACGGAAACACCGGCGAATACTCCTCGAGCACGGCGGTGGTCGGCCGCATCAGGGACATCACCGACGTCGCCGCGTCGGTGTTCTGCGCCAGGACCTCGCCCCCGGTGTTCGCCAGCCCGGTCACATTCAGCAGCAGCAGACTCAGGTTCTTCTGCTGGTCCACGATTGTGTCGCCCGAGGTGGTCAGCGACTCCAGTGACCGCATGAGGTCCGGAGACACAGCCGCGTAGGTGTCGGTGACCGGAGGCAGCGAGGTCAGCGTCCGATCGAGCTCCGGGTAGGCGCCCGAGAACTCAACCAAGGACGAATCCGCTTGCGAGAGAGCGTTTCCGAGACGGTCACCCCGACCTTGCAGTGCGGTGGAGATGGCGCCGAGGGTGGCGTCGAGCTTCTCGGGCTGGACGGTGCGCAGCACCTCGGTCAGGTTCTCGAAGACCGTGTTCATCTCCACGGTCACGTGCGACGCGTCGATGGTGGCGCCGGCAGCCAGCCTGGCTTCGCTCGGCTCCGCCGGCGCGGACATGCTCACGAACTTGGCGCCGAATGCGGTGTTCGAGGTGATCTCGACCGCCACATTCGCGGGGATCGCGGCGAGCGCGTCCGGGTCGAGCAGCAGCGACAGTCGCGCGGTCGCATCGCTGTCCGGGGAGATCGACTCGACGGTCCCGACCGTCACCCCGGCCATCTTCACCCGGGCGCCGGGATCCATGACGAGTCCGGCGCGCTCGGCGACCACCGTGACCGGGACACGCTGCGTGAACGACTGATTGAACAGCGCGATCGCCAGGGTGACGACGCCGGCGACCGCGACGACCAGCGCCACCGCGGCCAGCTTGTATCCGTACCTGCGCACGTACCCCCCTAACCGGACAGATTGAAGTTGCCGGAGCCGCCGTAGATCGCGAGCGAGACGAGCAGCGTCACCGCGACCACGCAGATCAGGGACAGCCGTACGCCGCGACCGACCGCTGTGCCCACTCCGGACGGCCCACCGGCGGCGTTGAAGCCGTAGTACGTGTGGATGAGCATCACGAGCATCGCCATCACCAGCACCTGAACGAACGACCACGCGACGTCGACCGGGTCGAGGAAGGTCGTGAAGTAGTGGTCGTACAGGCCCGAGGACTGCCCGAAGATGATCACGGTGGTGAAGCGACCGGCGAGGAACGAGGCGACCAGCGCCAGCGAGTACAGCGGGAGTATCGACAGCATGCCTGCGAGGACGCGGGTGCTGACGACGTAGGGAATCGAGCTGATCGCCATCGACTCGAGCGCGTCGATCTCCTCACTGATCCGCATCGCGCCGAGCTGTGCGGTCGACCCGGCCCCGATGGTCGCGGACAGCCCGATTCCCGCGATCACCGGTGCCGCGATCCGCACGTTGATGAACGCGGAAAAGAATCCGGTCAGGGCCTCGACACCGATGTTGCCGAGCGAACTGAAGCCCTGGATCGCGATGGTGCCGCCCGAGGCCAGGGTCAGGAACCCCACGACGGCCACGGTGCCACCGATCAGGGCGAGCGCACCGGTGCCCATGCTGATCTCGGCGATCAGCCTCAGCACCTCCTTCGGATGCTTGCGCAGTGCCCACGGGATGAACCCGATGGCGCGGGCGAAGAACTCGGCCTGGCGCCCGAGGTCGTCCATCGACCTCGACGCCCGGGCGACACGGGCCCGGGTGGGACCGAACTTTCCGGTCGGTGTGAGTGCCACGTGCCCCCCTCTCAGCCCGCCGTCAGGCGGATACCGACGGCGGTGACGATGGTGTTCACCACGAACAGGGCCATGAACGCGTAGACGACGGTCTCGTTGACCGCCTCACCCACGCCCTTCGGGCCTCCCCGGACGGTCAGGCCGCGGTAGCATGCGACGAGACCCGCGAGCAGTCCGAACAGTGCCGCCTTGACCATCGAGATGGCCACCTCCGGCAGGCCGGTGAGAAGTGTGATGCCGTCCGCGAACGCGCCCGGGTTGACGCCCTGCAGGAACACCGAGAACACGAAACCGCCTGCGATGCCGATCACGCACACCAGTCCGTTGAGCAGCAGCGCGACCACCGTCGACGCGACGACCCTCGGGATGACCAGGCGGTTGATCGGGTCGATGCCGAGCACCTCCATCGCGTCGATCTCCTCCCGGATGGTCCGGGACCCGAGGTCGGCGCAGATCGCGGTCGCGCCTGCGCCGGCCACGATGAGGACCGTCACGACCGGACCGACCTGGGTGACCGCACCGAGAGCGGCACCCGCACCGCTGAGGTCCGCGGCGCCGATCTCACGGAGCAGGATGTTGAGGGTGAAGCTCACCAGCACGGTGAACGGCACGGCGACCAGAACGGTCGGCACGATCGACACCCGCGCGATCATCCAGCTCTGTTCGAGGAACTCCTGGAGCTGGAAACGGGTCCGCACCAAGCCGACGGCGACATCCGCCGCCATCTTGTAGAACTCGCCGAGCCCCCGCAGCACCCCTCTCCCGAAATCCCGCGTCGGCCCCCGGAGTGCCACCGCGGTATTGCGTCCCCCCGACCCCGCCGGCGCCGTCACGTTCAGTGCACCACGGGACACTGATCGGCGCCGGCCGGCGCCTTCGCCGACTGCGGGCAGCCGTAGTCGACCCGCAACTCCTTGATGCCGTTGATCCACCCTGACTGCAGCCGGACCGCATCGCCGAGTCTGGTGATGTCGGGCATGTGGTCGGCGATCGCGTTGAAGATCAGATCGATCTCCATCCGCGCGAGATTCGCACCGATGCAGTAGTGCGGACCGGTCCCGCCGAAGGCGAGATGCGGGTTGGGGTCACGCAGGATGTCGAAGGTGTTCGGGTTCTCGAACACCTCCTCGTCGAAGTTCGCCGACCCGTACAGCAGCACCACTCGCTGACCCTTCGCGATCGAGGTACCCGCGATCTCGGTGTCCAGCAACGCGGTGCGCTGCTGCGCGATGAGCGGTGACGCCCAGCGGATGATCTCGTCTGCAGCGGTCTTCGGCCGTTCCCGCTTGAACAGCTCCCACTGTTCGGGGTGCTCGAGAAACGCCATCAAGCCGAGAGTCGTTGCGTTTCGGGTTGTTTCGTTTCCGGCAACCGCGAGCATCACGACGAAGAACCCGAACTGTTCCGGAGTCAGGGCCTCGCCGTCGACGTCGGCCTGCACGAGGGCGGAGATGATGTCGTCGAGCGGTTCCGCCCGCCGAGCCTCCGCCAACTCGTACGCGTAGCCGAGGATCTGCGCCGAGGCCATCCGGGACTCGCCGGCCAGGGTCTCGTCGTCGTAACCGGTCATCTGATTGGACCACTCGAACAGCTGCTGCCGCGCCTCGGCGGGAACCCCGAGCAGCTCCGAGATCGCCTGCATCGGGAGCTCACTGGCGACCTCGTGCACGAAGTCACCGCTACCGCTCTCGACGGCCCCCGAGGCGATCCGATCGGCGCGTTCCTCGAGTTCGTCGCGCATCGACTCCACGGATCTCGGCGTGAACAGACGCGAGACCAGTTTGCGCAGTTTGGTGTGGTCGGGGGCGTCCTTGTTGATCAGGACGTGCTTGGTGACCTCGAGTTCCTCGGGTGAAATCGTGGCCTCGTGACGGGGAATCGCGCCGTTCACATTGGAGGAGAACTCGTCCGAACGCAGGGAGACGTCCCGGATGTCGGCGTGCCGCGAGACGACCCAGAAGCCGTCGTCCTGGAACCCGTCGATCCCGGGGTCCTTTGCGTTCCACCACACCGGCGCGTGCCGACGCAGCTTCGCGTACTCCTCGAACGGCATCCGCTCGCCGTGCAGTTGTGGGCTCGTGAAGTCGAAGCCTTCGGGCAGATCGAGGTCGATGTTGTCGGCCATTGCAGTGGACTCCTCGTAGGTCCGCGCCGAGCGCGGAGGTCTAGTCGATTCGGTGGTCTGGGTCGTTCGCCGTCGCGTGGGCCTTGGCCCAGCCGAAGTCGGGCTTGCCGCTGGGAGTTCGCACAACCTCCGCCGCGACCCAGAAGGTGCGGGGAATCTTGTAGCCGGCCAACTGGCTGCGCGAGTGCTTCTCGATGGATTCGAAGTCCAGCTCGACGCCGTCGCGGGCCCGCAACACCGCGGCGACCCGGTTGCCCCACCGGTCGTCGGGAACGCCGATCACGATCGCGTCGTAGACGTCCGGGTGCGCCTTGACGACCGCCTCGACCTCCTCCGCGAATACCTTCTCACCGCCGGTGTTGATCACCATGTTTCCGCGGCCGAGCAGGGTGATCGAACCGTCGTCCTCGATCCGGGCGCGGTCGCCGGTGACGACGGCGCGTTGAGTGGAGCTCGCGGAACTCCCGTCGGCGGAGCCCGTCACCGTGCGGAAGATCTCGCCGGATTTCGTGGGGTCGTTGTAGTAGCCGACCGGGATGTTGCCGAGCTTGGTGAGCCACCCCTCGCCGCCGGAGCCCGGCGGCAGGATGCGGCCGTCGTCGTCGACCACGACCGAGTACTTGTTGCCGCCGACCTTGGGGCCGCCGTGTTGCTCCACCCCCTTGGTGGCGAAACCGATACCGCCGAATCCTGTCTCGGAGGATCCGACCGAGTCGGAGATCATCAGGTTCGGCATCGCCTCGAAGAAGGCATCCTTGACCGACCCGGAGAACAACGCCGCACCGGATGCGAGCACCGCCAGGCTCGAAGTGTCCCGGTCCTGTTCGTGGAAGGTGTCGATCAGGGGCCTGCCCATCGCGTCTCCGGTGATCACCATGACCTGCGGCCGGTGTTCGGCGACCAACTCCCACACCCGGGCGGCGTCGAACTTCGGCTCCATGATCACGGTGTTGCCCGAGAAGAAGGCGTTGAAGGTCGGCATCAGGGCCGAGGTGTGGATCAGCGGCGGCAGCATCACCCACCGCATCGCCTCGCCCGCGGCCACACCGTTCCGGGACTGCTGGAACTCGTCGGCGATCGGCTCACCGGAATAGAAGTCGATGCCGCCGGCGAGCACCCGCCAGATGTCCTCGTGCCGCCAGACCACGCCCTTGGGCCTGCCGGTCGTGCCACCGGTGTAGAAGATGTAGTGGTCGTCGGGGCTGCGTTCCCCGAATCCCCTCTCGGGCGTGCTCTCCGCCAGGGCGTCGGTGAACGCGAGCGCGTCCGGAACCTGTGCCTCCTGCCCGGTCGCCAACTCGTCGGGAACCGAGATCAGGTGCCGGATTCGCGGTGCCGCGGGCAGCACCGCGGCGACGTTGTCCGCGAAACCCTGGTGGAACACCAGGGCCTCGAGGTCGGCGTTGTCGTAGAGGTACTGCAGCTCGTCGGCTGTGTACCGGTAGTTCACGGTCAGCGGCACGGCGCGGAGCTTGAACGCCGCGATGATCGCGACCATCGTCTCGATCGAGTTGTGCATGTGGATGCCGATGTGGGCGCCCACGCCGAAACCGGTGTTCTCGAGGTGGTGGGCGAGCCGGTTGGCCCGCTCGTCGAGCTCACGGTAGGTCACCTCCTCGCCGGAGACGATCATCGCGACGCGGTCGGGCATTGCGTCCACAGAGTGCTCGAACAGATCGGCGAACGTGTAGGCCATGCAAATGTCCTTTGCGAGTGTTCGGCCGCGCAGCTGACGTGGAGCGTCAGATTACATACAGCGGCAGGGGAATTCCGCGGTCTTCGAAAACAAAAGCGGCGCCGGTGCTGACCTTGGTGATCGCGACCTCGACGCATTCGCGAGCGGGCTCGTCGGTGGTGTCGACCACGACGAGCAGGCCCGAGGGCTCCTCGCCAACGACCCGGACGGTGAAGCGCGGATTCACTCCGCGCACCAGCGCGTGCAGCGCCTCCAGGTGCTCGCCGTCGATCAGGGTCGGCCAGCCACCGTCCGCGTCCACCGGTCCGCCACGTCCGATCCAGAGTTCGAGCCGGTCACCGTCGAAACGAATCTCACTGTCCACGTACTGTTTCGGGTTGAACAGCGGATGCAGCGACAGCACCGTCGCCAGACTCTCGAGATCGTCGGACAGTCCGAGCGCGTCCCGGATCCGCTGCGCGGTGACGCCGGCGATACCGGTGAGCTGCTTGCGGGTGATCTCCAGCGCCTTGCCCTCGTCGGCCCGCTTGCGGACGGCGATCAGGAAGCCGAGCGCGAGCAGATGCTGCTGCAGGGACACCTCCTCGGCGATCCGCACCAGTGCCGACTGCGAGAAATCCGCGAACCGGACATCCGAGAGCAGTGGGCCCGAGTAGTCGTGGTTGCCCTCGCCGCTGGTGTCGATCGGGCTCAGTTCCAGGCCGTTGGCGGCGGTGCGCCCGATCTGCTCGGTGTGCGACTCCATGACGGGCGGAACGTGCGCGTCGTCGATGATCACCGTCCACGCGCAGTGCGGGTGCCGGTCGGCGGGCCGCCGCGGCGGCCGGTGGATCGGCCGCACCTGCGCATGCGGGTTGGTCGCGAGTGCCGTCGCGTCGAAGGTCGGGTCCTCGATGTCGTGGCACATAGCGGTGACGTACTCGTCGCCGAGCGGCTCGACGTCCATCAGTGCCCCGCAGTGGTCGAGCCAGAACTCTCCGTGCTGCGGGTCGTCCACCCGGTACCGGAAGTCCATGAACTGCGGCGGCGCCCCGATGTCGAGTTGCAGACCCTTGAAGATGGTCACCACGTCGTCGCCCTCGTACCGCAGCGCCTTCTGCATGCGCCGGGTGTACCAGGGACTCGACGCCTGCCATTCCTCGATCGCGACCTGGGCCATACCCTCGCGCCCGAATTCGACGATCAGGTGCGCCATGCCGGAGCGGTCGATGAGTTGGCCGGTCAGCAGCAGTTCCGGCACCAGGGTGGCGAGATCTGCACGCGAGAGCGCCGCGAACGAGCGCGCCGGCTCCGTCTCGGGACTCACCACAGCGGGACCGGGGCCTGGCCGACGGGGTACCAGCCCGGCAGCTTCTCGCCGGAGATGGATCGCTGGATCCGCGACTGCATACCCGCGGACAGCGCGTTGTTCTGGATCATCTCCATGAAGAGTGCGGAGACGTTGCCGAAGTCGAAGAAGTCGCGCTGCCAGGACCACTGGAAGTTGCCGCCGTACTTGAACCAGCTGCCGCCGATGCCGTACACGGAGTAGTTGGTGCCGTCCTCACGCTTGGCGTCGGAGACCTGGGTCCAGAGCCCGATCACGTCGCCGGTGCGGTCGTCGACGAGAACGTGCTTGTAGTCGTACTCCCAGCCCTCGAGGCCCTGCATCTCGAGGCCCAGCGCCACCTCCCGGATCTCGTCCCGACCGACGGCCATGAAGTCCTGCTTCGGACCGTAGTTCCAGCCGTACGTCGCGTCCTCGGTGTAGAACTCGGCCAACGGCTTCCAGTCACCCTCGGCCTCGGCCTTCTTGTTCGCATCCAGCCAACGCTGCACCATCTCGTCGAGCTCGGCGCGATCGAATCCGGTCATCGGTTTCTTCTCCTTCGAAAAAGTGTGTGGGTGGGGCTGTGTGTGTGACGGCCGCCCGGCCGTCAGTCCTCCACGATCCGCAGCGCCTGGGTCGGGCAGTAGCGGACCGCGTTCTCCACGTCGGGGCGCAACGACTCGGGCGGGTTCGCGTCGAGGATTTCGACCTTCCCCCGTTTGGGCACCGTGAACACGTCCGGCGCCTCCATCTCGCAGGCGGCGTGCCCCTGGCACAGGTCCAGGTCCGCCTCGACGCGCATGATCACGCCTCGCTCGTGCTGTGCGCGACCGGGCAGCCCGCGGGTGCAGCGGCGGCCGCACCGACGGCGGCCGCGCGGCTCGTGCGCCTGCGGTAGCGGACCGTGCACGGCTGCTGCAGCTGGACGACCATCTTGGAGTGGTCGTTGCGGTAGCTGTCCGCCGGCTGCGCCATCTCGAACTCGTAGTCCCGCAACAGCAACGAGAAGATCGCCTTGAGCTGCATCTGCGCGAAGGCCGCGCCGACGCAGCGGTGCCTGCCCGCCCCGAACGGGATCCAGGTCCACCGGTTGACGATGTCCTCCTGGTTCGGGTCGATGTAGCGGCCCGGATCGAAGTGGTCCGGATTCGGGAAGTCCTCGGGGATCCGGTTCGAGATCGCCGGGGTCGCGGCGACGAGATCGCCCTCGTTGATCGCGAACCCGCCGACCTCGAAGTCGCCGCGGGCGACGCGCAGCAGCAGGATCAGCGGCGGGTGCAGGCGGAGGGTCTCCTTGATCACGGCCTCGAGCACCGGGATCTGGCGTAGCGCGTGGAAGCTGATGTCCGCGCCGTCGGAGTACAGCTCGTCGAGCTCGGTCGTCACCGCCGCCATCGTCTCGGGGTGGCGCAGCAGTTCGATCAGCGACCACGCCGCGGTGCCGGAGGTGGTGTGGTGGCCGGCAAACATCATCGAGATGAAGATGCCGGTGATCTCGTCGGCGGAGAACCGGAGGTCGCCCTCCTCGTCCTTGATCGAGACCAGGACGTCGAGCATGTCCCGATCCTCCTTGCCCTGAGGCGGATTCGCGATCCGGCCGTCCATGATGCCCTGCACCAGCTCGACGAGGGCGACGCGCGCGGCGTCCCGGCGGCGGAAGCTCTCGATCGGCGCGTACGGGTCCACGAAGGCCAGGGCGTCGGTGCCCTGCTCGAGATCGTGGTACAGCTCGGCGAAGCGGCCGTCCAGCTCGTCCCGGAACTTCTTGCCGATCAGGCACGCCGAGGATGTGTAGATGGTCAGCTCGGCGAAGAACTCGAGCAGGTCGATCTCGCCCTCGTCGCCCCACCGCGAGAGCATGTCCTCGACCTCGATGCCGATCGTGGTCGCGTGGCCCTTCATCTGCTCACCACGCAGCGCGGTGTTGTGCAGCATCTCCTTGCGGCGCTCCGGGCTCGCATCGAAGACGACACCCTCGCCGAACACCGGCTTCATGAACGGGTAGGCGGCCTGCTGATCGAGGTCCTCGTCGTCGGACCGGAAGAAGAACTCGTTGGCCTCGGCGCCCGAGAGCATCACCACGTCACGATCGACGAGCCGGAACACCCCGACATCGCCGCACTCCTCGCGAACCCGGCGCATCAGCGCGATCGGGTCGGTGCGCAGTTCCTCGAGGTGGCCGTGCTCGTGTTCGCCGCCGGACACCCGGGGCGGGAGTGGAAGCGTCATCAGTTCTTCTCCTCGGTGGAGTCGGTGCTCTCGGGGGTGGGACGGGGTGCCAGCGGGGCCTCCGGCTGCACCTCGACGAGCACGAGATGCGCTCCGCGCGGCGCGGTGACGACCGCGAGCACGGCATTGGCCATGTCGGAGGCGCGCAGCATGTAGCCGTGCCGCGCGAAGCCCCACTTGCTCCAGAGTTCGGCGACGGGGGCGAGGATCTCCGGGGTGGAGTCCATGCCCATCCCGGTGAAGGTCGGCCCGGGGCGGACGATCGAGGCCCGAATTCCGGTGCCCTCGAGCTCCATTCGCATCTGTCGGCCCATCGCCTCGAGGCCTGCCTTGGCGGCGTCGTAGGCGCCCATGCCCGGCCGCGGGCGGTCGGCGCAGTCCGACCCGATCAACACGAAGTCGCCGCGCTGGCGCTCGCGCATGCCGGGCAGCACCCGGTGAGCCAGTCGCTGCGCGCCGACCAGGTGCACGTCGATCTGCTTGGAGAAGCGGAGCGGATCCATCTCGTCGGCCATGCCGAACTCGAGGTCGCCGGCACCGGAGACCACGATCTCGATCGGTCCGAGGGCGGCCTCGGCGGCGGTGACGAATGCGTCGACGGACTCGCCGTCGGTGACGTCGAGGTGGTGGACGAACGCCTCGCCGCCGTTGGCGCGGATCTTCTCCGCGATCGCCTCGGTCTGCTCGACTCGGCGGGCGCCGAGTGCGACCGGGTGCCCGAGCTCGGCGAGGGCGTAGGCGGTGGCCTCGCCGATTCCGGAGGATGCCCCGCTGATCAGCGCGGGCCTGCGGTCGGGGTTGGGCTCGAAACGGGGCATCAGCGCACCTTCACCTTCACCGGCAGGGCCGCGAAGCCCCGCACGTTCGTCGAATGGACACGTTCGATTCCGGACTCGTCGACGTCGTACTCGCGCACCCGGGTTGCGAACTCCCGCAGCGCGATGTTGGCTTCGAGCCGGGCGAGGTGGGCGCCGAGGCAGAAGTGCACCCCGCCACCGAAACTCGCGAGCTTGTTGGTCGAGTCACGACCGATCTGAAACTGGTCGGCGTCGTCGAACACGTCCTCGTCCCGGTTGGCCGACCCGATCACCAGCAGCATCTTCTCCCCCGCCGGCACCGTCTGCCCGTAGTACTCGAGGTCGACGGCGGTGGTGCGGGCGACGATCTGGCTGGAGGTGTCGTAGCGGAGGGTCTCCTCGACCCAGTCCGACACCCGGTCTGGGTCACCGAGCACCGGCGCGACCTGGTCCGGATTGTGCGCACCCCAGTACAGGGCGTTGCCGAGGAGCTTGGTGGTGGTCTCGTTGCCTGCGACCACCATGAGGAACATGAACCCGAGAATCTCCTGATCGGACAGCTTGTCGCCGTCGATCTCGGCGTCCAGCAGGGCCGACGTGAGGTCCTCGGTGCGAGAGCGCCGGCGCTGCTCGATCATCTCCTTGTAGTAGCCCATCAGGCTTATCGACGCCTCGACCGACGCCTGCGGCACGTCGAGCACCCCGTCCTCGCGGTGCACCACCAGATCCGCGAGCCGTCGCAGTTCCGCACGGTCGGGTTGGGGCACACCCATCAGTTCGGAGATCACGTCCATCGGCAGCTTGCCCGCGACCTCGGCGATCCAGTCGAACTCACCCGACGCCAGCGCCGGATCCAGGTACTGCCGTGTCAGTTCCAGGATCCGGCCGTCCATCTCGGCGACCCGGCGCGGAGTGAAGCCGCGGGAGACGAGCTGCCGGAGCCGCATGTGCCGCGGGTCGTCCATGGCGAGGAAGGACATCACCAGGTGTGCGTGCGGACCGTAGGCCGCCGGGTCGAGCGAGACCCCGTTGGCACTGGAGAGCCGCGTGTTGTCCTTGAACGCATCCTGGACGTCGGCGTGCCGGGACAACGCCCAGAACCCGATCTCCGGATTGTGGTAGAGCGGCGCCTCGGCGCGCAACCGCGCGTACGTGGGATACGGATCCTCGTGGAAGTCGTAGTCGTACGGGTTGAAGACCACCGGGTCGATCAGGGATCCGGCGCGGGTCGCACCAGTCGGGTCGGTCATTGGCTACTCCAGAATTATTGTGGCGGAACGCTCCAGCCGGTCGGCGAGGTCCGCGTAGGACCCGTAGCCCATGCCGGCTCGGAGCAGCGCTCCGGCGTAGAGAAGTTCGAGCGTCTCGAGCACGTCGGGGTCGGCGTCCTCGCCCAGCGCCTCGACGAGCCGGTCCCGGATCTCGATGCCGATCCGCAACCGCAGGTGTTCGACGTCCGGGTCACTGCCGAGCAGCGCGTTGGTGACCGCGGCGGAGAGCCCGGGCTCGTCGGCGAGCAGCAGCGCAATGTCCCGCAGCACCGCGACGACGCGCCCGGTGCGATCGTGTCCGTTCGTCTCCGGTCGCGGCGACTGCGAGAGCCTGCGCCAGAACACCTCCGCGACGAGGTGTTCCTTGGACGAGAAGTAGGTGTACGCCGTCGCGGGGCCGACACCCGCCCTGGCCGCGACGGTGCGGACCGTCAGCCCGGCGAAGTCCTCTTCTCGCAGAACGTCCACCGCGGCCACACAGAGGCGGTCGACGGTGTCGGCCTGCTTGGGCGTCAGACGCCGGCGGGTGGATTCGAAGCTACTGGAAACACGATTACTACTAGACACATGTCCAGACATTACTACAGTTCGCTGCCCGTAACCATCCTTCCGGGCCGAATCCCGGATCGCGTCGCGCGCCATCGTCGCTGGTCAGCAGGGCTGAGCGCCCTACCGTTCCGATCTCACGAGGCACGACCGGGCAAACCCGGTTCGACCGACGACACCGCCGCCGGCGCTCACATCGACTCGATTCATGACGAACTCCCTTCGATCAGTCGAACAGGGAAACGAGAGAGCACTCGACCCACGGCCCGGAAACTGACTCCGGGGCGCCGAGGCGGTGCCCACAGTAGACACCGCTTTCACGTTTTGTCGAGACCCGATCTCGAATTCACTTCTGCCCGAAACCCATTGCGTGTGACATTTGTTCGAACTATAGTCCAGACACCTGTCCAGAAAGGAAGGTTCTGCGCAATGACGCTTCGACCTGCCGACAGCTCGGCACTGCTCGTCGACGGCAAACTGGTTCCCGGCTCCGGCGGCACATTCGAGATCGTGAACCCGGCCACCGAAGAGGTGATCGGCCACGCCGCCGAGGCCACTGCGTCGGACATGGATGCCGCGATCACCGCGGCCCGCCGCGCCTTCGACACCACCGACTGGTCCCGAAACCACGCCTTCCGCGCCCGCTGCCTGCGCCAACTCTGCGACGCGCTGCAGTCGCACATCGAGGAACTGCGCGAGGTCACCATCGCCGAGGTCGGCGCGCCGGCCATGCTCACCGCAGGCCCGCAGCTCGAGGGTCCGATCGAGGACCTGCGCTACTGGGCAGATCTCGCCGAAAGCTATTCGTGGGAACAGGATCTCGGCAACGCGACTCCGATGGGAATCCCCACGCACCGCCGGCTGCTCAAGGAGGCGGTCGGTGTGGTCGGCGCAATCACACCGTGGAACTTCCCGCACCAGATCAACTTCGCCAAGCTGGGGCCTGCACTCGCCGCGGGCAACACCGTCGTGCTCAAGCCCGCCCCCGACACCCCGTGGTGCGCCGCGCTGGTCGGCAAGGTGATCGCCGAGGAGACCGAGATCCCGGCCGGCGTCGTCAACATCGTCACCTCCACCGATCACAAGCTCGGCGAGCAACTGTGCACCGATCCTCGCGTCGACCTGGTCTCGTTCACCGGGTCCACGGCGACCGGCCGCGCCGTGATGGCCGCGGCCTCGCAGTCCCTGAAGAAGGTGTTCCTCGAACTCGGCGGCAAGTCCGCGTTCATCGTCCTCGACGACGCCGACATCAAGGCCGCAAGCTCCATGGCGGCGTTCTCGGTGGCCGTGCACGCCGGCCAGGGCTGCGCGCTGTGCACCCGCCTGCTGGTGCCCCGTGAGAAGTACGACGAGGCCGTCGCGGCCGCCGCCAAGGCACTCGCGGGGGTCGGGGTCGGCGACCCGACCAAGCCCGGCGTCGTCTGCGGACCGCTGATCTCGGCGAAGCAGCGCGAGCGCGTCGAGGGCTACCTGAACCTCGCACTCGAGGAGGGCGGCACCTTCGTCACGGGCGGCGGTCGCCTCGAAAGCCAGGAGCGCGGCTACTTCATCCAGCCGACTCTCATTGCCGGACTGGACAACTCCGCGCGAGTGGCACAGGAGGAGATCTTCGGACCCGTGCTCGTGATCCTGCCCTACGACGGGGACGAGGATGCGATCCGGATCGCCAACGACTCGCCGTACGGCCTGTCCGGGGCCGTGTGGGGCACCGACCCCGGACGCATCGAACGGGTGGTCGCCGGGGTGCGCACCGGCACCCTCGGCGTCAACGGCGGTCTCTGGTACTCCGCGGACGCCCCGTTCGGCGGCTACAAGCAGTCCGGCATCGGCCGGGAGATGGGTGTCGCGGGCTTCGAGGAGTACCTCGAGACCAAGCTCGTCGCCGGCCCGGCCACCTCCTAGAACCCGGCCACTTCCCGAGCAATCTTCGACTCGACAGAAAGCAGGACAACAGCATGGGACGTTTCGACGGACGCACCGCGATCGTCACCGGCGCCGCACAGGGCATCGGTGAGGTCTACGCCAAGCGCCTCGCCGCCGAGGGCGCGAACGTGGTGGTCGCCGACCTGAACGCCGACCTCGGCGAGCAGGTCGCCAAGCAGATCGTCGCCGACGGCGGCTCCGCGATCTTCCAGCGGGTCGACGTGTCCGACGGCGCCTCGGCGCAGGAACTGGCCGACGTGACGATCGAGAAGTTCGGCGGCATCGACCACCTGGTCAACAACGCCGCGATCTACGGCGGCATGAAGATCGACTCGCTGCTCACCGTGGACTGGGACTACTACCGCAGGTTCATGAGCGTCAACATGGACGGCGCCCTGCTGGTGTGCCGTGCGGTGGTCCCCCACATGCGGGCCAAGGGCGGCTCGATCGTGAACCAGTCCTCGACCGCGGCCTGGACCTACTCGAACTACTACGGCCTAGCCAAGGCAGGCATCAACAGCCTGACGCAGCAGCTGGCCACCGAGCTGGGCTGGTCGAAGATCCGGATCAACGCGATCGCACCCGGCCCGATCGACACCGAGGCCACCCGCACGTCCACCCCGAAGGCCATTGTCGACCAGATCGTCCAGCGGATCCCGTTGCAGCGTATGGGAACCCCCGAGGATCTCGCCGGGCTGTGCCTGTTCCTGCTCTCCGATGAGGCGAGCTGGATCAGCGGTCAGATCTACAACGTCGACGGCGGGCAGGTGTACCGCTCGTGAGCGCTCCCGATTCGACGGCGGTGACCGTCGGCTACATCGGCCTCGGCAACATGGGCGCCCCGATGGCCAAGCGTCTGCTCGCCTGGCCGGGTGGGCTCGTGGTGTGCGATGCCCGCCCCGAAGCAGTCGAGCCGTTCGTCGCCGACGGCGCCCGGGCCGCGGCCACACCGGCCGCCGTCGCCGCCGAGGCGTCGGTCATCTCGGTGACCGTCCTCGACGACGCCCAGGTCCGCGATGTCGTCGCCGGACCGGACGGCATCCTGTCCACCGCGCGGCCAGGCACCGTCGTCGCGGTCCATTCGACGATCTCGGACACCACCGCGGTGGAGCTGGCGCAGACCTGCCGGGAGGAGGGCGTGCACCTGGTGGACGCCCCGATCAGTGGCGGCGCGATGGGTGCCCAACAGGGCCGCCTCGCCGTCATGGTCGGCGCCGACGAGGAGGCGTTCGCGGCCGTGAAGGAGCCGTTCGGCCTGTTCGCGGAGATGGTCGTGCACGCGGGTGAGGTGGGCGCGGGCACCCGGATGAAACTGGCCCGCAACCTCCTTCACTTCATCTCGTTCACGGCGGCGACCGAGGCGCAGCGCCTGGCGGAGGCCGCCGGGATCGACATCCGCAAGCTCGGGAAGGTGGTTCGGCACACCGATTCCATCACCGGCGGGGCGGGCGCGATCATGCTGCGCGAGACGACCGCGGCGCTCGAGGAGTCCGATCCGTGGTTCCCGATCCTCTCGCACACCCGCAACCTCGGTGAGAAGGACCTCTCGCTCGCCCTCGGCCTCGGTGACCGACTCGACGTCGAGCTGCCGCTGGCCGTCCGCGCGATCGCCGGACTGGGCGCCGGCCTCGGCGTCGGCCCGGGCGAGATCGCCACCACCTTTGCGAAGGAGAACGCATGACCGATCAGAACGGGATCAGCGAGATCCGTGCCCGCGGACTGAAGACGATGAAGACGGTGTACGGCTGGGAGATGCCCTCGGGCGACCTCGGCGACTTCTACACCCAGACCGTCGAGCACCTCTTCGGCGAGATCTGGAACCGGCCCGGGCTGACGATCAGGGATCGCAGACTGCTCGTACTCGGGGCGCTCGCGGCTCAGGGCCAGTTCGACCTGGCGAAGGTGCAGATCAATGCGGCGCTGCAGAACGAGGAACTGACCGAGGAGCAGATGGAGGAGATCGTCATCCTCCTTGCCCACTACGTCGGGTATCCCCTCGCGAGCGGCGTGAACGCCTCCCGCATCGCGGTCGTCGCGGATCGTGCGAAGGCCGCCCGGGCGGCAGAGAAGGCGGCGGCGAAAGCCACCGAGAACGGTTCGGACTAGTCCGCGGATTCCGCCGCGGGACGAGCCCGCGGCGGAAATACTTGCACTGAAGTAACAATCCCCGACGAGAAGGACCCGATCACCAATGGCCGAGGCCACCCCCATCCGTCCCCAGTCCGCAGAGAGCGTCGAGACCTGGCACCACGAAGCCGACGTCGTCATCGCCGGCTACGGCATCGCCGGCGTCAGCGCCGCGATCGAGGCCGCCCGCGCAGGCGCCGAGGTGCTGGTGCTCGAGCGGACCAGCGGATGGGGTGGCGCGGCCGCCCTGGCCGGTGGGTTCATCTACCTGGGCGGCGGCACGCCGCTGCAGAAGGCGCTCGGGTTCGACGACACCCCCGAGAACATGAAGGCGTTCATGATGGCCGCCCTCGGTCCGGGCGCCGACGAGGAGAAGATCACCGACTACTGCAACGGCAGCGTCGACCACTACAACTGGCTCGTCGACAACGGGGTGCCGTTCAAGGAGAGCTTCTACGGTCAGCCCGGCTGGGAGACCCCGTTCGACGACGGGCTGATGTACTCCGGCGGCGAGAACTCCTCCCCGTTCAAGGAGATCGCCTCCCCCGCCCCGCGCGGTCACGTCCCGCAGATGACGGGCAAGCGGACCGGCGAGAAGGGCGGTGGCTACATGCTGATGAAGCCGCTCGTCGAGACTGCCGAGGCACTCGGCGTGCGGTCCGAGTACGACATGCGGGTACAGCGACTGATCGTGGACGAGACGGGGCGCGTCGTCGGCATCGTCGCCAAGCAGTACGGCAAGGAACTCGCGATCCGCGCCCGCCGCGGCGTCGTGCTCGCGACCGGCAGCTTCGCCTACAACAAGGAGATGGTGCAGTCGTACGCACCGCGGCTGATCGGGCGCCCCGGCGCCGCGATCGAGGAGCACGACGGCAAGGCCATCCAGATGGCACAGGCGATCGGTGCGGATCTCGCGCACATGGACGCGACCGAGGTCGCGTTCTTCGGCGACCCACAGCTCATGGTCCGCGGCATCCTCGTCAACGGACGCGGCCAGCGGTACGTCAACGAGGACACGTACCCCGGCCGGATCGGCCAGGAAACGTTGCTGCGCAACGAGAACCAGGCCTATCTGATCATCGACGAGGCGGCCTACGAAGAAGGCTGCGCGGCGACCAGCTCGACGCCGTTCTTCCGGTTCCAGCCCAAGTGGGTGGCCGAGACAGTCGAGGAACTCGAGTCCGACATGGGGCTGCCCGCGGGCACCCTGCAGGCGACCGTCGAGGTGTACAACCGGCACGCGGAGAACGGTGAGGACCCGGTGCTCGGCAAGAAGCCGGAGTGGGTCAAGCCGATCGGCTCCCCCATCGCCGCGCTCGATCTGAGGAACTGCACCGCCGGCTTCACCCTCGGCGGCCTGCGCACCTCGATCGACTCCGAGGTCCTGCACGTCTCCGGCGAACCGATCCCCGGCCTCTTCGCCGCCGGCCGCTGCACCGCAGGCGTCTGCGCCGGCGGCTACGCATCGGGCACCTCCCTCGGCGACGGCAGCTTCTACGGCCGCCGCGCGGGGATCTCCGCCGCGAAGGCCTGAACGGACACACGGAAACGGGCGCCGCTCATCCCGAGGGATGGGCGGCGCCCGAGTGACTTTCGCAGGTTTCGGTGTCGGGAAGGCCCCCGAGCCGATGCGTGGCTGCCGGCCCCGAACCGATATCACCCGGCGCGATGAAAGGCCTTCGACGTCGCTCGCGTCGTGCCCGGCGTCAGCTGCGCGCGGCGTCGAGCGCGGCGAGATAGCCGAAGACGATCGCGGGGCCGATGGTGGCGCCCGGTCCGGCGTAGGTGTGTCCCATGACCGGGGCGCTGGTGTTGCCCACCGCGTAGAGCCCGGCGATCACGGTGCCGTCCGCGCGGAGCGCGTGTGCGGAACTGTCCGTGTCGATTCCACCCTTGGTGCCGAGATCCCCCGGCACCATCTTGGCCGCGTAGAAGGGCGCCTTGGTCAGCTCGCCGAGGCTGGGGTTGGGCTTGTTCGTGATGTCGCCGTAGTAGTGGTCGTAGCCGCTCTGGCCGCGACCGAAGTCGGGGTCGTGCCCGGCGCGGGCGTGCGAGTTGAACCGGTCGACCGTGTCGGTCAGCGCGTCGCCCGGGACCCCGATCTTCTCGGCCAGGTCGGCGAGCGTCGGCGCGGTGGTGATCACGCCGGCGCGCTGCCAGGAACGCGGCAACGGTTGCCGGGCGGGAACGCCGGCAAACATGTACCGGTCCCGGTAGGTCTGGTCGAAGATCAGCCAGGCGGGCAGGTTCTCGGCCGGGCCGTCGCCCTGCCCGAACGGCCCGCCGAACATGCGGTGCGTGGCCTCCACATAGGGCAGCGACTCGTTCATGAACCGCGTCCCGCGGGCGTTGACCATCAGGCTGCGCGGCAGCGACCGCTCGGCCAGCGCGAACCACGGCCCGTTCGGCAGCGGGATCGACGGCGCCCACCAGGCGTCGTCCATGCAGGAGACCGTGGCTCCGACGGTGAGGCCGGCGGTGATCCCGTCGCCGGTGTTGGTCGGCGCCCCGAGGCTCCACGAGGTGTCCACCGGGGCGCGCTGGTACTGCTGTCGCATCGTGGCGTTGTGGTCGAACCCACCGCAGGCGAGCACTACACCGCGGCGGGCGCGCAGGGTGGTGCGGGCACCTCCCTCGTCGAGAACGACGCCGACCACGCGGTCGCCCTCGGTGACAAGCTCGGTCATCGCAGTCCCCAGCCGAACCGGCACCCCGGCGGCGCGAACACCCAGCATCAGCTGTCCCATGAGCGCGGAACCGAGGCCGACCAGCTTCTTTCCGCGGAGACGGCCCAGTGCGGTGCGGGTCCCCACCGCGGCCATGCGCTGGGGTCCACGCCAGTGCCGCAGCCCGGTGCTCAGCCACCGGTAGTCGGACTGCTTGACGACCACACCGAGCGGCGCCTTCGTGTACGACGGGTGCAGGGTCGCCAGATCGTCCCCGAGCTTCCGGCCGTCGAACGGGCGCGGTTCGCAGGAGCGTCCGGTGACGCGTCCACCGGGCGCTTCCGGGAAGTAGTCCGAGTAGCCACGAACCCACTCGAGGTCCAGCCCCGAGTTCTCGATGAGGAAGTCGAGGGCCTCGTGCCCGCGATCGATGTACGTGTCGATCCGCTCGCGGTCGGCACCGTCACCGACGATGCTCGTCAGATATGTGCGTGCCGACTCGAGATCGTCCGCCGGCGCCTGCTGTCGCAGCACGGAGTTGCCGGGAATCCACACCCCGCCACCGGATCGGGCGGACGATCCGCCCCAGTACTCCGACTTCTCCACGATGACGACGTCGAGTCCACTGTGCGCGGCGGTGATCGCCGCCGCCATCCCGCCTGCGCCCGATCCGATGACGATCAGATCGACCGTGTCATCCGGCGAATTGAGCTCCTGCTTCATTGGGACAACCCTCCATGTCCTTGGTCGTGAATCACGATGCCGAGCCGCGGCCCCTCCGACCGCGCGGCTCCTTCGGTTCTGCGCTCCACCGTTCGTCGAGCACGGCGTCGAGAGCTCCCTCGACGCACACGGGCAGGGAAGCGCCTCGGTCGCTCGAGCCGCGCAGCCACTGCAGGTAGCCGAATTCGGCGGCGGCGAGCATCAGGTGCACGAGCAGTCCGGGGTTGCTGTCGACTTCGGGATCCCGTGACATCCGCCGGCCGACGAGTTCGACCAGC
The DNA here is from genome assembly GCF_053604015.1 of Rhodococcus sp. NPDC004095. Lineage (NCBI taxonomy): Bacteria > Bacillati > Actinomycetota > Actinomycetes > Mycobacteriales > Nocardiaceae > Rhodococcus > Rhodococcus sp. NPDC004095. The sequence goes on from NZ_JBSGGS010000008.1 coordinate 253,216, forward strand.
CGCGTCCGGTGTTCCGGGGTGATCAGCGCGACCCGGTCGAGCAGGTGCGGGGCCGTGCGGAACGCCGCCCGCCACTGCTCGATCTCTGTCGCCGCGAATGCGTTCGAGCGCGACAGGATCGATTGCGAGAGAGCGACATCCGCCGGCTCGTCGGCAGGACGCTCCTCGAGCAGCGCCACGATTCCGGCACCGCCCTCGCGGACCGGATCCAACAGCAGATCGTCCTTGCTCCGGACGTGCCTGAAGTAGGTGCTCGGAGAGACACCCGCCTCGGCGGCGATCTGGTCCGTCGTCACGGCATCGAACCCGTCCCGGGCGAACAGCGCGAACGCCGCATGCTGAATCTCGGCTCGGACCAACGCCCGCTGCCGCTCCCTCAGTGACATTCCAGACCTCCTGTGCCGACCATGATCGCGAAGGCGACCTCCAGGACACCTCAGCGCATGCTGGAAGTGTCTCCCTAGATGACAGTTACTGTCAAGATAGTAGCTACTGCCGATCCCGACTACGGTGCCGTCAGCAGGCCGACAATGGCCGGCGTGACCACCGTCGCCGCTTCCCCCATCCCGCGGCACCAGCAGATGATCGAGCTACTGATCTCGAATATTGTTGCGCACCAAGCTAACCCATTGAACTCGAACGCCTGTTCTAGTAGTGTTCGTTCATGGAACTCGACGAGATGCTCACCGCACCCCACGGGGCGGAGGCCTGGCGTCTCGACGAGAAGACCCTGCTCGAGTTGGTACCGGAGCTGTCGGCGCGGATGCGGCAACTCGACGCCCTGCGGGTGCGTCTGGTCCACGAGATCGACGAACGGTGTGTCGCCCAGACCGTCGGCGCGTCGTCGACACAGGCGTGGCTGTCCGGCACCTGCAAACTCACCCCCGGGCACGCGAAGAAGATCATCACCGCCGGACGCAGCCTCCGGAACCGACCCGACGTCGCGGACGCCTTCACAGCCGGCACCGTCGATGTCGATCAGGTACGGGCCATCACCAACCTGCTCGATCAGATCCCCGACCTTCTCTCCGACGTCGACCCCGTCGTCGTGGACGGCGAGCTGGTCGACCCGGTCGCCGAATGCACCCAACAGTGCACCGACTACCTCGTCGCCGCAGCCGAACACGAACACTCCGCCGACACCGCCAACCGCGCCACCGCCCTCAAGACCATGCTCGAAAGAGACAACGACGGGCCACCCTCCGACGACGAGAACGAGGCACTCAACGAGTTCTTCGCCTCCCCCACCGCCGGCGGCAGAGTCCGCGTCAAAGGGCACTTCGACAAGACCACCGGCGAACAACTCCTCACCGCCCTGTCCGCGCTGTCCAAGCCGCAACCCGGACGCAACAACACCCACGGCGAACCCGACCAGGACCTCAGGACCGCGCCGCGACGCCGCGCCGACGCGTTCGCCGACATCGTCCGCCACTACCTCGACTCCGGTGACGCACCCGGAGAAGGCGGCGAGAAACCGCACATGACCATGTTCGTCGGACTCAAGGACCTCGCCAACGCCACTCGCACCACCACGGACGCAGGAACCCCGACCACCAACACAGTCACTGTCACCGTCGCATGCACCGACACCGATACCGACACGAGCACCCGCACGGGTATTGGTACCCGCGGCACGAGCAATGCTCGATCGACCGTCTGCGATCGCAGCGAGAACCAGTGCGGTCCAGGAGATTGCTACGGAACTTGCGGATCCGACGGCTGCCCTGTCGCGCAGGCCGTCGCGAACGCCGCCGAGCCGGGGCGGTCGTACATCCGCAGAGGTCCCGCTTGGATGCCATGGCTGGGGCCGATCAGCATTCGCCTCGCGGCCATGCTGTCCTGCGACGCTTCAGTAACCCCGATTGCCATGGACGACGACGGCAACCCCCTCGACGTCGGCACCACCACCCGCGTGATCCCCCGCCGCATCCGCCGCGCCCTCGACGCCCGCGACTGCGGCTGCGCCTTCCTCCCCCAAGCACTTCGTGCAGGGGGCACCCCCAGGCTGCGGCCGCCCGGCCGCCTGGACCGACGGCCACCCTCCCCCAAGCACTTCGTGCAGGGAGGTGCCCCCATCCACCACTGGTCGAACGGCGGTCCCACGAAACTCTCGAACCTGGTGCTGCTCTGCCGCTTCCACCACGGCCTCATCCACAAGGGTGAATGGGAAGTGTTCGTCAGCACGGACGACGGTCACCCGTGGTTCGTGCCTCCGCGCTGGATGGATCCGCAGCGAAGACCCGTGCCCGCCCACAACCGAAGAGAACTCATCTTCACCAGCTGAACAAGCACAACCGAACAGCACCGCCCGGGCCACGACCCCACGACGGGTCGCGGCCCGGGGCGTTGCTGTGCCACACACAAGGACTGGCCATCGGCATCCGACTTGCACCTCGGAGTGACCTCGTGTGGAGCGCGAGTTCGACACCAACGATGCCGCGAATCAGTTCAAGGCGTTCCGGCCGGAACCCTCGGCAGATGCGATCCGCAGAACGTCGCCCTTGACATAGGCGGATACCTGCCGGCGGGCGATGGCTACGCCCCACCAACGCAATATTGCCGAGTGCGCCGAGGCCGTCGACCATCTCCTGCCGCCCCGCGAGCCGACTTCTCATGGGTCACGACGGCACGAGCAACGGAAAGCCGTCCGTTGCTGGGAAAGACGACCAGCAGGACTGGGTACTCGTTGCATCCGCCGCCGTGCAACGCGAACCACTGGCGCCCTGCTCAGGCCAGGTCTGGCCGCTGCTTCGGCCGCGCGCACAACCCCTGAACCTGCGGAATCAACCTTCTTGGAGTTGCGGGCTCCCCCAGGCGGACGGTGGGAGGCCACGCTGATCACGTTGCGGGCATGACCACTTCGCTGATGAGCCGCAGACTCTCCCACGACGGCTCCTCGGGCATACCGCCGCACAGCGGGTGGCTGGTGACCACGGGGACCACGCCGGACCGGCATGCCTCGATCAGATCCTCCGGCGTGTACACCCGGTAGACGCCGGCCTCGCGCAGTTCGTCGACGGTGGCCGAGGAGTCCTTCACGTGCGAGTCCCGCTCGCCGATCCAGGACCGGTAGGCCAGTGCATCGGCGAGCAGGTGGTGGCCGAACTTCGCCCAGAACGCGTCGGGGTCGTCAGCACAGAACACCGTCGCGGGACCCGGCGGCGGGAACATCACGAGCCCCGGGTCGCGGCCGAGCGCACGGCACTCGTCGACATAGAGCCGCTTCAGCTCCCGGTCGACCACCTCCGGCTGGAAGTGCAACCCAAGCCGTGCCGCCCGCGTCGCGGCCGCCGGCACCCCGCCGCCGTAGAACATCACCGGGTGCGGCACGGTCAACGGCGCCGGTGTCACCTCGCCGCTCGCCCAGGCGTCGAATATCCGACCGATCGCCGTCTCCAGGTCTCGCGCGCGGGTTTTCCACGGACGCCCGAACAGCGCGTACTCCTCGGGCCGGTACCCGAGTCCGACGGTGTAGGTGACGCGCCCGCCACTGAGGTGGTCGAGCACGGCGATGTCCTCGGCGAGACGGATCGGGTCGTAGAGGTTCACCACCAGCGCGGCGACGGAGATCGGGATCCGCGTCGTGCGTGCCGCGAACGCGGACGCCACGAGCAGCGGACTGGGCAGGTAGCCGTCGTCCGAGCCGTGATGCTCGGACAGCGTGATCGCCGTGTGCCCCTTCGCATCCACATAGGACGCCTGCTCCAGCGCGACCGCGAACAGGCGCCGCCGGGCATCGGGCGAGTATCCCGGAGCCCGGAAATCGTATCGCGTCACGAAATGCGCCACCGCACACCTCCTCCACCTGAGACGAAGGCGCCCGGGCGGGAAACCCGTCCGGGCGCAGCGTGTTCGACCCCGCTCAGTTCGCAGCGGGCGAGCGGTCGAGCTTGCCCGCCAGCTTCTCGAGGTACGCGACGACGGTCGCTTCGTCGGCGTCCGGCATCCCGTACACCACCTCGTCGACCCCGAGGTCTTCCCAACGCGAGAGTGTTTCGGGGACCGGCTTGCGGTCGAGGACGACGATCCGCGGCGAACCCTCCCGGCCCGCGGCCTCCCACGTCTTGCGCAGGAGCAGGACGTTGTCGTCGATGTCCTGCTCGATCGGGGTGGTCATCCAGCCGTCCGCGGACCGGGCGATCCACTTGAAGTTCTTCTCGTTGCCCGCCGCCCCGACGATGATCGGAACCCTCGGCTGCTGAATGGTTTTCGGCCACGCCCAGCTCGGACCGAAGCTGAGGAACTCGCCCTCGTAGGACGCCTCCTCCTGCGACCACAGCGCCTGCATGCCTTCGAGGTACTCGCGCAGCATGGTGCGGCGCTTGCCGGTCGGGACACCGTGGTCGGTGAGTTCGTCGAGGTTCCAGCCGTAGCCGACGCCGAGGGTGACGCGGCCACCGGACAGGTGGTCGAGGGAGGCGATGGTCTTCGCCAGGGTGATCGGGTCGTGTTCGACGGGCAACGCGACGGCGGTGCCGAGCCGGATCCGCTCGGTCACCGACGCGGCGGTCCCGAGCGAGACCCACGGGTCCAGGGTGCGCATGTACCGGTCGTCGGGCAGCGATTCGTCGCCGGTCTGCGGGTGCGCGGCGTCGCGCCGGACGGGGATGTGCGTGTGCTCGGGGACGTAGAACGAATCGAATCCGAACCGTTCCACCGCCCGCGCCGCGGCCGCGGGGGTGATACCGCGGTCGCTCGTGAACAGCGTGATGCCAAACTCCACCAAAGCCTCCTCGCACTGTGACGAACAACTCGTCGCTCGTCCCCGACACTATTTGCTGGACACCTGTTTATCAAGGTGTCCAGTCGACCGGTGTCGATCAACAATCTGGAACTCGTTCACCGAGTCCTCACAGCGGCAGACCAGCCATCTCCACCCGATCACTGCCGTCGCCATGACACACGTTCCTGCGCACCCGAAGCCTTCTGCGACGGCGGCCGCGTCACACGGGAAAGGGCGCGACGGCCGGCGGAATCACCACCGGGCGTCACGCCCTCAACCGGGATCAGAGCCCCCGCACGTCAGGGGTCGCCATCTCCCACCGGCGTGGCGAATGGCTAGCCGACGACGATGGTGCCGCGACCCGGAACGTGCGGGAAATTGGTGTCGATCTGGACCTCGATCCGTCCGGCCCCGGTGGGTGCGGTCATCGGCACCCACGGGCCGTCCGTCGGCGACAGCGGTGTGTCGTCGCCGAGCGGGACCGGCGGCCCCGGGAAGACTCCGCTCGCGCCGGTGTCCAGGTTCTTCCAGCGCAGTGTGGCCTCGACGCCGCAGTACGGGTTCTGGAACAGGCCAGGGACGAAGGTGAACTCCGGTCGCACCCAGATCGTCGGGTTCTGCCCGTAGAAGAGGGCGTTCGGATCGTAGTGCGCATCCACGGTCCCGACGCACCCGAGCGCCCCTCCGCCGAGCGTGTACGTGGGCGAGATCCCTGCCGGGTCGGCCGACGAGCCGGTCGACGCCGCGGCGGTGCCGCCCGTCATCGATGCCGCAACGACTGCCGACACCACCACCGCACGAACAAGTTTCATCGTGTTCCCCCCAGCCGACGCTACGGCGTCATCTCGTAGGCGCCATCGTAGGCCACCACCTGGTCCCAGACCCTCGCGAACCGCTGGCCGTCGACCACCGGCTTGCGGATCACCCCCAGCGCCCACGCCTGCTGGGCCTGCGTCGAGGAGGGCTTGCCGTGCAGTGCCACGGCATACGCGGAGAAGTCGCGGACCTGGAAGTCGAAGATCTGGTCGAGCAGATCGCGGTCGAGGCCGGTGAGCTCGGCCTGTTCGAGGATCAGCTGGCCGTAGACGACCAGCGAGAACAGGTGACCGACGTTGAGCAGGAAGTCCAGATCCTTCTGCTGCGCGGCGTCCGGGCCCGCGGTGGTGAGCAGCTCCTGCAGGGCCCGCGCCTGCTCGAGGAACAGCGCCACGTTGGGGAGGTCGGCGTGCCGCTCGTAGACCGGAACCCAGTCGTGGAACTGCACCTTGGCCGCACCCCGGGTGGGGCCCTGGTGCCAGAAGAACTCGTCGTCGGCGGCGTCGAGCCGGGTGCCGATCTCCGGGTACTCCGCCGGGGCGAACAGGTAGTTCGGCATGAACTTGAGGATCAGTCCGACGTTCACGTGGACGGTGCCCTCGAGCTTGGGGAGGGTGCCGATCACCTCGACGGCCTCGCGGAAGTAGGTGTTCTTCTCGTAGCCCTTGGCGGCGATGACGTCGTGCAGCAGCGCGATCACCCGCTCGCCCTCGGAGGTGACCTTGGCCTTGGTCATCGGGTTGAAGAGCAGGTAGCGGCGGTCGCCCGAGCCGGCGCTGCGGAAGTAGTCCACCGCACGGGCACTGAACTGCTTCATCGCGACGAGTCGGCTGTATGCGTCCACGAACGCGGCGCGCACATGGGTGAAGTCGGTGACCGGGTTCCCGTAGAGGATCCGGTTGTGCGCGTGGGTGATCGCTTCGTAGAAGGCATGCTCGCTGATGCCGATCGAGCCGGTACACAGATTGAACTTGCCGACGTTGACGGTGTTGAGCGCGGCCTCGAACGCCTGCACCCCGGTGTGCAGGATGTCCTCCTCACGGACCGGGTAGTCCTCGAGCCGGAAGGTGCTGACGTACATCTGGCCGTGGATGACGTTGTCGATCAGCTGGTAGTTCGGGTGTCGACTGTCCGCGACGAAGAAGACGTAGCCCTCGGGGCCGTCGATGTCGGTGCGTCGGCCGAACACCGAGACCATGCCGGCCACGTTGCCGTTGCCGATGTAGTACTTGTCCCCCGTCGCCCGGAACGCGATCCCTCCATCACCCGACGCGTCGTCCCCGGCGACCGGGGTGAGAAGCATGTCGGTGGAGTACACGTCGGCGCCGTGCGCGCGCTCGGACAGGCCGAAGGCCATCACGCCGCCCGCGGACAGTTCGTCGGCGGCACGCTGGCGGGCCTTGTCGTTCTCGCTCATCCAGATCGGCCCGAGGCCGAGGATGGTGACCTGCCAGGCGTACCAGTACGCCAGGCCGTAGAACCCGAGGATCTCACTCAGCGCCGCGTTGCGGGCCGCGTCCCAGCGCCGGTTCGGGTCGTCGCCGCCGAACTCGGCAGGGGTCTGGAAGGTGGCGAACAGCTTCTCGTCCTTCACGAACTCGAGAAAGTCCGCGACCCATACCGCCTCGAGGTCGTCGGCGAGCAGTCGCTCCTTGCCGCGGTTCTCGAACCAGTCGATCGTCGCGCGCAGAAGTCGCCGGGTCTCCGGATCGAATTCCTGCGGGTCGTAGGTTTTCGGGTTGAACAGCAGCTCGGTCACGGCTCGGCCTTTCGTCGGAGTCCCAGCTCAAATTACCAGCCAGTAACTTGATTGGGGACCCACTTCGGGCCACCGGGCAACCGGGAGCGCGCGCGTTCGGTGCGCCTCGCGCACCCGCCGACTCAACGCGCCCGCTCGGATGAGAAATGAAAGAATGGCACCCACGTGCGCGCCGTTCGAGGCGGCGGACACAAGGCACATGGAAACCCGAAATCGGGTCACCTGCCCAGCAGATGACCTTCGTCGAAGGGAAAACCATGACAGCACCCAGCGACATCGTGATCGATCCGGCGCTCGCCGACCTGTACAAGGACCTGCACCGACATCCCGAACTCGGATTCCAGGAACACCGCACCGCCGCCCTCGTCGCCGAGCGACTGACGGCTGCAGGATTCGAGGTCACCACCGGAATCGGGAAGACCGGGGTGGTCGGTGTCCTGAAGAACGGCGCGGGCCCGACCGCGCTGCTGCGGGCGGACATGGATGCGCTGCCCATCCGAGAGGACACCGGACTCGACTACGCCAGCACCGTGACGGTCACCGACGGGCACGGCGGCACGGTCCCGGTCGCCCATGCGTGCGGCCACGACCTGCACACCACGTGCCTGCTCGGCGCGGCGCAGATCCTCGCCGCCGACCGGTCCCGCTGGAACGGCACACTGCTGCTCGTGTTCCAGCCGGCCGAAGAGCTGGGTGCGGGCGCGCAAGCGATGGTCGACGACGGATTGTTCGACAGGTTCCCCAAGCCCGACGTCGTGCTCGGTCAGCACGTGGCACCCCTGCCCGCAGGGAAGATCGCCGGGCATCCGGGCGCGTCCTACGCGGGGTCGGATTCACTGCGTGTGCGGCTCGTCGGCAAGGGTGCACACGGGTCGATGCCGGAGGCCTCGGTCGATCCCATCGTGCTGGCGTCGGCAACGGTGCTGCGCCTGCAGACCATCATTTCCCGCGAGGTCCCGAGCACCGCGACGGCCGTGCTCACCGTCGGGTCGATCCACGCAGGTGACGCCGCCAACGTGATTCCCGGTCACGCCGAGATCCAGTTGAACATTCGCAGCTACGACACCACCGTGCGACGCCGCATCCTCGACAGTGTCGAGCGCATCGTTCGCGGTGAAGCGGAGACCGCCGGAGCACCGGAGGAGCCGACGATAACGGAAATCGAACGGTTTCCGGTCGTCACGAACACCCCGGAGGCATTGAAGAAGAGCCTCGACGCGTTCGCCACATGGCTCGGCCAGGACAACATTCTCGATCCGGGCGCGGGAGCAGGCAGCGAGGACGTCGGCATCCTCGCGACCAGTTCCGGGGCGCCGCTGTCCTACTGGCTGCTCGGCGGGGCGGATCCGTCCCTGTTCACCACGGGAGACATGACGGACCCCGCGCTGCTCACCCTGCCGTCCAACCACTCACCCCACTACGCCCCGGTCATCGAGCCGACTCTGCCGATCGGCGTGACCGCGTTGGTGACCGCCGCCCGTACATGGTTGCCGCCGAGCGACCAGCCCACGCCCTAAACTCTCGACGAACAGTCCGGCCCGACCGAGCAGTGACCGGTCGGGCCGGACTTGCATGCCCGAACCCCTTGTGTGAGCGGGGCCACGTTGCTACCGTGTGACACACAGACACAGATTTGTTCCAACGTCTCGCTCCTTCCATTCCCGATCCTTCGATGTCCCCGGCGACAGGAGTTCGCATGACGTCAACCCACGAGTCCGTCGGCGACACCGCGACCGGCGAGCCGGTACGGCCCGGATTCGACGAGGGCATCCGCGAGGCACTGCCGATGCCGGTCGACGACGACACCGCCGACCTGGTGGTGCCACTCGGTCCGGACTCACTGGTGTGGAAGTTCTACGGCGACGTGCGCGGTCTGCTCGGGTTCCAGCGGCTCGCGGGCACCGAGAACTGCATCGAACAGCTCGGCAAGGCCGTCGAGGACCACTCGGTGATCTTCGCCGACACGATCGGCCGGGCGAAGCGCAGCGCACCACCGATCATGAAGACCGTCTACAGCGCGGACCCGCACGCGTGGGGCCGGACGGTCCGCGACTTCCACAAGCCCATCAAGGGCACGATCGCCGACGGATCGCGCTACCACGCGCTGAACCCCGAGTTGTTCTACTGGGCGCACGCGACATTCGTCGACCAGGTCCTGTACGTCACCGACACGTTCATTCGTCGCCTGTCCGAGGCCGAGAAGGAACAGATCTTCGAGGAGAGCAAGGCCTGGTACCGGCTGTACGGGGTCAGCGACCGCGGCCAGCCGCAGACCTATGCCGAGTTCGTCGAGTACTGGGACGGAATGCTGGACCGGTTCGTGCCGACCAAGACGATCGTCTACGCGACCGGGTACATCCGGAAGGGTATCCCCGGCCCCCGACAGATCCCCACGCCGATCTGGAAGGTGCTGTCCGCACCGCTGAACGCCTTCACCCGGACCGTCGTCGTCGGCACCGTGCCCCCACAGATGCGCGAGGTGTGCCGCCTCGAATGGGACGCCAAGAAGGAGAAGCGCTTTCAAAGGTTCGCGCGCGTCATGCGGGCACTGAACCCGGTGTTCAACCGGCTCCCCGTCGGGGCGCTGTACCTGCCGTGGGCCCGCGACGCCTGGCGGCGCGTCGGCGTCGATCCGCGACGCCTGCACAACACCGCGGCCTGACCACCTTCGAACGACCTTCAGGAGTTCCCATGCGTCGCAAGCAGTTGGCCACCGTTCCGGCGGGTAGTGGCCTCAAACCGATTCACGGAACCGGCGACCCGGGCGTGATCGAGGTGCTCCGGTTCTTCCGGGACCCGATCAACATGGTCGCCAAGCGCCGCGCCGCGTACGGCGACATCACCTACATCAATTCGTTCGGCCTCAAGTTCGTGATCCCCCTCGACGCCGACGGCAGCGAGGCCGTCGCGATGAACCGCGACAAGGCCTTCGCCAACGAGCCGGCGTGGGGATTCCTGATCGGCCCCTTCTTCCGCCGCGGCATCATGCTGATGGACTTCGAGGAGCACCGTCACCACCGGCGAATCATGCAGCAGGCCTTCAGCAACACCCATCTCAAGGGCTACCTGCAGGACATGCAGCCGATGCTCGCGGAGCGGGTCGCCCACCTGCCACTCGGTGACGACGTGCGACTGCTCGACGAGTTCAAACAGATCACTCTCGACCTGGCGCTGGAGATCTTCCTCGGCTTGGACCTGCCGCGGGCCGAGGCCGACCGGATCAACAAGGCGTTCGTCGACTGCGTCGGTGCCGGTCTGTCGATCATCCGCAAGAACATCCCCGGCACGCGCTGGGCGCGCGGTCTGGCCGGCCGCAAGCTGCTCGAGGCCTTCTTCTACGAGCACCTGCCCGCCAAGCGCGCCACGGCGACCCCCGACCTGTTCTCCGTGCTGTGTCACGCCCAGGACGAGGAGGGCCACACCTTCACCGACGAAGACGTGGTCAACCACATGATCTTCGTGCTGATGGCCGCGCACGACACGTCGACCATCACCCTGACCACGATGGCGTACTACATGGCCCGGCACCCCGAGTGGCAGGAGAAGGCCCGCGAACAATCGCGGAACCTGCCCCCCGAGATCTCCTACGACACCCTCGACGAGTTCACCGTCCTGGACCGGATCATGAAGGAGTCGCTGCGGCTGAACTCCCCGGTCCCCGGCCTGCCCCGGCGAGCGATCAAGGACACCGAGATCTGCGGACACCACATCCCCGAGGGCACCTACGTCTCGGCGATCGGCATGGTCAACCACCACAATCCCGCGCTGTGGAACGACCCCGAGCGCTTCGACCCCGACCGTTTCACCAAGGAACGCGCCGAGGACAAGGTGCACCGCTACGCCTGGATGCCCTTCGGTGGCGGGGTGCACAAGTGCATCGGTCTGTACTTCGCTCAGATGGAGATCAAGACGATCATGCACAACATGCTGCTCAGGTACGAGTGGTCGGTACCGGAGGACTATCGCTGGGAACTCGACAACTCCACCCTGCCGGTACCGAAGGACCGCCTGCCGGTGCGCCTTCGCGCACTGTAGGCGAGTACCGACGTGCGAGGCGCACCAGGATCGCCCACGGTGCCGGAAGGCGGCGACCGATATGCTCACCCCGATGCCCACACCAGTCGAACCCACCGCGCGGTCCGCGTCGCCGGAGATGGCGATGCTCGACGCCGCGCGGGACGAGTTCGAGCGGTACGGAATCCGGCGCACCAACATGGACGACATCGCCCGCCGGGCCGGCATCTCCCGCAGCACCCTCTATCGCCGGTTCCCGAACAAGGACACACTGGTCGAGACGCTCGTTCTCCACGACACCGCGGCGTTCTTCGCGGAACTGGACCGGGTGGCGGCGAACCGCGACCCGCGCAGCGCCGTCGTGGAGTGCTTCACCCGTGGTGTCCGGCTCGCCCAGGAGATGCCGCTGGTCGCGCGGATCCTCGAGAGCGAACCGGAACTGATCCTCGGACTGACCAACCGAACCGATGGCGCGCCGATCACCCAGGCCGCCGCGCAGGTCGCCGTCACCCTGCGCCGCAGCGGGGTGACGATGTCGGACGAGGATCTGACCGCGGTCTCCGAGATCCTCGTCCGGATCGCGGTGTCCCTGATGCTGAATCCTCAAGGCCAGCTGGACATCTCGAATCAGGAAGCGGTTCGGCAGTACGCCGAGCGCTACCTGGTCCGCCTGGTGTGGTGACCGGCGTCCGACGCCGTCACCGCTGACCACACAGGCACACCGGCACCCCGGCCGCCCCACACTGTTACGCAGCCCGTCCCCTCGGCGGCCGAGCCGTCACCCCACCCCTCGGCGGCCGGGCCGTCCCCCATCCCTCCGAGCGAGGAGACAACAACACGTGACATCCGTCAGCTCACCCGACATCGGTGACCCACCCGCCGCCGATCATCCCCGCGCGGTCGATGCGGCCCTGATCCGCACGCTGCGCGCTCAACTCCCCCACACCGGTCCACTGCGCCGGGCGAACGCCCCGTTCACCGGCGAACCGCTGCCCGGTGTGCCCCAGGCCGATCCGGCCGCGGTGGCCGACGCGGCACGGTCCGCGCGCGAAGCCCAGACCGCGTGGGCGGACACCCCGATCCGAGACCGCGAGCGAGTCGTCCGCCGTTACGCGCGGGCCCTGATCGACCATCACGACCTGCTCTGCGACCTGATGCAGTGGGAGACGGGCAAGGCGCGGGTGCACGCCGCGGTCGAGGTGCAGGGCGTGATCTCGGTGGCCACGTATTACGGCCGCACCGGTGCCCAGCACCTGCGGGGCAGGCGGGCGAGCACCGCCGTTCCCGGGGTCGTGGCCGCCCGGGTCGGGTTCCGGCCCAAGGGCCTGGTCGGGGTGATCGCGCCGTGGAACTATCCGCTCTTCCTCGCCGTCGGCGACGTGATCCCGGCGCTCGTCGCCGGGAACGCCGTGCTGAGCAAGGCCGATTCCCAGGCCCCGTGGACACTGCTGCTTGCACGCAAGCTCGCGGTCGAATCCGGTCTGCCGCCACGGGTCTGGCAGGTGGTCGCGGGACCGGGAGCCGAGATCGGTTCCGCGCTGATCGGCGCCGTCGACCACCTGTGCTTCACCGGGTCCACCGCGACCGGGCGCGCCATCGCGCGGCAGTGCGCCGACCGGCTGATCGGGGCGTCGCTCGAACTCGGGGGGAAGAACCCGATGATCGTGTGCGCCGACGCCGACATCGGCGCCGCGGCGACCGGCGCGGTCCAGGCATGCTTCTCCAATGCGGGCCAGATGTGCATCGGCATCGAACGGATCTACGTCCACGAGCGGGTCTACGGGCAGTTCGTGGAGGCCCTCGTCGACCGCACCCGCAGGCTTCGGCTCGGATCGGGCTACACGTATGCCGTCGACATGGGGTCGCTGACGTCCGGACGTCAACTCGCGGCCACCGCCGCGCACGTCGAGGACGCAGTCGCCAAGGGCGCGACGGTGGTCACCGGCGGGCGCCCCCGCCCGGACGTCGGGCCACTGTTCCACGACCCGACGGTGCTGACCGACGTCACCGCCGACATGAGCGTGTACGCCGAGGAGACCTTCGGCCCCGTGGTGTCGGTGTACCGCGTCACGTCGGACGAGGAGGCGGTCCGGCTCGCCAACGAGGGCGAGTACGGGTTGAGCGCGAGTGTCTGGACGAAGGACGTGCGGCGCGGCCGCGAACTCGCTGCGCGGATCATCGCGGGAGCGGTCAACGTCAACGACGGCTACCTGTCCGCGATCGCTGCGCTCGATGCGCCGATGGGCGGCATGCGGACCAGTGGCGTCGGGCGCAGGCACGGCCGCGAGGGCATCGTCCGCTACACCGAGCCGCAGACCGTCACCACCCAGCGCGTCCCCACCGCCTACCCCGACCGGTTGCGCGCCGGACTGCTGCACGTCATGAACGCGACCAGCCGCATGAAACTGGCCCTGCCCGCGAAAGACGGCTTTCCGCAACGACTCCGAGGACGACGATGAACGCTCACGCCCTGCGAACCCGAGTCCGCAACGAAGCCGTCGCCGCCCGTATCCTGTGGCGGGCCGGAATGGTGTCCGGCAGGCCGCGCGCGCTGGCCGCCGGCGTCAGGGCCGTGGCCCGCCTCGGCCCGTTCGGCGGCCTCCCCGCCTACTGCGCGGCGGTGCACCGCGGCGCGGTCGCGTTCGTCGACGACCGCGGTGCCCTGACGTTCGACGAGTTCGCCTCCCGCACCCATCGGCTCGCCAACGCGCTGCGCGCCACACTGCCGGTGGACGACACCCAGCAGAGCATCGGGATCCTCTGCCGCAATCATGCGGATGCGCTGGTGACGCTGTGCGCGGCGTCCGCGGCGGGCGCCCGGGTGGTCCTGCTCGGCGCAGACTTCGGGCCCGCGCAGGTGGAGGTGGTCGCCGCCAGGGAGCGTCTCGACGCGATCGTCTACGACCAGGAGTTCGCCGGTGCCGTTGCCGATTTCGACGGCCACCGGTGGTGTGCCTGGTACGACGGCGAGATCCCCCCGGACGCGCTGGCCCTCTTGCTCGAACCGCAGTCCGCGACGCCGCCGCCGCGGCCGAAGCACGCGGCATCACTGGTGATCCTCACCAGCGGTTCCAGTGGAACGCCGAAGGGCGCACCCCGCGCCGAACCGCGCACCCTGATGCTCACCGCAGGCCTGCTCGAACGGATACCACTGCGCGGAGGCGAGCGAGTCCTGTTGTCGGCACCCGTGTTCCACGGGTGGGGGCTACTCGTCGCGGTCCTCACCCTGATGCTCGGATCGACGCTGATCCTGCACCGCCGCTTCGATGCGTCTCGGGCACTTGCCGACCTCACACGGCAGCGGTGCGCCGCGTTCATCGCGGTGCCGACGATGATCCGGCGGGTACTCGACCTCGGCGAGCAGGTCCGGGTCGCGGACCTGTCGAGCCTGCGCATCGTTGCCAGTGGCGGCGCGCGGCTGGAAGGCGCGCTGGTCACCCAGGCGACCGAGGTGTTCGGGCCGGTGCTGCACAACCTGTACGGGTCGACGGAGGCCGCCTACATCAGCATCGCGACGCCCCGGGATCTCGCGGACGCCCCGAACTGCGCGGGTCGGCCGACGCTGGGCACGGTGGTGCGCATCGTCGACGCCCGCGGCAGGTCCGAAACCGCAGGCACCGAGGGCCGGATCCTGGTGCGCACACCCGCCCAGATCGAGGCGTACACCGACGGCACCAGCCGCAGCGACACCGACGGTTTCCTCGACACCGGCGACCGCGGCCACCTCGATCCGCTCGGGCGGTTGCACGTGTCCGGTCGCTCCGACTCGATGATCGTGTCGGGCGGCGAGAACGTCTATCCGGAGGAGGTCGAGCTCGTCCTGCTCACGCACCCCGGCATCGACGACGCCGCCGTCACGCCGGTCGACGACGCGGAGTTCGGGCAACGCCTGCGCGCCTACGTCGTGCGCGGCGCGACGCAGCCCGGAACCGGCGACCTCGACGAGGAGGCGGTGCGGGCCCACGTGACCGCACATCTACCGCGGTCCCGGATGCCGCGAGACGTCGTCTTCGTCGACACCCTGTCCCGGGGATCGTCGGGAAAGGTGCTGCGGCGCACCCTCGACGATCTCGACGCCGGTGCCGACACCGATGCGAGGACCGACCGGAAGGAGCAGCGCGCATGAGGGGAATCGATCCGACCGGCCGGGTGGCGGTCGTCACGGGCGGTGCCCGCGGCATCGGCCGGACCATCGCGATCGCGCTGCGCGACGCGGGGGCGAAGGTGGCCGTCGGCGATGTCGACACGGCGCGACTGGAGGCGACCTGCGCGGAACTCGGGGTGCACGGACACCGGCTCGACGTCACCGATCCCGGCTCCGTCGCGGCGTTCGCCGACGAGGTGGAGTCGGCTCTCGGACCGATCACCGTGTGGGTGAACAACGCCGGCATCATGCCGATCGGTCCGGTGCTCGACCAGGACGACGCGCTGATCCGCCGCGCGATCGACATCAACGTCCTCGGCGTGATCAACGGCGCCCGCGCCGCCGCCCGCCGCATGGTCACCCGCGGCGGTGGCCGGATCGTGAACGTGGCGTCCATCGCAGGCCGCATGCCCGCGCCCGGGATGGCCGTCTACACCGGAACCAAGTTCGCGGTGGTCGGATTCGGCGAGGCCCTCGACGCCGAACTCGCCGACCGCGGGGTGCGGGTCTCGACCGTGCTGCCCTCGTTCACGAACACCGAATTGATCGCGGGCACCACGCCGGGCCCGCTGACTCGTCCCATACCGCCGGAACAGGTCGCCGCGACCGTCCTACGGGTCCTGCGCCGCGGCGGCAGGCACGCCGTGGTCCCGGGCCGGCTTTCCACCGGAAGCGCGCTGTGGCAACTGTTCCCGCGGCCCGCCGCCAAGGTGATGCGCCGCTGGTTCGGACTCGACCGGGTGTTCCTGGACGTGACCTCCGATCGGGCCTCGTACGAGCACCGAATCGCCCCACTCGCAGCCGATTCACAGGCGTTGACCAGCGAGAACACAGATCCGAACTGACAGCAAACTCCCATGGAGAATCCCCGGCGGGACCGGATCGCCGGCGGCTAGCGTCCGTGGCGATTCACCGGAGATGTCGCCCACGGGCGGCCACCGGTCCGCCCGCGCCGGTCCACACGACCGGTCCCGCCGTCAGGAGAGTTCGTGTCCCCACTCGATCGCCGTTCCGCGCTCAAGTTCCTCGCCGTCGCCGGCACCACCGCCGCGAGCAGCAATCTGCTGGACCTGTTCGGGTCCGGCTCGTCCGACCTCACCTCCGGGTCGGACGACACCACCACGACCACCCCGGACGACGGCTCCGGTTGCGGCGCGGCCGACGACACGACCGCGGGCCCTTACCCCGACAAGGTGGGCATGATGGCCGACGAGAAGTACTACCGGCGCGACATCACCGAGGGCCTGTACCCGGCGGCCGTGCCACTGGCGATGACCGTGATCGTCACCGACGCGTCCACCGAATGCGCCCCGCTCGAGGGGTACACGGTCGAGATCTGGCACTGCGATCCGTCCGGCCACTACTCCGAATATGCCGGCCAGCCGGGCGGATACAACGGCACCGGCACCACCTACCTGCGCGGCTTCCAGATCACCGACGCGCAGGGCGCGGTCACCTTCGACACCGTCTACCCGGGCTGGTACTCGGGCCGCACCACGCACATCCACTTCAAGGTGCACAAGGACGGCAACACTGTGAAGAAGACCACCCAGGCCGCCTTCGACGAGACCACCAACGGACTGGTCAACCACAGCACCGGATACCCGGGCACCAACCCGACCACCAATGCCACCGACCAGGTCTTCGTGAAGGAGGGCGACGGCGTCGCCGACAACCTCGCCACCGTGACCGGAGATCTGGCGAGCGGCTTCACCGCGAGCTGGCGGATCGGCGTCTGACGCCGATCGCACCCCCGGAAGTGACGACGGGGCCCCGACGCCTGCGCGTCGGGGCCCCGGTCCCTGCTCGGCTGCTACTAGCCCCGGACGATGGCCAGGACCTCGTCGAGCGCGGTGTCGGCGGGCACCTCCCGCGCCTCGCCGGTGAAGCGGTCCCGCAGTTCGACGTTGCCGTCGGCGTAGCCGCGGCCGACGACCACGATCAGCGGGACGCCGAGCAGCTCCGAGTCCTTGAACTTCACGCCGGGCGAGGCCTTGCGGTCGTCGAGGATCACCGACAGGCCGGCCTTGTCGAGCTGCGCGGCGAGCGCCTCGGCGCCCTCGCGGGCGGCGTCGTCCTTGTTGGCGATCACCAGGTGCACGTTCGCCGGGGACACCTCGGCGGGCCAGCGCAGGCCCTTGTCGTCGTGCTGCTGCTCGGCGATCACGGCGACGAGGCGGGAGACGCCGATGCCGTACGAGCCCATCGTCGGGCGAACGGGCTTGCCGTTCTCGCCGAGGACGTTCACCTCGAACGCGTCGGTGTACTTGCGGCCGAGCTGGAAGACGTGCCCGACCTCGATGCCGCGGGCGGAGACCAGCTTGCCCGCGCCGTCCGGGGACGGGTCGCCGTCGCGGACCTCGGCGGCCTCGATGGTGCCGTCAGGGGTGAAATCGCGGCCGGCGACCAGTCCGACGACGTGCTTGCCCTGCTCGTCGGCCCCGGTGATCCAGGACGTGCCGTCGGCGACGCGCGGGTCGACGAGGTAGCGAACACCGTTGTCCAGCAGCGCCTTCGGACCGATGTAACCCTTCACGAGGAACGGGTTCGCGGCGAAGTCGGCCTCCGTGAGGAGCTCGACCTCGGCAGGCTCGAGGGATGCCTCGAGCCGCTTGTCGTCCACCTCGCGGTCACCCGGGAGGCCGATGCCGAGCAGTTCCCACTCCCCGCCCGGGCGCCGCGTCTTGACGACGATGTTCTTCAGGGTGTCGGCGGCGGCAACCGGACGACCTTCGGCGACCGTGACGCCGGCCGAGTTCGCCCAGTGCACGAGCGTGGCGATGGTCGGGGCGTCGGGGGTGTCGTGGACGACCGCGGCCGGCAGCCCGTCGAACGGGATCGGCGCGGGCGCCGGCGTGGTCACGGCCTCGACGTTCGCCGCGTATCCGGACTCGAGGCAGCGGACAAACGTGTCCTCGCCGACCTCGGACTCGGCCAGGAACTCCTCGGACGCGCTGCCACCCATGGCGCCGGACGTCGCGGAGACGATGACGTACTTGACAGCCAGCCGCTGCAGGATGCGCTCGTACGCGTCGCGGTGCGCGCGGTAGGACGTGGCCAGGCCCTCGTCGGTCAGGTCGAAGGAGTACGAGTCCTTCATGATGAACTCGCGGCCGCGCAGGATGCCGGCCCGCGGCCGCTCCTCGTCGCGGTACTTGGTCTGCACCTGGTAGAGCGTGACCGGGAAGTCCTTGTAGGAGTTGTATTCGCCCTTGACGGTGAGCGCGAACATCTCCTCGTGGGTGGGACCGAGGAGGTAGTCGTTGCCCTTGCGGTCCTGCAACCGGAACAGACCCTGGCCGTACTCGGTCCACCGGTTCGACGTCTCGTAGGGGTCGCGCGGCAGCAGCGCCGGTAGCGAGATCTCCTGGGCGCCAATGGCATCCATCTCCTCACGGACAACGCGCTCGACCTCGCGCAGCACCCGCAGGCCCAGCGGCAGCCACGAGTAGACGCCCGGCGCGATGCGGCGGACGTAGCCGGCACGAACGAGCAGCTTGTGGCTCGGAACCTCGGCGTCGGCCGGGTCGTCGCGGAGCGTACGCAGGAACAGCTGAGACAGGCGGGTGATCACGGGATACCAGGATAGTCGGCACACCGGCGTACCAGGACAGTCGGCCCTCCGGCCCGGGTCCGCGGCCCGGTACCGTTACCGCCCGTGCTGGTACTGCTGCCCCCATCCGAGACCAAGTCCGACGGCGGCAAGGGCGCCCCGCTCGATCTCGGGGAACTCTCGCTTCCGAAGCTGACCGCGACCCGCGAGATGCTCGTCGACACGCTCGTCGAGTTGGCCGCGGACGTCGAGGCGTCCAGCCGGGCGCTGGGCCTCAGCGCCGGCCAGGCCGACGAGGTCGCCCGCAACGCCGCCTTGTGGACCTCCCCCACCCGTCCCGCACTCGAGCGCTACACCGGGGTGCTGTTCGACGCGCTCGACGCGAAGTCGTTCACCCGCGCACAGAAGGCGAAGGCACTGTCCCGGCTGGCGATCGGGTCGGCGCTGTTCGGTGTGGTGCGGGCCGGCGACGCGATCCCCGCGTACCGCCTGTCCGGCGGATCGAAGCTGCCCGGGATGGGCACGTTGCAGTCGCTGTGGAAGCCGGAGCTGACCCCGGCGCTCGAAGCGGAGGACGAGGGACTGGTGGTGGACCTCCGCTCCGGCACCTACCAGCAGCTCGGCCCGCTCTCCGGGGCGGTGACCGCGACCGTCCTCACCGAGAAGCCGGACGGCAGCAGGTCGGTCGTAAGCCACTTCAACAAGCATCACAAGGGCTTGCTGGCGCGCGCCCTCGTCGTCTCGCGAGCGGAGCCGTCCGATGTGAAGGGCGTCGCCCGGGTCGCCGCCAAGGCGGGCCTGACGGTCGAGATCGCCTCCCCGACGGAGCTGATCATCCTCACCTAGTCCGGATCGAGACCACCGCGCACTCGCCGGCCCAGTCGGGCGTCGTGTCGTCGCCGGGCGACACGATCACCGCGTCCTCGGTGTCGAGATCGACGTAGATCCGCACCGCATCGACGTCCACCCGTGCGGTCACGTCGACGATCCGCAGTGACATCTCGACGCGGCCCCGCCGGCCCATCACGTTCAGTGCCCGGGTGCGGTCGGCCGCCCGGCAACTCGGGGCCCACTCGCCCGGAAACGCGAACACCTGCCTGGGCGGCGCCACCCGGTGCACCTCGCCCTGCGACTGCACCTCCCCGGACGTCTCGTACGGCGGTCCACTCATCTCCATCGTCACCGATCCGGTCGGCATCAGCAGCCGGTCGTAGCCCTCGATGACCGAGAACGTGGACCTCGTCGGCTCGTCCGCGATGCTCACCCGCCACAGATCGGTTTCCGCGACGACCTGCGTGGTGCCCTGACCGTTGCGCCAGCGCACCACCTCACGGTCGACGGCGCGGGAGTGTCGGGGACGGGCGGATGTCATGGGGCGCTTACTCCTTCGTCGCGTGCCGGTCCGGTCGTCGGGTCCGGCGACCTCCGAACAACCGTACGGCCGTCACCGATCGGCGGGCCGGCGGGCCGCCCACGCGGTGCGGCTGCCACCGACGACGAGGTCGCCGCGCCTCGTGACGGCGTCGGGACCGTCACCGAGCAGCCGGTCGAGGGCCGCGAGATCGTCGGCGTCGATCCGGTCGGCGAGGAAGTCACGCGCCCGCCCCAGGAAGGTCTGCGCGTAGCGGCCCGTGTTCTCGGTCGCGGGGTGCCGCACGGGGAAGGTGCGCTGGTCGGCGACCTCGAACCCGGCCCGAACGAGGTGCTCACGCCAGTCCGGGTGGGTGTTCCAGCCCGCACCGAGGAGGGCCTCGTGACAGCGGGCCTCCAGTCCGGGCCTGCCGAACCCGATCTCGTCGGGCAGGAACCGGGGGAACCCGTCCATCTCGACGACCGCAAGCACGCCGCCGGGATTCAGTGCGCCGTGGACGTCGCCGAGCAGACGGTCCGGGTCGGCGACCTCGTGCAGCGCCAGCGCCGCCCACGCGACGTCGACCGAGTCGACGGCCGGCCACTCGACGTCGAGATCGGCCCGTACGAGCCGCACCCGTCCGTCCAGATCCTGCGCCTGCGCCGCCGCACGCACGCGGTCGAGCATCACGGCCGAGCGGTCGATCCCGACCAGGTCGGCGTCCGGGAACCGCCGCGCCAAGGCCAGCGTGCCGGTGCCTGTGCCCGCTCCGATGTCGGCAACGGTGCGAACCTCCGTCGGTGCATGTCCGGCCACCCACCCGGTGAGCTCGTCGAGAAGCGGGCCGTGCACCTCGGCGTCGAGGTCGAGCATGTCCGCGAGCCCGGTCTGGTCGTGGCCGTGGCCATGCCCGTGACCGTGACCGTGACCGTGACCGTCGGGATGATGGGTGTGTGCGTGCTGAGCCATGACGCCACGCTAACCCCTTCATGCGCTTGGGGCATACAATCTTGCCTATGACGCAAGAAGTGGTCCTGGAGGACGTGGTCCGCCGTCGCATCCGCAGCCTGCGGCTGGCCCGCGGCTGGTCACTGGACGCCCTCGCCGCCCGCTGCCACATGAGCCCGTCCACGCTGAGCCGCATCGAGACCGGACACCGCCGGATCGCTCTCGACCAGCTGGTGCCCATCGCGCGCGCGCTCGACACCACCCTGGACGAACTGGTCGAGTCGCCCGACGACGCCGACGTCGTGATCCGGCCCGAACCGCAGCAACGTCGCGGTGTCACGACGTGGCTGCTGTCCCGCGAGGGCAGCCTGCCTGGGGTGACCGTGGCCAAGTTGCGCATCACCGACGAGACCCCGGTGCCCGCCGACAAGCTCGGCATCCATCCGGGCCTCGAGTGGTTCACCGTGTTGTCCGGAACCGTGCGGCTCCAGCTCGGCGAACGCACGATCCGCGTCGAGGCGGGCCAGGCGGCCCAGTTCTCCACGATGACGCCGCACGGCATCACCGCCTACGACGCTCCCGCGGAGGTGCTGTCGATCCTCGACCGCGACGGCCAGCGTGCCCACCTGGACCCGCCGGACGATCAGATACAGAACTGACGCGCCGCACCTCCAGGGAGTTCCGTGCCGGCCACGATCTCGGGCGCACGCCGCCCGCCGTCTCGGCGAACACGCACCCTCACCGCGACCCGTCGACCGTCACCCCCATACGGGTGAGCATGGCGTGCGGATCATCGGGCGGGTTCAGCTCCAAGAGTTGCCGGCCACGGCGGTGGACGGCGGCGATGCACAGCTCGTCGTCCGAGTGGATCCAGAACTCCCCCCGGGCGATCTGCTCGATCATGTGCTCCGCTGCGACGAGCGGATCGAGCCCCCTCTCGACGTTGTCGCGCTGCATCGCGGCGAACACCGCGTTCGCGGTGGCGTTGGCCGTCGGCGCCTCACGCTGCGCCGACAGGAAGATCTCGCTGCGAATCGAATGCGGGATGACCGCACTGACCTGGATGGGTGCGCCGACGATCGACAGGTCCTGGTGCAGGCACTCGGTCATCGCCAGCACCGCGTGCTTGCTGACGATGTACGGCGACTGGACGGCGACCGAGTTCAGCCCGCCCACCGACGACAGGTTCGCGATGCACGACGGCGTCCCCGTCGCGATCATCCGCGGGACGAAGGACCGCAGGCAGTGGAAGACGCCGTCGACGTTGATCTGCATCAGCCGGCGCCACCGCTCCCGGTCGATCTCCCACAGCAGGCCGGCGGTCTCCACGCCCGCATTGTTCACGAGCAGTTCGACGCTGCCGTGCGAGTCGAACACGGCCGCCGCCATCGCCTCGACGGACTCCGGGTCGGCGACATCGACGGTGTACGGCTCGGCGCGACCGCCCCCTGCCACGATGTCGTCGGCCACCGTCCCTGCCCGCTCGGTGTCGACGTCCGCGACCACCACCGTCATCCCCAGTGACGCGAGATGCCGTGCAATGCCCTCACCGATCCCGGCCGCCGCCCCCGTCACCACCGCGACCCCGTGGGAGAAGCGTTCCCGCGCCGCACCCACCTGCACCGTCACGCCCCCAATCCGTCCGCCGCGATGTTCGGGTTCGCCCACGCTGGCGGCTCGAGGCGCGGAAGTTCACGCCCGCCGTCCAGACTGGTCACCGCGATGCCCTGCGACCACGGGAAGTGCAGGCTGAACGCGACCAGTCCGGTGCGCTCCGCCGCGGGCAGGGTGCACATCTCCAGCACGGTCTGCGCGAGGTACTCCACCGGTTCGGCCTCGTAGCCCTCCGGCAGCAACGACGCCGCACCGGGCGTCATGATCGCCGTCGAAGGCCCCACCACGTTGACGGCGATGTTGTCGTCCTGAACCTCCGCCGCCAGTCCCTGCGTGAATCGGTGCAGCGCCGCCTTCGCGGACGCGTAGATCACGTCGCCGGACGTCTTGTTGTACTCGCGGAACGGTCGGATCGGCGGGAGTCCGGTGGAGGAGCCGATGTTCACGATCCAGCCGGCGCCCGCCTTGCGCATACGGGGAATCACCGCCTGCGACAACAGGAACGGAACCTTCAGGTAGTGCTCGACAGTACGGTCGAAGGTGTCCTCCCCCATCGACTCGATCGATGAGTAGTCGGCGAAACCGGCATTGTTGACGAGGATGTCGACGCCTCCGACGGCGTCGACCGCGGCATCGACCAGTCCGGCACGCTGCACCGGATCCTCCAGGTCCGCCGCGATCGCCACGGCCCGACCTCCGGCGCGCTCGATCAGCTCCACGGTCTCGGCGAGGGTGCCCTCGAGCACGTGCTCGCGACCCTCCCGAACCGACCGCGACGGCGTCGTCGAGCGCGCGGTGACCACCACCGTGGCGCCCTCCGCCGCCAGACGCTGTGCGATCGCCCGCCCGATCCCCCGGCTGCTTCCCGTCACCAGTGCGGTGCGGCCCGTCAATCGTTGTGTCATGTGTTCCCTGTCGTGTCTGCGCGTGTTGGGGTTCGCACCCCGAATCGTCAGTGTCGTGTCGTGGCGTGCGCGTGCGATTCCTCGGCGTTCGACGCACCGAAGCCGGGGTCGAGGATCCGGCGGATCAGCTGCCACAGCTCCTGCCTCGCCGGCCCGGTCAGCGACAGCTGCGGGAAGGTGAGAAATCCGTGGAACAGGCCGTCGAAGCGGTGCGCGATCACCGGAACGCCGTCCGCGGCGAGCCGCTCGGCGTACGCCTCGCCCTCCGTGCACGGCGGGTCCAGCTCCGCGGTGGCCACCAACGCCGGTGGCAGCCCCGTCAGTGTCGTAGCACGACTCGGGACGACGAGTTCGCTGTCCCGGCTGTGCGGCGCGTACTGCTCCCAGTACCAGCGCATCGCCTTCGTGGTGTTGTAGTAGCCGACGCCGTACCGCTGGTAGGACTCCGTCTCGAAGTCGTCCCCGATCACCGGGTACAGCAGGATCTGCGCCGCGATCGACGGGCCGCCGCGCTCCCGCGCCGCCACCGACACCGCCGCCGAAAGATTGCCTCCCGCACTGTCACCCGCGACCGCGACGCGCGCCGGATCGCCCCCGTAGGACGCGGCGTTCGCCACGGTCCAGCACACCGCCGCGTACACGTCCTCCATCGCCGCCGGCGCCGGATGCTCCGGCGCCAGCCGGTAGTCCACCGACACGACGACGGCGTCGACGGCCTCGGCCATCGACCGGCAGAACTCGTCGTGGCTGTCGAGATCGCAGAACACGAAGCCGCCGCCGTGGGCGAACACGATCACCGGGCGCGGGGATGCGGTGTCGCCGTGCGGGACGTACACCCGCAGCGCCAGATCGCCACCCGGTCCGTCGATCACCACATCCTGCGCGACCCGCATGTCCGGGGTCCGGGTCAGCGGCGCGCGCCGCGAGACGATGACCTGCCGAAGCTCGGCGGCGGGGTACTGCGTCACGTCGGGGAACCCGGCCTCCAGGCCGGCGAGCATCGCCTCGACGTCGGGGTGCAGATCGGATCGGCGCACGCCGTCCTCCTTCTTGTCGAGCGGATTCCGATTCAGCGGAATCTCGTTGGAAAGAGCGCAAAAGCTGTGGCAGACAAGGTCCTTCACGATGTACTCAGCGGCTTCCGGGTCGAACCACTTGTCGACGTACCCCCAGTGCACCGGGTGGGCCATGTACTCACCGAGGAGTCCGTCGACATCCGTGAAGGACTGCTCCCAGACGTGGGTCCACTCGCTCGCGCCGATCGCGGAGGTGACGCGACTGAGCTGCCACGACAGCATCGACGTGACATGCCGCGGCATCCTGAGCATCTCCTGTTCGAACCTCTCCACGAGGTCGCGTGCGGCGGAGTCGTCCACCCGCAGGAGCAGTGTCCGGTACACCGTGGGTTCCACTGCGCCGGTGCGTGACCCGCTCCACGACTCCCGCCCGCTGCCGGCGACGTAGTCTGCGCCGTCGACGTGCCGGACGTCCGGTCCGCCGATCGCCGACTCCACGGCCGACCGACAGCGCTCCCACTCCGCCTGTGTCGCGAATCGGAGATGGACGAGGACGTCGCCGCCGTTGCGGACGCCATCGAGCGTCGGCCGCACCAGCGCGTACCGGCGGGGCGTCGCCTCCACGGCGGTACGGATCCGGTCGACGACGGCGGCCACGTCACTCGGTTCGGTCAGGTGAACGAGACGGGTCACGCTAAACACGGCACATTCCCTCCACACTCTCTGCTTCGGCCGCCATCGAGCGTGAACGCTGTGCCACCATCGGCTCGACGCGATTCCAGAAGTCGACGAAGCCGGCGTCGAATCGGCGGGCGATCGCGGTCTGCCACCACTGCTCGTGGCCGGAGACCGTCCAGGTCGCGGTCACCGTGTTCCCGTCGTCCTCGAACCACACCGGAGGGCTCACCAGCACCCGGTCGAGCGTCATCCCGATGCGCGTGGCCTGCGGCACGTAGTCCGACATGTACGCGTCGACGAAAGCTCGCCCGCGCCCGGGTTCGGTCGTCACGCGATCGACTATGTAGATCCTCTGGTCGGCCATTCGCTCACGCTAGGACCGCAAAGGCGCCGACGGATCACCGTCTCCCGTTGTGCGGGAGATCACGTCGGATCCGCACAGCTCGCCGACCTCGCACCGGTGAGTTGTCTGCAACTGCATCGCCTCGTGGGCGGCGAGAGTCAGCCTCGCGCGGTCGGGGGCGCTGTTCTCCCGCGCCTTCTCGGCATTACCGTCGGCAAACCACACAGGACCGTGCGGCACAGAGCAGCAACAGTTTTCGTCAGCCCCTGAGCCGAAGCACCTGTTGCGCTCGACCACACGATGACCGACAGTTTCACCATGACGATCGAAAATTCACTCAGCCCCGCTGAACAGTTCCTGGCCATCGAGGAGATCAAGCGAACCTTCGCGGCGCGGCTGCGGTGCATGGACAACAAGGAGTGGCACATCTATCCGACACTGCACACGGACGACGTCGTCAGCCTGACATTCGGCGACCACAGCGTGGTCGGACCGGACGCCGTGACGGCATCCATCAAGCGGGTCCTGGACGGCCGGTACCCGATCACCTCGGTGCACCACGGTCACACCCCCGAGATCGAACTGACCTCCGACACGACCGCCCGTGGAATCTGGGCGATGGAGGACCACCTGTGGTGGACGAACGGCGACCAGGAGGAGCACCTCCACGGGTACGGCCACTACCACGAGGAGTACCGCAAGGAGGACGGGCGTTGGCTCATCAGCCGACGCGCACTGACCCGCCTCCGGGTCGACACGACCCCACGGTTCTACGAGTGCCGGGAACCCGCGCCTCGTTGAGTCACCGTCCGAATCCCCGGAATCGGCGGAGATAAGAGACAATCCGCCGAACCGGGACGGACCGCGGCCAGTCGTCTGGCCGGAAGTACGCGTCGGAGCCACCGTCGACGAAGACGACACTCCCACAGAGGAAATCGGCGGCGTCGGACAACATGAACACCACCCAGTCGCCGAGTTGGCCGGCGTCGCCGAATCCTCCGACGGGGACCGGGAACGAGCGGATGGCCTTCGCCTCCGACGGAGTGGAGAGCTGCTTCTCGAGCAGCGGCGTCATGATCGCACCGGGGGCGAGTGCGTTCAGGCGGATGCCGGCGCCCGCCCACTCCGATCGCACCGCTGTGCGGCGCACCCACCTGCTGACTGCGATCTTCGATCCCGCGTAGGCGATTGCGGGAGCGGCCTTTCCGAACACGCGGACCGACCGCACTGCCCGGTGCGCGTCGCCATCGAGGAACGCCTTGATCGTGCGCCGAGGGACGGCCGGAGTTGTCGTGGTCGAGTTGCTGGAGAAGACGACCACCTTGGCGTTGCCCGCCGCGGCGAGCGCATCCCGCCACCCCTCCAGCAGGTCGACGACACCGAAGTAGTTGACCTCGGCGATCAGCCTGGGGCGGTCTCGTCCCGGCGCCGGGCCGAGTCCCGCGGCGAGGACGGCGCCGTCCAGTCGGTCGCCCGCGGCCGCCAGCACGTCCCGCACAGCCTGTCGCCTGCCCTGGGCGGTCGACAGGTCCGCCACGACATCGGCCTCCCTGATGTCGACACCGATGACCGTGTGCCCGGCTCCCCGGAGCCTCTCCGCGACCGCACGACCCATACCCGAGGCGGATCCGGTCACCGCATACACGCCCACGCCCTTCACCTTTCGCTCATCGAACCGCCGCCGCCGTGTCCGGCAGCCCGATATTTGACACATTACGCCAATAATGGTGTTCTCGGACCGTGAGTCGCGAAGAATCCTCACCCTCAGAGCCGTCCACTCGACCCGCGAGCGGACGGGGACGCGGACGGCCCACCGTCCTCGAACCCGAAGCGGTCGCGGAGGTCGCCTTCGCACTCTGGTCGCGTCAGGGTTACGCCGCGACCAGCTGGAGCGATCTCGCCGCGGCGACCGGCATCAGCACCCGCACCCTCATCCGGCACTTCTCCGTGAAGTCCGCCATCGCGTGGATCGGTGTAGCCTCGGCCACCGACCGGTTGCGCGAATCCCTGTCCGCCATAACGGAGTCCACTCCGGTTGGTGAAGCGGTTCGAACCGCTGTGGTG
Organism: Rhodococcus sp. NPDC004095; assembly: GCF_053604015.1. Lineage (NCBI taxonomy): Bacteria > Bacillati > Actinomycetota > Actinomycetes > Mycobacteriales > Nocardiaceae > Rhodococcus > Rhodococcus sp. NPDC004095. Next base: position 281,144 of record NZ_JBSGGS010000008.1, read on the forward strand.
GATTCGGTCTCACGCCGGCCGCGAGTCCAACGAGTCAGCCCCGACTGGCTCCGTCTGATCTCGAGCGAGCCGGAGCTGGCCGGGATGGCGACCGAGGCATATCGGCCGTGGATCACCGTGTTGTCCGACTACCTCACCCGGCGGATCCCCGAAGCACCACCGGCGATCGCCCGCGCGTTGGCCACCGCCTATCAGGCCGCGGCGTTTGCCGCACTGACCGAATGGGCCGAAGCCGGCGCACATGGGGATTCCGCCGACGCCGTCGACGCGATGCTGCGCTGGATGGACATCGCGACCCACGTTTCACCCGCAAGTGCATGACTCCTCTCACAGCCCGAGAAATATGGAGATCGCATGACAACACCACCCACCACCCCGGCCGAGACCTCGGTACCCGACCCACTCGCTCCCGCGCGCCTCGGACCGATCACGCTGCGCAACCGCGTCATCAAGTCCGCGACGTTCGAGGGCGCGACACCGAATGCCCTCGTCAGTGACCGCCTCGTGGACTTCCACGTTGCGGTCGGCGCGGGAGGCGTCGGCATGACGACGGTCGCATACCTCGCCGTCGCCCCCGAAGGGCGCACCGAACGCGATCAGATCTATTGGCGCCCGGAGGCCCTGGACGGACTTCGGCTCCTCACCGATTCCGTCCACGCGACCGGCGCGAAGGTGTCCGCACAGATCGGCCATGCCGGTCCCGTCGCCAACTCCCGTTCGAACGGGCTGCCCTCGCTCGCGCCGTCCGGCCGGCCGAACCCGCTGTCGATGAGCATGGACCACAAGGCGGGCGACGAGGACATCCAGCGGATCATCGACGCCCACGGACAGGCCACCCGCTACGCGCGCGAGGTTGGATTCGACGCCGTCGAGGTCCACCTCGGTCACAACTACCTCGCCAGTTCGTTCCTGAGCCCGAAGGTCAACCACCGCAAGGACCGCTGGGGCGGCTCCCTCGCCAACCGGGCCGAGTTCGCCCGCCGCATCCTCGCCGCCGTCGCCGAAGCCGCAGGCGGTGAGATCGCGGTCCTCGCGAAGATGAACATGGCCGACGGCGTGCCCGGCGGATTCTGGCTCGACGAATCACTGCCGTTCGCGAAGATGCTCGAATCGGACGGGCACCTGGACGCGCTGGAGCTGACCGGCGGTTCGTCCCTGCTGAATCCGATGTACCTGTTCCGCGGCGACGTGCCGCTGCAGGAGATGGCGGAGACGCAGGTCCCGATCGTGCAGTTCGGGATGAAGGTGTTCGGCAAGGCAGTGTTCAAGCACTACCCGTACGAGCCGCTGTACTTCCTGGAGTACGCGCGGCAGTTCCGTGACGAATTGTCGCTCCCACTCGTACTCCTCGGCGGTGTCACCGACCTCGACGCCATGGAAGTCGCCATGCGTGAGGGGTTCGAGTTCGTCGCCATGGCGCGAGCCCTGCTGCGTGAGCCCGACCTCATCGCGCGTATCCAACGTGACCGCGAGACGCGTTCACTGTGCATTCACTGCAACAAGTGCGCGGCGAGCATCTTCACGGGCACGCGCTGCCCACTCGTCGTCGGCACCGCGGACTGACACGACGAAAGCGGAAGCGGCCATGGAAATCCATGGCCGCTTCCGTTTTCGTCAGTGCAGGCGTGGCAGATCCGGGCCCGACGGCAGCTCGATACGCGATTCGCCCAGTCCGTGACGCGCCACCGCGCGGTCGATGGTGCGACGCAGCGCGCCGCAGCCCCGGTCACGGTCACCGAGCGAGTGCGTCCCCGCCGCGATCAGCGGGCACCCCGACGCGTCGGACGTCCACTGGATCGACGTGTGGGCGGGGCTGAACTTCTCGACGAGCACGCCCCGCCCACACGTCTCGCAGTTCAGCGCCTGCATCGTCATCCCGGGATCCCGGCCGGCAGCGGCGCCCCGGCCGCCGTGCGCGCCGCGACGAAGCCGTACACGAGTCCCTGACCGATGGTCGCCCCGGCACCGGGATACGTCGCCCCGAACGCGTTCGCGGCGGTGTTCCCGATCGCGTAGAGGCCGTCCATGACGGTGCCGTCCTCGCGGAGCACCCGCGCGTTCGCGTCCGCGCGCAGGCCACCGCATGTTCCCAGGTCACTGAGGACGACCTCGACAGCGAAGAGGGACTCCTCGTGCAGCGCACGCAGGTTCGGGTTGGGGGTCACCGTCGGGTCTCCGTAGTACCGGTCGTAGGCGCTGGACCCGCGACCGAAGTCGTGATCGATGCCCTTCGCAGCGGCGTTGTTGAACGTCCGCATGGTCGCCGCGAACTCGGGGCCGGGCACACCCATCTTGGCGGCGAGTTCCCGCGCCCCGCCGGCCCGGTGTGCGACCCCGTGCTCGTACCAGGAGTCCGGAAGCGGCTGCCGAGCGTAGAACTCCCCGGCAAACAGGTAACTGTTGCGATAGCGCTGGTCGAAGACGAGCCACATCTTCTCGATCGGGTCGCCCTCGCGCTCGCGGGCCAGCACGCGCTGTCCGAACGACATGTAGTCCATCGCCTCGTTGAGGAAGCGGCGGCCGCTCTGATCGACGATGAACGATCCGGGGAGCGAGCGTTCGGCGAGCAGGACCCTCGGCTGTCCGCCGGGCAGCGGCGCCACCGCCGGAAACCACCACGCCTGATCCATGAGGCCGACCGCGGCACCGTGATCCTGGGCCAGCCTGATGGCGTCGCCGGTGTTCGCGGTGCATCCCAGGCTGACGTTCTCAGCCAGCCGTGCGGACTGGAACTTGTGCCGCATCTCCATGTCGTGGTCGAAGCCTCCCGCGGCGAGCACCACCCCGCGCCGGGCCACGACGGTGGTGCGACGACCTGCCCGCTCCACCACCGCACCGACGATCCGCCCGTCCCGCTCGGTCAACTCGACCAGCGGCGAGTCGGTCCAGATCGGGATGCCCGCTCGGACCGCCCCCGCGAACAGCCCTGCGGCCAGAGCCTGACCGCCGGCTACGTACCGCCGTCGCAGTGCGAGGCCGCCGACCCCGATGGCGAACGCCCGCATTGCCCGGGCCAGCGACCTGCGCGGCGTCCGGGTGAGGAGGTTGAGCCACTTGTAGTCGGCACCGGTGACCGGCATCGGCAGCGGCGCGTCGAGCAGACCGGGCCTGAGCTTGGCCTGCTCGGAGCCGAGCACGGACATGTCGAACGGCTTGCACTCGCAAGTCCGGCCCAGCGCCGATCCACCCGGCCTCTCCGGGTGATAGTCCGAATACCCTTTCGCCCACATGAATTTCATCGGTGTCATGCGCTCGAGCATCGCGATGGCGGCGCCACCGTGGTCGAGGAACGCCTCACCCCGCTCGTCGGGCGCGCTACCGTCCACCACCGCGCGGACGTAGGTGCGGGCGTCCGAGAGGGTGTCGGACGGCGCGAGTGCCGCCAGCACCGGGTTTCCGGGAACCCAGAACGCTCCACCCGAACGGGCCAGCGACCCGCCCACGTACTCGGATTTCTCCACGACCAGCGTCGACAGTCCGGCCTCCGATGCGGCCAGCGCAGCGGCCAGACCGGTGCCGGATCCGACGACGAGCAGGTCGACTTCCACACACCCGTCGACGATTGCGGGTTCGGGACTCATCGGTCGCCGCCTCGGGTGGTGGGGTCGATGAACTCGAGAGCCTCCGGGTTCGGTTCCCGCAGCATCGTCCAGTAGTCGACCAGACGCCACGGACACGGCACCACTGCCCGTCCGGCGCTGTTGCGGTAGTAGCCGTTGACCTTCGCGCCCGGATGCACCCACACCGTCTTGTCCAGCGCCTCGTCCACCCTGCGGTTGTAGTCGCCCTGCACTTCCTGCCGCACGTCCATCGCATCGTGCCCGTTCTCGAGGAGGTACTGCAGGCACTCGATGACGTAGTGAACGTGCTCCTCGCTCAGAATGTTGTGGCCGGCACCGTGGTTCGGTGCCGAATTCGGTCCCGCCGTGACGAACAGGTTCGGGAAGCCGGACACCTGGATGCCGAGATAGGCGCGGGGGTCGTCACCACCCTTCCACTGGTCGGCGAGCATTCGCCCGTCGCGTCCGGTGATCTCGATGGACGTGGTGAACTCCAGTGCGAAGCCGGTCGCCAGGATGATGACATCGGCGGGCACGAAGTCGCCCTCGGTGGTGATCACACCGTCCGATGTCACCCGCTGGAACGACGCCCGGTGCAGGGTCACGTGCTCTCGCGTGAGCGCCTTGAAGAAACCGGGATCCTTGACGATCCGCTTGCCGTACGGACGGAAGTCGGGCGTCAGCTTCTCCACCAGGTCGGGGCGGTCGGCGAAGCTGGTCTGCAGGTAGTTCCGTGCCGTGTTCAGCACCATCTCGTTGGCCGGCGAGGCGGAGAAGTGCGTCTTCGCCCATTCGGCATCGATCCGCGGCAACGTGTACAGATTGTCGGACGCGAACCAGTACGAGCGCAGCCGGAACCACTCGTGGTAGCGCGGGATGTGGGCGAGCGCCCATTTCTCGCCGTCCGGAACGTCGTTCACGACGGCCTTTTCCGGCACGATCCAGTGCGGTGACCGGACCACGACGTCGAGTGACTTCACCTGGTCGACGATGCTGGCGACGACCTGCACGGACGTACAGCCGGTTCCGAGCACCACGACGCGCTTGCCGGTCAGGTCGAGGCCGGCGTCCCAGTCGGCGGTGTGGACAACGGTTCCGGCGAACGTGTCCATGCCCTCGACGTCGGGGATGTTCGGCGAGTTGAGCATGCCGAGCGCGGTCACCACCGCGTTCGCGCGGTGCACCTCACGGGTGCCGTCGGCGGATTCGGTGGTCACCTCCCAGACGTGCTGGTCGTCGAGCCAGGTCGCGGACAGCACGCGGGTGCGGAAGGAAATGTTCTCGGCGATCCCGTAGGTGTCGACGACGCCCTCGAGGTATCGCTGGTACTCGGTTCCCGAGGGGTAGTACTTCGACCAGCCGGGGTTCAGCTCGAAGGAGTACGAGTAGTAGTGGCTGGGAGTGTCGACGGCGGCACCCGGATACGTGTTGCGCGACCAGGTTCCGCCGATTTCGTGTCGCGCCTCGAACACACGGTAGGCGAAGCCGGCATCCTGCAACTTGATCGCGGCGTTGATACCGACGATCCCCGCGCCGATGACGATGACCGAGAAGTCGGCCGGGGGCGCGACGGTCACCGGGACGCGGCGCTCCCCCAGGACGAACCCGGACTGTTCGCGCAGGATCTGGACGAACTCCTCGTCGACGCGCTCCGACGTCCCCACCGTCGCCATGCGAACGAACAGTTCGGGGTCGGGAACGCCGAGGCGATCGGCCATATCGGCGGTGAGCAACTTGTGCGCGCGGGCCCGGATGTCGGCGACCACGTCCTCGGGGTACTGCCCCGGCGGTGTGGTCGGGCGAGTGCCGGTCCGATAGTGATTACCCGGTTCGCTGATCGTCAGCCGCGGACCGAACTCGTCGAGGAGTCCGGTGTCTCCGGTCACGTGAACGAGTGACATGAGCAGTGGCGCCGGGTCGCACACGTCGATCGCGGCGGCCAACTGCGATTCGAATTCCTCGGTGTCGGCCCTGGAGGCGACGGGCATCGTGTCGGTCATGATCGGCCTCTCGTCGATGAATGTGTGGTTGATGAATGTGCTGCGGTCATCTCAGGCGCTCTCCGACCCGACCAGGTCGAAGCCCTTGTAGCCGGACTCGGCGACCTCGGCGCAGATGGTGCAGTAGTTGGCGAAACCGCCGATGTACGGCATGAACACGCGTGGCTTGCCGGGAATGTTGGCGCCCATGTACCACGAGTTCGCGGACGGGAACAGGGTGCCTGCGGCCTTCTCGTTGCATTCGGCAACCCAGTCGTCGACCGCCTGTGCGCCGGCTTCGATCGTCCGGGCACCCACCTCGTCGAGGTGATCGAGACAGGCGGAGATCCAGTCCACCTGCTGCTCGGCCATCAGCACCATGTTGGCCAGCACGCTGGGGCTGCCCGCGCCGACCATGAAGAACATGTTCGGGAAGCCGTTGGAGGCGAGCCCGAGGTACGTGCGCGGTCCCGCGGCCCATTCGTCGCGCAGGGTGCGGCCATCGCGCCCGCGGATGTCGATCCGCGACAATGCGCCGGTCATCGCATCGAACCCGGTGGCGAACACGAGCGTGTCCAGCTGGTGGTGACCCTCGCTGGTGCGGATCCCGGTCTCGGTGACCTCGACGATCGGGGTTCGCCGCAGATTGACCAGGGTGACGTTGTCCCGGTTGTAGGTTTCGAAATAGCCGCTGTCCGTGACGATCCGCTTGGTTCCGATCGGATGGTCGGTGGGAATGAGCTGGTCGGCGATCGCGGGGTCGTTCACCATCTCGCGGATCTTCGATTCGACGTACTCACGGGCGGTGTCGTTGGACTCCAGGTTCACGGTCTGATCCGGGAAGGCCTTCGCGAACAGGTATCCGCCCCGCTGCCACCACTCGTCGTACACACGCCGGCGCTCGGCCTCGTCGACCTCCATCGCACCCTTCGGGTACGGGGTGAACGGGGTGCCGCCTCCGCTGAGTCGGGCCAGCCGACGCCGCTCCGGGTAGGTCGCCTTCACCTCGGCGATCTGCTCCGGGGTGAGCGGCCGGTTGCCCGCCGGGATCGAGTAGTTGGGGCTGCGCTGGTAGACGAAGACGTGCGCCGCGTCCTGCGCGATCAGCGGGATGGACTGCATTCCCGACGAACCCGTTCCGATGACACCGACGCGCTTGCCGGTGAAATCGACTTTCTCGTGGGGCCATTCACCGGTGTGGTAGGTCTCGCCGGTGAACGAGTCGCGGCCGGCGATGTCGGGTCGGTTCGTCGCCGACAGCACGCCGGTGGCCATGATGCAGTACCGTGCGGTCATCGTCTTCCCGGTGTCGGTGGTGACGGTCCACCGCGCCGACTCCTCGTTCCACACGGTGGAGGTCACCCGGGTCAGGAAGTCGTATGCGCCGCGCAGGTCGAAGCGGTCCGCGACGTGCTCGAGATACGCGAGGATCTCCTCCTGCGTCGCGAATCGCTCCGTCCACGTCCACTCTTGCTGCAGGTTCTCGTCGAACGAGTACGAGTAGTCGATGCTCTCGACATCGCACCGCGCGCCCGGGTAGCGGTTGTGGAACCAGGTGCCGCCGACTCCGGCCGCGGATTCGAAGCCGTGCACGGTCATGCCGCGTTCCCGCAGCTTGTACGCCGCGTACAGTCCGGAGATGCCTGCGCCGATGACGATCGCGTCGACGTCGTGTGTGTCCACTGTGTTCACGTCCTTCTTCATGCGCTCTGGACCGCTTCCCTCTCGGCTTTCGCCTGCCGAGCCCACATCCATTCGTGGCCCCAGTAGCTGTCCGCGGTGATTTCCTCTGCGGTGTAGTACGTTTCGTCGACCAGCTTTCCGCCGGTTCCGTATTCGATGTCCCAGCCGCCGGGCACGCGGACGTAGAAGGAGATCATCTTGTCGTTGGTGTGCCTGCCCAGCGTCGACGACAGCGGGAAGTTCCGTGCCTCGACCTGATCGAGGGCTCGGCCGACGGCGTCGAGGGAGTCCACCTCCACCATCACGTGGATGAGCCCGGGGTCGCGACCCTCCGGCACCGGCATGATCGCCAGGCTGTGGTGGCGCTGATTGACGCCGAGGAACCGGATCCGCTGCGGCGGGGTACCCGGAGGCGTCGGCATCCGGAACGCGCCACGCGGCAGGAATTCGAGCACCTCGGTGTAGAAGCGGTACGAATCGTCGAAGTTCGCGGTCGGCATCACCACGTGACCGAGGCCCTGCGACCCGGTGACGAACGTCTGCCCATAGCGGGTGATCACCGGGCTGTGGTCGAGTGCCGGCCCGAAGAAGAACTCGAGCGGTGTGCCGCCGGGGTCCTTCGTGACCAGGCAGGCCTCGACGCGACGCAACTCGCACACGTCGAACGGCATGGGCGCGTACTCGCAGCCCGCCGCGTCGAGCCGCTGGGCAAGCCGGCGCAGTGCAGCGCCGTCGCGAACCTCCCAGCCGACGGCGGTGACGCGGTCGACGTCACCGTGTTCGACGGTGATCCGCGACGGCCGTTCGTCCATGCGGAAGTGCAGGGCGTCTTCCTCGGGTCCGGTTCCGGGCGCGAAGCCGAGCACGTCGAATCCGAGCTCGCGCCATCGCACCATGTCGGTGGCGTGCACGCGGACGTACCCGAGTCCCTTGATCTCGGTCACTGTGTTCCTTCCTGGACGCCGATGGGGCGTCAGATCATCACGCGCAGAGGGCCGTTCGGGACGTCGATTCCCAATGACGCCATTGCTGATGCGTGGTACGTCGTGCTCGTGACGTGGATGGCGTGGTGCAGTCCGGCGTGCGCGTCGCGCCAGAACCGCTGCAGCGGGTTGTCGACCCGTAGCGCGTTGCCGCCGGAGCGGTCGAAGATCTCGTCAGCGGCGCGGACGGCCCGCCACGCGGACCGCACCTGATTGCGGCGGGACGAGGCCCGGGTTTCGAAGTCCACTTCCCTGCCCGCATCGACGAGATCCCAGATGCGGTCCACGTTCGCGAGCAGCTGCTGGCGTGCCGCATCGATCTCCGCGGCGGCCTCCCCCAGTGCGTGCAGGACGTACGGGTCATCCTTGATCGCGGTGCCGGCTGCGCCGACCCGCCCGCGCTGGTAGTCGACGCCGGCAGCGAGGACGCCCTCGCAGATCCCGATCGTTGCGGACGTGATGCCCAGCGGGAACATCGTCGACCACGGCATCCGGTACAGCGTCTCGGTGACGCCGTATTCCTTGGCCGCGGTCCCGTCGATCACGTCCTGGGACTTCATCACCCGGTAGTCGGGGATGAAGGCGTCCGTGACGACGATGTCCTTGCTGCCGGTGCCGCGCAGACCGACGACGTTCCACGAGTCCTCGACGATCTCGTAGTCGGATCGCGGCAGGATCACGTGCAGCCCGACGGGCGGCATGAGCGGTGTGCCGTCCTCGCCGCCGACCATCGCACCGAGGAAGATCCAGTCGCAGTGGTCGGTACCGGACGAGAACTGCCACCGGCCGGACATCCGGTAGCCGCCGTCGACCGGGGTGGCGATGCCGCCCGGCATGTACGGGGACGCCTGCCACGTGTCGGAGTCGGCGCCGAGCACCTCGTCCTGCACCTTCGGGTCCGCGAACGCGAGCTGCCACGGGTGGACCCCGACGATGCCGCCGACCCATCCCGCGGAACCGTAGAGGCTCGCGGTCTTCATCACGGTCTCGGCGAACTCACGGGGGTGTGCCTCGTAGCCGTCGTACTTCCTACGCTGCAGCAGCCGGATGATGCCGGCCTGCTTGAGGTTCTTGGCCATGTCATCGGTCAGCCGGCCGAGCTCGTCGGAGGCGTCGGCTCCGGCCCGGATCTCGTCGGTCATGGCGACGATGTTGTCGAGCACTTGGTAGCTCATGGTCGTGTCTCCAAAAGGTGTGAGGTGTGGCGAGGGGTTCAGGAACCGGACTGGGCGGGCGCTGCCTCGCGGGCGGTGGTGAGATTCGGGGCGAAGGCACTGCGTCCGGCGGCGAGGTTCTCGTCGACCTCGGCCTGCCAGCTGCCAAGTGCCCGCTCGGTGTCGATCTCGTACTCGAAGCGGTTCACCATCTCGGGCCGGACATCGTCGGCATCGACGTAGAACTGCTCGTACCAGCGACGAAGCTGGTAGACGGGGCCGTCCTCCTCGCAGAGCAGCGGGTTGTCGATGCGGGACTTGTTCTTCCAGATGTGCACGTCCTGCTCGAACCCGATCGCGACACCCTTGGCAACGGCCTGCGCGATCTGATCCGCCTGCTCGTCGGGGAGACCGGCCGGCTTCTCCACCATGACTCCGTACTGCAGCCGGAACGATGTGGGCGTGATCGGGTAGTGGCAGTTGATCAGGTAGATGTTCGGTGCGGATTCAGGGTCGCGTCCACCACTCCACAGCTTGTCGACCATGTAGGAAGGACCGTAATACGTTGCATCCGACTGACTCTCGACGCTGTAATTGGTGGACTGACTCACCCCGACCGCGTCGGCCCGGGGCCTCGACCGCATCAGCTGGGTTGCGGTGTGCCCCTCGAAGACGTTGCGGAAGAAGGTTGGCATCCCGTAGTGCACGTAGAAGAAGTGCGCCATGTCGACGATGTTGTCGACGATCTCTCGGCAGTGGGATCCGGTCACCTCGATCGAGTTCCACACCCAGTCCGTCCATCCCGGGTTCCCATACGTGGGGATTTCGGGAATCGCCAACTCGCCGGACGGCTTGGCGCCCTGCGGGTCGTGCCACACGAACAGTTGCCCGCTCACCACGGAGGTCTGCCAGGCTCGGGTGCGGGCCAGTGGCGGAACGCGGCGTGCGTACGGGATTCCCGAGCACTTGCCGTCCCCCCGCCAGCGCCAGTCGTGGAACGGGCACGCGATCGAGTCGCCCTTCACCGTGCCCTGCGCAAGGTTGCCGCCCATGTGCCTGCAGAATGCGTCGAGGACGTTGAGCTCTCCGTCCTCGCCCGCGAACACCACGAGCTCGGTCCCGAATGCACTGACCTGATGCGGCTTTCCGTCGGCGAAGTCACGCACCAGCCCAAGGCAGTGCCATCCGCGCGCGTAGCGGGTCGGCGGAGTGCCGGTGTCGATGACGCGAATCTGGTCCTCGGTGTCAGTGGAATTCACGGTGTCTCCTGATCGGCTGATCGCGACAACTCACCCGTCGCGCTGTCGCCAGCTTGGCAACGGGAGTTGCCCTGTGACGTCGGTCTCCCGTAGAACGGGAGGGTAGTTCCGCTGCCGCCGTCGTCGTCGGCGGAGAAACACCGCCGAATACGCCCCGACCTGCCGTTTTCGCGCTGGCGGGTGCCACACACAGCGAACGGTCACGGCGTGGATTGATGCATACCGCACACCACAGGTACCGTGATCCACGTCACACCGCACGTGGTGCAAGGAGGATGGGTTGAATACGTCACGCACCGATGGGATCCCGGTTTCCGTCGTTGACCGGGTGTCGCTGGTCCTGGAGGCCCTGAGTGCAGGCCCGATGACGTTGGCCAAGGTCACGGCCCGAACCGGCATTCCCAGGTCGTCGGCGCACCGACTCCTCGAACAGCTCTCGAACGCGGGCTGGCTGGCCCGCTCACCGGAGCAGACCTACGAGCTCGGCGTCAAGGCCTACGAGATGGGGCAGGCCGCGCTCAACCAGAACCGCCTCCTCAACCACGCACGTCCTGTCATGCACGCATTCGCACAGCGCACCGGGTTCACCATCCAACTCGGTGTCGTCGACCGGGGCGACACCGTCTACCTCGCCAAGGTGAACGGACGCACGTCCGGACCTACACCGACCGCGGTCGGACAACGAGTGCCGGCGCATCTGACTGCGGTGGGGAAGGTCATCATGGCCTACTCCGCGGTGTCTCCGGCCCCGTCCCCCCGCGGGCTCGGGGCCGGCGAGGGCAGCCCTCCCACCCGCCCTGCATCGAGCCGGTTCGACGAAGAGATGAACCAGGTTCGTGATCGCGGTGCCGCCTTCGACCGCGGAGAGGCGTTCCCCGGCATCGCTTGCGTGGGTGTGTCGATCGGCCCGGCCGAGCACATGTACGGCAATCTCGCGGGACTGTCCATCTGCGCACCGGTCGGCGCGTTCGACCACCAGAAGATGATCGCGCCGCTGCGCGTGGTGGCCGGCGACATCTGGAACAGGTGCGTCGCGGCCGACCTCGCGACTCACTGACGGAACACAACACCGGCCGGGCACCCGATGGTGCCCGGCCGGCGCCGTGAACGCTCCAACAAAGAACCGACCGAAGGGACCCTTTCCCCAACAGAACTCGTCGTCTGCCCCCGCCAGGAAATCGAAGGGCACTGCAAGACAATTGATTCCAGCCACATTGGCCGATACCGACGACTGCGGCGCGTCGCACGACCGTGCCGGTCAGGCTTCTTTCACGCCGTTGCGCTGTACGAACTCGACGAGATGCCCGTCGGGATCACGGACGGTGCCGATCACCATCCCGTACGCCTCGAGGAGGGTTGGCGGCGTCTCCTCGGTTCCACCGTGTGCGCACGCCGCGGTCATACATGCGACTACGTCGTCGGTGCCCAGGACGATTTTGACCAGTACGTTCCCGTACTCGAGCGGCTCGGGCTCCGCCGGCACCAGAAGTTCGAGTCCGGCGGCGCCTGCCCTGAGGATGGACGCCCTGAACGTGGGCGTCTCGAGGTCACGTTCGTGCGCGAAACCACAGCCATCCACGTAGAACGCGACGGACCGGGCGAGGTCGGACACGCGGACAGCGGTGAGCGACAGCGTGGTTGCCGGCCCGGTACGACCGGACTCCGGCGCGCTCATCGAGTCTGAGACCCACCGTTGAAGTCCATCGTCTGCCCGGTAATGCCTCCGGCCTCGTCCGACGCCAGGTAGGCGCAGAACGCACCGACCTCGATGGCGTCACCGAGCCTGCCGATGGGGATGGTGCGGAGAATCTGTTCGATCATCTCGGGGCTCATCTTCTCCTCGAGGTTCTTCTGATGACCGAGCGCGACGATGTTCGCGGTCACCCCGTACTGCCCGGTCTCCGCGGCGAGGTGGCGAATGAAGCCCTCGATGCCGCTCTTTCCGGTGGCATACATGCTCTGGTTGATGTTCTGCCCGGTGCGCGCGGAGCCGGAGGAGATCTGCACGACGCGCCCCCAGCCCGCGTCGCACATCCCGTCGAGCGCCACCTTGATGCAATTCATCGCCCCGAAGATGTTGAGGTCGATCGGCGCCCGCCACTCCTCGGGGGAGAGCTCGCGGAACGGCTTGATCACGCGGCCCTCGGCGACACCCGCGTTGTTGACGACGATGTCGACGTGCCCGCCGAGTTCGGCCTCGGCCGCGCGCACATGCTCCTCGACGGCGGCGTAGTCGGTGACATCGAAGGCTGCGGCGACCGCGGTGTTGCCCTCCTCGACGAGGGCGGCCGCGACCTTCTCCGCGCGGTCGGGGTGCAGGTCGTTGACGATGACCGACGCACCCTGGCGCGCGAGAACTTTCGCGATTCCTTCGCCGACACTCTGGCCGGCTCCGCTGACCAGCGCGATCCGTCCCGCCAAGCTGAACACAGGTACTCCTTCCCGGCCGCCACCCTGATGCGGCGACTTCTGGTGTGGGCCAGTGCACAGCAGCGCAACCACTTTTGTCAATCATTATTGGATCCAATTTGGGTGCACAATCTGCTACGGTCGGCGCATGACCCAGACCACACCCGACACGGACCTGGGTGCGGCTCCCCCGGAGCCGCCGGTCCTCACGTCCGTCCACGACGGCGTCGCCCGCCTCACCCTCAACAATCCCGGCCGAAAGAACGCCATCACCCTCGCGATGGCCGCCGACATCGAACGGTTCTGCGAGCGTGTGGAATCCGACCTCTCGATCGGCGCGGTCGTGGTCGACGCCAACGGCAGCTACTTCTGCAGCGGCGCCGACACCCGCGACCTGGCCTCCTCCTCGGCGGACCCGGCCTCTCCCGAAGCGGTCGAGCGCACATCCGCCGTCTACGGCGCGTTCGTGCGCATCGGCTCACTGCCCGTACCCACCGTCGCCGTCGTCACCGGCGGCGCCGTGGGCGCCGGACTGAACCTCGCGCTGGCCGCCGACATCATGGTCGTCACGCCGGACACCGTGCTCGACAGCGGCTTCTCCGCCCGCAGCATCCACCCCGGCGGCGGCCACATCTCACTGCTCGGTCGAGCACTCGGCTGGTCCGGTGCCGTCGCGCTCGCAGCATGCGGGCAGTCGCTCACCGGGAGCGAGGCCGTCGCTCGTGGACTCGCACACACCGCGGTCCCGGCCGAGCAGATTCCCGGTGTCGTGGACGGACTCGTCCGCATCCCTGCGGCCGACCCCGAACTGACCCGGCGAATCATGTCCAGTGCGCGCCTGGAACTCGGTCCGCCCGCCGTCAGCTGGGCGTCCGCCCTGGAGATCGAACGCGGCGTGCAGATGTGGTCGATGTCGCGGAAGGGCAAGTCCGCCTGGTCCTCCCGAGGTCCGGCACGATCATGACAACCACCGTGACCCACCCGACGCCCACCGGCTCCGCCGGACTGGACGCCCTTCGAAACGACGTCCGGCGTTTCCTCTCCGACGAACTCGCCGAGGGACGATTCACACCCGAAGCCGACAGTTGGAACGCCGGCTTCGACCCCGGCTTCAGTGCCCGTCTGGCAGCACGCGGCTGGCTCGGCATGATGATCCCCACCGAGTACGGCGGTCACGCCCGCACACCCCTCGAACGTTTCGTCGTCACCGAGGAACTGCTCGCGCACGGAGCACCCGTCGCAGCGCACTGGATCGCCGACCGCCAGATGGCACCGAGCATCCTGGCGCACGGCTCGAATGAGCAGAAGGCGCACTATCTCCCGGGTATCGCCTCCGGCACCACGTTCATCTCGATCGGGATGAGCGAGCCCGACGCCGGCTCCGACCTGGCTTCGGTCCGGACCCGTGCCACTCTCGCCGGCGACACCTGGGTCCTCAGCGGGACCAAGGTGTGGACCACCGGCGCACACATCGCCCACGCGATGGTGGTGCTCGCCCGCACCGACGGCGGACCCCAGGATCGCCAGGAGGGATTGTCACAGTTCCTCGTCGACCTGCCGAATCCCCACATCGAGATCCGTCCGATCCCGAGCCTCGACGGCCAGGCCCACTTCAACGAGGTGATCTTCCACGATGCGCGAGTGCCGGCGACGGCACTGCTCGGCACCCGAGGCAACGGCTGGGCCCAGGTGATGAGCGAACTCGCCTACGAGCGTTCGGGACCCGAACGCTACCTGAGCACCATGCCATTGCTGCGGGCGTGGTCGGCACACCTCGCCGAGGTCGGCGCCACGCCCGACCAGCGTCGCACGCTCGGCACTCTGACGGCCAAGGCCTGGGCGCTGCGCCGCATGTCACTGAAGGTGGCGTCCGAACTCACCGCAGGCCGCAAACCGGACGTTCTCGCGGCGATGGTCAAGGACCTCGGGTCCACGTACGAGGGTGACCTGGTCCAGGCGGTGCGCGCCTCCAGCGGAATCGTCGCGCGCCAGAGGGCGGCGGACCCACTCGCCCTGATGCTCGCCCAGAGCGTCCTGCACACACCGGTGTTCACCCTGCGAGGTGGAACCAACGAGATCTTGCGCGGCATCGTGGCCCGCGGATTGGGAATCCGATGAGCGAGATTGCCGCCGAGCTGACCTCGGCCACCACGTCGATCGTCGACCGCATCGGTGTCGACCTCCGGACCCCCGCGTCGGGATGGGACCACGAGATCTGGGATCAGTTGCAGAGCAGCGGTTTCGCCACCGTTGCCGTGTCGGAGGACGCGGGCGGGGGCGGCGGAGACCTCGCCGACGCCCTCGCGGTGGTGTCGGTCTCCGCACAACGCGGCGCCCTCACCCCGCTGATCGAGCACGGGGTACTCGCGGCGTGGATCGCGGCGTCCGCCGGCCACACCCTCACCTCGTCGGCGGCGACGGCGGGCGTGGCGACGATGGGCAACGTCCGTTCCGATGGTGACCGCCTCGTGCTCGACGGCGCCGTCACCGAGGTTGCCTTCGCAGCGGAGGTCGACACCATCGTGGTGGTCCTTCCTCCCGACTCCGGAGCCGACGGGTCCACCGTCGCGATCGTGCCGGTGTCCGGTCCCGGTGTCTCCGTCTCGTCGGGGACCGACCTGACGGGCATCTCGCTGGCCGACGTCACCTTCGAGGATGTACCCGTTTCCTTCCACGGTCCTTCAACCCTGACCGTTGACGAGGTCGTCCGGCGCGGCGCCGTCGCCTACGCCGCCGCGCTCGCCGGCGCCGCCCGCTCCGTGCACGACCACACGTTGCGTCATGCGTCCGAACGCATCCAGTTCGGCCGCCCGCTGGCGAAGTTCCAGGCTGTACAGCAACGTCTGGCTCAGCAGGCTGCGCTTACGACAATGACCGAGATCGCGGTGGGCGAAGCCATCGCCTCCGGGGCCCCCGACGCGATCGCGGCCGCGAAGGTCGTCGCATCGGATTCGGCGCACCCGATCGCCGCCGCTGCCCACCAGATCCACGGCGCCATCGGCACGACGTCCGAGCACCGGCTCGGCCGGTTCACCACCTCACTGTGGAGTTGGCGGGACCGTCACGGCTCGGAGCGATTCTGGGCCGATGAACTGGCACGGCGCGTCCTCGACGAGGGTGTGGACGTGTGGGATCTCGTCGTCGGCACCGGCGACACGACCAATGAGAGGAGTTCGCGATGAACGCTCCCACCACGGCCATCGACGGACGCGCGGCCTGGCGCGCGGCCGCCACCAGCACCGGGGTCGGCGCTCTCACCGGTCTCCGTGTGCTCGACCTCAGCCGCGTCCTCGCCGGCCCGTACACCGCGCAGACCCTCGCCGACCACGGCGCCGAGGTCATCAAGGTCGAGGCGCCGTCCGGCGACGAAACCCGAGGCTGGGGACCGCCTTTCGAGGAGGAGGGGGCCAGCAGCGCCTACTACGGCAGCCTCAACCACAGCAAGGACAACATCTGCCTGGACCTGCGCACCGAAGCGGGACGCGACGTGCTGCGGAACCTGCTGGCGGGTGCCGACGTGGTGATCGAGAACTTCAAGGCCGGCACCATGTCCCGCTGGGGCTTCGACTACGACACGGTGCTCGCCGAGGCCAATCCGCGCCTCGTGTACTGCCGCGTCACCGGATTCGGCGTGGACGGCCCTATGGGGGGCCTTCCCGGCTACGACGCCGTCCTGCAGTCCTTCGGCGGGTTGATGAGCGTCAACGGCTACCCCGACGGCAACCCGCTGCGGGTGGGCGTACCGATCGTCGACGTCGTCGCCTCGCACCTCGCGGTGAGCGGCATCCTGCTCGCCCTGGCCGAACGCGGCATCAGCGGACGTGGCCAGCTCGTCGATGTGACGCTCCTCGATGCCGTGATCTCGTTGCTGCATCCGCACGCCGCGAACTGGGCGTCCAGCGGTGCGGTGCCGCGGCGCACCGGCGACTTCCACCCGACCGTCGTGCCGTATCAGGTGTTCGCCGCGCGCGACGGCGACTTCTTCGTCAGCGCCGCCAACGACCGCCAGTTCCGATCGCTGGTCACCGTTCTCGGGGTCCCCGAACTCGCGGACGATCCACGCTTCGTCACCAACGGGGTGCGGTCGGAGCATCGCGACACCCTCGTGGCACTGCTCAAGGATCTGATCGCGCAGTGGGACCCCCAGGAACTCGCGGGCAAGCTGGAGGCGGCCGGGGTCGCCGCCAGCCCCGTCAACACCGTCGAACAGGCGCTCACCGCACCGCAGACCCGTCACCGCGGCCTGTTCCTGGACACCGTCGACTATCGTGGCGTTGGCGTACCGATCAAGCTCAGCCGGACGCCCACGCGGACGCCCCGCCGGGCCGTGCCCCGTGGAACCGACACCGAAGAGGTTCTCGGTGCGATGGGATACCACCCCGACGAGGTCGAGGCCCTGCGGTCGGCAGGGGCATTCGGCGGGGAGTGACGGTTCCGCCGCGGTGCGCCACCGGCACGAAAGGGTCGGTACTGGGAGGACAGAGGCACGAGGAGGACAGCGGTGAGCCGAGGGACGACAGCGGCGCAGGGCGATTCGGCGCCCGGCACGGCCGGGGTGGTTCGCGGCGCCGACTGGGTGGCAAACGAGATCGAACGCATGATCGTCACCGGCGACCTGCTGCCCGGTCAACCCGTCCGACAGGAACTGATGGCCGAACGGCTCGGGGTCAGCAGGCTTCCGATCCGAGAGGGGCTGCGCCAGCTCGCGTCACAGGGGCTCGTCGAGCACCGCCGCAACGTCGGCTATGCGGTCGCGCGGCTGGAGCAGTCCGAGTTCGACCAGATCTACCTGATGCGCGGCGCCCTCGAACGCGAGGTGCTCGCGACCCTTCCCCCGTTCGACGAGGACGCACTCGGCGAGATCCGGGACCTCAGCGACCGCGTCACCCTCGCCGCGGAGCGCGGCGACGTCCTCGAGATGCGTCTGGCGAACCACGAGTTCCACTTCGCCATCTTCGACCGCTCCCCCCTTGCCCTCGTCGTGACGGAGATCCGCCGGCTGTGGAAGCTGGCCATGCCGTATCACGCCGCCTACCTGTTCGACGCCGAAGTGCGGCGGCGGGTGGTGGCAGAACACGAAGCGATGATCGAGGCGCTCGCCGACCACGACAACGAGCGTCTGATCGAGCTCATGAACGAACATCGACGTGGCGGAGAGGCCGGTACGGGCATGTTGCTGCGCAACACGACCCGCAACGACACCTGACCTGGCCCGCCGTCACGTTCCCCACACCGGATCGGACTCCGGTCGACCGAGGAGAACACGACTTGCCTGCCACAGAACCCACCAACCGCTACACCTCTGTCTGGGACCCGGACGTCGCAGTCGTCGTCAGACGGGTCATCGACGCGGGCGCCCGACCGATGCACGAGATCGGTGTCGAGGGCGCCAGGCGCAACCTCGAGTCGATCGTCCGCCCCGAGGGCCCACAGATGCGGTCCGTCACCGATTGCGGATTCGACGGACCCCACGGCCGGGTGCCGGTGCGCGTCTATCGCCCTCATGCGGCCCCGGACACGCATGCGCCGGCCCTGCTCTGGTTTCACGGCGGCGGCATGATCATGGGCTCGCTGGCTTCCTTCGACCGACTCGCCCGCGACGTCGCGGACGCCACCGGAGCGGTGGTCGCGAACGTCGATTACCGTTTGGCCCCCGAGCACACGTACCCAGTTGCCAACGACGAGGCGTACGCGGCGCTGTGCTGGCTTCACGAGCACGCCGGCGAGTTCGGTGTCGGCCCAGGGCGAATCGGCGTCGGCGGGGACAGCGCCGGCGGCGGGCTCGCGGCCGCGACCGCCCTCCGGGCACGCAACGAGGAGGGGCCGGCGATCGCACAGCAGGTCCTGTTCTATCCGGGCGTGGAACGCCGTTGCGACCGGCCGTCCATGCGGGAGTTCGGGGACAGCCCGTTCCTCACCGCAACCGACATCGACTGGATGAAGGGGCTCTACCTCGGTGACGACCCGAGCGTCGACGACGAGTACGGCACTCCCGCACTCGCCACGTCGCTGACGGAGCTGCCGCCGGCGATCATCGCCGTCGGGTACGCCGACCCCATCCGCGACGGCGTCGAGGAATACGGGGACCGACTCCGGGATGCCGGGGTGCCGACTGCGCAGTTGCGGTACCCGGGTGTGGGACACGGGTTTGCGATGCAGACCGCGACGATCGCTCGGGCGCGCGCGGCGATGGCGGAGGTGGGTGCCCTGGTGGCCACACGATTCGCGGCCGACGAGCGGGGATAGCGATGAGACGAGGCGGCACGACCCGGTCAGGGTCGTGCCGCCTCGTACTTCCCGACCCCTCGCGGAGGTTCACCCACCGCGAGGCGATGCGAGCAGCTTCTTCAGCGGAACTCCGTTGTCCGACAGTTCATCCGGTGTGGGACGAGTACCGCGGGCGAGAGCCGTCCGCAGCGCGACGAAGTCTGCCGGCGAATTGACGCACTCGGCGGCGACCAGTGCGTCATCCTCGAAGTACAGGGCGACGCGGCGCTGCGGTTTGTCCGGGTCGGTGCGCACCACGACCTCGGCGTGCGCACCGACCAGCCCGACGATCTGCAGCTTCCACGATCCCTGATCGGACCAGAACCACGGCTGGGGACGGTCCGGAACGTCGTGACCGAGCAGCGTGGCCGCCGCCGCGTTCGCCTGCTCGGTCGCGTTGTCGACCGATTCGAGGCGAACCCGCCCGCCGTCGCGAGTCTCCTGGACAGTGCAGTCGCCGATCGCAATCGTGCGGCCGTCCGAAGCCAGGCAGTGTTCGTCCACGACGACCCCGCGCTCGCACTTCAGGCCGAGTCGGTCGGCCAGTTCCGCGCGTGGCTCGGCCCCCACACCCACGAGGACGGTCGCCGCCGGAATCTCGCGGCCGTCGGCGAGACGGACCGCACGGATCCGGTCGCCGTCGACGACGATCTCGGTGGGCGTGGCGTCGAGG
Organism: Rhodococcus sp. NPDC004095; assembly: GCF_053604015.1. Lineage (NCBI taxonomy): Bacteria > Bacillati > Actinomycetota > Actinomycetes > Mycobacteriales > Nocardiaceae > Rhodococcus > Rhodococcus sp. NPDC004095. Next base: position 301,111 of record NZ_JBSGGS010000008.1, read on the forward strand.
AGCACCTCGACACCCATGTCAGCGTGGGCGGCCAGTAGGAACTCCGCCGTCCCCGCGCCGACCGCCCGCCCCATCAACCTGGGACCGGCCTCGACGACACTGACGTCGGCGCCGAGACCGCGAAGGGTCGCGGCCACCTCGAGACCGACGAAGCCCCCGCCGATCACCACGACCGGCCCGCACCCGACCCGCTCCGCGAGCCGATGAGCGTCGTCGAGTTCGCGAAGCACCAGCACGTCACGGTGACCGGAGCCGGGCATCTCCAGCCGGCGCGCGCGGGCGCCCGTGGCGAGGACCAGCCGGTCGAAACGCCGCGTTTCCCTGGGACCGTCGGCGCGACGCATGTGCAGCAGCACGCCGTCGCCCTCGCGCTCGACCCGTTCGACAACGGTGCCGAGCAGAAGCTCGACACCGTTGTCGGCGTAGTGGTCTGCGGCCCGCAGCACCAACGAACCCGCTGCGGCGTCCCCCTTCAGCCACGCCTTGGACAGCGGTGGCCGCTGATACGGCAGGTGGGGTTCACCGCCGATCAGCGTCAGCGCACCCGCGTAGCCACCTGCGCGCAACCGGTCGGCGAGGTGTACCGCCGCGTGAGAGGCACCGACTACCGCCACGCTGCCGGCATGTTCTCCGGCACCCCGGCCGTTCTCGTCACGCCTGCTCATCGGGCACTGTCACGTGTACATCGATGCCGTCGCGGAGGACCAGCTGACACGACAGCCGCGACGTGTCCTCGCGGTCGCTGGCCGTGCAGTCCAGCATGTCGTCCTCGTCCTCCGTCGCAGCGTCGAAGTACTGGTGGTCGTCCGCAGCGAGGTAGACGTGGCAAGTCGCGCACGAGAGTGTGCCGCCGCACTGGCCCACGATCCCGGTCACGCCGTTCGTGGCCGCCGCCGACATGACGGAATCACCTACGGCCCCGTCGATCACACGTTCCGAGCCGTCAGGCTGGGTGTAGAAAACCTTCGGCATCTCCGAACTCCTACCAGGTCACCGGGACGTCGACGACCGGCTCGGTGAGAAGGTTCGTGTCGACCGCCGGTTCGCCGGCCAACGTCAGCCCCGGCATTCGCTTGAACAACTCCGCGATGGCCACCTGCATCTCCATGCGCGCCAGCGGCGCACCCAGGCAGTGGTGCAGGCCATAACTCAGCGTCAGGTGCGGGTTCCCCTCGCGCCGCACGTCGAACTTCTCGCCGTCGGTGACCGCGACCCCGTCGTGGTTCACCGACGCCGGATCCACGAGCACGGCCTCACCCTTGGCGATGACGTGCCCGTCGATCTCGACGTCCTCGGTCGCGACGAATGGGACCAGACCGCCCCCGCCGGTGACGCTGTCACCGAACGCCATTCGCCCGTGCCGCAGGATCTCCTCGACCGCGGTCGGGGCGACACCGTCGACGTCCTCGAGCAGGACCTTCAACTGGTCCGGGTTCTTCAACAGCGAGAGCGCCCCGAAGCAGATGAAGTTGGCCGTGTTGTCGAAACCGCCGATGATCAACACCATCGCGATCGGCAGGATCTCCGCGTCGGTGAGGGTGTCGTCCTTGTGCTGCGCGCTCGTGAGGTCGCTGAGGAGGTCCTCCCGGGGGTTCTTCCGCCGCTCGTCGATCAGGGCCATCATGTATCCGACGAGTTCGGTCATGTTGGCCACGACCTCTTCCTCGGGCATGTTCGCCACGGCGAGGGTCGCCGAACTCCACTTCTGGAACTTCGGCCGGTCCTCCGGCGGCACCCCGAGGAGATTTGCCAGCATCTGGATCGGCAGAGCGACGGCATAGTCGTGCACCAGGTTCGCCGGAGCACCCTTGGCCATCATCTCGTCGATCAGGTGGTTTGCGAATTCCACCGCCGACTCCCGCATGGCACGTACACGTTTGGGCGAGATGGACTTCTGCACGAGCTTGCGCAGCTTGGTGTGCTGCGGCGGATCCTCGAACTGCAGCGTCGTCTTGAGGAACTCGGGGAACTCGACGAAGTACGGCACCACACGCTCACCGGTGCGGAACGGTTCGCGCACGAAGCGCGGATCGCCGAGCATCTGCCGTGCGGCGGCGTTGCGGTGGATGACCCAGACGTCACCGCCGAACGGCATTGTCATCTTCGTCATGGGCCGCTCGGCTGCGATGGCGACATACCTTCGGGATGCTTCGTTCACACTCACCGGCCCGAAGGGGTAGGCGGTGTCCACTGTCTCGGTGGTGGTCGTGGAGGTTTCGGTAGAGCTCACGGTACTTCTCCTGGTGGAGTCTTCGAGGTGGGGATGAGCCGATGTCGTGGAGGTTCGGGTCAGGACGACGCCGGAACCTGGGCGGGTGCCACGATCTGCGGGATGGCGTCGGGGGTGATCGCCATGATCTCGTCGAACCGCTCGGCAACCGTCTCGACGGTGAGAGCGGGGTCGTGGATCCCGACGGTGTTGAGGATGGCGAGGCGGTTGACGATGCCTCCCGCGACGTTGAACACCTCACCGGTGACGCTGCACTCCGGGTGGACGAGGTAGGCCGCCACGGGGGCGACGTGCTCCGGGAGCAGCTGGGTGCGCATGTATTCCATGACCTCCGGTGAGAGCGTGTCGGCGGCGGCCTCGGCCATCCGCGTGCCCGCGCCCGGTGCGATGGCGTTGACCTTGATTCCGGCCTCGAGCCCCTCGAGTGCGAGGTTCCGGGTGAATCCGAACAGCGCACCCTTCGATCCGCCGTAGTGCGACATGCCCGGATTGCCGAGCATGGCCTGGGAGATGGTGTTGACCACCCGGCCCGCCGGCGACTTCAGCAGGTGCGGCCAGGCGGCTCGGCACAGCCTGATCGAACCGAAGTAGTGCACATCGAGGTGTCGCTGATACTCCTCGTACGGGACCTCGTCGAATGGCGCGGTGCGGACGATGCCTGCGTTGTTGATCACGGCGTCGAGCTGACCGAACGCGGACAGTGCGGCGTCGACCAGCGCGACGGCTCCGTCCTCGGTGGAGACGTCCGCGGAGCACGCGACGGCCTTGCCGCCGGCGGCAGTGATCGCGTCCACGACCTCGCGGGCAGGGTCGTCACCGTCGACACCGGAGCCGTCGATGGCCGCCCCGAGATCGCCTACGACCACCGCGGCGCCGCGCGAGGCGAGCAGTTCCGCGTGCGCGCGGCCGATACCGCGTCCCGCGCCGGTGACAACAACCACGCGGTCGGTGAAATCCAGTTCTGTCATGTGAGTCTTCCTCGGAAAGTGAAGTGGCCGGTGCAGTGTCAGGGTCGGGTCACGCCGCCACGGTTCGACACGTCGGCAACCCAGATGGTGCCCAGTGCCTCGCGTGCGGACTTGTCGAAGTCGAAAACCTCGACACCGACGGTCATGTGAAGGGTGGAACGATCAGGGCCGCCGAGCAGGCACGCCGACGCGACACCGTTCTCGATCGGCACCGGAATGGCATCCGTCATGCCCTCCTCGGTGAAGCGGGCCACGTAGCCGCTGCCGGGCATCGCCGCCCAGACGCCACCCTCCTCGTCGAGTCCGATGCCGTCCGGCATGAACGGGCAGGACGCGAAGAGCCGCGGATTCGACAGCGATCCGTCGGCCGCGCGGTCGATCACCGTGATCTTCTGGGCCATCACCTCGGCGGTGTAGACCTTCGTGCCGTCCGCGCTGATCGCGATACCGTTGGCGCACACCAGCGGCCCGACTTCGTCCGCGGTGTGCGCGGTGCCGTCGGGCTCGACGACGATGATGAGAGACGGCACCGGCTCGTCACCGGCGAACAGGTTGAATCCGAGTTGTGTGACGTAGGCGCGGCCGTCCGCGTCGACGACCATGTCGTTGGTCGCGGCGAGCGAGAACTCGGACAGATCGGCGTAGACGGCGAGGTCGTCCGGGCCGTTGCCGCCGTGAACGAGCACCACTTTCTCGTGCATCGAGTTGACGATCAGCCGTCCATCCGGGAGCCATCCGAAACCACCGAGGACGATCGGCACCTCGGTGTTCTCCCGACGGGCCGAGGCGTCCACAACGACGGTGGCGTTGCCCTCGTCATCAAGGGTTTTCACGGTCGCGGTGTACATGTCGGAGAACCAGAAGGCGCCGTCGTGCCAGCGAGGGCACTCCGGCCACGAGAAACCCCCGGCGATCCTGCGGGGCTCGACGATGCGCGCGCCCGACTGCGCGACAGCAGCGGCGGTGTCGGCAACTACGTTGGTCATGTGAAGCCTTCCAGTGAGGGCGAGAAGGACACAGTGGTCCTGGGTTGATTCGCCGGGTGACTGGCCCGGATCGAGAGCAGTGAACTGTGTCACAACAACTTTCGCAATGGACGATATGTTCTGCGGTGGGCCGTGGTCGGGGGCCTCCCGCTGAGCGGTCAGCCCGCTGCCGGGAGGTCCGATGCCACACCGAGATAGGCCCGCTCGATCCGGGTCGGATCGTTGCGGAGCGCGGCGGCCGAATCGGTCAGCGCCACACCGCCGTGCACCAGCACGGCGGCTCGGTCGGCTGTAGCGAGCGCGAGGTGTACGTGCTGTTCGACGAGCACCACCGCCATCTCCCGCTCGACCGCAAGCCGGCGCAGCACGGCGAGGATCTCGTCGACGATCACGGGTGCCAGGCCCATGCTCAGCTCGTCGATGAGCAGCACCTTCGGCCGCTGCAGGATGGCCCGCCCGATGGCGAGCATCTGCTGCTCGCCGCCCGACAACCGTCCCGCCGCGACGCCCAGCCGCTTCTCCAGAGCCGGGAAGTACCCGAGCACCTCGCCGACGGCCCCGGAGCGGCGGCGACGGTCCGCGACCGCGAGACGCAGGTTGTTGGTGACACTCAGTTCCCGGAACAGGGCCCGGTCGTCGGGAACGAGCACCATCCCCGACCGCACCGCGTCGCGGGGCCGACCGCCGACGAGGTCCTGTCCGTCGACGGCGACCCGGCCGTCGAATCGCGGCAGCATCCCCGCCAGCGACAGCAGCAGAGTCGTCTTGCCTGCCCCGTTGGGTCCGAGCAGACAGGTGATCTGCCCCTTCTCCACGTCCAGGTCGATGCCACGAATACAGGGACGCTGCGGGAGATAGCCCGTCGTCAGGCTCCGAATCGTCAGTGCGGTCACGGGTGCGCCTCCTCGGTGGCGGGGACGGTTGCGGCGAGTTCGGGAATCGCCTCGTGGGCCGGATCCACCTCTTCTGCGGGCAGGCCGAGGTATGCGCTGATCACCCTGGGGTCGGACCTGACCTCGTCGGGTGTCCCGCAGCACACCACCCGCCCGAGATCGAGCACGACGACCCGGTCGCAGATCGTGAGCACCAGCTCCATGTCGTGGTCGACCAGCAGGATCGAGGTGCCTGCGATACACGCATCCCGCAGGCGCTCACCGAGCCACCGGCTCTCGGCACTGTCGAGACCGGCGGCAGGCTCGTCGAGCAGTGCGACCTTCGGCGCGGACACCAGTACGCGGGCGATGGAGACGAGCTGGCGACGACCCTGGGAAAGGGTTGACACCGCAGCGTCCGCGTCATCGGTCAGCCCGACCGTCGCCAGTACTCCCCACACCCGGCCCGCAACGTCGGAAGCCGAACCGGACCGTCCCGCACCCACCGTCACGTTCTCGGCAACGGAGAGATCGTCGTAGAGTTCGACGTCCTGGAAGCTGCGCCCGAGCCCCAACCGACTGCGCCGATGCGGGCGCAACCCGCTCACGTCCGTACCGTCGAGGACGACGGTGCCGGTCGACGGCGCGAACCCGGTGATCGCGTCGATCACGGTGGTCTTGCCCGCACCGTTCGGGCCGATCAGCCCGACGATCTCCCCGGGGCGGACGTCGAACGTGACATCCTGTGCCGCCTGCACCGCCCCGTAGGCGACCCCGAGCCCCTGCACGGACAGGAGCGACTCGCCGGGTCCGGCCGAGACAGTCGGCGCGACAACGGTGTTCACGCCGACCGGGGCACGGTTCGATGCCGCGCGCCGGAACGTGGGCAGCGGGATCGAGGGCAGCCTGCCCGCGATGCCGTCGGGGCTGGTCATGACCGTGACGACGAGCAGGATGCCGCTGATGACGGCGTAGTACTCGCCCATGTGCAGGAACCGGTCGACCAGCAGATAGAGCACACCGCCCGGAGCGATGAGGCCGGCGATGATCGCTCCGGTGATCGACGTGATGCCGGCGATGTACATGACCGCGAACAGCGTGATTCCGAGGAACACGGTGAACGGTTCGGGTGTCGCCAGGGTCTGCTGGTAAGCCATCAGTGAGCCGGCGAGACCGGCGAGGAACGCACCGATCGCGAAGGCCGCGAGCTTGGTCCTCGAGACGTTGATCCCCGAGGCCGCCGCCGACCTCTCGTTCGCCCGGACCGCAAGCATGTCGGTGCCGAGACGGCTGCGCCGCAGCCACGCGACCGCGAGGGCCGACGCGAGAAGCACCGCGAGGCACAGCAACCCGAACGCCAGCCGCGGGTACGCCTCCCCGGCTCCGATCCCGAGGTCGAGACCGAACAGCCTCGGGGCATCGACGGGCGCGCCCTGGACGCCCCCGTTCAACTGAGGGTTGCGGAACCAGAACGCCTCCAGGAAGACCGCCAATGCCAGCGTCACCACGGTCAGCGGCAGGCCCCGGACACGCAGCGCCGGAAGCCCGATCACCACCCCGATGACCGTTGCGAACAGGGCACCGATCAGCGGTGCGAAGGGGAAGGGGATGCCGAGGTGGGTGTTCAGCACGCTGATCGAGTAGGCACCGACCCCGGCCAGGGTGAGCTGCGCCAGGGACACCTGCCCGGTGTATCCCGTGACCACCACCTGGGACAGCGCGACGACCGCGAAGATGACGCTGCTGATGATCGCGGCGCGGTAACTACCGCTGGCCAGCAACAGGGCGACAACGGCGGTCGCGACGGCGAGCAGGGTGGGGCCGAGAATGCGATCGGGGCGTGGGGAGCGACCCAGCGCCTGCCGTACGACGCTGCCACGATCGGGCAACGGCCGTCCCTTGACGACGAGGAACACGAGGATGAGCAGGAGCGGGATCGCCTCCGCCATGCCGGCGTGGGGAAACCAGTCGAACGTGGCCTGCAGGTTGATCATCTCGGCCTGCAGCGAACCGATCGCGATGCCGGCGACGACCGTGAGCCAGATCGAGCTGAAGTTGCCGACCAGTGTCGCGGCGAGCGCCGGGACGATGAACATGGAGTAGGCGATGGGATTGAGGGCGACGATCGGCGCGATCAGGATGCCCCCCAACCCGGCGACCACCGAGGAAAGCGCCCAGTTGGCGAAGGCGATCTTGTCCGGGGACAGGCCGGTGAGGTAGGCACCCTTCTCCGATTCCGCGGCCGCCTCCGTGGCGATACCGAATCGCGTGAACCGGAACACGGCGGTCGCGACGAGAGCGATCGCGATGATTGCTGCCGCGAGCCAGATCCGGTCGGTCGGTGCCTGCCGGGAGCCGATGGAGATGCTGTCGAGCGCGAAGATCGGTTCGACGGCCACGATCTCGGTGCCGACGCGCAGGGCGATGAGTGCCTGCAGCACGATCATCAACCCGATCGACGCGACGGCCTTTGCGACGACCGTCGCGTTCCGCAGTGGACGGAAGATCAATGCGTAGAACAACACTCCGAGGATCGCGGCAACCACGAGCGAAATGGCCATGGCCGGGGCCACCCCAAGCGGTCCACCGAGGTCGACCGTCTTGGGGAGCCCCGGAATCGGGACCACCAGCTCACCCGTGCGCAGCAGCGCGTAGGTGTATGCGGTGTACAGGGCCACGGCACCCGTGGCGAAATTGACGACACCCGAACTCTTGAATGTCATCACGAGCGCGAGCCCGATGGCGGCGTACACGGCACCGTTGCCGAGGCCGAGCACCAGGTAGGCGAGATGGTCGGTCATGCTTCTTCCTTCAGTCGATCACATCCCTCGAGGGCGTTGCCGTGCTAGCCGGTGACCGTCAGGTCCACCGGGATGCCCTGCTCGTTGATCTCGCCGATCAGCATCTGTCGCGAGCAGATCGACGGCATCATCGGGAAAGCCGTTCCGTTGCAGCTGAAGGTGATTCCGCCGCCCGCGGGCATCTCGACGTTGGTGGCGCTCCGCAGCGCGTCACGAATGGAGGCGGAGTTGACGTCGCCGCTGATACCGGACGTCGCGGCGGCCAGCGCCATCACGGTCTGGTACCCGGTCGACCCGTAGCCGTTCGGGGACAGGTCGGGTGCATACTCGGCGAAGATCGACCGGAACAGTACCGAGTCGGGGCGGTCGGACAGCGCGTCGGTGGCAGTGATACCGATGTTGCCCTTGACGTTGGCGATTCCGATCGCCTTGACGACGTTCTCGTCGAGGCAGGTCGGAATGAGCACCTTCTTCATCGTCGGCGCGGTGGTCTGGACCGCCTTGAGCACCGAGGTGCAGGTGGCGGCGTCGCCGATGAAGCTCACGCCGTCGGGTTCCTTTGCCAGTCCCGCCGTGACGACCGGCGTCGGGTCCGGGGTGCCCAGGGCCACCGGGACGACATCGAGCGCGACACCGAATCCCTGGAAGATCGGCTGACCCATCTGGTCGATCATGGCGGCGATTCCACCGCCGTCGCTGGCGAACATGGTGAACTTCGCCATGCCCTCCTGCTTGGCCGCGGTCGCGGCCGCCGTCAACGTGCCGGGCAGGCCCGCGGAGAGGGAGGCAACGTCGGGTGAGGTCAGCTCGATCGGCGCGACGCCGTTGAGGGTGACGTACGGGATGCCCGCACCGAGCACGATCGGCACGATCACCGGTCCTTGGGACGTGCCCGGGGACAGCACCGCGGACACCTTCTGCTCGACGAACTGATTCGCACAGGCGCTCGCCGAGGTCGGCTCCTCCTGCTGCTTGCACACCACCAGGTCGATCGGCCGGCCGGCCAGCCCGCCTCCGTTCTTGTTGAGGTACTCGACCGCGGCCTCGGCACCCTCTCGCATGTCGGGAATGGACACCGCGGCGCCACCCTCGGTCGACACGAAGCCGATCTTCACTGCTTCGCCGCTCGCGGGATTGCTCGGCAGAGCGGAGGTGGACGCTCCCGCGACACCGGCGTCAGCCGTCTCCTCGTCGGCACATGCGGTGCCGAGCATTCCGACAAGCAGCAGCGCACTCGCGCCGGCAACAGCGCGCACGCGCCGTCCTCGACTGACTGGGTTCATTGCGTGGACTCCTTCACAGGGTGGTGACGGCACCGTGGGGGCGTAGCGCTGGACGCCTTCGACCACCTACAGTGATGCACGTCACTCTTTGAATGTGAGCGGTGATTATCAGGACACCGAGTGCCTGCGTGGCGCACCCCCTCCCGCTGAACGGGAGGCCCATGCGACCGGCCTCCATGTTCGCCGAACGTGACTCACCGACCGCCGCGAGCAGTTATAGCCTGCAACGAAATTGGGCACACACCGACATACACAGCGCGCCTCCCGACCAGCGGGAGACCACCAACCCACGTGCGCCGGCGCCGACTATCGTCCAGCGGCTGTCGACTCACGAATCACACCCGCGCTGCATCGCGATCCGCAGGACCCCACTCCCCCGCACCCACCCCCAGGCACAGCACATACCGCCGCAGCAGGAACGAAACAGATTTCAGATCAACGTGATTCACGCCCTCGAACCGTGACCGCGCATGCTCTGCGCCACAGATCCGCACAACCAACGAAGGGACACACCATGCCCGAAGCGACGCCGATACACCCGATTCGCCGAGATCACATCATGGAATGGGCGTACGAGGCGGACGTCGTCGTCGCGGGTTTCGGTGTCGCCGGGGCGGCCGCCGCGGTCGGTGCGGCACAGGCGGGGGCCGATGTCCTGGTGCTGGAGCGGACCGGAGGCTGGGGCGGCGCGGCCGCGATGTCGGGCGGTTTCATCTACCTGGGTGGCGGCACGCCGCTGCAGAAGGCGTGCGGGTTCGAGGACACCGTCGACAACATGAAGGCGTTCATGAAGGCGGCGCTCGGCCCGGGCGTCGACGAGGCGAAGATCGACGCCTACTGCGAGGGCAGCGTCGACCACTACCACTGGCTCGTAGACGAGTGCGGCGTGCCGTTCAAGGAGAGTTTCTGGGGCGAGCCGGGCTGGGAGCCGCCGGGCGACGAGGGCCTGATGTACAGCGGCGGCGAGAACGCGGCGCCGTTCAACGCGACGATCCCGCCGGCGCCCCGCGGCCACATCCCGCAGATGCAGGACAAGCACGTCAGCTCCGAGAAGGGCGGCGGCTACATGCTGATGAAGCCGCTCACCGACAAGGCCGCCGAACTCGGCGTGCGCTCCGAATACGACATGCGGGTGCAGGCGCTGGTCATCGAGGACAATCCCGCCGACCCCGAGGACGATGCCGCCGACCCCGAGGCTTCACCCAAGGGTGGCGGCGTCCGCGTCGTCGGTGTCATCGCGAAGCAGTACGGCAAGGACGTTGCGATCCGCGCCCGCAAGGGCGTCGTCCTGGCGACCGGCAGCTTCGCCTACAACGACCGGATGCTCGAGTCCTACGCGCCGCGGTTGGTCGGTCGCCCGGCCGCGTCGATCGAGGAGCACGACGGTCGCGCGATCCGGATGGCGCAGGCGATCGGCGCCGATCTGGCGCACATGGATGCGGCGGAGGTCGCGTTCTTCTGCGATCCGCAGCTGTTCATCCGCGGCATCCTGGTCAACGGGCGCGGCCAGCGCTACATCAACGAGGACACCTACCCCGGGAGGGTCGGGCAGGCCACGCTGATCGAAAACCAGAACCAGGCGTTCCTGATCCTCGACGAGGAGTCCTACGAGGCAGGCTTGGCCGCGCCGAGCTCCAGCCCACGCACCCATGCTCGACCGACCTGGGTGTGCGAATCCGTCGAGGAGCTCGAGGCCGAGATCGGGCTGCCCGCCGGGTCGCTGCAGGCCACCGTCGAGGTGTACAACCGGCACGCCGCGAACGGGGAGGACCCGCTGCTCGGGAAGAAGCC
>NZ_JBSGGS010000009.1:0-311559 GCF_053604015.1 Rhodococcus sp. NPDC004095
ACCCACCCCATACAAATGATGGAGTGGAGTACCAAATAATTTGGCACTGACATTCATCGGCACACTGTTGAGTTCTCAAAGAACACGCACACACCTTCGCGTCCGAGATTATCTCGGCCTCTCCGGGGCAACTGTTCCAGCCTAACTGATTTCTCCCACCGGCGCAAACCGGTGAAGCAAGTTCCAGCAGGCTTGCCAGGCGCCTTCGTCCAACCTCGTGTCCCAGTCCCTCGCGGGCCGGGTCGGTGTCCGTGTCGCTCTGACTCGACAAAAGTTACGTGGCCGTGAACGGCATCGCAAATCCGCTGGTCACAGCACACCAGGGCGGGTGAAACCCCAGCTCACCGCCCGCAGCAGCCGCCCCAGGCGACAAATTACAACGATGTGACGCCGCACACGCAGCGCCGCGGCTCCTCGAGGGTCCCCGCCACGAGGACCTTGAACGGCGGAGGGCGCCGCCCCTCGCATGTGCGAGGCGACGACGCCCTCCGACCGGGACCGTCTCAGGCCGGCAACAGCTGGATGCCGGCGAAGTTGCGCTTCCCGCGACGGATGACGAGCCACTGACCGTGCAGCAGGTCGCCGGACTCGGGCGTCCAGTCCTCCGCGCCGACCTTGGCGTTGTTCACGTACGCGCCGCCCTCCTTGACCGCACGCTTCGCCGCGCCCTTGCTCTCGCACAGCCCGCTGGCGACCAGCAGATCGACGATCGCGGTCGGTTCACCGGGGCGCACCTGCGCCACCGACGCCTCGGTCAACGCGGCGGCGAGGGTCGACTCGTCGAGATCGCGCAGTTCGGCCTTCCCGAACAGTGCCTGGCTGGCGAGCTCGACGGCCGCGGTGTTCTCGGCCCCGTGCACCAGGGTGGTCATCTCGGCGGCGAGCCGGCGCTGGGCGACACGCGCCTGTGGCCGCTCGGCGACCTCGACCTCGAGCTCCGCGAGCTCGTCCTGACCGAGGAAGGTGAACCAGCGCAGGTAGCGGATGACGTCGGCGTCACCGGTGTTCACGAAGTACTGGTACCAGGCGTAGGGGCTGGTCATCTCCGGGTCGAGCCACAGGCTGCCGCCCCCGGTGGACTTGCCGAACTTCTTGCCGTCCGACGAGGTGACCAGCGGCACGGTCATCGCGTGCACCGACTCACCGTCCACGCGGCGGTTCAGCTCGACACCGGCGATGATGTTGCCCCACTGGTCGGAGCCACCGACCTGGAGCGTGCACCCGTGGTCCCGCCGCAGCTGCAGGTAGTCGTTGGCCTGCAGCAGCATGTAGCTGAACTCGGTGTAGGAGATGCCGTCCGATTCGAGGCGCCGCTTGACCGTCTCGCGAGCGAGCATGACGTTGACGGAGAAGTGCTTGCCGATGTCGCGCAGGAAGTCGATCGCGCTGAGCTTGCCGGTCCAGTTCATGTTGTTCTCGACGACTGCGGCGTTGTCGCCGTCGAACGAGACGAACCGTTCGAGCTGGGCGCGGATCCGCTGCGCCCAGTCCGCGACCGTGTCGGCGGAGTTCATCACCCGCTCGCCGACATCGCGGGGGTCGCCGATGAGCCCGGTGGCCCCGCCGGCGAGAACGATCGGCTTGTGCCCGGCCTGCTGGAACCGCTTGAGCGTCAGGAGCGGGACGAGGTGTCCTGCGTGCAGGCTCGGACCGGTCGGGTCGAAGCCGCAATAGAGGGTGACCGGACCGGCCTCGGCCTCACGACGCAGCGCGTCGATGTCCGTGGACTGCTGGATGAGTCCACGCCAGGTCAGTTCGTCAACAATGTTCTCGGTCGAGGCGATGTTCTCGGTCAGGGCGTTCTCAGTCACGGCTTCGATCATCCCGCACTCGGCGGCGCGGGCGCACGCGGGCTACGCCGGTAGGCGGAGACGGCGTTCGATGTGGGATCCCACAGACGCCACGGACGGTCGGCGGCGCGGCTGATTCCCACCCGCGGCCCGAATGCGATGGGCGTCGCGGGGCCGGGGTCGAGTCGAATCGGGGAGCCGCCGTCGAAGAGCGCGGACCCGTTGTCGCCCAGGGTTGTTCCGAGCGCCTGACCGAGATTGCCCGGACCGCGCGCCAATTCGCGTTGGCCGCGGTCGGGACCGCGACGGCGGCGCACCACGTCCTCCCCCGCGAGAATCTCCGCTGCCCGCAGCAGCACCGCACCCGCGGTCCCTTCCCCGGCGCAGCTGACGTTGAGGCAGAAGTGCAGTCCGTGGCTGAGATAGACGTAGAGCCGGCCCGCCGGGCCGTACATCACTGCGTTGCGTTCGGTGGGTCCCGGATAGGAGTGGGCGGCCGGGTCCGGCCACGGCCCGAGCGGGTCTCCCCCGTACGCCTCGACCTCGACGATCCGCAGGCGCACCGCACCGCACGACAGTGTCGATCCCAACACCAGTCGAGCCGCGGTGACCGGGTCGGCGACGGTGAGCGCGTCCTCGCTCAGTTCGGGCGACCGGGAGAGCACCATCATGCCCGCGATTGTGCCCCGGAGAGGCCGGATCGGAGCGCCGCAGCCCCGTTGACCTGGGGACCGGAGGGGTCTATAAAAGTCATCAGACGATGATTTCATCGCTCGATGAATTGGAGCACGAGATGCCCGGATCATCTTTCGCCGTTGCCATCGACAACCTCGTCGTCCGCCGCGGTGACGTCGAGGTGCTGCACGGCCTCGATCTGCGGATCCCGACCGGCAGCATCACCGGCCTTCTCGGACCCTCCGGCTGCGGTAAGACGACGTTGATGCGCGCCATCGTCGGCACCCAGATCGTCGAGTCCGGCACGGTCACCGTCCTCGGCGAGTCGGCGGGTTCGCCGCAACTGCGCCACCGCGTCGGTTACGTCACCCAGTCCCCCACCGTCTATCCCGACCTGTCGGTGCGGCAGAACATCGCCTACTTCGCGGCGCTGTACGGCCGTCCCGCACGCGCGGCGACCGACGTGATGGCGATGGTCGATCTGGCCGCGCAGGCCGATGTTCCCGCCGGGGAATTGTCCGGCGGTCAACTCGGACGGGTCTCCCTCGGTTGCGCGCTGGTCGGCGAACCGGAGTTGCTGATCCTCGACGAACCGACCGTCGGGCTGGATCCGGTGCTCCGTGCCGACCTGTGGGAACGATTCGCAGGCCTGGCCGCGAGCGGAACCACACTGCTGATCTCGAGTCACGTAATGGAGGAGGCCGAGCACTGCCATGACCTGCTGTTGCTCCGCGACGGACACCTGCTCGCACAGCTCAGCCCGGGGGCCCTGCTCGAACAGACCCGTGAGACCAACCTCGAACATGCCTTCCTGACCCTGATCCGCGAACGAGAAGTTCAGGAGCAGTCGTGAACGCCCCACTCATGACCCCTCGCATCTACGGGGCCGGCACCGCCCGCATCCTGCGGCAACTGCGCCGCGACCACCGCACCGTCGCGATGATCCTGCTGGTGCCGGCGCTGCTGATGACGCTGCTGTACTACCTGTACGTCAACGTGCCCACGCCCCCCGGCCAAGTGCCGCTGTTCGACCGGATCGCCATCACCATGCTCGGGATCCTGCCGTTCGTGGTGATGTTCCTGATCACGTCGATCGCGATGCAGCGCGAACGCAGTTCCGGCACCCTCGAACGCCTGCTGACGACCCCGATGTCGAAGCTGGACCTGCTCGGCGGCTACGGCACCGCGTTCTCCCTCGCCGCGGCGGCGCAGGCCCTCGTCGCCTGCCTGGTCACCTTCGGCTTTCTCGACCTGACCACGGAGGGAAGTGTCGGCTGGGTCGTGCTGATCGCGGTGGTCGACGCCGTACTCGGTGTCGCGCTGGGCCTGCTGTGCAGCGCATTCGCGCGCACCGAGTTCCAGGCGGTGCAGTTCATGCCGGTGATCGTGATCCCGCAGCTGTTCCTCTGCGGTCTGCTCGTGCCCCGCGACCAGCTCCCCGAATGGCTGCAGTGGGCGTCGAACGTGATGCCACTGAGCTACGCCGTCGAGGCACTGCAGCAGGTAGCCAAGCATCCCGGCGCCACGGCGACGATGTGGCGCGACATCGCCGTCGTGGTCGGGTTCGCGGTCGTCGCGCTGTGCCTGGCGGCGGCCACACTGCGTCGGCGGACGCCGTGACACCGCGGCGGAGCGCGTCGTGACCCGGCCGAGCGTCCGGATGGGGCGCCGGCCGGGCAGCCCCGACACCCGTGAGGACATCCTCGCGGCGGCCCGCCGCCGATTCTCCGAGACGGGGTTCGACAAGACATCGGTCCGCTCGATCGCGACCGCGGCAGGCGTCGACTCGGCGCTCGTGCACCACTACTTCGGTACCAAACGCGCGCTGTTTCTCGCGGCGATCGCGGTGCCGATCGATCCGAAGGTCGTGCTTGCCGGACTGCTCGACGCGCCTCGTGACGAACTGGGTGAGCGGTTCCTGCGCGCGGTGCTCGGCGT
Organism: Rhodococcus sp. NPDC004095; assembly: GCF_053604015.1. Classification (NCBI taxonomy): domain Bacteria; kingdom Bacillati; phylum Actinomycetota; class Actinomycetes; order Mycobacteriales; family Nocardiaceae; genus Rhodococcus; species Rhodococcus sp. NPDC004095. The sequence continues at coordinate 4,404 of NZ_JBSGGS010000009.1, forward strand.
CTGGGAGTCCCCGCAGCGCGAGGGTCTGCTCGCGGCGCTCCGGTCGGCGATCTCCGGTGAGTCGGTCGGGCTGGTGCGCAGTTTCCTGACAGAGGTGGTGCTCGACGAGATCGGTCACCGGGTGGACGATCCTGCGGGGAGCGCGTCCCTGCGGGCCGGTCTGGTTGCGTCACAGATGGCGGGACTGATCGTCACTCGCTATCTGCTCCGACTCGATCCGCTGGCCACGATGGAACCCGAGCGGGTGGTGATGCTGGTCGCGCCGACGTTGCAGCGGTATCTCACCGGCGATCTCGCCGGGTCGAATGTGCCCGATCAGTCGGTGGATCCCGTTCCGCGCGTGATGTAGTCCTGGTGCTCGTCCTCGGTGACGTCGCGTGCCTCGTCGACGAGCAGCACCGGGATGCCGTCCTCGATCGGGTAGGCGCGACGCAGCCGCGGGTTGTAGAGCAGTGCGTCGTCGACCAGCAGGAGCGGGCCCTTGTCCTGCGGGCAGGCGATGATGCTCAGCAGGGTGGGATCGAGCGCCACGAAAGGTCCTCTCGCATCGGGTTGACGGGATCACCGGCCAGGCTACCCGCTAGCCGGTCGGTGCCCGACCACCGCGCTCCTGAAGGTCGGTGACCACCGCCTTCGTCAGTCGGCGGTAGCGGGTGTGCTCGGCGTCCCAGAACCAGGCCCGCACTCCCGGTTTCGGCAGGCCCGCCGCCCTCAGCTCGCCGCGCCGGGGTCGATACGAGTTGCTGATCGGGATCTCGGGGACGACGTGCACGAGGTCTGGGCACTGCCCCTCGTCGAGGCCGGCGAACGCGTCGGCCAGATGGGCCGCCGTCAGGGACGCCCCAGGGCGCAACGTCAGTGCGGTGACCGCCAGCTCCTCGTCGCCGACCCGCACACCGTAGGTGACGGCGAGGTCCACCTGGTCCAGGACGCCGAGCGCGTATCCGATCGGTTCCCCGTACACCGGGCCGCGCCGCGCGCAGACGACGGTGTTCCGGTCGTCCATGAGCCAGAAGTCACCGTCACCGTCGGTGCGGAACAGGTGCTCGGTGGGCACCCATGCGTCGCCGGCCGCGAACACTCCGCGCATCGCGCCGCCGATCGCCTCCGCGGACGTGGCCTGCCCCAGCAGGAGTCCCACCTCCCCGACCTCGCATTCGCGCACCAGTCCGTGATCGTCCTCGACGAACCGGCGCGTGACGGGGTCGTACGCGGCGATGCGGACCGCGGTGCTCCCGGGCAACGGACGCCCCTTCGACCCTGGCTTGGCGCCGGACACATTGGCGAGCACGACGGCGGCCTCGGTGGAGGCGTAGAACTCGAGCACGCGCGCGGGCGCGAACCGGTCCATCGTCCGCAGCCACAGTCCACGGGGCATTCCCGCACCGATGAACAGCCGGATCGGGTGCGAGGCGTCCAACGCGAAGTCGGGGCCGTCCACCAGTTCGCGCATCATCGTCCACGTGTACGCCACGACGGTGACCCCGTAGCGGTGCACCTCGGTCGCGAACCGCTCGGGGTCGAGACCCCGGGACAGTGCGATGCGCGCCCCACCGGCGATCGCCCCGCCGAGCGTCGCGAGCAGGACCGACGAATGATACAGCGGCGCAACAGAATAGACCGTGTCACCGTTGCCGAGATTCGCGGCGGTCGCTGTTCCGAAAGCGGACAGGGCCCAGCGATGGTTGGTGATGTACTTGGCCTCGACCTCGCCGCCGAACCGCCCGAACAGCACGAACGCCAGTTCGTTTGCGCGGCCGGGATTGGGCCGGTACCACGCCGGCATCGCGATGAGGTCCGGCTCGATCTGTTCGAGATCGACCGTCTCCGAGTCGGCTTCCAGATCGAGGACGCGGGATTCGCCACCACCGAGGACGAGCACCGGTGGCCCCAGCCGTTCCGCGGCACGCAGATGGTCGGGATCGGTGACGATCGTGGCGACCTTGCCGAGCCGCATCGCGTCGGCGAGGTCCTCGGTCGGGGGCAGCAGCACGCTGATCGCGCCGATCCTCGACAGCGCGGCGATCGCCACGAGTGCGCTGGGCCGGGTCTCCATCAGCACCCCGACCCGTGTGGACGGTCGCACCCCGGCCGCGATCAACCCCTTGACGACATTGTCGATCCGGGTGTTGACCGCACCGTTGGTGTACGCGCGGTCGTCGAACAGGAAGCACTCGCCGCGCGGGTTCTTCGCCCCTGCCTCGGCGAGCAGTTTGCCGAGCGAGATCGTGGTGTGCGGCTGCACCTGCCCGAGCCGGACCAGCCGCGGCAGCGCGCGGGCCGCCTCGGCGGTCAGTTCCCGGCTGCCGCGCACCGCGTGAACCGCCGCCTCCAGGGCCCCGCGCACGGCACCGACCCCCACCTCGGCGATCGAGGTACCGGTGTGCAGCAGCCGGTCCGCGACGGACACACCGGTCTCGTCGATCGGGAGGTCCTCCGCGGCCATCGGCACGATACCGGCCGGCTGCGGGTCCGTCCCGGTCCGCCACCGCACCCAGGCACCGGTCGTCGGCCAGGTGTGGTCGGCCGCCAACGATCCCACGACGAGGCCGAAATGACCTGCCCGCATGGTGGATTCGAATACCTCAGCCTTCGGCGCCGCTTTCCGGATACCCCGGACCGCGGTCGGCTGGCCGATGTCGTCCACCTCGCCGACGAATGCCAGGATCGGGCAGGTCACCTCGGCCAGGGAGACCGGTCGGTCACCGATCACGAAGCCACCGGACACCATCCGGTTGTGCACGACGAACTGTTTGAGCAGCTCCGCCACCGCCGGACCGGACCACGCCACCCAACCATCCGTGGCGAGGAAGCGTCGCTGCTGTTCACGCGGGAGGAGCGCCTCGCGGTCGTGCAGCTGCCGCAGGAAGTCGATCCGTGACTTGGCCGTCTTGACCGGGTCGAGGAGCTGGAACCCGGTGCGCGCCATCCAACCCGCGATCGAGAGACGGGTGAAGACGTGGTCGGCGAGGAAGTCGGCCGCCGGCGCGGCGATGTCGCCGGGGATCCCGAACGGCAGGGCCGCCAGGGTGTCGACCGGTGAACCGAAGGTGACGAGGGACGCGACGTGGCGGCACCGCCGGTACGCGGCGGCCTGGTAGGCGAACATGCCGCCCTGGGAGTACCCGGACAGGTGCACGTCCTGCCCGGTTTCCTTGTGTACGCGGTCGACGATCTCGCTGATCGCGACGATGTGGTCGGCGAGGGTGCGGTTCCAGCCGCCCTCCTCGGTGTCCGGGGAACCGAAGTCGACCACCCAAGGATCCAGCCCCATCGAGTGCAGGATGCCGACCGCGCCCTGGTCCTGGGTGACGTCGTACACGTCGGCCGACATCATCATCGGCGGGATGAGCAGAATCGGCGGACGGGGTGAATCGGCTTCGGTGACCTCGTCGGCGAAGTAGCGACGGAGCCGGTACATCGGCGCGCGGTCGACGACGGTGAACTCCGACGGCCGGGCCTCGGTCTCGAGGCCGCCCAGCCGGACGACCTCGAGACCGTTCTGCGCGGTCGCGACCACGCGGCGAACGGAACCGTTCAGAATCTCGGACCAACTCACTGCCGCGCCCCCAACCTTCCGCCGGTGTTCCGGCACAGTGTATTCGCGCGCGGCAGTGAGAATCCGTCAGTTTCCGATCAGGGCCTTCAATTGCCCCGCGGACTCCCGGACCCGATCCAGCTGGTGCGCCACCTGTACACCGGCGGTGCCACCGCGGGCGTTACGGGAGGCGATCGACCCCTGCACGGTGAGCACCTCGCGTACCGCCGGTGTCAGGGCCGGATCCACCGCGGCGAGCTCGGCGTCGGTGAGATCCTCGAGACCCACTCCGCGGGACTCGGCCGCCCGCACACACGCACCGGCCGCCTCGTGTGCGACCCGGAACGGAACACCCTGACGCACCATCCATTCCGCGATGTCGGTGGCGAGGGTGAACCCGGCCGGGGCCAGCTCGGCCATCCGGTCGGTGTGGAACTCGAGCGTCGAGACCAGCCCGGTGATCGCGGGCAACAACAGTTCCAGCTGGGCGACGGAGTCGAAGACCGGCTCCTTGTCCTCCTGCAGGTCCCGGTTGTACGCCAGTGGCTGCGCCTTGAGCGTGGCGAGCAGGCCCGTGAGGTTGCCGATCAGGCGCCCGGCCTTGCCGCGGGTGAGTTCCGAGACGTCCGGGTTCTTCTTCTGCGGCATGATCGACGACCCGGTCGACCAGGCATCGGCGAGCGTGATGTAGCCGAATTCCGGTGTGCTCCAGATGATGACCTCTTCGGCCATCCGGGACAGGTCGACCGCGATCATCGCGAACACGAACGCCGCCTCGGCCGCGAAGTCCCGCGAGGACGTGGCGTCGATCGAGTTGTCCGCCGCGGAGTCGAACTCCAGCTCCGCCGCGATGGCGTCCGGGTTCAGGCCGAGCGAGGACCCGGCCAGCGCGCCGGACCCGTACGGCGACACCGCGGCCCGCTTGTCGAAGTCCACCAGCCGCTGCACGTCCCGCAGCAGCGGGTGGGCGTGTGCGAGCAGGTGGTGCGCGAGCAGGACGGGCTGCGCGGCCTGCAGATGCGTCTTGCCGGGCATCACCGCCGCCGGATGCGCCGCCGCCTGGGTGGCGAGGGCGTCGACAACGTCGAGCACACCGGCAGCGACTCGGCGGACCGCGTCGCGCAGCCACATCCGGAACAACGTGGCCACCTGGTCGTTGCGCGAGCGGCCGGCGCGCAGCCGGCCACCGACCTCGGGTCCGACCCGCTCGATCAGGCCGCGCTCGAGGGCACCGTGGACGTCCTCGTCGGAGTCGGCGGGCACGAAGGCACCGCTCGCGACGTCGGCCCCGAGCCGGTCGAGACCGTCCAGCATGGTCGCCAGGTCGGCGTCACCGAGCAGTCCCGCGGCGTGCAGCACCTTGGCGTGCGCCTTGGAGGCACGCACGTCGTAGGGCGCGAGCACCCAGTCGAAGTGGGTGGACTTGCTCAGCGCCGCCATGGCGGCGGCCGGTCCGGACTCGAACCGGCCGCCCCACAGGGCACCTTCGTTGGTGCCGTGCGCCTGGACGCCTCCGGCATCGTGCTCGGTCATCGTTACAGGCCCAGGTCGCGCTTCGCGGCGACCTTGGAGGACAGGCCGTGGATGTTGACGAAGCCCTTCGCGTACGACTGGTCGAACGAGTCGCCCTCGTCGTAGGTCGCGAGGTTGAAGTCGTACAGCGACTGCGGGCTGCGCCGGCCGTTGACGGTGATCGCGCCGCCGTGCAGGAACAGGCGGATGTCGCCGGTGACCTTCTCCTGGGTCTTGAGCACGAAGGTGTCCAGCGCCTCCTTCAGCGGCGAGAACCACAGGCCGTCGTAGACCAGCTCGGACCAGCGCTGCTCCATCTGCCGCTTGTAGCGACCGAGCTCGCGCTCGAGGGTGACGTGCTCGAGTTCCTGGTGCGCGGTGATGAGCACCATCGCGCCGGGGGCCTCGTAGATCTCGCGGCTCTTGATGCCGACGAGGCGGTCCTCGACCACGTCGAGGCGGCCGACGCCCTGCGCACCGGCGCGCTTGTTGAGCTCCTGGACCGCTTCGAGCACGGTGACGGGCTTGCCGTCGATCGCGACCGGCTTGCCTGCCTCGAAGCTGATGATCAGCTCATCGGGGGCGTTCCAGTTGATGGTCGGGTCCTGGGTGTAGTCGTAGACGTCCTTGGTCGGGGCGTTCCACAGGTCCTCGAGGAATCCGGTCTCGACGGCGCGGCCCCACACGTTCTGGTCGATCGAGAACGGCGAACGCTTGGTGACGTTGATCGGGATCTGGTTCTCCTCGGCGAAGGCGATGGCCTTCTCCCGGGTCCAGGCGTAGTCACGAACCGGGGCGATGACCTCGAGGTCGGGGGCGAGGGCGCCGAAGCCGACCTCGAACCGCACCTGGTCGTTGCCCTTGCCGGTGCAGCCGTGCGAGACGACGGTGCCTCCGTGCTCGCGCGCGGCCTTGACGATGTGCTTGACGATCAGCGGCCGGCTGATCGCCGAGACCAGCGGGTAGCGGTCCATGTACAGGGCGTTGGCCTGGATGGTGGGCAGGCAGTACTCGTCGGCGAACTCGTCCTTGGCGTCGATCACGACGGCCTCGACGGCGCCGCAGTCGAGGGCACGCTGACGCACGACCTCCATGTCCTCGCCACCCTGGCCGAGGTCGATGGCAACGGCGACGACCTCTTTGCCGGTCTCCTTGCCGATCCAGCTGATGGCCACGGAGGTGTCCAGCCCGCCCGAGTAGGCGAGTACGACGCGTTCAGCCATGGTCTGTGTGCTCCTTTTGGGGTTGTATCTTCTCGAGATTCTTCAGTTGTGCCGATCGCATGCCGACCGGACCCGGCGCAAATGCCAGGTCAGGCCAGTTTTTCGATCATGTCGGCGAGCTGCGCGCCCGTCAGGGGTTCACGGGCCACCACAAGAATGGTGTCATCCCCGGCAATGGTTCCCACAACCTCGGGCAGAGACGCGCGATCCAGCGCGCTGGCGAGGTAGTGCGCGGCACCCGGCGGGGTGCGCAACACCGCGAGGTTCCCGCTCGCGTCGGTGGACACCAGCAACTCCCCCAGCAGCCGCGACAGCCGGTCGGTGCCGCCGGAGACGCCGCGCACCGGGCTGCCGTCCTCGGGCACGACGTACACGCCGGCGCCCCCGTCGGCGGCCCGCAGTTTCACCGCACCGAGTTCCTCGAGGTCCCGCGACAGCGTCGCGTGCGAGACCTCGATGCCCTCGGCGGCGAGCAGCGCGGCGAGTTCCGGCTGGCTGCGGACCTCGTGCACCGCCAGTAGGGCGGTGATCCGGGCCTGCCTCCCGGCCCGTGTCTGCGCGACCGCGAGCGACTTCGACGGCGGTGCCGTCACGCCCCTCGGCTGGGTGGCGGTCACGACTGTGCCCGGTCCTGATGCTCCAGCAGCCACACCAGCAGCGCCTTCTGTGCGTGCAGGCGGTTCTCGGCCTCGTCCCACACCACCGACTGCGGGCCGTCGAGCACCTCGTCGGTGATCTCCTCCCCGCGGTGCGCGGGCAGGCAGTGCAGCACCACCGCGTCCGGCGCCGCCTTCGCGAGCAGCGCCGCGTTGATCTGGAACGGCCGGAACGGTCCGACCCGGTCGAGGCCGTCGTTCTCCTGGCCCATCGAGGTCCAGGTGTCGGTGACGAGCGCGTCGGCGCCGGCAACAGCGGCCTGGGGGTCGTCGGTGACGGTGATGGTGGCACCGGTCTCGGCGGCCCGCGCGCGGGCGGCGTCGAGCACCCAGGGCAACGGCGCGAAGCCCGCCGGGGCGGCGATGGTGACGTCGATGCCCGCGGTGACGCCGCCGAGCATCAGCGAGTGCGCCATGTTGTTGGCGCCGTCACCGAGGTACGTCAGCTTCAGCCCCTTCAGCTCGCCCTTGCGCTCGCGCAGGGTCTGCAGGTCCGCGAGGACCTGGCAGGGGTGGAACTCGTCGGAGAGTGCATTGACGATCGGGACCGTCGCACCACTGACCATCTGCTCGAGCCGCTTCTGCCCGAAGGTCCGCCACACGACGGCGTCGACGTAGCGCGAGAGCACCCGGCCGGTGTCCTGCAGCGTCTCCTCCCGGCCGAGCTGGGTGCTCCGCCCGTCCACGACCACGGCGTGCCCGCCGAGTTGGGAAATGCCCACCTCGAACGAGAACCGGGTGCGGGTGGAGTTCTTCTCGAAGATCACCCCGACCGCGCGGGGCCCGGCCAGGGTCTGCTTGGCGAACGGATCCTTCTTCAGTACGGCGGCGAGCTCGAGCACCTCGGCCTGCTGAGCCGGGGTGAGGTCGTCGTCCCTCAAATAGTGCTTCACCGGCATGATGTCACTTCCCTTCCGCTACAGCGGTGTTCAGAATCTGCGGCAGCGCCGCCACGAATCCCTGTGCCTGCTCCTCGGTGAGGATCAGCGGCGGCGCGAGCCGGATCACGTCGGGCGCCGCAGCGTTGACGAGGTAGCCGGCGTCCCGTGCAGCGGCCTCCACGGCCGGTGCGACGGTGTCGGTGAGGACGACGCCGAGCAGCAGCCCGGCGCCGCGGACGTGATCGACGAGCGGGTGCCCGAGCGCCTCGATCCCCGCGGACAGCGACTTGCCGACCGCATCGGCGTGGCTGAGCAGATCCTCCTGGTCGACGGTGCGCAGCACCGCCAGCGCCGCGGCGGCACACACGGGGTTTCCACCGAAGGTGGTGCCGTGCTTACCCGGGCCGAAGAGTTCGGCCGCGGCGCCGGTGGCGATGCACGCCCCGATCGGCAGGCCGCCGCCGAGCCCCTTGGCGAGGGTCATCACGTCGGGCACGATGCCCGACGCCTGGTGGGCGTAGAACCAGCCGGTGCGCGCGATGCCGGTCTGCACCTCGTCGAGGATCAGCAGGGCACCACGCTCGGCGGTGATCCGGCGGGCTTCGACCAAGTAGCCCTCCGGCGGGACCACGACCCCGGACTCCCCCATGATCGGTTCGAGGATCACGGCGGCGGTGTCGGAGTCGACGGCCGCGTCGAGGGCCGCGATGTCACCGTAGGGCACGAACTCGACGCCCGCGGGCATCGGCTCGAACGGTGCCCGCTTCTCCGGCTGCCCGGTCATCGCGAGGGCACCCATCGTCCGGCCGTGGAAGGCCCGCTCGGCGGCGATGATCTTGCGCCGGCCCGTGAGCCGGGCCAGTTTGAAGGCCGCCTCGTTGGCTTCCGTACCGGAGTTGCACAGGAACACCCGGCCTGTGACGCCGCCGTCGCCACCGGCACCAAGGTGGTGCAGCAGCTGCTCGGCCAGTGCCACGGCCGGTTCGCTGGCGTACAGGTTCGACACGTGACCGAGAGTGTTCAGCTGCGCCGTGACCGCGTCGATGATCGCCGGGTGCCGATGGCCGAGGATGTTGACGGCGATGCCGCCGAGCAGATCCAGGTACTGCTTGCCGTCGGCGTCGGTGAGCACGGCCCCGTCGCCGGAGACGAGGGCGACCCGCGGGACGCCGTAGTTGTTCATCAGCGCACCGGACCAGCGCTGCTGGAGTGCGGAGGTGCCGGTCATGCGGGGCCTTCCTTTGCAGGGGTGGTGGGGACCGAGGGATCCGGTGGGACAACCATCGTGCCGATGCCCTCGCCGGTGAGTAGTTCGAGGAGCACCGAGTGCGCGAGGCGGCCGTCGATGACGTGGGCACTCGGGACGCCGCCGTGCACGGCGCGCAGGCACGCCTCCATCTTCGGGACCATGCCCGAATCCAGGCTCGGCAGAAGTTGTTCCAGCGCGGCGGTGTCGATCACCGACGCCAGCGAGCTGCGATCGGGCCAGTTGGTGTAGAGGCCCTCGACGTCGGTGAGGACGACCAGCTTCTCGGCGCCGAGGGCCTCTGCGAGCGCGGCCGCGGCGGTGTCTGCGTTGATGTTGTGCACCACACCGTCGGAATCGGGGGCGATCGTCGAGACGACCGGAATCCGGCCGGCGGCGATGAGGTCGAGCACCGCGGTCGGGTCGACGGTGGTGACGTCGCCGACCAGCCCGATGTCGGTCGGCTCGCCGTCGACGACGACGGTCCGCCGGGTCGCGGTGAACAGGTGCGCGTCCTCACCGGAGATGCCGACCGCATACGGGCCGTGGGCATTGATCAGCCCGACGAGCTCGCGTCCGACCTGACCGAAGAGCACCATCCGCACGACGTCCATGACCTCGGGCGTGGTGACGCGGAAGCCGCCGCGGAACTCGCCTTCCATGCCGAGCCGCTTCAGCATCGCGTTGATCTGCGGTCCGCCGCCGTGCACCACGACGGGGTGGATTCCGACGGTCCTCAGGAACGCCATGTCCTTCGCGAACGCCGCCTTCAGTTCGTCGTCGACCATCGCGTTGCCGCCGTACTTGACGACGACGATCTTGCCGTGGAACCGCTGCAGCCAGGGCAGCGCCTCGGCGAGGACGTACGCCTTCTGACTGGAGGTCAGGCTGAGGATGCTCTCACTCATGACGAGTAGGCCGAGTTCTCTTCGACGTACGCGTGCGAGAGGTCGGTCGTGCGGATGGAGACCTCCGCGTCGCCGACACCGAGTTCGATGCGCAGCGCGATGTCCTCGCCGGAGAGGTCGACCTCACGCGCGCCCGGTGCGCCGACGCCGTCGATGCACACCGGATTCCCGTTGAAGGACACCGAGATCCGGTCGGGGTCGAGGGCGATCGGGGCGATACCGATCGCGGCGAGCACCCGTCCCCAGTTGGGGTCGGAGCCGAACAGCGCGGTCTTGACCAGGCTGTCGCGTGCGACGGTCCGGGCCCCGACGAGCGCGTCCTGCTCACTGGCGGCGCCGGCGACGGTGACGGTGACCCGCTTGGTGACGCCCTCGGCGTCGGCCATCATCTGGTCGGCGAGGTCGTCGCAGACCGCGAGGACCGCGGCGTTGAGTTCCTCCTGGGTGGGGGCGATGCCGCTGGCACCCGACGACAGCAGCAGCACGGTGTCGTTGGTGGAGGTGGCGCCGTCGACGTCGAGCCGGTCGAAGGACAGCCGGGTCGCGGCCCGCAGTGCCTCGTCGAGCTGGGCCGCGGTGGCGACGGCATCGGTGGTGACGACGGACAGCATCGTGGCCAGCGAGGGGGCGAGCATGCCCGCGCCCTTGGCCATGCCGCCGACGTTCCACTTGTTCGCGTGGTGCAGCGCCGCCTGCTTCGGGACGGTGTCGGTGGTCATGATCGCGTAGGCGGCGTCGGTGCCGCCGCTGATCCCGCCGGCCAGTTCGTGCACGATCTCGGTGACGCCGGCGAGCAGCTTGTCCATCGGCAGTCGGTCGCCGATCAGCCCCGTGGAGCAGACCGCGACCTCACCGGCGCCGGTCTCGGTGCCCCAGTCGCTGAGGGTGGCCGCGACGTGCTCCGCGGTGGCGTGGGTGTCCTGGAAGCCGGGGGCGCCGGTGCAGGCGTTGGCGCCACCGGAGTTGAGCACCACGGCACGCAGCTTGCCTCCGGTGAGCACCTGCTGCGACCACAGCACGGGTGCGGCCTTGACCTTGTTGGCCGTGAAGACGCCGGCCGCAGCGGTGTCCGGGCCCTCGTTGAACACGAGGGCGAGGTCGGGCCGGCCGCTGACCTTGATACCGGCGGCGATGCCTGCGCCGCGGAAGCCTGCGGGCGCGGTGACACCCTGGGTGCGGATCAGGCGGCCACCGGCAACCTCGACTGCGTGCGGTGCGGCGAACTCGGAATCGGTTGTCACGGGGCAACTCCCACGGTCGAGAGACCATCGGTCTCGGGCAGGCCAAGGGCCAGGTTCATGGATTGGACGGCACCGCCTGCGGTGCCCTTGGTGAGGTTGTCGATGGCGGCGATCACGACCAGCAGGCCCGCGGTCTCGTCGACGGCCACACCGATCTGTGCGGCGTTCGAGCCGATGACCGCGCCGGTCTGCGGGTAGACGTTCTCTGGCAGCACGTGCACGAACGGCTCGTCGGCGTATGCCTTCTCGTAGACCTCCCGGGCGCGCGCCAGGTCCACGGTCGTCGCGGCGGTGCAGGTGGCGAGGATGCCGCGCGGCATCGGCGCGAGCACGGGCGTGAAGGAGACCGTGACGTCGGTGCCGGCCAGCGCCGAGAGGTTCTGGGTGATCTCGGGGGTGTGCCGGTGGACGCCGCCGACACCGTAGGCCTTGGCCGAACCCATCACCTCGGACCCGAGCAGGTCTGCCTTGGGGGCGCGTCCCGCGCCGGAGGTGCCGCTGACCGCGACGACGGTGACCCGCGGCTCGACGATCCCGGCGGCGACGGCCGGGGCGAGCGCGAGGCTGGCCGCGGTCGGGTAGCAACCGGGCACCGCGATGCGGGTCGCGCCGGTGAGCCTGTCCCGGTTGCCCGGCAGCTCGGGCAGGCCGTACGGCCAGGTCCCGGCGTGCGCGCTGCCGTAGAACTTCTCCCAGTCGGCGGCATTCGAGAGCCGGAAGTCGGCGCCGCAGTCGATGATCACGGTGCTCTCCGGCAATGCCTTGGCGATCTCGGCGGAGTTGCCGTGCGGCAGACCGAGGAACACGACGTCGTGGCCGGCGAGGACGTCCAGGGTGGTCGGTTCGAGCACTCGGTCGGCGAGCGGGAGCAGGTGGGGGTGGAACTGCCCCAGGGTGGCGCCTGCATTGCCGCCCGCGGTGAGGGCGCCGATCGTGAGCCTGCCGTCGCGGTGGGCGGGGTGCCCGAGCAGCAGGCGCAGGATTTCGCCGCCCGCGTACCCGCTCGCCCCTGCGATGGCGACCCGGATCGGTCCGGTGGAAGCTGCTGTGGTGACCATATGGACGATTATGCACCATCATGCAAGCCCATTCACACCTAGGCCCGCGCCGAGAACTCCTTCTGCGCCGCGATTGCGGTACCCATCCAGCGCCGCAGGTACTGCCGCAACTCCCCGTCACTGCGCGGCGGGTTCCCCGGCGAGAGGAAGAAGGACTGCATCGTGCGCAGGACGTACTCGACGAGCCCGTGCAGCGCGGTGTCGTCGTATCCGTGCCGCGCCCAGTCGACGTCGAATCTCTTGATCATCGTCATGCCGAACGCCTGCGCCTCGTCGGAGGTGAGGCTGTCGGAGTGGACGTTCGAGTACGAACTCGACAACAGGATGCCCAGATGGGGCGTTCGGCGGACCTCGGCGAGCGTGTAGACGACACCCTCGGTCATCGCCTCTACGGGATCGTCGAGACCCGCCACGCACTCGGCCAGCCGATCGAGGAAGCCGGCGACCGACGCGATGGCCGCGGCCCGCATCAGTGCATCGGCACTCGGAAAGTATCGATACACGGTCTGCCGGATCACGCCGAGCGACTCGGCGACGTCGGCGATGCTGATCTCCGAACCGGTCCGCCCGATGAGATCGACTGCGGCGGCGACGATACGACGGGAGGCCTCCTCGTCGTCACCCGGCGGACTGCCGCCCCACCCACGTCTGCGCGCCACCGGGCGGACGGTATCACAGGCGATCCGCCAATTCGGATCACGAGTGACGACCGATCGACCGAAAGCGATCATACACACGAGCCAATCTGCGTATGATCACTGCCATTGGGGGCCTCGCGGTGCCGGGGAGGCCACCTGACCAGCCCATTTCCCGTTTCGAGGTGCCGAACAGTGACCAACCTTCAAGCCCGCAAGATGGATTTCGGATTCGAGGACCAGGACGTCCCCTTCCTGTGGAACCCCGAGAACCCCGCGTGGTCGAGCATGTCCAACGCCGTCTCGTTCCTGGCCATCGGCTTCGAGAAGATGATCGTGAAGCTGATCCTCCAGACCAAGCCGCGGATCACCGATCCCGAGGTCGCCGAGGAAGCCACGGCGTTCATGCGACAGGAGGGGCACCACTCGACCGCCCACCGCCAGCACGTGAACGCGCTGATCAGGCGCTACCCCGGCCTGCAGAACACTCTCGACGCGGTCATCGGCGAATTCGACCTGCTCACCGAGCGCACCTCGATCGACTACCGGCTCGCGTACACCGCGGACCTCGAGGCCACCTTCACCCCGGTGTTCAAGCTGATGCTCGACAACGAGGCGACCCTGTTCGCGCCCGGCGACGACCGGGTCGCCTCCCTGTTCCTCTGGCACTTCGTCGAAGAGGTCGAGCACCGCAGTTCGGCGCTGATCATCTACAACTCCGTCGTCGGCAACGAGCTGTACCGGATGCGGATGGCGCCGTCGATCTTCGCGCACGTGATGAAATCGATCCGGATCGCGTGCGCCGGCTTCAACCAGCACGTTCCGCTGTCCGAGCGAAAGGTCGACGCGATGTCGATGTTCGCCCGGCACCGCATCAAGCAGCGGGTGCTCACCTCCTTCGCGCCCTACCTGACCAAGGGGCCGATGCCACGCGCGTTCGACGGCCTGCACCTGGGCGAGCAGCTCACCGCGCTCGCCGGTGCCGTCCGTAGCCAGCTGCCGGGGCACGACCCGACCCACGAGAACCTGCCTGTACTGGCCGGCCGCTGGTTCGCCCGCTACGACGAGGGCTACGACTGCACTCGCTGGTACACCGCCGAGCAACAGGATCGCAGCGCCGAGTCGGCACTGTCGGAGGTGAAGTGATGTCGGACCACTGCTCACCCACCTTCTCGGATCTCGCAACCCGCCTGGGCTTCTCGTGCGAGGAGGCCGGCGGGCTGGTCGAGTTCCGCAGCCCGGGCGCGCTGGAGAACTGGACCCTGCCGGTCCTCGAGTTCACCATCATCCTCGGGGCGGTACTCGCGCTCGTCTACGCAATTCTGCGGCTGCGCAGGAAGGGCGATCCCACCAATCTGGTGCTGTGGTTCGGTGCCACCGCGTTCCTGTTCGTGATCGAGCCGCCGATCTACTTCCCGGCCACGTTCGGCACCGAGGACTACCTGGGCACGATGTTCGCGCACAACGTGTTCACCGTCGATTTCCTGTGGGGTCGCCTGCCGCTGTACATCATCGCGATCTACCCGTTGATGGCCACCATCGCGTTCGAGATCGTCCGGATGCTCGGCGTGTTCCGGAAGTACGGCGTGATCCTCGGCGCGGTGTGCGTCGGCTTCGTGCACCACGCGTTCTATGAGATCTTCGACCACCTCGGACCGCAGCTGCGCTGGTGGGAGTGGACCCTCGACAACAAGGTCAACCAGCCGTTCTTCGATTCGGTTCCGTTGCCCAGCGTCGTGGTGTTCGCGGCGCTGTGGCCGATGTCGCTGGCGCTGTGCGTCCAGTTCTTCGTCGGTCGGCACGTCGATGCGGGCCGGCATTTCTCCGGCCTGCAGTTGGTGTGGCGCACCGTGGTGATCGGCCTCACCGCCTCGGTCGGGGTGTTCGTGCTCCCGCTCCCGGCGACCGTCTTCGGCATGGGGAGCGACACGGTCCGCGGGTTCCTCTACGCCGCGGAACTGGTCGCGCTGTCGGTCGTGGCGGTCGTGATTCTGGCTCGGCAGTGGTCCCGCGTTCGTGCGGGGCGCTCCGACGTCCCGCCGTACTCGAACGACTTCGTCCGGTGGTACGCCGTCGTGTACCTGGTCGTGATGGCGGTCCTCTGGGTCACCGCACTGCCCGCATTCTTCGACGCGGTCGACGGGGTCACCGCGAACGGCGATCCGGTCGGCAGCCTCTGGTACACGGTCGCGTGCTTCGCCGTGGCGATCCTCAGCGTCGTCGCCACGTTCACCGTTCCCCGACCGTCGGCGGCAACGAGTACGCCGCCACCGGCCGCTGAACCCGCGGCAAGCCACACGGCGTAGCCGATCCGGCCGCGAGACGAGGCGGGAGTGTCCACCGGACACTCCCGCCTCGTCCCGTTTCGGTCGACTTCCTTATGCGAGAAATGCCCGAATTGCACCAAAAAGTGTCCACACCAATGATTTTCACAGGAATCCCTGATTGACATCCGCACAAATCTAGGCGAATGATTCCACTGGATCGCAAGTGGCGGCGCTCACTGCTCCGCAGCCCGGTGGCGGAGACCACTCTCCCGCCGCCGACAGCGACGAATCGATTCGGACCCAGAAAGGCGGGGCAGGTGTCACACCCCCAGACAACGCGACCTGCGCAGAACCCCGGAGCATCGGCCGACCTGCGGGCGGCCCGGATGATCGATGCACGGATCGACACGATGCCGCGGGTCGGCGTCGGACCGTTCGGCGGGCTGGCGCTCGTGCTGTGCATGTTCTTCGCGAACTACGACATCACCGTCTCCGGCCTGACGGTGAAGGCGACCGCGGCAAGCCTCGACGTCTCCGTCATGCAGATGAGCCAACCGATCGCACTCAACCTCGTCGGTTACGCGATCGGAGCGTTCGCGCTCGGTCACATCGCGGACCGCTTCGGCCGCCAGCGTGGGCTGGCGCTGACGATCGTGGTGCTCGCGCTGAGCGGAGCGCTGAGTGGGTTGGCGTGGAACATCGCCTCGCTCAGCTTCTTCCGGTTCCTCGCGGGTGCGGGAATGGGGGCAGTGATCGCACT
The DNA here is from genome assembly GCF_053604015.1 of Rhodococcus sp. NPDC004095. Lineage (NCBI taxonomy): Bacteria > Bacillati > Actinomycetota > Actinomycetes > Mycobacteriales > Nocardiaceae > Rhodococcus > Rhodococcus sp. NPDC004095. The sequence continues at coordinate 20,329 of NZ_JBSGGS010000009.1, forward strand.
GGTCTCGACGTACATCGGCGAACTGGCACCGAAGAACATGCGCGGCCGCTATCTGGCGACGATCATGACGTACCAGGCGATCGGCCAGGTCGTCATCGGATTCGTCTCGCTGCCCATTCTGAATCACCTGCCATCGTACGGCTGGCGGATCCTGCTGGCGATCGGCGGCATCGTCATCGTCGTCGTTCCGATGCTCGTCGACCGGATCCTGCCGGAGTCGCCACGATGGCTGGTGTCGACGGGGGACGTCGAGCGCGCCGAACGCATCGTCGCCGTAATGGAGGCGAGGGCCGGCTCGTCCCCCGAGGCCGCGCGAGCGGAGTACGAGGCACTCGAGGCCGCCGGGACGGATGCCGAACAGCCGGCGTCATCCGTGATCAGGGAACTGTTCAGCGGCGAGCTGCTGCGCCGGGTCGTGCTCGTCACCGGGTTCTGGTTCGTGTACTACCTCGCCGTGTACGGCTTCCTGAACTACACCCCGTTGATCCTCGAAGGTCGTGGGGTGTCGAGTTCGGACGCCCTGTTGGTCACCGTCCTGATGCGCTGCACCTCGGTGATCGTCCCACTGCTGATGCTCGTCCTGATCGAGAGGTACGAGCGCAAGATCCTCACGATCATCGGCACCGCCCTCGTCGCCGGGGGACTTCTGACACTGCTCCTGCCCGCGTCCGAGGTCACCGCGACCGCGGGTTCGATGCTGGTGAACTTCGGTATCAGCTTCACGATCCTGCCCGCCTACACCTACACCGCCGAGGTCTTCCCGACGCGGGTCCGAGGCTCTGCGTCGGCGGTGGGTGACGGCGTCGGCCACCTCGGTGGTGCGGTCGCCCCCTGGATCGTCGTTCCGGCACTGAGCAACCTCGGTGCGGTCCCGACGATCTGGATGCTCGTCGTCACCGTCCTGTTCTCGGGTGCGATTCTCAGCTTCGGTGTTCGCACGAAGAATCGCTCGCTCGCCGACATCTCCTCGGGCACGCCCGCCGCCGAGACGGCCGGCTGATCCACGGGCACCCAACGACGACCGGGGCCGCTACCGACACGGTGGCGGCCCCGGCACCCGGGGTCGGTCAGTCGCCGATCACCGAACTCCGGAGGACATGCTTGGTCAGCTTGCCGGACGGGTTCCGGGGCAGCTGGTCCACGACCACGAGTTCGCGTGGGATCTTGTAGCGGGCGAGCTTGTCGGACAGGTACGACCGCAGATCGTCGAGTTCGACATGGGCACCGTCGACCGGAGCGATCACCGCGACAACCGTCTCGCCCCACTCCGGATGGGGACGGCCGATCACCGCGACGTCGACGACGTCGGGTCGCGGCCGGATCGCCTCCTCGACCTCCTGCGAGTACACGTTCTCGCCGCCGGTGATGATGACGTCCTTCGTTCGATCGACGATGTAGATGTACCCGTCCTCGTCCAGCCGGGCGACGTCACCGCTGCGGTACCAGCGACCCTCGAACACGTCGGCGGTGGCCTCGTCGTTGTCCAGGTACCCGAGCATTCTGGTGTCTCCGGCGAGCCAGATCTCCCCCGTCTCCCCCGGCCCGGCGTCGCCGCCGTCCGCCCGAACCACCCGCAGGTCCACACCCGGCATGCCGCCACGGCCGATCGACCCGGCCTTCGCGATCTGCTCGTGCGGATACAGCGCGGTCCCGGTCGGGCCCATCTCGCTCATGCCGTACACCTGGTAGAAGTCCTCGGACCGATAGGCCTGCTGCAGCTGCCGCGCCACCTCCGCGCCGATCGGCGCACCACCGTACGTCCAGCGCCGCATGGTCGAGAAGTCGAAGTCCGTCAGGTCGATTCCCGCCGCCCGGGCCGCCTGCAGTGGCGCGAGGTACGCGATCGGGGCACCGAAGAAGGCCGTGATCCGCTCGGCCGGAATGATCTTCAGGAACTCGATCGGGTGATACTCCCGCATCAACACGATCGTGCCGCCGAGGAACATGGTGGTGACCAACCAGACGTTGAGCGGCGCGGCGTGCCAGATCGGCATCGCGATCAGCACCCGCTCGTCCCGGTCCAGGCCGAGTGTCGTCGAGATGTACGGCGCGACAGTGGTGATCGAGCGGTGCGTGTGCAGGCAGCCCTTCGGGGCGCTCGTGGTCCCCGACGTGTAGAGGACCTGCGCGATGTCGGTCTCGTGGACGTCGGCGCCCTCCCACTCGTCGGCGAGGTCGACGAGGGCGTCGAAGTCCCGGTCCGCAGACGCCGACGTGCCCTCCCCCGGTTCCGTCAGCATCCAATCCACCTGCGGCGCCCCCGCTTCCGCGCTACCGCGCAGGTCCGCCGACACGATGCCGACCGTCGCCCCGCAGTGACCGAGGGTGTACTCGACCTCCGGCGGAGCCAGTTTGTGATTGACCGGCACGAGCGCGGCGCCTGCCCGCCAGGCGCCGAAGGCGGCGATCACGAAACCGGGGCTGTTGTAGGTCATCACCGCGACCCTGTCACCACGGCGGACACCACGGTCGCGCAGCACGGTGGCGGCCCGCTTGGAGGCGGCGAGCAATTCGGCATAGGTGATCCGCCGATCCCCGTAGACGAGCGCCTCCTTGTCCGGATACTTGCGCGCCGTGCTCTCCAGCATCGTGGTCAGGTTCATGAAGGTCTCCTCGGGGCGCCCGTTGCCGTGGCCCGTGTTTCGTTCTACAGTCGACTCGCAAGGATTGAATCACGATTCATAGTATTGGGAAAGGGTGCCCGCCGGATGGCCTACCGAGCGACCGAGAAGACGCGCGCCGCGCAGGCGCAGCGCCGCGCGGCCCTACTCGCCGAGGCGACCGCACTCGTCGCCTCCGGCGGGTTCGCCGCGGCCACGGTCAAGGCAATCGCCGAGAAGTGCGAGGTCAGCGTCGGTTCGGTGTACTCGTACTTCGACGGCAGCGCAGACCTGCTTGCCGCCGTGTTCCGGGTCGGCGCGGACCAGGAACTCGCCGCGGTCCGGGCCGCGGTCGACGCCGCGGACGGGGCGTCGAACCGCCTGCGCGCCCTGGTCGAGACGTTCGCACTGCGCGCCATCAAGGGACGCCAACTCGCATGGTCGCTGCTGTTCGAACCGGTCGATCCACGCATCGACGCCGAACGACTGGCCTACCGAGCGGACTACCACGCGCTCACGACCGAGATCCTGCGCGAGGGCATCACGTCCGGCGAGTTCCCCGAGCAACACCTCGGCGTGACCGCGACCGCGCTGATCGGCGCCATCAGCGAGGCACTGACCGGGCGCCTGTCCCCCACCCATGCCGTGACCACGGACAACGCCGACACCTCCGGCGCCGAGGACACCGACACCGTGGAGGCGATCCTCCGGTTCTGCTTCCACGGTGTCGGAATCACCGAAAGCCCCCGGCGGCCCGCACCATCGACCGAAGGAACGCACTCATGACGACCGTCACCCCCTCCGGATTCCACACCCACGAGGTGTTCAACCAGGCGCCGCCACGGGTGGACGTCAACGAGTACACCTCGAACGTTCCGCTGGTCGAGGGTGTGGCCCGCTACGACGCCGACTGGGCGCAGCAGGAACTGAGCGAGGTTGGCGCGCTGGTCGGCACCGAATCCTTCCAGCACGACGCCGAACTCGCGAACACCGTCACCCCGGTGTTCCACTCACACGACAGGTACGGCAACCGGATCGACGAGGTGGAGTTCCATCCGGCCTACCACCGAATCATCGGCGCCGCCGTCGAACACGGCGCGCACACCTCGGCGTGGGCCGACCCGAAGCCGGGCGCGAACGTCGCGCGTGCCGCATCGTTCATGATGTTCGCCCAGATCGAGCCCGGCCACTCGTGCCCGATCTCGATGACCCACTCCGTCGTCCCCGCGCTGTCCGAGTTCTCCCCCGAACTGTCGACGCTGTGGCTGCCCCGACTCTACGGCCGCGGCTACGACGGCAGACTGATCACGCCCGGCGACAAGCCCGGCGTGCTCTTCGGAATGGCAATGACCGAGAAGCAGGGCGGCTCCGACGTGCGCGCCAACACCACTCGCGCCGTGCCGAACTCCGACGGCACCTGGTCGCTGACCGGGCACAAGTGGTTCTGCTCGGCACCGATGTCGGACGGCTTCCTGATCCTGGCGCAGACCGAACTCGCCTCCGGCTCCGGCCTGTCCTGTTTCCTGGTTCCGCGGGTCCTCGAAGACGGCACCCGAAACGTCTTCCGGATCCAGCGGCTGAAGGACAAGCTCGGGAACAAGTCCAACGCGTCCTCGGAGATCGAACTCGACGGCACCCTCGGCCACCTGGTCGGCGAACCCGGCCGCGGCGTGCGCACCATCATCGAGATGGTCGCGCGCACCCGCCTCGACTGCGTCTACGGTTCGACCGCAGGCATGCGCCAGTCCGTCGCTGAGGCACTGTGGCACGTGCGAAACCGGGCGGCCTTCGGTACGACGCTGATCGACCAGCCGGCGATGACGGCGGTCGCCGCGGACCTGACACTCGAGTCGGAGGCCGCTACCGCCACCGCCCTGCGCCTGGCACGCGCCCACGACGCGGACGCCGACGACACCGAGAAGGCGTTCCGGCGGCTCGCCACCGCGGTCGCGAAGTACTGGATCTGCAAGCGCGGACCGCACCACGCGTACGAGGCGCTCGAATGCCTCGGCGGCAACGGCTACACCGAGGCGTTCCCGTTGGCCCGCCGCTACCGGGAACAGCCGGTGATGGCCGTGTGGGAAGGCTCCGGCAACGTCATCGCCCTCGATGTGCTGCGCGCGATGACCCGGGAGCCGGAGTCGGTGGCTGCGTTCGACGCCGAGCTGGCCGAGGCACGCGGCGCCTCAGCGCTGTTCGACGCGCACCAGGACCGGATGCGGACGGCGTTGACCGAACTGGCCACGCTGGACCCGACCCTGGCACAGTTCCGCGCACGCGCGGTCGCGGCGTCGATGGCGCTCGGTCTGCAGGCGTCGCTGTTGCTGCGGACCGCACCGACGGCGGTCGCGGAAGCGTTCCTGACGGCCCGGCTCGGCGAGAACCGGGACCTCGAGTACGGCTCGTTGCCCCCAGGCACCGACTTCGCCGCAATCCTCGACCGGCACTGACATGTCCTCCCCGCCTTCCCGAATGGCGCATCCGGTCGGCTGAACCGATCAGATGGGCCATTCGGGAAGGGGCGAGTGGGTCAGCGGAGGCGGTCGGGTGTGCGTGCCGCGCCGTCGGCGTACCCCTTCGGGGTGCGCTGCAGGAAGTCCGGTTTGATCGAGATCGCGAGGAGCATCAGCACCCCGGCCGTCACCACGGCGACGGCCGCGAACGTGACGAAGAATGCAAACCCGACGAGAATGTCCATGAGGCACCTCCGTGTTGGTGCATCCACGGTACGACCGACCCGCCCCGCGCGCAGGGCAATGCCCGGCAGGTCAGTCCCGGTGCAGCGACTTGCGGATCTCGTCGAGCCGCTCCTTGGCCGCCTTCTCCCTTGCCGCGAACTGCTCCTCGAGGTTCCGTCCGGCGGACGACGCGGCGTCGAGTTCGGTGCCTCCGTCGGCGGTGCCGGCGCGGGTCTCGATCTTCTCGCGGACGGCGTCGAACGTCGGGACACCCCCCTCGGTGTATCCGGTCACGGCAGCGACATCGGGTGCCACCACCCCGCCCGGGACGGTGTTGGGGTTGGTGACGGCATGCGGGTCAGGGACGACGTCCGCGTCGAGGATCACCGGCGGCGCCGGCACGTCCGGCGTGGTCGGTACCGGCGGGGCGACGGGCTCGGGGACCAAGCGGATCTCGAGGGCCGCGGCCCGCAACGCGGCCAGCGCGGGCCGTCCGGTCGTCGCGGCGGCCACCACCGCCCGCACCTCGTCGTCGGTCAGCGCACTCATGCTGTTCACGATGGACTGGGTCTCGGTCATGGCACCTCGCTCGATCGGCTCGTCAGCCGGGTCGGCGGTCGCGAGCTCTCTGTGCCCAGGCTAGCCCGAAACGCACGCCACCCCGTCCCGCGTCGGCGCGGAACGGGGTGGCGTGTCGGGTACGGGGTCAGGCGCGCAGCTGCGCACCGACCGTCGCGGCCGCGGCGGCGACCGCGGCGTCACGGGCGGCGCTCGCCTCGTCCTCGGTCAGGGTGCGGTCACCGGCGCGGAACCGCAGTGCGAACGCGAGCGACTTGCGTCCGGCACCGACCTGCTCGCCGGTGAAGACGTCGAACAGCCGGATGTCCTCGAGGAGCTCCCCGGCGCCCGCACGCAGCGCGGACTCCACCGACGCCGCCGGCACCGAGCCGTCGACCACGACGGCCACGTCCTGCAGCACCGCCGGGAACGGCGAAACGCGGGGCGCGGGAAGCGATTCCACGATCGGCAGTGCGTCGAGGTTCAGCTCCACCGCGCAGGTGCGGGCGGGCAGTCCGGCGCGCTCGAGCACCGCCGGGTGCAGCTCACCGGCATGTCCGACCACCGTGCCGTCGACGAGCAGTTCGGCGCAGCGGCCGGGGTGCCACGGCAGGTACTGCGCGGGCCTGCGGTCGAGCCGAACACCCGCGGCGGCGGCGATGGTCTGCGCGGCCGCGAACGCATCGGTGGCGTCACCTGCACGTCCGGGCCCCCACGGCCCGCTCGGCTCACGAAGCCCGGTCAGGACGACGCCGACGTGAACCGGCTGCGCGGGCAGCGAGCGCAACAGATCGTCGACCTGCTCGTCGGTGGGCCGCCGGTCGACCGGCAGTGCATCGACCGGCTTGGTGTCCGGCCCGGGCTGGACAACCTGCGCGATACCGAACAGCGCCAGGTCACGCTGGCCACGAGAGGTGTTGCGGGCCAGGATCTCCAGCAGTGCCGGTAGCAGCGTCGTCGCGAGTTCCGGGCGGTCAGACTCGAGGGGATTGAGCACCTTCGAGGTGACGCGGCGCGGGTCGTCGGCGTCCAGGCCCCAGGTGTCGAACACCGCGGCGGGCAGGAACACGGTCGGCAGCACCTCGACGTAGCCGTCGAACGCGAGCGCCTTCCCGACAGCGCGGCGGCGTCGCTGCGACGGGGTCAGGCCGCGCCCGGCCGGCGCGGCAGGCAGCACCGACGGGATCTGCTCGAGCCCTTCGAGCCGCAGCACCTCCTCGACCAGGTCGGCCGGCTGGGTCAGATCGGGACGCCACGTCGGCGGCGTGACCACCAGTTGACCAGTGCCGCTGTCGTCGACCGCGACGTCGACGGTGCACCCGACCTGGGTGAGCCGGCGGGCGGCGGTCCCGTTCGGGTAGGTCACGCCCGCGACCCGGCTCGGCAGGTCCAGGTCCATCGCGATCGCGGCGGGCGCGGCGACGGAACCCTGGTCGGTCAGGACCGGCTCGACGTGGCCGCCGGTGATCTCGGCGAGCAACCCGGCCGCCCGGTCCAGCGCGGCGGCGGACAGCGCCGGGTCGACGACCCGCTCGTACCGCTTCGACGCCTCGGAGATCAGCTTGTGCCGACGCGACGTCCGGAACACCGCCAAGGGATTCCAGATCGCCGCCTCGAGCAGCACCTCGGTGGTGCCCTCGCCGACCTCGGTGCTGCCGCCGCCCATCACCCCAGCGAGGGAGATGACACCGGTGTCGTCGCAGATCACCACGTCCTCGGCGTCGAGCGTCCGCTCCACCCCGTCGAGGGTGGTCAGCTTCTCCTCGGCGACCGCGCGGCGCACCACGAGACCTCCGGCGACCTTGGCCGCATCGAATGCGTGCAGCGGGTGACCGAGTTCGAGCATCACGTAGTTCGTGACGTCGACGGCCGGGGAGATCGGCCGAACCCCCGACAGCAACAGCCGGCGCTGCATCCACCACGGAGTGACCGCGTGCGGGTTCACGCCGGTGACCTTCCGCAGTGCGAAGCGCGTGCACCCGGACTCCGGCTGCACCGTCAGCGGCCACGCGTCGCCCGCGGCCTCGTACGGCACCGTCACGGCGGGATCGACGAAGTCCAGGTCGAAACCGTTCGCCAGCTCACGAGTCAGGCCGCGCACCGAGAAGCAGTAGCCACGGTCCGGGGTGATGTTCAGCTCGATGATCGTGTCGCCGAGGCCGAGGAGCTCGCCGGCTGCGGTGCCCGGCGCGGCCGTGCCCGGTTCGAGCACCAGAATCCCGGAGTGGTCCTTGCCGATCCCCAGCTCCGAGGCCGAACACATCATGCCGTTCGACACCCGGCCGTACGTCTTGCGGGAGGCGATCGCGAAGTCCCCGGGCAGCACCGCGCCCGGAAGCGCGGCGACGACGAGATCGCCGACCGCGAAGTTCCTGGCCCCGCACACGATCTCCTGCGGCTCTTCGCCGCCGACGTCGACTCGGCAGAACCGGATCGGCTTCTTGAACTCGGTCAGTTCCTCGATCTCCAGCACCCGGCCCACCACCAGTGGACCCGACACCAGCGGTACCGCGTCGACCTCCTCGACCTCGAGGCCCACCCGCACGAAACCGGCGTCCAGCTCCTCGGGGCTCACCTCCCAGCCGGGGGTGGCCCGCTGCAGGATCTCGGTCAGCCAGGATTGCGCTACTCGCACGTCTACTCAGCTCTCTCGTTCTCGGCTCAGTCGTTGAAGTTCGTCAGGCCTGGACACCGAAGGGCAGCGTGAACCGCACGTCGCCCTCGACGATGTCGCGCATGTCGGGGATGCCGTTGCGGAACTGCAGGGTCCGCTCCAGACCCATGCCGAACGCGAAGCCGCTGTACTCGTCGGGGTCGATACCACTGGCCCGCAACACATTCGGGTTCACCATGCCGCAGCCACCCCACTCGACCCAGCCGGCGCCACCCTTCTTGCCCGGGAACCAGACATCCACCTCGGCCGACGGCTCGGTGAACGGAAAGTAGTTGGGGCGCATCCGGGTTCGCGTATCGGGGCCGAACAGCGCGCGAGCGAACGCGTCCAGGGTGCCACGCAGATGCGCCATGGTCAGCCCCTTGTCGACCGCCAGGCCCTCGATCTGGGAGAAGACCGGGGTGTGCGTCGCATCCAGCTCGTCGGTGCGGAACGTGCGACCCGGGCACACCACGTACAGCGGCAGGTCCCGCGAGAGCATCGATCGCACCTGCACCGGGGACGTGTGGGTGCGCAGCACCTGACGCGAGCCCTCCGGCGCGATGTGGAAGGTGTCCTGCATCGTGCGGGCCGGATGGTCGGGCAGGAAGTTCAGTGCGTCGAAGTTGAAGTGCTCGGTCTCGACCTCGGGCCCCTCTGCGACCTCCCAGCCCATCGCCACGAACACGTCGGTGACCTGCTCGGAGATGATCGTGATCGGATGCCTGGCCCCGACGGCGCGGCGTCCGGCGGGCAGGGTCACGTCGATCGACTCGGCAACCAGCACCGCCGCGTCACGCTCGGCGAGGAGGATCTCCTTGCGCGCCTCGTAGGCGGCACTCGCCCGGGTGCGGGCCGCATTGACACGCTTACCCGCGTCGGCCTTCTCCTTGCCAGGCAGGGCCCCGAGCGCCCGCCGCACGAGCGACAACGGCGCCTTGTCGCCGAGGTGGTCGATCTTCGCCTTCGCCAGCGCATCCAGATCCGAGGCCCCGGCAAACGCCTGCTCTGCAGCGCCGGCAGCCTCGGCGAGCGACTCCTCGCTCAGCGCCTGCGCGTCGATGATCGGTGCACTGTCGCCCTCGTTCTTGGCCACGGCTCGTGAAACTCCTCGTGTTCGGTTCTGCTCGCGCGTTCTCGGCAAATTCTAGGTTGTCGGCTCGGACGCCCTGTGCTGCACCCGCGCGCTCGCGTACAGGCAGATCGCTGCCGCGGTCGCCAGGTTCAGCGACTCGGCCCGACCACGAATCGGAATTCGCACGCGGTGGTCCGCCCGCGCGGCGAGGTCCGGGTCCAGTCCGTGCGCCTCGTTACCGAACAGCCAGGCCGTCGGACGGGCCAGCAAATCGTCGGCTGCGTCGAGGTCCACCTCACCGTCCGCGGCGGTCGCCAGCACCTGCACCCCGGCCGCGGCGACCGCGGCGAGGACCGTGTCGGTGTCCCGTTCCCGAGCGATCGGCAGGTGGAACACACTGCCCGCGGACGAGCGCACGCACTTGCCATTGTGTGGGTCGACGCTGTCGCCCGCGAGGATCGCCGCGTCGGCGCCGACCGCGTCGGCGACCCGGATCACGGTCCCGGCGTTGCCGGGGTCGCTGATCGCGACCGGTACCGCCAGCAGGCGCGGTCGCGCCCCCAGCGCGGTGGCGAGCGGAACGTCGACGGTCCGGCAGACGGCGACCACGCCCGGCGGCGTGACGGTGTCCCCCAGCGCCTTCGCCGCCCGGTCGGTCACCGGGGACACGCGCACTCGCTGTGCGAGCGCCCGCTCCACCAGCGCGGCATGCCGCACCGAGGCGTCCGCAGTGACGAACAGTTCCTCGATCCGTCCGGTGTCGAGAGCGGCGGTCACCGAATTCGCGCCCTCGGCCAGGAACCGTCCAGTCTTGCGCCGTTCCGCGCCACGCAGCAGCTTGACAGCAGAAACGACCCGTGGCGTCCGCTCGGTGAACGGGTCCACGGGTCGTTCCTGGATCGGCTTGCTCAGGCCGCTTCCCCGGCGGGAGCGTTCACGTCGGCCGGCAGCGCGGCCTTCGCGATCGCGACCAGGCCGGCGAACGCCTCGGCGTCGGAGACGGCGAGCTCGGCGAGGATCTTGCGGTCCACCTCGACACCCGCGGCCTTCAGGCCCTGGATGAAGCGGTTGTAGGTGATGTCGTTCGCGCGGGCGGCGGCGTTGATGCGCGAGATCCACAGCTTGCGGAAGTCACCCTTGCGCGCGCGGCGGTCCCGGTACGCGTAGGTCATCGAGTGGAGCTGCTGCTCCTTGGCCTTGCGGTACAGGCGCGACCGCTGGCCGCGGTAGCCGCTGGAGGCCTCGAGAACGGAACGGCGCTTCTTCTGGGCGTTGACTGCCCTCTTGACGCGTGCCACTGAAAAATCCTGTCAATCGGTCGGGATCGCCTGGACGCTCCCGAGAGGTAATGGAGAAGGTCGAATCAGATGCCGAGCAGGCGCTTGACGCGGGGAACGTCGGCCTTGTCGACCACGGCGACGCCGTCGAGGCGACGGGTGACCTTGGTGGCCTTGTGCTCGAGCAGGTGGCGACGCCCGGCCTTCTGGCGCAGGATCTTGCCGCTGCCGGACACCTTGAATCGCTTCGAGGTGCCGCTGTGGCTCTTGTTCTTGGGCATGGAGTCCTCAGTTTCTGTTTCTTCTACTGCTGCGTACTACGTGCTGGTCTGTCAGCTCGCGGGCGTGTCGGGCGTCTGCGGCTCCGCGGCGGGCGCCTGCGCCTCGGCAGGTGCTGCCGACTGTGCGGGCGCCGGCTGCGCGGGTGCCTGCGGACGAGCGCCACGCTGTGCCTGCTCCTGCGCCTTGACACGGGTCTTGGCGCCCTTATGCGGTGCCAGCACCATCGTCATGTTGCGGCCGTCCTGCTTCGCGGACGTCTCGACGAAGCCGAGGTCGGCGACATCGGCACCGAGCCGCTGCAGGAGGCGGAAGCCCAACTCGGGACGGGACTGCTCGCGTCCGCGGAACATGATCGTGACCTTGACCTTGGATCCGGCCTCGAGGAACCGCACGACATTGCGCTTCTTGGTCTCGTAGTCGTGATCGTCGATCTTCGGGCGAAGCTTCTGCTCCTTGATCACGGTCTGCTGCTGGTTCTTGCGCGATTCGCGCGCCTTCTGCGCGGCCTCGTACTTGAACTTGCCGTAGTCCATGATCTTGCACACCGGCGGACGCGCGTCGGGCGCAACCTCGACCAGGTCGAGGTCGGCGTCCTGAGCCAAGCGGAGTGCATCTTCAACACGCACGATGCCAACCTGCTCACCTCCCGGTCCGACAAGGCGGACCTCGGGTACGCGGATGCGCTCGTTGATGCGAGTCTCAGTGCTGATGGGGCCTCCTAGGTAGAGCGGCGTGGTCGTCCTGACCGCCCGCAGCCCGCCTGCCCACGTCCCCAACAAAAGAACCCCGGCTGGATCTCTCCAGGCGGGGTCCGATGTCGACCGATCACGTGCCGCAGCGTCGTGTACACCTGCACACGCGCCACCCACGCCCCTCACGGGAACCTCGGATCGAACGCACCAGGCCTGTGCGGCCAGGTACCAACACCCGAGTGACCGGAACCGTTGACCTGCGAATATGCTTCGCGGAACAGCGGTGGGAGTCGGACTCCACTTGCTGCCCCCGACGTCGTCAGGGGCGGTCGTGTATGGAAGTCTAGCAGCCATGACAGACGCATCGCACACAGGGGAAGACAGCACCGAAGTCCGCGAACTGGCGGACGTCCCCGCGGTCGAGGTGATCAGCCGGGCGGCCGTCATGCTGATGAGCTCCGCCGCCGAGAAGCTCGGCCTTGCCGCGGACGACCACACCGACAGCGCGAACATCGACCTCGACGAAGCCCGGCGCGTCATCACCGCCCTCGCCGGCCTGGTCACGGCCTCGGTCGAGTACCTCGGGCCGCACGCCGGACCGATCCGCGAGGGCCTCCAGGCCCTGCAGCGGGCATTCCGCGAGGCGTCCGCACACCCCGACGAGCCCGGCAAGGGCCCCGGCGAGAAGTTCACCGGCCCGGTCTACTGAACCACTCGGAAACCGCCACCGCGATGTGAGGCACTTCACATCGCGGTGGCGGTTTCGTTTTCTCCGAAACCTGGACGGCCGACCGGAACGCTCGTGTACAAAGGTCGCGAATGCAGTGGAGGGCACCACATGGAGGCCGGGTTCCGCTACGCAAGAACGGGATCCGATCCTCGAGTGGTCACTGCGATCGGGGGATCATCGCCGAAGCCGTCGTCGGGAAACCCGCAGGCCAAGCGGGGGCGCGGTATCTGATCGATCCGGCACCAGCCGGCCGGCGCAGCACGCGCCTCGGTCGGGTCAGTACATCACCATCAAGGAGACATCCATGGTCAACTCCGGAGACATCGACGGCCTCTTCGGCGCCATTGCCAACATCGTCAACTCGCTGATCGCCGGCGGTTCGTCCACCGGCGGCGGCACCACCGGCACCGTCTGACACGTCCGTCGCGACGGATCAGGGCCGGAACCGCAGCGCGCGGTTCCGGCCCTGATCCGTATACAGGACCGTCACACCTTCGCGGCAGCCTTCCGCGGCGCGCGCTTCCGCTTCGCCGGTGCGGGGGCCGCCACCGGTGCCGCGTCGAGAACCTCGCGCAGGAACCGTCCCGTGTAGCTCGCCGGGACCACCGCGATCTCCTCCGGCGTGCCCTGCGCGACCACCGTCCCACCGCCCGAGCCGCCCTCGGGACCCATGTCGACGATCCAGTCGGACGTCTTGATCACGTCGAGGTTGTGCTCGATGACGATGACGGTGTTGCCCTTGTCGACCAGACCGTTCACGACGCCGAGCAGCTTGCGGATGTCCTCGAAGTGCAGGCCGGTGGTCGGTTCGTCCAGGATGTAGACGGTCCGGCCGGTGGAGCGCTTCTGCAGTTCCGCGGCGAGCTTGACGCGTTGCGCCTCGCCGCCGGACAAGGTGGGCGCCGGCTGCCCGAGTCGCACGTAGCCGAGACCGACCCGGACCAACGTTTCCAGGTAACGGTGAATCGAGGTGATCGGCTCGAAGAACTCCGCAGCCTCCTCGATCGACATGTCCAGGACCTCGGCGATCGTCTTGCCCTTGTAGTGCACCTCGAGGGTCTCCCGGTTGTACCGGGCCCCGTGGCAGACCTCGCACGGCACGTACACGTCGGGGAGGAAGTTCATCTCGATCTTCAGGGTGCCGTCGCCGGAGCACGCCTCGCACCGGCCGCCCTTGACGTTGAACGAGAACCGGCCCGGCTGGTAGCCGCGAACCTTCGCCTCGGTCGTCTGCGCGAACAGGGTGCGGATCTTGTCGAACACGCCGGTGTAGGTGGCGGCGTTGGACCGCGGGGTGCGCCCGATCGGCGACTGATCCACCTGGACGAGCTTGTCCAGCTGGTCCAGCCCGTTGACCCGGGTGTGCCGGCCGGGCACCTGGCGCGCCCCGTTGAGCTTGTTCGCCATCACCGTGGCGAGGATGTCGTTCACGAGCGTCGACTTGCCGGACCCGGACACACCCGTGACCGAGGTCAGCACCCCGAGCGGGAAGCTGACGTCGATGTCCTGGAGGTTGTGTTCCTTGGCCCCGACGACGGTGACCTGCCGCTTCTTGTCGACGGCCCGGCGCACCAGGGGAACGTCGATCGAGGACCGGCCCGAGAGGTAGGCACCGGTCAGTGACTCCTCACAGGTGAGCAGTTCCGCGTACGGGCCACTGTGCACCACCCGACCACCGTGCTCGCCGGCGAGCGGCCCGATGTCGACGACCCAGTCGGAGGTGCGAATCGTGTCCTCGTCGTGCTCGACGACGATCAGGGTGTTGCCGAGGTCCCGCAGACGCGTCAGCGTCTCGATCAGTCGGCGGTTGTCTCGCTGATGCAGGCCGATGGAAGGCTCGTCGAGCACGTACAGGACGCCGACGAGCCCGGATCCGATCTGGGTGGCGAGGCGGATGCGCTGGGCCTCGCCGCCGGACAGGGTGCCCGCGGCACGCGACAGCGACAGGTACTCCAGGCCGACGTCGAGGAGGAAGCCGAGCCGCGCCTGCACCTCTTTGAGCACCTGACCGGCGATCGCCTCCTCGCGGGCACCGAGAGTCAGCGAGTTCAGGAAGCGGGAGCAGTCGGCGATCGACAGCTCCGCGACCTCGGCGATCGACATGCGGCCGTGCTCGCCGGCCTCGATGGTCACCGACAGGATCTCCGGCCGCAGCCGGGTCCCGTTGCAGGCCGGGCACGGTACGTCGCGCATGTACCCGTCGTAACGTTCCTTCATCTGCTCCGACTCGGTCTGTTCGAGCCGCCGGTGCAGGAAGGGCATCACGCCCTCGAACTCGGCATAGTAGGAGCGGGTGCGGCCGTACCGGTTCTTGTACTTGACGTGCACCTGGTGTTCGCTGCCCTCGAGCACCGCCTTGCGCGCCTTGGCGGGCAGTTCCTTCCAGGGGGCGTCCACGTCGAAGCCCATCACGTCGGCCAGGCCGGACAGGAGCCGACCGAAGTACTCGGAGGTCTGCCCCATCGACCAGGGCGCGATCGCGCCGTCGGCGAGGCTCAACTCGGGATCCGGCACCACCAGGTCCGGATCGACCTCCTTCCGGATACCGAGGCCGGTGCATTCGGGGCAGGCACCGTACGGCGAGTTGAAGGAGAACGACCGCGGCTCGAGGTCGTCGATCGCGAGGGGGTGCCCGTTCGGGCAGGCCAGGTTCTCGGAGAAGCGACGCTCACGATCGGTCGCGTCCTCCTCCCGGTCGACGAAGTCCAGGACCACGATGCCGTCGGCCAGTCGAAGGGCGGTCTCGATCGAGTCGGTGAGCCGCTGCTTGGAGCTCGCCTTGACGGTGAGGCGGTCCACCACCACCTCGATGTCGTGCTTCTCCTGCTTCTTGAGCTTCGGCGGATCGGTCAGCTGGTGCACGACGCCGTCGATCCGAACGCGGGCGTAGCCCTGCGTGTTCAGCTGCTCGAACAGGTCGACGAACTCGCCCTTGCGGGTGCGGACGACGGGTGCGAGGACCTGGAACCGGGTTCCCTCCTCCATGGCCAGCACCTGGTCGACGATCTGCTGCGGGGTCTGCTTGGCGATCCGCTCGCCGCAGGCCGGGCAGTGCGGTGTACCGGCGCGCGCATAGAGCAGGCGGAGGTAGTCGTAGACCTCGGTGATGGTTCCCACCGTCGAACGCGGGTTGCGGTTCGTCGACTTCTGGTCGATCGACACGGCCGGCGACAGGCCCTCGATGAAGTCGACGTCCGGCTTGTCCATCTGCCCGAGGAACTGCCGGGCGTACGCGGACAGCGACTCCACGTACCGCCGCTGCCCTTCCGCGAAGATGGTGTCGAAGGCGAGCGAGGACTTGCCCGAACCGGAAAGGCCGGTGAAGACGATCAGACTGTCGCGCGGCAGATCGATGTCGATCCCCCGCAGGTTGTGCTCACGCGCCCCTCGCACGATCAGGCGGTCTGCCACTCTCGATCCTTTCTCACGCCGAGTCCTGTGTGGAGTTCACGGCCGTCCACATGGTAGGCCGACTGTCCGACACGACTCCGCGCCGACGCGGGCGTCGCAGGTGATACGACGCGGGCATCGCAGTTCACACCGACGCGGGCGTCGGATCGGACACGACGCGCGCTCCCGGACCCCGCGGAGGCCGCCGCGACGGTAGCCTCCCCTCATGGAACGGCAGCAGATGCACATCGACGACCACTACACCGGGGTGCTGACGCAGGGCGCCGACCCACAGCGCCGCACGATCGCGGACGCCACGATCACGAAGATCTCGGTGGGCCCGATGGACAACAACGCCTACCTCGTGGTGGATGCGGGCACCGGAGAGTCCCTGCTCATCGACGCGGCGAACGAGGCGGACCGGCTGACAAGCCTGCTCGCGACCGCGGCTCCGCATCTCGGTTCGATCGTGACCACCCATCAGCACCCCGACCACTGGCTCGCGCTCGCGGACGTGGCTGCGGCGACAGGCGCACCCACCATCGCCCACCCCCTCGACGCCCCGGCACTGCCGGTGGTGCCGGCCCGCACCGTCACCGACGGCGACCTCGTCGAGGTGGGCAGGCTCGCACTCGAGGTGATTCACCTTTCCGGTCACACCGACGGGTCGATCGCGCTCGCGCTCACCGACCCCGCCTCCGGCCAGGTGCACCTGTTCACTGGGGATTCCCTCTTCCCCGGTGGTGTCGGCAAGACGGCGGACGCGCAGAAGTTCGACTCCCTGTACCGCGACGTGACGACCAAGCTGTTCGAGCGGTTCCCGGACGACACGGTCGTCTATCCCGGACACGGCCGCGACACCACGATCGGCGCCGAGCGACCGTTCCTCGCCGAGTGGCAGGAGCGCGGCTGGTGAGCTGACCCGCCGGCGCCACGTGCCGCCGTGGCCCACCGAGTGAGAGGGGCAACCGATGACCGAGCCGATCACCGAGTTCGACACCCGGTACAGCGAGCCGGGGACCGTGGCGGTGAGCTGGGAGTGGGGCCGCCAGGTCCTCACCGACGCGGAGCTCTACTGGATCACGACGGTGCGTCCAGACGGCCGACCGCACGTCACGCCGCTGATCGGTGTCTGGATGGACGAGGCACTGCACTTCTGCACCGGCCCCGGTGAACGCAAGGCGCTGAACCTGCGCCACAACCCGGCGGTCGCGCTCACCACCGGAACCAACTCCTACGCGGAGGGTTTCGACGTGGTCGTCGAGGGGTACGCCGAACCAGACCGTGACGTCCCCACCCTGCTGCGCATCGCCGACGCCTACGTGGCGAAGTACGGGCCGCAGTGGCGATTCGAGGTGACGACCGACGGGTTCCGCGGCGGCGGCGGACCTGCCCTGGTGTACCGGGTCGCACCGGTCACGGCGTTCGGTTTCGGCAAGGGCCCGTTCAATCAGACCCGGTGGCGATTCGGTGCGCGTCGAGCAGGCGTTTCTGCGGACATCCGCCCGGGCGATTAGAATCACTGGGCCCTTTTTGCCCGTGTTTCCGCCCGAGGAGATCACTTGCCCGACGAGGTCCACGCCGACCGAGAGCGCGAACAGCAGTACCTGACGATGTTGTACGACCGCCTCGACGGACTGCGCGAGTACGCCAAGTCCCGCCTGGCGACGGTGCTGCTGCAAACCGGGGGCACGCCGCAGGCTCGCAGCGAACGCGAGTCCTTCACCCAGATGTACACCGAGGACATCGCCAAGTACGACGCCGCGGAGAACGGCCTGTGCTTCGGTCGCATCGATCTCGACCCGGACGCGGCTGACGGCGACGGCCACCGGTACATCGGCCGCGTGGGCATCCTCGACGAGGACAACGACTACGAGACGCTGTTGCTGGACTGGCGGGCGCCGCTGGCCCGGCCGTTCTACCTCGCCACCACGGCGTCCCCGGAGGGTGTGACGCGGCGCAGGCACATCCGCACCCGCAGCCGCACGGTGACGGGTCTGGGCGACGAGTACCTCGACCTGGCCGCAGCGCAGCGGGCCGGTGTCGTCTCGGACGACGGCGGCGTGGCCGGCGAGAGCGCACTGTTGGCGGCGCTGAACGCGGCCCGCACCGGGCAGATGACCGACATCGTGGAGACCATCCAGTCCGAACAGGACGCGATCATCCGCTCGACCCACAAGTCGGTGATGGTGGTCCAGGGGGGCCCGGGCACCGGGAAGACCGCGGTCGCACTGCACCGTGCCGCATACCTGCTGTACACCTACCGGCAGCAGCTGGCGAAGTCCGGGGTGCTGATCGTCGGGCCGAACGCGACCTTCCTCGACTACATCGGGCAGGTGCTGCCGTCTCTCGGTGAGACCGGTGTCCTGCTGTCCACGATCGGTGACATGTATCCCGGGGTGGTTGCCACGCAGCAGGATTCGCTGGAGGCCGGCGAGATCAAGGGTTCGCTGGACATGGTGGCGGTCCTCAAACAGGCGGTCCGGGACCGACAGTTGGTGCCGCGCACGCCGGTCACCCTGCCGTTCGACACCTACACGGTCACCCTCGACCGCAAGATCGTCACCCGGGCCCGGGGCCGCGCGCGGTCGTCGCGGCGTCCCCACAACCTGGCCCGGCCGATCTTTGTCTCCGCGGTGATCGAGGCGCTCGCCGACCAGTTCGCTGCGACCCTCGGAGCGAATGTGCTCGGCGGGGCGAACCTGCTCAGCCGCGACGACGTCGCCGACATCCGGGACGAGATGCGGACCGACACCGAGTTGATGGCCGCGATCGACGAGCTGTGGCCGCACCTGACGCCGCAGCAGGTGCTCACGGATCTGCTGCAGTCCGACGAGCGACTGGCGTCCGCGGCCATCGACCTCACCGCGGAGCAGCGGGCGCTGCTGCACCGGAGGCGCCACACCGGGTTCAGCGCCGCCGACGCCCCCTTGCTCGACGAACTGGCCGAACTGCTCGGGATCGACGACGCCGCCGAACGTGAGCGGGCGGCGCGGCAGTGGCGTGCGCAGATCGCCGACGCGCAGGGTGCACTCGACATCCTCACCGGCTCCGCACCCCAGGACCTCGAGGACGATCTCGACCCCGAGATCCTGATGGCGTACGACCTGGTCGACGCGAGCCAGCTCGCGCAGCGGCACGAGATGCGGCAGCAGTTGACGGCCGCCGAACGCGCGGCGGCCGACCGGACCTGGACATTCGGTCACGTCATCGTCGACGAGGCCCAGGAGCTCTCGGCGATGGCCTGGCGAATGCTGATGCGGCGCATCCCGAATCGCTGGATGACCCTCGTCGGCGACACCGCGCAGACCGGGGATCTGGCGGGCAGCTCGTCGTGGCAGACCGCGCTCGAGCCGTACGTCGCCAGCCGCTGGAAACTGACCGAGTTGACGGTGAACTACCGCACGCCGTCGGAGATCATGACGGTCGCGCAGGACGTGCTTGCGGCGATCGACCCGCAGCAGGCGGTGCCGCGGTCGGTGCGCGACTCCGGGAACCAGCCATGGGCACACCGGGCCCCGGCAGGTGACGTGGCGGTGGAGGTGCGCCGCAGGGTCGCCGCGGAGACCGGTCCGGGGCTGGTCGCGGTGATCACCAGCGAGGAGGGCGTGGACGAGTTCCGTGACCTACACGGCGATTCGGTCAGCGTGCTGTCGGTCCGCGAGGCGAAGGGACTCGAGTTCGACGTGGTGATCATCGTCGAACCCGCGCTGATCGTGGACTCGTCACCGCGCGGAATGAACGATCTGTACGTCGCACTGACACGGGCGACACAACGCCTCGGCGTCGTGCACGCCCGGCCCCTGCCCGACGTCCTGTCCAAACTGGTTGCGGTGCAATAGAAGACCGGCACGTGCGTGGGCATGCACGCGAAACGCCTTCGCGTGCGCCGGCAAGCTGCCGACGCACGCGAAGGGCGCACTCAACGAACGGTGTGAACGATCAGAACGTCGCAGGTCGACTTTCGGGCGGCGTCGGACGGCACCGAGCCGAGCAGCCGGCCGGTCAGGGTGTTCAGCCCCCGGTTTCCGACCACCAGCAGATCCGCGCTCACCTCGTCGACCAGCCCGAGCAGCGAATCCACGGGGGCGCCGACGATGGCCCGCTCGACGATGTTCGCGGCCCCGACCGCGTGGGCGCGCTCTCGCGCCGTGCGCAGGATCTCGTCGGTCGGCGCGGAACCCGTGATCTGGTAGGCGTCCTCACCGAGCGTGTCCTGCGCCGCTTCGATGTCCTTCGGATCCGCGGGGTGGTACGCGCAGGCGATGACGAGCTTGGCGTCCGCGTCGCGCGCAAGCGCCGCGGCCTTGTCCACCGCCTTCAGCGACGAATCCGAGCCATCGGTCCCCACGACGATGGTGCGGTAGGCACTCATTCATTCCTCCGGTTGTCGCATGCCCCACCGTCCCCGGTGGCGCGTTGGTCGTCGCCGGTCACCGCGCGAAACCGCGTCGGAGAACCCGGCTGCTCGCCGCAACCCTAGTCGGATGCCCGTCCCCCGCGGGGGAATTGCGGGCCAAGCCACATCTGTCGTGTCTGACTAGATTGGATCTCATGTCTCCGACCCGGTCGCGCGCACCGCGGGTCGCGGCCGTCGTGACCGTGGTGCTACTGGTCGTCGCGGGAGTCGGCACCGGCCTTTACCGGGCGGACCGCCGGCCCGGCGTCACCACCTCCGACGTGCGTGTCACCACCGCCGAAGCACGGGGCGCCACCGGCGAGGTGAACATCGATGCGAGCCTGTACCTGCCTCAGCACACGCCCGCGCCCGCCGTTCTGCTCGCGCACGGGTTCGGCGGATCCAAGGACACTCTGGCGGACCAGGCCCGGAACCTCGCCGCCGACGGTGTCGTGGTCCTGGCGTACAGCGCCCGCGGATTCGGCGCCAGCACCGGCACGATCTCGCTGAACGACCCGGATCGCGAGGTGGCCGATGCGCGGGCCCTCGTCGACTGGCTGGCCGCGCGGCCGGAGGTCGAACTGGACGGGGTCGGCGATCCCCGGATCGGAGTGACGGGCGCGTCCTACGGCGGCGCGCTGGCGCTGATGCTCGCCGGCAGCGACCCTCGGATCGATGCGGTGGCCGCGGCGATCACCTGGAACGACCTCGGCCAGGCCCTCTTCCCGAACCACGGCCTCCGACCCGGGCACGAACCGGCCGCGACTCCGGCCGACGCCGGGTACGGCGGCCCCGGCGTCCTCAAGCGCGGTTGGGCCGGGATCTTCTTCGGGGCGGGGGTGTCCGGGGCGGGGACCCCGGGCGCCGACGCCTGCGGGCGCTTCGACCCGTCGATCTGCCTCGCCTACGGTTCCGCGGCGGTGACGGGTCTGCCGACACCGGAACTGTTGGCGCTGCTGCGCGCCCACTCCCCCGCGGCGCTGGCCGAGCACATCACCGCGCCGACGCTGCTCCTGCAGGGCGAGCAGGACACCCTGTTCGGCCTCGACCAGGCCGACGCGACGGCACGGCAGATCGCCGCGTCCGGCACCGATGTGCAGGTGCGGTGGTTCCCCGGCGGGCACGACGCCGGCGGCGACTCGCCGAGCAGCCGGGCCTCGGCCGCCCGGTTCCTCACCGCGCAGCTGAGCGGCGACTCGAGCGGCACCTCGACTGACCGCGAGTTGCCCTTCGTGTTCACGCTGCCCGGGACGAGCGGCGGCGATCGGCCGTCCTACCGCCGAATGACCGCACCGAGCTATCCGGGCCTGACCGCGAGCGCTGCCCCTGTTCCGCGTGAGCAGCTGGCCCTGTCCGGGCCACCGCAGACCGTTGACCGGCCTCCGGGAGCGTCACCGGCTGCGGTGTCGTCGGTGCCGGGTCTGGGCTCGGCGGCGGACCTGCTCGCCGTCGCGGGGCAGGCGACCGGATTGTCGACCGATCCCCCGGGACAGACGGCCCGCTTCGCCACCGCTCCGCTGGACCGTCCGGTGACCGTCACCGGAACCTCCACCGCGCAGTTGAGTGTCACCGCGTCGGCTCCGCCCGGCGAGGCGGTGCTGTACGCGAAGCTGTACGACGTGTCGCCTCAGGGGCGTCACGTGCTGCCCGGGGGCGCCGTCTCCGCAATCAGGATTCCGGATACTCCTGCCGGGCAACAGATTCCACTGTCCGTGACACTTCCTGCCGTCAGCCACCAGGTACCGGAGGGACATCACCTGGAGCTGGCGGTGACCACCACCGACCAGGCGTACGCGAACCCGCTGTCCCCGGCTCGCTTCACGATCGCCCTCACCGACGGCACCCTGTCCGTGCCCAGTGTGGCCGCGTCGTCGTCCAGTCGGGCGATCCCCGTGGCCCCGCTCGTGGGCATCGGCGTGATCCTCGCCGGGATCGGCGCGCTGGTGACGATCGGGGTGCTGCGGTCCCGGCGCCGTGCGGTCGCGGAGGTCGACCCGGCACTCGTCGGCACCCCGCTCGTCGTCACCGGGTTGCGCAAGACGTACGGCACCGGGTTCCGCGCGGTCGACGGCGTCGACTTCACGGTGCGACGGGGCCAGGTGCTGGGCCTGCTCGGACCGAACGGTGCGGGCAAGACGACGACGCTGCGGATGCTCATGGGGTTGATCACCCCGACCGCGGGCGAGATCCGCGTCTTCGGACACCGGGTGACGCCGGGCGCTCCGGTGCTGTCCCGGCTCGGGTCGTTCGTCGAGGGATCCGGTCTGCTGCCGCATCTGAGCGGGATCGACAACCTGCGCCTGTACTGGGCCGCCACGGGGCGTCCGGAGTCCGAGGCCCGGATGGACGAGGCGCTCGAAATCGCCGACCTCGGCGACGCGGTGACCCGCAAGGTCCGCTCGTACAGCCAGGGGATGCGGCAACGGCTCGCGCTGGCGCAGGCGATGCTCGGCCTACCCGACCTGCTGGTGCTCGACGAGCCGACCAACGGGCTCGACCCGCCGCAGATCGCAACCATGCGGGAGGTCCTGGTGAGCTATGCCCGGGGCGGCCGGACGGTCCTGGTGTCCAGTCACCTGCTGGCGGAGGTCGAGCAGACCTGCACCGACGTGGTGGTGATGAACCACGGCCGGGTGATCGCCGCCGGCACCGTCGAGGAGTTCACCTCCGCGCAGGGCGCCACCGAACTGCGCGTCGACGACGCCGACGCGGCCGCAGACGCGCTCGCCGCTCTCGGCACGCCCGTGCACCGGGTCGACGACGACCGGGTTCGCGTGGACCTCGGGGAGACCGATACCGCTGACGCGGTGCGAGCACTGGTCGGCGCGGGTGTCGCGGTCCGACGCGTGGCCCGGACCACCCGCCTGGAGGACGTGTTCCTGCGGTTGGTGCACACGTCGGATCATCGAGAGGAGGCACCGTGAGCATCGGACGATCCCGCTCCGACGAGGTCGCGATCCCGGCGGACGGCCGTGCGCCGGGATACCGGGCCGGGCGGACGCTGCCGTTGCGCACCGAGTTGGTGCGGCAATGCAAGCGCCGCCGCACCCACCTCGCATTGGGATTCCTGGCCGTGTTGCCTCTGATCCTGGTCCTCGCGTTCGCGATCGGCGGCACCGGATCCGATTCCGGCGCAACCGATCTGATCGAGCTCGCCACCCGGGGCGGGGTCAACTTCACCGTGTTCACCCTGCTGATGTCCGTCGGCTTCCTGCTGATCGTTGTCGTCGCGCTGTTCTTCGGCGACGCGATCGCCAGCGAGGCGTCCTGGTCGTCGCTGCGCTACCTGCTGGCCATCCCGGTTCCGCGCAGCCGGCTGCTGCAGCAGAAGGCGATCGTCTCGGCGGTCCTGTCGATTGCGGCCCTGCTGCTGCTCGTGGTGGTCGCGTTGACGGTGGGCACCGTGTCGTACGGCACCGCACCGCTGGTCACCCCGTTCGGCGACTCGCTCGGCTACGGCGAGGCGATCGGCCGCCTCGCGCTCGCCCTCGGGTACGTCGCGGTCAACCTGATCTGGGTGGCCGGGCTGGCACTGCTGCTGTCCGTGCTCACCGACGCCCCGCTCGGTGCCGTGGGCGGCACGGTGATGGTCTCGATCCTGGTGCAGATCCTCGACCAGATCACCGCGCTCGGCCACTGGCGGGACTACCTCCCCGGGCACTTCTCCTTCGCCTGGACCCGATTCCTCGCACCGACGGTCGACTGGCACGACATCGTCGTCGGCTCGTTCGCCGCGCTCGCCTACGGCACCGCCTTCGCGGTCGCCGCCTGGTGGTGGTTCGCGCGCAAGGACATCACCAGCTGAGTCCCGGCGTCACCGGTGTTCGACCAGGCACGGTTGCGCACCGACGTCGACGGCGGGAAACTCGAAGTCACCCGGGCTCCGACAGCCAGCCGACGCATTTCACCGTCGGCACCGAACGAAAAGCGAGAGATCGTGCCTCCTCTCCAAGATCTCCTGGCCGCGTTCGCTCCCCGTCGGGCCGATGGGGAGGCCGCGCATCGCGACCGCGCACGCATCGGCGGTGCCGTGTGAGGGCCGTACGGTGTGCCCGCGGGGAACTCGCGATCGTCGAACTACCGGACCCGAATCCGGACCGGGGCCAACTCGTGCTGAATGTTCTCCGCGCCGGCATCTGCGGCTCCGACCTCCACGCACGCAGACACGCGGACGAACTCGCCGGGGTGATGGACGAACTCGACTATCACGACATCATCCGGTCCGACTCCCCGACGGTGTTGGGTCACGAGTTCTGCGGCGAGGTCGTCGAGCGCGGCGCCGGCGCCGGCGCCGGGAAGTCCTTCACCGAGGGCACCCGGGTGGTGTCGTTCCCGCTCGTGCGGGCCCGAGGGGGAACACACCCGACCGGACTGTCCCCGCTGGCTCCGGGGGCGTTTGCCGACAAGGTCCTGGTCGAGGCGTCGCTGTCGTTCGCCGTCCCCGACGGCCTCGACAGCGAGATCGCAGCACTGACCGAGCCCATGGCGGTGGCGCATCACGCGGTGCGCCGCAGCGAGATCGGACGCAGGGACGTCGCCGTCGTTCTCGGCTGCGGCCCGGTGGGACTGGCCGTGGTGTGTCACCTCAAGGCCAGGGGCGTGCGAACAGTGGTGGCCAGCGACTTCTCCCCCGGACGTCGCGCCTTGGCGACCGAGTGTGGGGCCGACGTCGTCGTCGACCCGGCCGTCGATTCACCCTGGCACGCAGCAGGCGCTCGCGGCTGGAGATTCTCGGCACCGGAACTACTCGACTACGCAGTCGACACCATGGACCGCCTGCGCAAGCTGCCCGGCTGGGCGTACGTGAACCGCGCGGCCCAGGCGATCGGGCTGGCCGACCAACCCCACCCCATCGTGTTCGAGTGCGTCGGTGTACCCGGCATGCTGGAGGGCATCCTCGCCGCGGCCCCGCTGGCAACGCGCGTCGTCGTGGTTGGGGTATGCATGAGCGAGGACAGGCTGCGGCCCGCGATGGCCGTCAACAAGGAGCTCGATCTGCGGTTCGTTCTGGGCTACACGCCGCTGGAGTTCCACGACACCCTCCACCTGCTGGCCGACGGCAAGGTTGACGCGAGCCCGCTGGTGACGGGCACTGTCGGTCTCGCGGGCGTGCCCTCCGCATTCGACGTGCTCGAGCGCGCCGACGTGCACGCGAAGGTGCTCGTCGATCCGTGCAGCGAGGTGGAAACTCTGTCCACCTCGTCGCGCCCCACCTGAGAGCACATCGCCTCCGGCGCCGACGCGCTCCCCTGTCGACGGCCTGCCCGCCCGTGGTGCACCGCGTTATCTCGACGGCCGCGGCGGCCGTTCGGTCCGACACGGCTCCCGTAACGCCCCGCACGCCGCTCCGAACGTCGGTTCCGCCTATTGCAATCCGGCCGCATCCATGCCGCGCAGTTCCTTCTTCAGGTCCGCGATCTCGTCGCGGAGCCGACCCGCCAACTCGAACTGCAGGTCGCGGGCCGCGTTCATCATCTGGTCGGTGAGCTCCTTGACCAGATCGGCCAGTTCCGCGCGCGGCATCGACTTCACGTCCCTGCCCTCGTAGACCCCGGCGCTGACTGCCCGGCCGGCCTCGCCCTGGGCACGGCGACCACGGCTGGCGTTGCGCCCCGACCCGCCGATCTCGACGTCGGTGTCGTCGGCCTCCTCGTACACCTGGTCGAGGATGTCTGCGATCTTCTTGCGTAGCGGCTGCGGGTCGACGCCCATCTCGGTGTTGTAGGCGATCTGCTTCTCGCGGCGCCGTTCGGTCTCCTCGATGGCCCTGGCCATCGAGTCGGTGATCTTGTCCGCGTACATGTGCACCTGGCCGGACACGTTGCGGGCGGCGCGGCCGATCGTCTGGATCAGGCTGGTGGTGCTGCGCAGGAAGCCTTCCTTGTCCGCGTCGAGGATCGCCACCAGCGACACCTCCGGTAGGTCGAGTCCCTCACGGAGCAGGTTGATACCCACCAGCACGTCGTACTCACCCAGCCGCAGCTGCCGGAGCAGTTCGACGCGGCGCAGGGTGTCGATGTCGGAATGCAGATACCGCACCCGGATGCCGAGTTCGAGGAGGTAGTCGGTGAGATCCTCGGACATCTTCTTGGTCAGTGTCGTGACCAGGACCCGTTCGTCGCGCTCGGCGCGCTCGCGGATCTCGTGCACCAGGTCGTCGATCTGACCCTTGGTCGGCTTGACCACGACCTCCGGGTCGACCAGACCGGTCGGCCGGATCACCTGCTCGACGAACTCGCCGCCCGCCTGCCCCAGCTCGTACGACCCGGGGGTCGCGGACAGGTAGACCGTCTGCCCGATCCGCTGCGTGAACTCCTCCCAGGTGAGCGGGCGGTTGTCGGTGGCGGACGGCAACCGGAAGCCGTACTCGACGAGGTTGCGTTTACGGGACATGTCGCCCTCGTACATGGCCCCGATCTGCGGGACCGTCACATGCGACTCGTCGATGACGAGCAGGAAGTCCTCGGGGAAGTAGTCGATCAGCGTCGCCGGCGCCGACCCGGCGGGCCGGCCGTCGATGTGCCGCGAGTAGTTCTCGATGCCCGAGCAGAACCCGACCTGTTTGATCATCTCGATGTCGTAGTTGGTGCGCATCCGCAGCCGCTGCGCCTCCAGCAGCTTGCCCCGGTTCTCCAGGTCCGCCAGGCGTTCCTCGAGCTCGACCTCGATGTCCCGGACAGCGCGTTCCATCCGCTCCGGACCGGCAACGTAGTGGGTCGCGGGGAAGATCCGCACCGTGTCGACCTGCCGCACCACGTCCCCGGTCAGCGGATGGAGGTAGTACAGCGCCTCCACCTCGTCACCGAAGAACTCGATTCGCACCGCCAGTTCCTCGTACGACGGGATGATCTCGACGGTGTCACCGCGCACCCGGAAGGAGCCGCGGGTGAACGCGACGTCGTTGCGGTTGTACTGCACGTCCACCAGCAGCCGCAGCAGCGAGTCCCGCGGCACCTCCACCCCGACGTCGAGTTGGATCGAGCGGTCCAGGTACGACTGCGGCGTACCGAGACCGTAGATGCACGACACCGAGGCGACCACGACGACGTCGCGTCGGGAGAGCAGGCTCGACGTGGCGGAGTGTCGCAGCCGCTCGACGTCGTCGTTGATCGACGAGTCCTTCTCGATGTAGGTGTCCGTCTGCGCGATGTACGCCTCGGGCTGGTAGTAGTCGTAATACGAGACGAAGTACTCGACGGCGTTGTTCGGCA
The DNA here is from genome assembly GCF_053604015.1 of Rhodococcus sp. NPDC004095. NCBI lineage: Bacteria > Bacillati > Actinomycetota > Actinomycetes > Mycobacteriales > Nocardiaceae > Rhodococcus > Rhodococcus sp. NPDC004095. The sequence continues at coordinate 47,874 of NZ_JBSGGS010000009.1, forward strand.
ACATCTCACGCAACTCGTTCGCCAACTGCGCGGCGAGGGTCTTGTTCGGCGCCATCACCAGCGTCGGCCGCTGCACCTGCTCGATCAGCCAGGCCGTCGTCGCGGACTTGCCGGTTCCTGTGGCGCCCAGCAGCACCACGTCCTTCTCCCCGTCACCGAGCCGCCGCGTCAGTTCCGCGATGGCCTGCGGCTGGTCACCGGCAGGCCGATGCTCGCTGACCACCTCGAACCGGCCGTCGGATCGCTCGATTTCCCCCACCGGCCGAAACTCGGAATGCGCCACCACGGGATGCTCGGATGCAAACGCCATGGCACCAGGGTAGGCGCAGGGTCCGACACGATCACCGCCACGGCGCAAGGCACCGGGAGGCCGGTCGCGATAGGTTCCAGGCATGGATGTGCACGCCCCGAAGGTCGAGGCCTTCAACCTCGCCGACCTCACGAACACCGACCCGAAGGGATTCGTCCGGCAGGTCGAGCGTTACCGGGTCGAGCCGTGGGGCCTGTACATGGCCCGCCACGCCGACCATCCGCACTTCCACTACCTGGAGTCGTGGCTGCTGCCGGACGTGGGACTGAGGGCGACGATCTTCCACTACCGCCAGTACCACGCCCGAGACCAGGACCGGTACGTCGACATCGGCGACTTCACCCGCGGCGACCGCGTGTGGCGGTCCGAGGACCACTACCTGGACCTGGTGGTGCGGACCGGACGCGACACCGAACTGCTCGACGTCGACGAACTCCTCGCCGCCCACACCTCCGGCCTCCTCGACGCCGGCACCACCGAACGAGCCATCACGACCGCAACCCGGGCCGTGGACGGCATCGCCGCCCACGGCCACGACCTCGACGCCTGGCTCGCGGCCGAAGGGATGCCGGTCAGCTGGCGCTGACGCGGCCCGTCGGTCCGGTCAGCCGGCGCTCGCGCCCGCGTCCCAACCGGTGCTCTCCGCCCACGCCATGGCCCGCTGGTAGGCGGTGTCGAACCACGGGGTCTTGGCGTCGACGTACAGTTCCGTCGCGGCGGCCGTGTCCGGCTCACCGGACGCCGCCGCTTCCGCAGTCCGCTTGATCGCCAGGTACTCGTCACGCACGTCCGTGTCGGCGCGCAGCCAGTCCCGGAACACCAACGCAAAGCGCTGCCCCGGCCAGCCGTCCACCCGCAGATGCACGTTCGCCGGTCGACCCGGATCGGCGGAAGCGTGGAATCGCTTGTCCCACAACGATGGATCCGCCTCACCACCGATCCCGTAGACCGGCTTCGGGTCGTCGCCGGTCACCGCATCGACACGCGGGAACCCCGCCCTCGCCAATCGGTCCGCCAACTCGTCGGCCGCTTCGAGACTGCGGACCGTCACCTGCAGATCGATCACGTCCTTGGCGTCGAGGCCCGGCACCGCGGTCGACCCGACGTGGTCGATCCGGACCGCGTCGGCGCCGCACACGAATTGCAGCCGCTCGACCAGCCTCCGCCCCTGCTCCGACCACTCCGGGTCCGCCTGCGACAGGACCGGAGGCACCCGCACCACAACGGAATTCGCAATGTTCTCCGCGTATCGCTGCAGCCGCTCCCACAGTGCCTTCACGGCCGGGTCCAGTGCGCCGGGCGGACCGCTGTTGTCGAGCCACACGTCGGCGGCGGCGCGACGTTGCTCGTCGGTCGCCTGAGACGAGATCCGTGCTCGCGCATCGTCCTCCGGCATGCCGCGCAGTTCGACGAGACGGCGGATTCGTTCGTCGGCGTCGACATACACCACCACGACCAAATTAAACATCGCCCCCATGCGCCCCTCGACCAGCAGCGGGATGTCCTGCAACACCACGGAATCCGGAGGCGCCGATTCGACCAACGCGGTGGTCCGGGCACCGATCAGGGGATGTAAGATGCCGTTGAGTCGACCGCGGGCCGCCTCGTCACCGAACGCCTTGGCAGCCAGGGCCGGTCGGTCGAGCCGCCCGTCGGGCTGCAGTATCTCCGGACCGAACTCCGCTGCCAGAGCGGCCAGTCCGGGGGTGCCCGGTTCCACGACTTCGCGCGCTATCAGGTCGGCGTCCACGACGACGGCCCCGAGATCGCCGAGGATCCGTGACACGGTGGACTTTCCAGCTCCAATGCCTCCCGTGAGGCCGATTCGTAACACGCACCCCAGTGTGTCACCAAACACGCCCGAAGCCCATCCAGCCCAAATGACCCGGGATCACACGCCCGTCGACTATCTTCGAGAACGACGTGCCAGGCCACCCAAATCGAGATGAAGGAACACCATGCGCAGCACTTCTCCCCAGCCTGGTCGGCACCGTCTTGGCATGGTCGACGGGGTGCATTGCATCCTGATCCCCGAGGTGGCCGCCGCCCTGCAGGAACACCACCGCAACTGGTTCACGCAGATGCTCAGCCCCGCTCGCCACAGTTTCGCATCGATCCGCAAGCGCACCGCGGAGATGCAGGGTACCTGGGCCGCCGGCGCCGCCACCGCGAACTGACCCGAGCCCCAATCGGCCGAACGACGGCGACCCCACCCGCGAGCGGGTGGGGTCGCCGTCGTTCGTGCCCCTTCGTGGGATGCGGCCTCGGCCCGCCGGTTCTACCGTGAGTACATGACTGTCACAGCCGATGACCTGCGCACACTGTTGTCCAGCACCGTACCCGGTGCCACGTTGGTCCTGGAGGAGGGCGAGACCAGGGTCTACTCGAAGGACCAGGCCGAGCAGCGCTCGTCCTGGGTCGTCACCACGCAGGACGACCTGCGGCGCGATCTCCCGGACGCGGCGAGTCCCACCGCTCACGACCTGGACGAACGGGCGGCGATGCTGGACGACATGATCGCCGCTCAGGGCGGCTGAGCGGCTCCCCCGCCCGTTGTCGTGGCTCCGACCCACCCGGCCCGAGCACGTCGAAGGCCCCGGTCCTGCGAACAGGACCGGGGCCTTCTGGTCACCACCCGACTAGCGGGCGATCACGTCACGCGTTGCCGGACAGCTTCTCGCGCAGCGCAGCGAGCTGGGCATCGCTGGCCAGCGAGCCCGCGGCCTCGGTGGAGCCGGTGGTCTGGCCCTCGGTGGCACCGGACTCGGAGGAGTAGTTGGCGCCCGACGCACCGGCCGCCGCCTCGGCGGCCTCGTCGGCAGCCATCTTCTCCATCTGAGCGGTGTGCATCTTGTGGCGACGCTCGGCCTCCGCGTAGCGGGACTCCCACTCCTCACGCTGCTTGTCGAAGCCCTCGAGCCATTCGTTGGTCTCGGGGTCGAAGCCCTCGGGGAAGATGTAGTTGCCCTGCTCGTCGTAGCTGTCGGCCATGCCGTACTTCGACGGGTCGAACTCGGCGTTGTAGTCCTCGTTCGCCTGCTTCAGCGACAGCGAGATCCGGCGACGCTCCAGGTCGATGTCGATGACCTTGACCATCGCGTCGTCGCCAACGGCCACAACCTGGTCCGGCACCTCGACGTGGCGCTCGGCCAGCTCGGAGATGTGGACGAGGCCCTCGATGCCCTCCTCGACGCGGACGAACGCGCCGAACGGAACCAGCTTGGTGACCTTGCCCGGCACGATCTGACCGATCGCGTGGGTGCGGGCGAACTGACGCCACGGGTCTTCCTGGGTGGCCTTGAGCGAGAGGGAGACGCGCTCGCGGTCCAGATCGACGTCGAGAACCTCGACGGTGACCTCGTTGCCGACCTCGACAACCTCGGACGGGTGGTCGATGTGCTTCCAGGACAGCTCGGAGACGTGCACCAGGCCGTCGACACCGCCGAGATCGACGAACGCGCCGAAGTTGACGATGGAGGACACGAAGCCCTTGCGGACCTGGCCCTTCTGGAGCTGGTGCAGGAACTCGCTGCGGACCTCGGACTGGGTCTGCTCGAGCCACGCACGACGCGACAGGACCACGTTGTTGCGGTTCTTGTCGAGCTCGATGATCTTGGCCTCGATCTCCTTGCCGACGTACGGCTGGAGGTCACGGACACGACGCATCTCGACGAGCGAGGCAGGCAGGAAGCCGCGCAGCCCGATGTCGAGGATCAGGCCGCCCTTGACGACCTCGATGACGGTGCCCTTGACGGCCTCGTCCTTCTCCTTGAGCTCCTCGATGGTGCCCCAGGCACGCTCGTACTGAGCGCGCTTCTTCGACAGGATCAGGCGCCCTTCCTTGTCCTCCTTGGTGAGGACCAGGGCTTCGACCTCATCGCCGACGGAGACGACCTCGTTGGGGTCGACGTCGTGCTTGATGGAGAGCTCACGGGACGGGATGACGCCTTCGGTCTTGTAACCGATGTCGAGCAGCACCTCGTCGCGATCGACCTTGACGATGGTGCCTTCGACGATGTCGCCATCGTTGAAGTACTTGATCGTGGCATCGATGGCGGCGAGGAAATCCTCGGCAGAGCCGATGTCGTTGACGGCTACCTGCGGCGAGGTGACGGTGGTGGAGGGCATTTGGTGAAGTGCTCCGGAGGGATAGGCAATCGGTTGATGGTGTTCTGTCGGACCACGAACGACCGCCGACGACCCCCTAGAGATGCCGCACGGCAGACACTCGCGTGGATCAGGGTACGCGACCCGATGCTAGCTGGGCAAACCCGGGTGGCACCGCGAGGCGCCGGGCGCGCTACCGTGCAGGTCGAGATGACCGAGCATTCCGACACACCCGAAACCACGGACGACGATCGCCACGCCGCCGCCAACGCCGTCCTCGGCACCGCCGGGTTCAGCCGCCACCGCGTGGACTCCGCCCAGAGCGAGCGCGCCAGTCGTGCCTGGTGGGACGCAGACTCCGCCGACTACCACCGCACGCACGGCGAGTTCCTCGGCGTCGACTCGGCAGGCGGTGAGTTCGTGTGGTGCCCGGAGGGCCTGCACGAGGGCGACGTGCACCTGCTCGGCGACGTCGCCGGCCGCGACGTGCTGGAGATCGGCTGCGGATCGGCACCGTGCGCGCGCTGGCTGGCCGGGCAGGGTGCGCGGACCGTGGGCCTCGACGTCTCCCGCGGCATGCTCGAGCGCGGGCTCGCCGCGATGGCACGCGGTGGCCCGCGGGTACCGCTGGTGCAGGCCGGCGCGGAGGCGCTGCCGTTCGCCGATGCCAGCTTCGACATCGCCTGCTCCGCGTTCGGCGGGGTGCCGTTCGTGGCCGACTCCGCCCTGGTGATGCGCGAGGTCGCGCGGGTGCTGCGGCCGGGTGGCCGGTGGGTGTTCTCGGTGAACCACCCGATCCGGTGGATCTTCCCCGACGATCCCGGCCCGGGCGGGCTGACCGCGACGATCCCCTACTTCGACCGGACCCCGTACGTCGAGGTCGACGAGGCCGGCGTTCCGACCTATGTAGAGCACCACCGCACGATCGGCGACCGGGTTCGGGAGATCGTCGCGGCCGGCCTCGAACTGCGCGACATCGTCGAGCCGGATTGGCCCGAGTGGCTGGACCGCGAGTGGGGACAGTGGAGCCCCCTGCGCGGGCAACTGTTCCCCGGCACCGCCATCTTCGTCTGCCACAAGCCTGCCTGACCCGCCCCTCCCGCCGAGACGCTTGTCAGTCCTTCGTGCGGGGCGAGCGGCCCGCCGCATCGAGGGCGCGCCGCAGCGCGTATTCGAGCTGCGCATTGACACTGCGCAGGTCGTCGGTCGCCCACTTCGCGATCGCGTCGTAGACGGCGGGGTCCAGCCGCAGCAGCACCTTCTTGCGCTCGGGCCTGGACCGGCTCGCCGACCCCTCGTCCGCGTCGGCCATGGTCAGGCGTAGAGGGTGCCGGTGTTGACGACCGGCTGGGTCGCCTTGTCCCCGCACAGGACGACCAGCAGGTTCGACACCATCGCGGCGCGGCGCTCCTCGTCGAGTTCGACGACGGACTGTTCGGCCAGGCGGTCCAGCGCCATCCCGACCATCCCGACCGCGCCCTCGACGATCATCGCCCTGGCCGCGACCACCTGCGCGGCCTGCTGCCGCACCAGCATGGCCTGCGCGATCTCCGGCGCGTACGCCAGGTGCGTGATGCGGGCCTCGACGACCTCGATGCCCGCGAGTTCGGTGCGCTCCCGCAGTTCGGCGGTCAGTTCGGCGGCGACCTGAGCGCCGTCGCGCAGGCTGGTGGCGTCGGCGGCCTCGGAATCGGCCGGGACGATGGTGGTGTCGTAGGGATGGGTGGTGGCCAGGTGCCGCACCGCTGCCTCCGACTGGATCGCGACGTACTCCTCGTAGTCGTCGACCGCGAAGATCGCCTTGCCGCTGTCGATCACCTTGTAGACCACGACCGCGGCGATCTCGACCGGGTTGCCGACCGCATCGTTGACCTTGAGCTTGGACGTTTCGAAGTTGCGAACCCGCAGCGTCACCCGGCGCTTCATGCTCAGTGGGACCACCCACTTGAATCCGTCGTCCGAGACCGTCCCGAAGTAGCGTCCGAAGAACTGGATCACCCGCGCCTCGTTCGGATTGACGATCGTGAATCCCGTTGCGATGACGGCGATCACGAGACCCAGCAGCCCGGCGACGACCCAGCAGACGATCCGGACGGCGATCGTCGTGTCGAGGAGCAGGCCGGCGAGGACGAGTCCCGCGGCGATCAGTGTCCCCACGGTCAGCGCCAGCAGTACCGCGAACCCGTTCAGTCGGAAAGCTCTACGCTCCATCGATCCACCCTTTGCTATCGAAGTGATATCACTACGATAGCAAGCGAGTCGAGTGAACGGAACATCCAGTCGATCTGATCGACTGAACGCTTCCTTCACTCGGGCGGGGGCGGTCAGAGGAGCTTGGAAAGGAAGGCCTTGGTGCGCTCGTGCCGGGGGTCGGCCAGCATCGCCCGCGGCTCGCCGGACTCGACGACAACGCCGCCGTCCATGAACACCAGCTGGTCGGCGACCTCGCGGGCGAATCCCATCTCGTGGGTGACGACGACCATCGTCATGCCCTCCTTCGCGAGGTTCTTCATGACGCCGAGCACCTCGCCGACCAACTCGGGGTCGAGCGCGGAGGTCGGCTCGTCGAAGAGCATCAGCTTCGGATCCATCGCCAGCGCCCGGGCGATCGCGACCCGCTGCTGCTGACCGCCGGACAACTGCGCCGGGTATGCGTCGGCCTTGGCGGCCAACCCCACCTGGTCGAGCAGGTCCATCGCCCGGGTGTGGGCGTCCTTGCGTCGCACCTTCTTCACGAGCATCGGCGCCTCGACGACGTTCTCCAGCGCGGTGCGGTGCGGGAACAGGTTGAAGTGCTGGAACACCATCCCGATGTCGCGCCGTTGCCGCGCCGCGGCCCGCGGCTGCAGTTCGTAGAGCTTGCCGCCGCGCTCGGAATAGCCGACCAGTTCGCCGTCGACGTAGAGCCGCCCGGCGCTGACCTGCTCGAGGTGGTTGATGCAGCGCAGGAAGGTCGACTTGCCGGACCCCGACGGCCCGACCAGACACAGCACCTGCCCGCGGTCGATCTCGAGGGTGACCCCACGCAGCACCTTCAGCGCCCCGAAGCTCTTGCACACCCGGTCGGCCTTCACCATCGGTGTCGTCGGTGCAGTAGTCATGGTCATCCTCCCTGTCCGCCGCCCGGCCCGGCGGGCATCCCGGCCTGCGCATCCGCGAGGGCCTGCAGTTGCCGTGCCGTGAGCACCCGGGACAGGCCCTTCGAGTAGTGCCGTTCGAGGTAGAACTGCCCGATCATCAGGATGCTCGTGATCGCGAGATACCAGGTGGCGGCGACGAGCAGCAGCGGGATCGGCTGGAAGTTGGCTCCGGAGATGTCCCTGGCCCGCCCGTACAACTCGCCCGTGTAGGGCACGGCGAGGACCAGCGAGGTGGTCTTGAGCATGCTGATCAGCTCGTTGCCGGTCGGGGGGATGATCACCCGCATCGCCTGCGGCAGCACGGTGCGCCGCATCGTCTGCGCCCAGGACATGCCGAGCGCGGTCGACGCCTCGGTCTGCCCCTCACTGACGGAACCGACTCCGGCGCGCACGATCTCGGCCATGTACGCGGCCTCGTTGAGTCCCAGTCCGACGACTGCGAACAGGAACGCGGCCTGCAGGTCCTGGAGGTCGAAGTGCACGAACTGTGGGCCGAACGGCACGCCGAGGGCGACGTTCTTGTAGATCGACGGGAACAGGCCCCAGAACACCAACTGCACGTACACCGGTGTGCCGCGGAAGATCCACAGGTACACCCACGCCGCGGTGCGCAGCACCGGATTCGGCGACAGGCGCATCACCGCGAGGATCACCCCGAGCACCACCGCGATGAGCATCGCGAGCACGGTCAGTTCGATGGTCCGTAGGGCACCTTCGGTGATCCGGGCGTCGAACAGGTACCGGCCGTAGACGTCCCAGGCGAAAGCCTCGTTCGTGGCGGCGCCGTAGACGAACAGGGCGACGAGCACGACCACGACGACGGCAGCGATCCAGCGGCCGGGATGGCGGAGCGGGATCGCGCGGATCGGTTCGGGCTCGTCCGCGAGCGCGGGTTCGGATGCCGTGTCCTGTGCCATTGCCCTCCGCCTTCCTACCGTGACCCGGGTCAGCTCGTCGCGCTGTTGATCTGCGCGGTGGTGACGGTGCCCGAGCCGACTCCCCAGTTGTCGGCGATCTGCTTGTAGGCGCCGGTGTCGATGAGGTGCTGCAGCGCCTGCGCCAGCACCGGCGCGAGCGGCGAACCCTTGGCCACCGGCCACCCGTAGGGCGCCGAGTCGAACTGTTCCCCCGCGTTCTCGAGCCTGCCGTCGCTGCGCTTGATCGCGTACGCGGTCACCGGGGAGTCCGCCGACATGGCATCGATGCGGCCCAGGATCAGCGCGTTGGACACGTCGTCCTGGCTGTCGTACTTGATCTTCGCGATCGGCTGCTTCCCGGCGGCGACGCAGGCCTCACTCTTGGCGGGCACCTCGTCGATGTCCTCGGTGGTGGTGGTCTGCACCCCGACCCGCAGCCCGCAGGCGTCGTTGGGGTCGACCGGTTCACCGGTGCGCTGGGCCCACTGGACGCCGGCGGTGTAGTAGTCGACGAAGTCCACCGTCTTCTGCCGTTCGAGGGTGTCGGTGAACGAGGACATCCCGACGTTGTAGGTGCCGGCCTGCACGGCCGGGATGATCTTGTCGAAGTCGGCCTGGATGAACTCGGCGCGCAGCCCGAGGGTGGCGGCGACCGCGTTCATCAGGTCGACGTCGAACCCGACGATGTTGCCGTTCTCGTCCTTGAATTCGTTGGGCGCGTACGGGACGTTCACGCCGATCTTCAGCCTGCCGCTGTCGCGCACCTGCGGCGGCACCTGGGCGGCGATCTCGTCGACCCGGTCCACGTGGACCGTCTCGGGCGGGACCAGACCCTCGCTGTTGTGCACGCAGCCGGTGACCGCGATCAGCACGGCGACCAGGACACCGAAAGACCGGGCGCGCCGGGGGAATCGACGCACCGACGTCGTCACACCCGCCGGCGAGGACCGCACCCTTCGCAGCGTACTGGCAGGCCGGTCACCGCCGCAGTATTCGCGCGCCCACGGTTTCGGTGAATTCGGCCGTCGACGCCAGGCCGCCGAGGTCGGCGGTCGCGACGCCGGCGGCGAGGGTGTCGCTGACGGCGCGCCGGATGCGCCCGGCCGCCCGCGCCAGCCCGCCGGTGTCGCCGCCGAGCCGGCCGGTGCCGCCGCCGGTGTCACCGGACTCGCCGGTTTCGCGATGGGCGGACAGCCAGTCGAGCAGCATCGCCGCCGACAGCATCAGCGCGGTCGGGTTGGCGCGGTTGCGGCCGGCGATGTCGGGGGCGGCGCCGTGTGCCGCCTGTGCCATCGCCTGCGTCCGAGAGGCGTTCAGGGACGGCGCGGTGCCGAGCGACCCCGACAACTCCCCCGCCAGGTCGGACAGGATGTCACCGAACATGTTCTCCGTCACCACGACGTCGAAGTCGGCGCCACGCCGGACCAGGTGCGCGGCCATCGCGTCGACATGTTCGGTGTCCACGTGCACGCCCGGGTACCGGTCGGCGACCTCGACGCACACGTCCCGGAACAGTCCGGTGGTCAGCGCCAGCACGTTGGTCTTGTGCACCACCGTCAGCCGTCCGCGACGACTGGCGGCGAGTTCGCAGGCCGTGTGGGCGATCCGCTCGCAGGCCCTGCGGGTGAACACGGCGACGGCGAGTGCGACATCGGGCGTCGGCATGAATTCGCCGCTGCCCGTGTGCATGTTGCGGTCCGCGTAGAAGCCCTCGGTGTTCTCGCGGACGATGACCAGGTCCATGTCCGGCACGGTGGCCCGGATCCCGGCGAAGGCGTGGGCGGGGCGGATGTTGGCGAACAGGTCGAACCGTTTGCGGATGGTGCCGCCCGGCGTCAGGGTCCCGCGGAACCGCTCGGGGTAGGCGGCGCTGTCGTGTGGGCCGAGCACCCAGCCGTCCAGCCCTTCGAGTGCGTCGAGGGTCTCGTCGGGGATCGGTGTGCCGTGGGACGAGATCGCGCCCTGGCCGATCGGCAGCTCGACCCACTCGATCGGGGGCTCGCCGGCGGCGGCGACGGCGGTGTCGACGATCCGCCGGGTGGCGGGCACGATCTCGTGGCCGATGCCGTCGCCGGCGAGCAGACCCAGGCGCGTCGGCTCGCGTGTGATTGCGCTCGAGGGGTTCACCCGACCATCATTGCTCAGCATGGTGCAGTCCGTGGAACTGCTGCTCGACGCCGACCTCGACACGGCGATTCGCCGGGAGTGGAGGCGACTGTCCGATGCCGCGCTACCGAGCCAGGACGTCGTCCGCAAGTCGACGAACCGGCCACACATCACCCTCGCGGTGGCCCAGCACATCGAGCCGGAAACCGATCTGCTGCTGCAACAGCAGCTGGCCGCCCCGGACCTGCGGCTGTCACTCGGCGGCGTGGTGATCTTCGGAGGGCACCGAAAGACCCTGTCGTATCTGGTGATTCCCACGGCCGGACTGCTGGCGTTGCAGCGGAGCATTTTTCGGGTACTGCACGCGAGTCCGGGCATCCCCGCGCACATCCACCCCGGCGACTGGACCCCGCACATCACCCTCGCCCGGCGGGTGTTCCCGGACGAGATAGGGCCGGCGGTGAACCTGTTGACGCCTGCGCACAGCTCCGGCAAGGCGGACGGGATCCGCCGATGGGACGGCGACGCGAAACGGGAATGGCGCATCGCCTGACCGGTGGCGACGGCGGCCTTGGGTCGCGGCAACCGGGAGTTCCGGAAGCGGTCGGGAAGAATGGGCGACGGTCGTGCGTTGAACCGCTCGACGGCAGCGCAGGCTGCACCCACCCGGCCCCGGCGCCGGCGGAGAGAGGATTTCCCTTGGCTACCCAGACCCTGACCCAGCAGAACTTCGACGAGATCGTCACCGGCAGCGACGTGGTGCTGGTCGACTTCTGGGCGTCGTGGTGCGGCCCGTGCCGCCAGTTCGCCCCCACCTTCGAGGCATCTTCGGAGGCACACCCGGACGTGGTGCACGGCAAGGTGGACACCGAGGCCGAACAGGGCCTGGCCGCGGCCGCGAACATCCGCTCGATCCCGACGATCATGGCGTTCCGTGAGGGCATCCTGGTGTTCTCGCAGCCCGGCGCGTTGCCGCAGGCAGCGCTGGAGGACCTGGTCACCCAGGTCAAGGCCCTCGACATGGACGAGGTACGCAAGCAGATCGCCGCGCAGCAGGAGGCGTAGTCCACCAGTACATCGGCCCCGTGACGTTCGCCGTCACGGGGCCGATGTCGTCTGCCGAGCCCCGGTCACGGGGCACGCGTCACAGGGCGAGCGCAGTCTCCGTGTAGCCGCCGGGCATGCCACGACGGCGGAACCACTCGAGACCGAAGGCGGAGCGCAACTGCTCCACGGGCATCGCGAGGAACGGTCCGAAATCGCCGACCTGGGTGGCGTGCGCGAGCATCGCCGCCCGCTTGGAGTCGATCTGGCCGGAGACGTCCACGACCGTGGTGATCTGGTCCTCGGGCAGGCCGAAGGTGTCGACGTCCGGCGGCTGCGCCTCCTCCGACCAGGCCGGGTTCGCGGCGATCATCCGCTTCATGTGGTCGCGGTTGACCGCCGCCTCGTAGACGCGGGCCACACCGGCCAGTTCGGTGGCGCGGACGCCGACCCGGTGGACCTGGATGTGGTCGGGGTGCCCGTAGCCGCCGTTCGGGTCGTAGATCGTGACCACGTCCGCGGACTCCTCGGCCAGCACCTCGGCCAGTCGTCCCGCCGCGACCTCGACGTCGACGTTGCAGAACGCGTCGGGGTGCGTGTTGTCGTCGGTGCCCGCCATCCCGGAGTCGCGGTAGTGCAGCGGGACGACGCGGTGCACTCCGAGCGCGGCAGCGGACCGGTCCAGCTCGGCGCGGCGGCGCTGCGCGAGGGTCTCCCCCGGGGTCAGGATCCCGTCGGGCACCTCACCGAGCGCCCCGTCGGTGGCGGTGACCAGCACGACGCGGTGACCGGCGTCGGAGGCCTGCCGGATGACCCCGCCGGTGATGAACACCTCGTCGTCGGGGTGGGCGTGGAAGCAGACGAGCACCGCCATCGTCAGAGTTCTCCCGTCATCAGTGCGCCGCCGCGTCCCAGCTGCGGCCGTCCCCGACCGAGACGTCCAGCGGCACGGACAGTTCGATCGCGCCGGCCATCTTCTCCCGAACCAGCGCCTCGACCGCCTCCCGCTCGCCGGCGGCGACCTCGAGCACCAGCTCGTCGTGCACCTGCAGCAGCATCCGGGACCGCAGGCCCGACTCGCGCAGCGCAGCCTGCACGTCGATCATCGCGACCTTGATGATGTCGGCGGCAGTGCCCTGGATGGGGGCATTGAGGGCGGCACGTTCGGCGACCTCGCGGCGCTGCCGGTTGTCGGAGTTCAGGTCCGGCAGGTAGCGGCGGCGACCGAACAGCGTCGAGGTGTAGCCGTCCTTGCGGGCCTGCTCGACCACCTCGTGCAGGTAGTCGCGCACCCCACCGAACCGGGCGAAGTAAGCGTCCATCTGCGACTTCGCCTCCTCGGTGGAGATCTTGAGCTGCTGCGCCAGCCCGTAGGCACTCAGGCCGTAGGCCAGGCCGTACGACATCGCCTTGACGCGGCGCCGCAGCTCGGCGGTGACCTCCTCGATCGGCACCCCGAACGCGCGTGAACCGACGAAGCTGTGCAGGTCCTCACCGGTGTTGAACGCCTCGATCAGACCCTCGTCCTTCGACAGGTGCGCCATGATGCGCATCTCGATCTGGCTGTAGTCGGCGGTCATCAGCGACTCGTAGCCTGCGCCGACGACGAAGCCGTAGCGGATCTGCCGGCCCGCATCCGTGCGGACCGGGATGTTCTGCAGGTTCGGCTCGGTCGAGGACAGGCGTCCGGTCGCGGCGACCGTCTGGTTGAACGTGGTGTGGATGCGGCCGTCGTCCGCGACGGACTTGAGCAGGCCGTCGACGGTGACCTTGAGCCGGGTCGCGTCCCGATGTGCGAGCAGGTGCTCGAGGAACGGGTGCTGGGTCTTCTCGAAGAGCGACTCGAGCGCCGCCGCGTCCGTGGTGTACCCGGTCTTGGTCTTCTTCGTCTTCGGCATCTCGAGCTTCTCGAACAGCACCACCTGGAGCTGCTTCGGCGACCCGAGATTGATCTGTTCGCCGATCACCTCGTAGGCGGCGTTCGCGGCCGCCGCGACCCGGTCCGCGAACGTGGACTGCAGATCATGCAGGTGGTCGGTGTCGACGGCGATGCCGGTGCCTTCGACGTCGGCGAGGACCTCGAGCAGCGGCAATTCCAGATCGGTGAGCAGTCGCGCCGACTCGATCGCGGCGAGTTCGGTGTCGAACGCGGCGGCCAGGTCGAGAACCGCACGGGCGCGCAGGATCTCGGTTTCCGCGGCCTTCGCCTCGGCGTTGTCCTCGTCGTCGAGCAACGAGAGCTGCGCCTCGCCGCCGTCCTCGACCCGCAGTTCCCGCTTGAGGTAGCGCAACGAGAGGTCGTCCAGGTTGAAGCTACGCTGGCCGGGCCGCACCAGATACGCGGCGAGCGCGGTGTCGCTGGTCAGCCCGCCGAGACCCCAGCCGCGGCCGTGCAGGGCGTGGATCGCGGCCTTGGCCTCGTGCAGGGCCTTCGGAGCTTCGACGTCCCCCAGCCATTGGGCCAGCGCCTCCTCGTCCTCCTCGGTGACGGTGGACGCCACGATGTAGCCACCCTCGCCGTCGGCCGCGGCGATCGCGAGCGCGGTCACGTCACCGCCGTAGGGGGCACCACTGCCGACCACGGACAGCGCGGCGCGGGCCCCGTCGCTGACGTGCTCGGCCAGCCACGCCGCGACCTCGCCGGGGGCCAGCACGCCGCCACGCACCTCGAAGCCCTCCTCGGCCTCGGGTTCGGCGGACGCGAGGGTGTCGAACAGGCGGTCCCGCAGCACGCGGAACTCGAGGTCGTCGAACAGCGCGTGGATCTTGTCCCGGTCCCAGGGCGCGAGCGCCAGCTGCTCCGGGGTGTAGGGCAGCGGGACGTCGCGCACCATCTCGGTGAGCTGCCTGTTCATCACCACCGACGACAGGTTCGCGCGCAGCGAATCGCCGACCTTGCCGCGCACCTCGTCGACCCGGTCCACCAGTTCGGTCAGGGAGCCGTACTCCCGGATCCACTTGGCCGCGGTCTTCTCCCCCACGCCCGGGATACCCGGCAGGTTGTCGGACGGGTCCCCGCGCAACGCCGCGTAATCCGGGTACTGCCGCGGGGTGAGGCCGTACTTCTCCTCAACGGCCGCCGGGGTGAAGCGGGTCAGGTCCGAGACGCCCTTGCGCGGGTACAGGACCGTCACGTCGTCCGTGACGAGCTGCAGCGAGTCCCGGTCGCCGGTGCACACCAGCACCCGGAAGCCCTGCTCCGTTGCCTGTGTGGTCAGGGTGGCGATGATGTCGTCGGCCTCGAAGCCGGCCTCGGCCATCACCGGGATGCCCATCGCGCCGAGCACCTCCTTGGTGATCTCGACCTGCCCCTTGAACTCGTCCGGGGTCTTCGCGCGGTTCGCCTTGTACTCGGGGAACGCCTCCGCACGGAACGTCTGCCGGGACACGTCGAAAGCGGCCGCGACGTGCGTCGGCTGCTCGTCACGCAGCAGGTTGATCAGCATCGAGGTGAACCCGTACACCGCGTTGGTGGTCTGCCCGCTGTGTGTCTTGAAGTTCTCCGCAGGCAGGGCGAAGAACGCTCGGTAGGCCAGCGAGTGTCCGTCGAGGAGCAGCAGCGTCGGCTTGTCGCCGGAATCGGTGACGGAGGGGTCGAGGTGGGATGCGGGGGACGTTGTCGGGCTCACCGCAGTGAGTCTAGGGAGCGACCCCGACAGGATGGCAACGGACACCGGGCACACATCACCCGACACCGAGGTAGGCGTGCTTGACCGCCGGGTCGGCGAGCAGTTCGGCACCGGTGCCGGTCTTGGTGATCTCCCCGGTCTCGAGGATGTACGCGCGGTCGGTGCGGCGCAGCGCCTGCTGCGCGTTCTGTTCGACGAGCAGGATCGTGGTGCCCTGTGCGTTGATCTCGGCGATGATCCGGAAGATCTGGGCGATCACCATCGGCGCCAGCCCCATCGACGGTTCGTCGAGCATCAGCAGCCGCGGCCGGGCCATCAGCGCCCGCCCGATCGCGAGCATCTGCTGCTCGCCGCCGGACATCGTGCCACCGACCTGCGCACGTCGCTCCCCGAGTCGTGGGAACAGTTCGAACACCCAGTCCAGCCGCTGCGCGTACTCCGCCTTGCTGTCGAATGTGCGTGCATAGCAACCCATGTCGAGGTTCTCCTGCACGGTCATCCCGGGGAACACTCCGCGCCCCTCCGGCACCTGCACGACGCCGAGCCCGACCCGCTCGTGCGCCTTGACGTGGGTGATGTCCCGGCCGTCGAACACGATCCGGCCGCCGCCCAGCGGCAACAGCCCCGACAGCGCCCGCATGGTGGTGGACTTGCCCGCCCCGTTGGCGCCGAGGAGGGTGACCAGTTCGCCCCGGCGCACCTGCAGCGAGATGCCGTGCAGCGCGCGGATCCGGCCGTAGCTCACGACCATGTCGGCGACCTCGAGCAGCGGCGCGGCCTCCACGACGGGATTCGGATCAGGCTGGTTCATCATCGGGAACCCCCAGGTAGGCGGCGACCACGGCCGGGTTCTCCCGGATCGCGGCGGGCCGGTCGTCGGCGATCTTGCGGCCGAACTCGAGCACCACGATCCGGTCGGTCACCCCCATCACCAGCCGCATGTCGTGTTCGATCAGCAACACGGTGAAGCCGTCGTCGCGGATCTTGCGGATCAGGTCCATCAACGCGGCCTTCTCGCTCGGGTTGAACCCGGCGGCGGGCTCGTCCAGGCACAGCAGTTTCGGTTCGGTGGCGAGCGCCCGGGCGATCTCCAGCCGGCGCTGGTCGCCGTAGGAGAGGTTGCGGGCCTTCTCCACCGCCCGCGGCGCGATGCCGACGAACTCGAGCAGCGCCATGCCGCGCTCGACGGCGTCGTGTTCCTCGCGCCGGTGCCGGGCGGTGCGGAAGATCGCACCGGGCACCGAGGTCCGGTGCCGCGCATCGGTGCCGACGACGACGTTCTCGAGCGCCGTCATCTCCCCGAACAGCCGGATGTTCTGGAAGGTGCGGGCGATCCCGAGCCGGGTGATCTCGTTGCGCTTGGTCGCCCTGGGGCGAGCGAAGCGACGGGGGGATGACGCGGTGAGGGGCCTGCCGTCGAAGGTCACCGAGCCTGCGGACGGCTTGTAGACGCCGGTGATGGCGTTGAAGCAGGTGGTCTTGCCTGCGCCGTTCGGACCGATCAGTCCGAGGATCTCGCCGCGGCGGATCTCGAAGCTCACGTCGTCGAGGGCGACGAGGCCACCGAACTTCACGGTCAACCCGTCGGTGCGCAGCAGGGCCGAACCCTCTTCGACCCGGATGTCTCGCTGCGGGGCAACGACTTCCGCGACTGCGTCGGGATCGACCAGGGCGGGGTCGAGTGCGGCGACGTCCACCACCCCGGCTGTCGGGACGTCCGTCTCGGGCGCCATCTGCGCCGCCATGTCCTCGTTGTCGAACATCGCGTCGCCGGCGCCCGGTCCCGCGGTCACCGCGCACCTCCGTCGGTCGCCGGTTCCGTCCGGGTGGCCGGTCTGCGCACCGCCTGGTAGACCTGCCTGCCGTAGGCGAGCAGTTTCTGACGCGCCGGGAACAGGCCCTGGGGCCGGAAGATCATCAGCATCACCAACGCGAGTCCGAAGAACAGGTACTTGTAGTCGCCGAGCGATTGGTCGCCGACGTGGATCGACATCGCGCGGTTCGGCAGATACACGATGACGAACGCACCGACGATGACGCCGAGCTTGTTGCCCTGGCCGCCGATGACGACCGCGCACAGGAACAGCATCGAGTTGATGACGTTGAAGCCGGTCGGGTTGATGAACTGCACCTGCCCGGCGTACAGCGCTCCCGACAGCCCACCGATCGAGGCGCCGATCGTGAACGCCCAGAGCTTGAACTTGAAGGTGGGCACCCCCATCATCTCGGCGGCGTCCTCGTCCTCCCGGATCGCCACCCAGGCCCGGCCGACGCGACTGCGTTCGAGGTTGCCGACGATCAGCAGCACCACGATCACCATCGCCATGCCGACCCAGAACCACCACACGCCGGAGTTCACGTTGCCGCCGGTGTTGCCGGCGGAGAACACCCCGTACGGATTCGCCTCCGACTCGCCGACGTGCGGGTAGGCGATCTGGGACAGGCCCTGACCGCCGTTGGTGACGTCGGTGAGGTTGTCGGCGAGCAACCGGACGATCTCGCCGAACCCGAGTGTGACGATCGCCAGGTAGTCGCCGCGTAGTCGCAGGGTCGGGGTGCCGAGTATCAGGCCGGTGATCGCGGTGATCGCGACCGCGAGCGGAAGACACGACAGCCACGCCCAGTCGGTGGAGAAGAAGGCGCTGGTGCCCATCTTGTTCCACGGACTGTTCGGGCTGGTCAGCAGCCCCACGGTGTAGGCGCCGACGGCGTAGAAGCCGACGTAGCCGAGGTCGAGCAGCCCCGCCTGGCCGACCACCACGTTCAACCCGATCGCGATGAGCGCGACCATCGCAAATTGGGCCATCACACCACCGAAGTCGGTGCCCGGGGTGTCCAACAGCGGCGGCCGCCACACCGGCAGGATCGCGATCAGCGCGATCAGGGGAACACCGACCAACCACTGCATCGGCCGGGCGAGCCCGTTCCACCACTCCCGGATCGCGTCACCGACACCGCGGCCTCGGGCGGTACCGCCGCTGTTCCGCCCGGGCGCCTGGGCGGTCGCCTCGTCGACGCTCATACCCGCACCCTCCCGAGGCTCTCGCCGAGGATCCCGGTCGGCCGGAACATCAGCACCGCGATCAGCAGCACGAACGCGACGACGTCCCGCCATTCCGTACCGAAGACGACCTGCCCGTAGTTCTCCATCAGCCCGAGCAGGAGTCCACCGATCAGGGCGCCGCGCAGGTTGCCGATGCCGCCGAGGACGGCTGCGGAGAACGCCTTGATACCGAGGATGAATCCGCCGTTGTAGATGATCCCGGAGGGGATCTTCAGCGCGTAGAGCATTGCGGCGGCGCCGGCGAGGAGTCCGCCGATCAGGAAGGTGAGCATGATGACCCGTTCCCGGGAGATGCCCATCAGCGTGGCGGTGTCGGGGTCCTGGGCGACGGCTCGGATACCGCGGCCGAACTTGCTGCGGTTGATCAGCATGTCCGTTGCGGCGGTCAGCACCAGCGCGGCGACGATGATCACCAACGTGACGTTCGTGACCGATGCCCCGCCGATCGAGAACACCTCGACCGGCTGTACCAGCTTGATCGGCTGCTGCGCGTTGGTGCCGCCCAGGCCGGGCCAGATCTTCGGCAGCACGTAGTGCACGAATTCCTGGATCACGAACGACATTCCGATCGCCGTGATGAGGAAGACGAGGGGTTTGGCGCCGCGTCGGCGCAGCGGGCGGTAGGCGACCCGTTCGAGGCCGACTGCGGCGGTGCCGGAGACCGCCATGCCGAAGATCATGGCAAGGCCGAGGAACACGACGGTCATCACGACGCCCTCGTTGTACACGTTGCCGCTGGGGGCGAACCCGAGCAGTTGCAGCGCCACGTACTGGCCGAACAGCCCGAGCATGAAGATCTCGGAGTGCGCGAAGTTGATCAGGCGCAGCACACCGTAGACGAGGGTGTATCCGATGGCGACGAGCGCGTAGATGGCGCCGTAGCTCAGGCCGTCGACGGTCAACTGCCAGAAGCTCTTCGTCAGTCCTTCGATGTTGAAGTCGATGTTGCCGGCGAGGAGGTCGACGCTGCCCGCGTACAGGGCGGTCGAGTCGGCGAGTGCGGTCGCGATCATCGCGGTCTCTCGTTCACTGGTGTGGAAGAAGGTCGGCTACGACGGCCGACCGGGCACCGCGAACATGCCCGGTCGGCCGACGGTCACTTGACCTCGTAGATCTGGATGAGCGCGTTCGCGAGCTCACCCTGAGCATTCCACTGGTAGCGCTTGCCGACACCCTGGCCGTTGTAGTTGCGGACGAAGTCGAGCATGCCTGCGCGGTCCTTCACACCGGAGTCGATCGCGGCGAGCATGATCGTGGTCAGGTCGTAGCCCTCGACGGAGTAGACGCCGGGCGCCTGCCCGTTGAGCGCCTCGTACTGCTCGGCGAGGGCGTCGGGAGCGGGGATGCACGGGCAGGTCAGGATCGCCTCCTTGGAGGACTCGCCGGCCTGCTTGACGAACTCGGGATCGTTAGTGCCGTCACCGGAGCTGAACAGCGCGGTGACACCCCCCTCCCGCAACTGGGTCACGAACGGTGCGGCCTCCGCGTAGTACCCGGAGAACCAGACCGCGTCCGGGTCCTCGCCCTTGATCTGCGCGACGGTCGCCGAGAAGTCCTTCTGACCGGTCTTCACGCTCGCCGAGCAGGCCGGGTCGGCGGCGGGCCCGAGGCTCTCGGTGACCACCCGCGCGAGGCCGACGCCGTAGTCGGAGTCGTCCTGGATCACGCAGACCTGCTGCTTGCCGAGGGTGCCGGTCAGATACTTCGCGACGACCGAGCCCTGACTGTTGTCGTTGCCGAGACCGCGGAAGAAGGTGGTCCAGCCGTTCTCGGTGAGCGTCGGGTTCGTTGCGGACGCGGTGAGGAACGGCAACCCGGCCTGGTTGAACACCGCGCCGGTGGCCTTCGTCTCGCCGGAGAATGCCGGACCGAGCAGTCCGATGACGGACTGGTCGCTGACGATGTTCGGTGCGACCTGTGTGGCCTTCTGTGGGTCGCCCTCGGTGTCGAACTGCTTGATCTCGACCTGGCAGTTCGGGTTGTTCTTGTTGTGCTTGTCGAGCGCCAGTTTCGCGCCGTAGAGGATGTTCTGACCGAGGGCCGCGTTGGCGCCGGTCAGCGCGCCGGCCATCGCGATGGACACCCCCTGGCAGGTGGCGTTGCCGCTGCCGGCCGGGTCGGCGGCGTCGGTGACGTCCGTGGACGAGACCTCGGCGCCTGCCGCGTCGAGAAGTACCTGCGGCTGAATGCTCAACCCGCTGCCGGCCGCACCGGTGCCGGTCCCGGACGATCCACTGTCGGTCGACTTGCTGCTACACCCCGCCACGGCGAGGGTTGCGGCGACTCCCAGAACCAACGCGCCTCGCGCTGCACGACGATGCACGGTCCACCTCCCGTTCTCTGCGCTCTCCGACGGGTCGTCAGGTGCCGACCACGCCAGCTTCGGAGAGAACATAGCGTCGCCGCTATCTCCTTGCACCGCAATGAATCGACGTGGCGGGATTCGTGTTTCGAGCGTTACCGACCGGCAAACGCACCCGGCGCGCGAGGGCGGAGAGGATCGACAGGCCCCGAACAGGCCGAACGCACCCACGCCCGGCGAACCGCGCGGTCAGCGGGAGCGGCGGCGGAAACACGCCGGTAGCGCAGTGTTCACCGTCCGCCGAGGGTTTCGAGGATCACTTCCGCGACGACCTTCATGGTGGTGCGCCGGTCCATCGCGGCGCGCTGGATCCACTTGAACGCCTCCGGTTCGGTGAGCGACTGGGACGTCATCAGCACACTCTTGGCCCGCTCGATGAGCTTGCGGGTCTCGAAACGCTCGGTGAGGCTGGCGACCTCGGCCTCGAGGGCGGAGATCTCCGAGAACCTGCTGGCGGCCAGTTCGACGGCGGGCACCAGATCCGCCTTGGAGAACGGCTTGACCAGGTACGCCATGGCGCCGGCGTCCCGGGCCCGTTCGACGAGTTCACGCTGACTGAAGGCCGTCAGGATCACCACCGGCGCAATGCGTTTCGCCGCGATCTCGGACGCCGCGTCGATCCCGTCGCGGCGGGGCATCTTGACGTCCATGATCACCAGGTCGGGGCGTAACTCCTCGGCGAGTTCGACGGCACGCTGCCCGTCGCCGGCCTCGCCGACCACGTCGTAGCCCTCCTCGCGGAGCATCTCGACGAGGTCCATCCGGATCAGCACCTCGTCCTCGGCCACCACAACACGGCGTGACGCCGGACGGCGCTCCTGCCCGACCGGATCGTTCATCGTCGGCCTCTCCCTTCGTTCGGCAGCCAACTGCCGACACGATCGTTCCAGCCGTCGGACAGCCCCTTGCAGGGTACCGGTGCTTGACGTGACGAACGGATCATCTACAGTCGGTATCCGCACCAGCCCTCGTATCCCAATTGGCAGAGGAAACGGATTCAAAACCCGTGCAGTGTGAGTTCGAGTCTCACCGAGGGCACCACGAAACGCCAGGTCAAAGCTCTTTTTGACCTTCTGAAGTTGCCCTTTTGCCCCACACATGGGGCCGGATGGGGCAAGAGCTTGTCCACACCTGGGGCATTGCGTCCGTTCACCCCCACCAATAGGTGACCCCCGCCAGCGTTGGAGCGCTACGGGGGTCGGGACACGAACGGATGCACCCGCCATGCCCAGATCAACGCTAGCGCGCACCACCGACAGGTTCGAGTCGACCCGCGTCTACGCACTTACCGCCGCCCTCATGGCCACCTTCTATGCCGCCATGCTTGGCGCCGCGCATCTCATCATCACGTTGGGCTGGTACGCGACGTAGCGGCCTGCCCCGTTCTCCACGGCCCGCCCGTGGGGTTCGGAGTGGATCGCTCCGCTCGTCGTCCACAGGACTGCCCGACGCAAACCAGCAATCCCCGGTGCTCCACATGCCCTCAACCGGGAGGGACGCCCGACCTGAGGGGTGCACACCACAGGTACGGGTCCGACACCCAAGCTCGCCCACAAGCCGTGGACGGGCTATCGGTGTTGGCCTGACGCGATACGGGGATGTGGTTCGTGGGTTGTTCCGGGGTGGGGTTACGGCTTCTGCCACCGCCAGGTGTCCGCCCCGCTCTAGACCCCACCACCTGCACACCGTGCAGCACAAACCAACTCAACGAGAACAGGAGTCAGCTTTGAACATCACCACCACCAACGGAACCAGCATCGTCGCCACCCGCGATGGGGACTTGATCACCATCATCAGCGGCGACCAGGAACTAGACCTCACCGCCGCAGACCTCCAGGAACTCATCGCCGCCGGCCACCTCAACCAGGTTCTCGCAGACGCGGAAGCCGACCCCCTCCGCGCAGACGAGAAGGAGCAGATCAGCGCTCTGACGCAGGCTTACGAGACGGGTTCGCCGCACCTCCGCGCTGCATTGACGGCAGTCACCAGCTAGGCCCCAGACACGACGAAAGAGCCCCGCTCATCCATCACGGACGGGCGGGGCTCTCGCTGTTCGCTAAACATGTCGGTGGAATCTGCAATGCTCTTCGACGGCAACGAATCAGCAGGGGGAAATCGTGGAGCAAGTAGAGCAACTGCGTCAGGCACTCACCCACCTCATGGGCCTCGGGCCAACGATGGCGCGGATCAGACAAAGGGCGGACCGCAGCGAAGCACTCCACAAGTGGGCAGTACGACCCCAACCACCACAGCCGGGCAGCCCCTTAACTCTCGCCGACTCTCGGTTCCCTGAGGCGTTCGGCGGGCAACTAGTCACAGAGGCCGCACTGTTTCCCGCCATGAACGCAGCAGAGAACATAGCTACCGTCGCCCACATCGTCGCCGGGTGGGACACCAGTGGAAAGCGTCGATTCACGTCGATCGCGACCCTTTGCCGAGCCGCATACGAGTCCGCAGCCCGGACCATTTGGATGCTCAGCCCCACCGATCCCGATGAACGCTATCGGCGGTGCATCACCCTCACAGCCAACGAACTTCGGGAACAGGCGAACTATCACAAACTAGTCAACGAGGCCCACGACAGTGGTGCGCAGATGATCCCAGCCGAGCGCTATGGGAGCTTCGAAACGCATTCCAGCAACGTGCTGGAACGGCAAGCACTCATACGGTCACTCAAGCCGCAGAAGTGGGAAGGCTTCACCAAGCTCGTGCACGATGCGTCCGACTGGGTTGCCGACAACCCGCCGATCCACGTTGAGAGCGAGACTCAGCTAGTCGACATGCGCGCCCAAGGCCGTAGCTTCTACTCGATCGCTTCCAGCCTCGTTCACGGCCTCAAATGGGCGTTGGAGTACATGCACGAGTTCAACGAGCCGCACTATTTTGCAGCAGACAGCCTGGCAAGTGCGGTGAACATGACGGAGTGCGCAGTGGCCCTGTTTGAAGCTCAGGCGATCAACTTGGAGAACCCTTCGCCTCGTGAGGTGCACTATCCGCCATATCTGGAGCCAACGATTCAGCAGTGGGCGAAGCTGTACCAGTAAAGACCTGCTACGTTGGCGTCCCGTGTCATTCAAACGAATGGCGATCCGGCGTGCCTACCAACACCGACCACCACCATCACGGGATGCTTCACAGATGGCAACCCGCGTCGCTGGACAGACACCCACGCAGGCACCCGAACGTGTCACAGCCTCGAACGATCTCGACTTCGAACATCCCGCCCGAACGAACGCCTGCGCAATCATCGCCCTCCTGTGCGCACTTCTCGTCCTCGCACTGCCCGCCTTCGTCTTCGGCATCATCGGCATGAGGCAGACAGCCCGACGCGACGAAGAGGGCTGGGGAATGGCATTCGCGGGTGTCATTATCGGCGGCCTCGAACTGATTGTGGGTGCCGGTCTGTTGGGGATCTTCGGCGCCAGCATCAGTGAAGGTGTCGCCCTTCAGTGGTGAACGGCTTCCCATACCGATGGCTCATGTCTGTGCCCCGAAGGGGCTCCGCTTCTCACGGAGCCCCCGCCTGACTCACCCCCGGCTACGCGACCGGCACCGGAACTCCGTCGCTGATGTATCCCCGAATGGTCGAACGGATCTGGTCCGCAACCTTGTAAATGTCCACGACAGACTGAATGTCGTGGCGAACCCCAGTCTTGTCCGCATCCTCGAACGTCGTCACGAACTTGACGCTCTTACCGTTCAGGTGAAGCCGAATGATCGGCTTACGGTTGTTGTCGTCCAGCAGGACCGCGAAGTAGGTCTTCGCATCCCGGAACACGACCCGCTCGGGCGCGACCTCAGCGACCGCGATAGCCCGAACGATGTTGAACCCTTCGAGCTCCTCGTCTGTCGTGACAATGTCCGCGTCCGGTGCCTGCACCTGCTCCGCTGCCTTTGCTGCTGGCTGCTCGGTCGGAGCTGGCACCGCTGCGGTTTCAACCTGCACCGCTTCGCCACCAAGAGCACTCTTGAGCCGGTCGTTCACCTGATCGCTGATGTACTGGGCCGTCGCCTTTGAGACCAGGCCCCGGAACTGGTCCACAACCTTCTGCGTCGCCTTGCCCTCGTAGGCGCGGGCGACGAAGTACCGGACCCAATCGTCGGTCGGTTCCTTGATCTCATTGGCAATGATCCGCTTAATCATGCCGATGTACTTGAGTTCCTCGGCAGCACTGACCACCGAGTCAATGTCGAACGACTCCTTCGACAGCTTCTGAATCTCCGGGACCAAGGTCCGGTCAATGTCGAGAAGGTCGAACACCAAGAACGGCTTCTCGTCCATCTTGTTCGGTGCATCACCATCGGTGTAGACCTGGTAGACCTGCCCGTTCGTCAGAATGGCGATCCTGGCGGAGGTCACATGGAAGTACCGGAACAACTGCGACGCATGGTTCAGGTTGAGCGGCTCCCCGACCTTCTTGCATTCGATGAGAATCTGAACTTCGCCATCCTTCATGATGGCGTAGTCGATCTTCTCGCCCTTCTTCACTCCAACGTCCGCCACGAGCTCCGGGACAACCTCGCTCGGGTCGAACACGTCGTAACCGAGGACCGACGAGATGAACGGCATGATGAAGGCGTTCTTGGTCGCCTCTTCCGTCTCGATGCTGGCCTTCTTGTCGCGAATCTTCGCGGCAAGTACGTTCAAGCCCTCGGTAAAAGTCATTCGGAAACTCCCTGCTAGACGGCTAATTTTCCGAATGTTATCCCACGGAAACGACCGAGAGCGTAACGACGCAAACCGCAATCATTCAATGAGATGAATCAGGACCGTTCGCCTTCAACGATCGCCGCCCATCCCCGTGCCCGCCGGCCACCAACCGCAGGTCTATGTCATTCGATTGCATGGCCCTTCGGCGCGCCTGCATACGCCGACAACACCGACTGCCGACGCTTCACCAATGACGAACACCACCGCGCGTCTGCTCGCAACCGCACCGATCGCACTCATCATCCTCACGGCATGTTCCAACAACTCCTACAGCACACCCGAAGGACCGTCAGCCGTAGCCGCCAACGCGACAACAACCGCGCGGAGAACAAGCACGCAAGCAACCACCAAGCCACCCGCAGCACCCAAACCCACACCGGCCACCAAGCCAAGCACTCTGCCGCTACCCGATCCGGCGAAGCTCGACGGAATCAACTACGCCGACCCGGAACTCGACCCCGACAAGGTTCTCGACGACTTCCTACGCATCGACGGACCGCTCCCCGACCAACTCCGCGCCAAAGGGCTCTCAGACGACGACGTACTCGCGGTGACCGTCTACCAATCGATGGCATGCGAAGCGATCCAGGCAAGCCCTGACCTCAAGTCCGCGTTCGATCCCGCCACGGTCCGCGCAGACATGACCTCCAACTACAACATCACGATCGACCTTCAGACAGCACAGAGCATCATCGCCGCTTGCTGAACGATGGAATCCCCCACCGGCCAGGCCACACCGGACACGCTCGACCACCAGAACCCGAGAGGGGTGGGGGGTAGCCCCGCCAGCACACGCGGTCTTTTACGACCACCCAGCGACCCATATCTATAGGCCGGATTTCGGGGGGTAAATTAGTTGCAACCTTCAACCATCCCTGCTGGTCGGACACCAAAAGGCTTTGTGAAAAAAGCTCTCTGGTGGTCGTCAGGCGACTATCGGAAGCGCAAGCTGTTCGAAATTTCTCGACCGTGTGAGAAAAGGTCGCTGGTAGGTGGAAACGACCGCTTGATCGGGAAGGGGTACCACCCCCACCCCAACCCCGGTGGGCACCCATAGAGGTAGCCCACCGGGTCGATGGTCACCAGAAACCGCCGGCATTCCCGTTCGGGTTGTGGTTGAGGATGCGCTCCCCGGCATTGCTGCCGTTGGTCCCTGCCGAGGGGTTGACGTGGGTTCGTCCACCTTGGATCGACAGTGGCCGTTCTGCGTCGGTGATGGGGTCAACGCTTCGGGGCGGGACGATTGGTGTCCTGTCCGGTGTCGGTGTCCGTTCGGCGATGACTTCGGCGATGGCCTGGTCACGTTCGCTCTGTGCCTGCGCTTCCTGCCATTCGGTGTGTGCGCGTTCGTCGGCTTCCCGTTGAGCCTGTCGGGCTTCTACTGCGGTAATAGCGCGTCTAACAGCGTCTTCGGGTGTTCCTGGGAGTGGCTGGTGGACGCCGGCCTGTGCGGCTGCGAGTGCTGCGGAGAGGATTTCGTGGTCGAAGATCACCGGGCGGCCAACTCAGCCTCATGAGCGCGGCGGGTGGCTTCGGCCTCTTCAGCGCTCGCGGGGACATACGGAAGAGCCAGGACCATCTTGAAGAACATGTCACGGCCATCATCGGTTTTGTTGTACTGACCCCAGTAGTACGTATCGCGAGGCTTCCGGTACTCCCACCATTCGAGGGCGGCGGCAGGTGGCTCGGGAATCGCCCCGGCGGCGCGCAGCCGATTCCGAATGTCGAGCACATCCCGATACCTCGCATCCAGTGCAGCCGCAACCCGCCACTCTTCTACCGCGCCCCGGCCGATGGCGGTTCCGGGGTCGTGAACATCTCGTAGTGTCGGCTCAATCTTCAACGCCGCGTCAGTGATGGCGGCGAGTTCGTCGTTCATAGCCTTTGCCGCCTTTGCGGCCCCGCCGACTGCGGCTCGCACGCTCTCGTAGGCTTCGAGTACCGTCGCCGAGTAGACCGCTTCAGCCGCTTCAACGATTAGCTCATGCTGTGGAACCGACGTCGCTGCCGATGGCAGATCATCCAGTGACAGCTCCCCGCTCACGATCCGGTTTGCGAGGGTGGCTGCCGCATTATTGGATCGGTTGCCGGTGATTTCGGCCTGTTCGGCCCGGTCAAGCAGCGCGGTGATCTGGTCGGCACCCTTGCGGTTCAAGAGTCCGAGGAACTGGAGGTCGTCAACGAGTGTGCGAGTCCGGTCGGCAAGCTGGGTGTGGTAGCTGGGTGGGTTGAAAGTCCTAGTGCTCAATAGAATTCCTCAATCTAGGGTCGGCGTTGTGCCGAGTATGTGGAGTAGATGGGCGTCGGTTTCGGCGCCTGTACGGGACGTGTGGGCACGTGTTTCGGCGCCTGTGAGGGTTTGGGCGCGGCATTGCGTTCAGCGGCTGCGAGAAGCTGTTCAGCGACCGCGCGTAGGAGTTCGGGCGGAACCTTGATGTGTCCCGTGCCTGCAATGAGGCGGACTGCCCCGGTTTTGGTCCGGCTGACCCTGAGTGTGTGGTCGCCGGCCTGGAGCTTCACGAGTCACCAGCCTTGCGCTTCGCACGCGTCAACGATCAGGTCGGCAACGTCGCGGGCGATATCTTTCGGTATCTGCAAGTACCTGTGTCCACGATCCAATTGGATGTAGTCGCGTTCGGCGCGCACGTCGATGCCGGTGCGGGTGATGTTGGATCGCCTAGTTCTGGGCACTGTCGTTCCCCTTCAGTCGTGCTCGGACGATGTGTTCGCAGCGGTCTGCGTAGTCGAGTAGTTCGCCGGCCAGTTCCCGCAACTGAAGTACCCGCACATCGACGTAAGACCGTCCACGAACGATGCGGGCGCTGTCCCACCTGTGAGGAGTTCGTTCGAGGTGAGCTGTCTCGTAGTCGCTCATCGTGTTGCCGCCCACTTGGCGGGTGTGGTGTGCCTGTACATCTGCCCGAGCGCGGGTGCGGGGGCCAACGTGCGGATGGTGTCCGCGATGGCGACCACTTCATCGAGAGGCAGCGTGATTGTGTTGACGCCATCAGTGATGGTCACCGTGTCGTCTGCAAGTTCAAAGTTCACCAGTTGGTTCCTTGGGCTACCAGATGTTTCGCCACGGCCGGTTCGGGTGCTTTCGGATGCGAACCCAGCGGTAGAGGCGCGCGAGGTGGTCAGTGGCATACAGCGTGTTGCAGTTTGTTCGTGGTGGTGCACCGCACATAGGGCACGTCACTTCCCAGCACGAATGAGGCAGTGGTGGGCGTTTGACCATCTAGACCCGCTTGGTCAGCGCGTCAACATCGGCTTCTTCCACGACGAGGATCTTCGGTCCGCGTCGGGATGCGGGGAGTCGCCCGGCTTTGATGTATCGGCGCAGTGTGTCGACGGAGAGCCCGGTTCGGTCGGATACTTCCCGTAGGGTGATGAGTGCCATTGTGGGCACCTCCTGGGTGTTGGTTGGGAGTGGTTGCCACACAAGGGCTTACCCACGAATGCTTAGATTCTCCCAGGTAGTCCTAGTGCGATCTTTCGTCAAACCCGTTCAGCCAAAACACTTCTGACGGCTTTCTTTTGATAGTCCCCGAGGTAGTCCCGGCGGTGTCCCCACGGGACAGATCAGCATCACGCCAGGTCACAGCGTTTTCGCCGCGTCTGGTCGGGTCGAGGTAGATGGAGTCCCACCGTGACTACCGCCGTGAGTCACGTCAGTGTCACACTGTGACACATCGGCATCCGTGCTGGTAGCAGACTTTCACGAGTGGCGCCGAGGGCTCGTGGGATCTCCACGAGTGTCCGTCGACTCGACTCAGTGTCGACCGTCGACAACTCGGCATCAGAGCAGGTCAAAGTGTTTTCGACAGAAGCGGCGAGCGTTAGCCGTTTCGCTCTGGGCCATCTACATCGCCATTGGCCCTAGTTCTCTAACTGTCCATCACCGTGCGCATCTTTTCAGCGCGCGGTGATAGGTGCGTCAGCACCGGTCATCTCTTTCTTGGGGTGCGCCGCTCTCGACTCACTCCCCTGCCCTCACCGGCGGGGGGCCTCGATCATCGCCTGCGGCGCTGAACGATAGCGAGAAGAGGTGGGATCGTCTCTTGTTGGGGCCACCGCCGTAGGCGTGCCTGCCTCCACGGCAGAGTGGCGGGGTGTGGGGCAGAGCCCCGCGCGGTAGGCACCAAACAAGACAAGGGCGGGTGCAGTAGAGGATCCACCACACCCGCCCATAGCCTCATGTTGACTTCATGCGGGGGCTTTGCCCCCACTCCCCCACCCTCCACCGGCCGGGGGCCTCGATCACGCTGACGCGTGAACGATTGTTTGAAAGAGAAGTTGGTCTAACACATACCCACAGCCGTACCTACCCCCTTTTCTATATAGGGGTGGAGTAGATACGGGTATGAGTATGGAGACAAGCGATACCTGTACTCGTACCGAAACCCACCCCATAGGTGGAGGAACTGAGGTATTGGGTATGCCGCAGGTAAGAGTGCAGATACAAGACAAGGCGGGTGCAGCAACCGAAGTCACCACACCCGCCCGCAACCTCATGTCCGCCCTCAGGAACCCGCGTCAGATCACGATGCCTTCAACTCGCCGGAGATGTCCCTGGCATCATCCAGCGCCCGCTTCGCGTTGTCCTGCGAGCAGCGAAGGAAACTCTGAGCCTCCTTGATTGACGACGGCATACGTCCCGCGTTCAGAAGCTGATCAACCCGCTCTCGATGCTCCCGCTCCCTCTTGTCCGCTGTCGATTCCTTCGCCGGAAGTTCAGTCGCCCGCGGTTCGATATACCACGAGAGTGCATCACCCCCGCCGGCCACGAGAACGAAGTCACCCAGCAGAGGCTCCTTCGACTTGTCATGGGCCACCTGAGACCTGACACCGCCGTGCCGATCCTTGAACACGTTCAGGTGCACCCGCCCACCTCTACCTGGCGAGAACGCCTCAGCGACAGTGATACGCAGCATCACGCCACCCGTAGCCCGCCTCTTCGCCATCGTCCCTGTAGGTCCATGCGCCCGCGAGTTGTCACCCTTAGACAGGTGATCCACCACGACCACCGCCGCGCCGGCCTGAGCCAGAGGCGTAAGCACACGACGGTGCACGTGCGTGTAGTCGTCAGAATCGTTCGAGGAAGCCGAGAAGATTGGCAGTAGTTCGCCGATCGAATCGAGCACCACGAGATCCGCGCCCCATGCCACGAGGTCCGCAACCAGGGCACCGAAAACCACCTCGTCATCAGGAGAAGTACAGCGGAACGCCTCCTGATCCACGAGCACGTCACGATCAACCCCGAGATTCAGAAGATTCTTGGCGATTGCCTGCACCCCGTTGTGGTCGATGTCGATGAACGCCACACGCTTGCCGATACCCAGTTCGGCGGCGACAGCGGCGAGCGCAACCCATGTCTTACCTGATTCAGGATCGCCGAAGACTGAGTTGACCTTGCCGGAGTAGAACAGGCACTGATCCTCCGCCCATCGCATCGTGTCGGGGAGTACCTGAGTGCCGCCGTTGTCGAGAACGTCGGCAATATTGAAGTAGTAGACCATGTAATTCCCTTGTGAGTCGTCCGCGTCTGTCGCGGCACTGAGTCCTGTATGTAGGCGTTCCGGATTGGTCAGGTGCTTGCGGCCCGCCGCTTCGGAGGAATGGTTGCGTTGGGCTTGTCGAGCACTGCCGCGAAGTCGTAGTAGGTGACTCGTGGTGTTGATGTATTGCCCTTGCGTTTCCGTGCCGCCCTCATCAACGTCCCCTCCGGGTCGAACGTCGTCCACGCGGCGCGACCGGCTCACACATCGCGGCAACGTCGCATCGCCTGATTCGGAGGATTCGCGGCCCTACCCGCGTTGCAGCCAGCGAACCATCGGAGATCCGACGACGGACAGTCTTCGTGCTCACGCCGAGTTCGTTCGCAACTTCGGCAACAGTCATGTGATCGCGCATTGGCACCTTCGATTATGTTGCGGGACAGACGTTTCCGGTGAGTCCCAACACGGGCTATTCCGTCGCCTCGTGTCCACATAAAGGTATGGGCAGGGTTGGACGATGCCGTGGCATCCGTGTCCGTCAACGATCACAAAACGCCAGGTCGCCCTGATGCGATGTGACGCGGGACACGCAGATATTGAGACCCGCACCACACCGCAGCGCGGCAACCACCGCGACTAGCCCAGAACCGACCGAATCGAGTCCCACTGCGAATCGCCAACCGACGCATACCGCTGCGTCACCGACAACGAACCATGCCCCAGCAGCTTGCCCACCGCCTGAATCGGCACCCCCGACTGCACCAACAGCGACGCGTAGGTATGCCGAAGGTCATGCGGACGCACATGCCCTACGCGACGGCGCCGGTTTCCCTCCCCCACGAACGCAGCCTGCCCAGCAGCCTCAAGAGCATGAGCGAACGAAACCCCGTTCGGCGGTGTACCCGCTGACGTGCCCAACACCAGCCCGTAACCCGGCTTCCGCATCTCCCGATACTCGACACCCGCAGGCGGCGCACCGTAACCCGACTCCTCCAACCGCGCATCCAACAGGTTGGCCAGACGCTCACCGATAGGGATGGTGCGCTTCGCGTGAGTCTTCGGCGGCTTAAAGAACTTGCCCGCACGGTCGTGAGCCCACACCACCTGGATTGTGCCCGCGTCCAAGTCCACGTGATCCCAATGCAGGCCGGTAGCCTCACCCCACCGCATCCCAGTGCCCACCAGCAGTTCGAACGCCAACTGATGCCCGTCCGCGAGCACTTCTCGAATCGCATCCACTTCCGCCGACGACAACCACCGCTCAGGGCTCGGCGGGATCTTCGGCAACTCCACACCCGTGCACGGATTCGCGGGTATCAGATCAGCGAGCACCGCAGCCTTCATAGCCGAACTCAACACGCCGACAATCTTCCGTACCGTGGACGCCGACAACCCCGACTCCACCAGCTCGATGGCCCATGCCTGCACGTCAGCACGAGAGATATCGGCCAGTTGGTCGTCCTCCCACTGCGGCAGCACATGCCGGGCTAGTCGCTTCTGATCCTCACGGCGAGTCGAATCCTCCACTTGCCTGCCCGCCGACCACACCGGGCACCACTCCCCGAAGGTCACATCAGACCGGGCCGGTAGCTGTCGTGCACCGACTTCCGCAGCGTTCGCCGCCTGTTGTGCCGCGCGCTTCGAATCGAACGTGCCGGCCGATTTCTTCCGGTTCGACCCGTCGCGGTACATGCCCCGGTAGCGACCGGAGGGAAGCTGTTCGACCCACGCCATGCAACGGATACTAGGGCAACGCCGTGGGGCAAGGTGGCAGACATGTGGGGCAACGTGTGGCAAAGTAGCGTCCACGACTGGGGAAACGTGGGTCATCGTGTCCACATCAATCAGACGTGAAAGTGGCTCTAAACTGGGACAACTCGCAAATATTGACAGGTCAGAGAGTTTCAGGTAAGAATCACTATGAACGGATTCAAAACCCGTGCAGTGTGAGTTCGAGTCTCACCGAGGGCACCACGAAACGCCAGATCAGGCCCCGAACAGGCCGAACACGCCGAACACGCCGCGTGGTTGCTCGCACTCGCCGCACAGCCGCGAGAAGCGGTCCGGCTGCCCCCAGAAGGGCCGCAATCGTTTTGACGAGACGAGGACGGGGGCGGACGTTCGACCGCTCGGGTCCTGGGGCAGGCGTCGGCGCGGCGACGGGCTCGGGGAGTGCGGTCGCGATGAACGCCCTGTCAACGGCCATGGCCGCTCAGCCGCACACTCACGTTCGGCTGGCACTCGCCGAGCGGTGGTGAGACCCTTCATTCGAGCACAGCGTGCAAAGTTCCCGCCTCGAGGAACGAGGGACACGATGAGCGGCGATTCCACCACCTCCACGCGTGGCGGACCTCGCGCGGAGCGGCGCTGGACCGCATCGGTATTCGTCGTCGTCGCAATGGTCGTACCGTTCCTGCTTCCCGCGCACTACTCACCGGGCGCCGACTGGCTCCTACCCGCGATCGAAGGGGGCGTGCTCATCACACTGATCGTGGTCGATCCAGGTCGTATCGATCGGCCCGGACGGTGGGTGCGGGCGCTGTCGATCGCGCTCGTGGTCGCGATCGCCGCGGGCGCGGCGTGGGGTTCGGCACGACTCGTCTGGGATCTGCTGCATGGTGCCCCGCAGACAACCGAGCCGGTCGAACTGCTCGCCTCGGGGGCACTGGTGTGGTTGCAGACCGTTCTCGCGTTCGGCTTCCTGTACTGGGAACTCGACGGCGGCGGACCCGTGACCAGGCATGTACGGCCGTCACCCCACCCCGATCTGGCGTTTCCCCAACAGCTCGATCCCTGCCTGGCCCCGCCCGGGTGGCGGCCGGTGTTCGTCGACTACCTGTATCTGGCCCTGACGAACGCCACGGCATTCAGCCCGACCGACGTCATGCCGCTGGCCCGCTGGGCGAAGCTCGCCATGGCCGTGCAATCGATTCTGTCGGTCGTCATCCTCGGCCTGGTCGTCGCCAACGCGGTCAACCTGCTCGACTGAGTTCCCCTCGGCCACCCATCGAGGACTTGTCGGCAGCGCGTGCCAGGATCTCGGGATGACCGACACACCGTGCCGAATCACGTCACTGCTGCCTCGGCGCGACGCGTAGGCGCCGGCGTTGGCGACAAGCCGCCGTCGTCCGGCGAAGAAGTCCACGAGAAAGCCGTCCACAGCCGCGGCGGCGCCGGTGCCCGGCCCCGGCGAGCGAGCGTGGATGCTCGACGTCCCGCACCGGGTCAGTGCTCCCGGCGCGCTCTGGAACAAGAAGCTGCGCTGCCACGTCTACATCGGGCAGGAGCTGCCGCAGGCGCTCGCGCCGTTTGCCGCCAAGCCGTACAGCTACCAGCAGTGGATCGAGGACGACCTCAACGGGACTCGGGGTTCGTCGGCAACGGCCGCACCCAAGATTCCGCGGCCCGAACAGCTCTCGGCGGCACGCGCGATCGCGGACGCGGCACGGCACGGGATGCGTGGCATCGCGCTGTTCGACGACGTGGGGATGGGCAAGACGATCTCCGCGGTCCTCGGGGCGCGGGAGGTCCTCGACCAACGCGCCGGAACCAGTGTCCTGGTGATCGTCGATCGTCCGACCGCGATCACCGTCCCGTCATGGCGGTCGACGATCGCGGCGGTCGGCGACGGCGGCCACCGATGGCTGATCTGCTCCCCCGATCAGTTGAAGAAGCTGATCGCGGCCAACGGCCGGCCGAAGTTCTCCTTCGACGTGGTCGTCGCCGACGAGGCGCAGAACTTCCGGCGAGACTCGCAGCGCACCGACTACATGCGCCGCATCACGAAGATGCTCGCGCCGCCCGCGAAGGCACCGTTCCTCATCGCCTCCACCGCCACCCCCGGCCACCACCCCGGCGAATGGCGTTATCTGTCCTCTCTTTTCGCGCAGATCCATGGCGAGGACCCGTCCGAGTGGGACGACCTCGGGGCCCGGCTCGCACGCGCCGGCCTCCCGCTCGCCCGCACATTCGGCACCTGGCAGTGGTCGACCGAGGCGAAGGAGCAGGTGTCATTGCAGGCCGAGGCAGTCGACACGGTACGCAGGTGGCTCACCGAACACGACCCGCCACTGATGATCCACCGCGACTCCCCCTGGGGGCCCGCCCCGATCGACGGTCTCGGCGTCGAACTGACCCCCAACGAGCAGGAACAATACGACCTGCAGTGGGGCGAGTTCCGGCGCGAAATGGGGTTGGCGCGCACAGGATCCGACACCGCGCGCGGCCTGGCCGCACTGCTCCGATTCCGACAGAAGGCCGGAATGATCCGGGTGCCACACACCGTCGACCTCGCCGCAGCCTACGTCGCGCGCGGCTATCAGGTGCTCGTCGCGGCGGAGATGGTGTCCACCGCAGCCGATCCGATCGCCGATGCACTCGAGAACCGGGGAATCCCGGTCGCGCGGATCTTCGGTGGGCGCGCCGACGCCGAGGAGCAGAGGCTGCGTTTCCAACGCGGGCAGGCGTCGGTCTGCGTGTTCACCGCGACCACCGCGATCAGCCTGCACGCGAACGAGCATCTCTCCGACGGGACCCGGGCGACAGCGACTCCGCGGATCGGATTGTTCCACCAGCCGCGGTATTCCGGGATCGCCGCGCGCCAGACCGTCGGCCGCGCGCATCGCGACCACCAGGTGTGCCCGTGGTTCCTGCTCTACAGCGAGGGAACCATCGAGGAGGAGGCCGCCACGACGATGGTCCAGCGCCTGCTCGTGACAGCAGCGTCCGTCGACGGCGACACGAGTGCGCTGGGTGCGATCGCAGAACTGTTCGGGGCCGAGTGGTTGCCGTCCGACGCCCTCGGATAGGCGCTCTCGGACCCATCGACGCCCGGACCGCGGGCACGGGGCGCCGGGAACGTCACCGGCCGCCCGAGGTTGTGCGACCGCATGCCCGGGCGCAAGGTTGACATACAGCACCGGCACCATCGAAGAAGTCCGCCATGAACGCAACAGCCCTCCGCGCGGCAGTCGTCGCCGTCGTCACTCCCCTGCTCCTGATCGGCCCCTGTATCGCCGGGGCCGCGGCGGTGCCGATCACTCCCGATCCGGTCCACCCCGTCGTCCTGATCGGTCAGAAGACGGATCCGCTCGGCGCCCTGCTGGCGTGCGCGGGGACGGGACTCATTCCGGTCTTCGGGCCGAACATCATCTTCCCGATCTGCCTGGCCTGAGCCGACGCCCCCGGCACCGGTCGCCCGCGCAGCGAGCGCGGGTGGGCCGCACCCGGGCAATCAGGCCGGTTTTCCGGTCCGCGGCTCGGCGGTCGTCTAGATTGCTGTCGGGTCGCGGGGGTCGATCACTCCTGCCGCCGTCGGGGTCGCCGCGAATCCGGCTCACCCTTCCGAGCCGTATCTTCCGGGCCGTTTCGCGAACGACGACAGGAGTCTCTCAGTGGTGGACAGGTTTTCCAGGCGTCATCTCGTGGCCGCGGGCGTTCTCGCCGCGGTGTCCCTGACCGCACCCGCCACGGCGGCAGCCGCCCCGGCGCCGGGTGAGGCGATCGAGCACGTCAATCTCGGCGACAGTTTCAGCGCCGGGTCCGGCGTGTTCCCGATCGTGCCGGGCACTCCGCTGGCGTGCGCGCAGTCCGAGCGGAACTTCGCGCATCTCGTGGCCGCAGAGCGCGGCTACCAGCTCACCGACGTCAGCTGCGGCGGCGCCAAGACCGAGGACTTCTACAGCCCGCAGTACCCGGGTCTGCGTCCGCAGCTGGACGCCCTGTCCCCGTCGACGGACCTGGTGACGATGACGATCGGCGGCAACAACAACGATACCTTCTCCGGTGCCATGGCCAAGTGCGTCGGGGCGGGCCTGTCCCGGCCGGGTGCATGGAATCCGTGCCAGGAGCAGTACGGCGACAGCATTGCCGAACCGGTACGGACGCAGACCTACCCGGCACTGGTGCAGGTGCTGCGTGACGTGCACGCCCGCGCCCCGCATGCGGAGGTCGCGATCGTCGGCTACCCGCACCTGCTGCCCCCGACCGATGGGTGCGCACCCGCGATGCCGCTCGCACCCGGCGACGTCCCCTACCTGTACGAGCTGCAAACGGTCCTCAACGACGTGGTCGCGCGGGCCGCGGCCGAGACGGGTACGACCTTCGTCGACGTGTCGGAGTCGTCGACGGGCCGGGACGGCTGCCAGTCCGAGCAGCAGCGCTGGGTGGAGCCGATGATCGGTGCGATGCAACCCGTTCCGGTGCACCCGAACGCGGCCGGGGAACGCGCTCTCGCAGATGCTGTACTCGCCGTCGTCGACGTGGGCTGACGGTCCCGGCGTGCACCGCAACCACCCGACGCACCCCTGACATGACGCGACCCCCGCCGCTCACCGGGAGCAGCGGGGGTCGCGTGGGGTCCGGGAATTACTCCGCGGTCGGCGCCGTCGCGTCGCTGGAACCGAGGCCGAGGCCACCGAGGATGTCGGCGATCGAAGCGAAGATCTCCTGAACGCTGCCCATTGCAACTCCTACGTATTGTGTGAGGGGTGTGTCACCGCGCGGTGACGCGTCACACTATCGCACGCCGCGAGGGCGCGCGCACCCCCAAGTCTCGCTCTCTTTCACGCCCGTCACCACCGGGCCGCGGGCGCAAACAATCCGACCGGGTCGACGCGCCGACGGATCTGCGTCAGCCTCGGGTGGATGTCCTCCCCGAATGCCGCCCGCACCCGCTCGGCGGGCGCCCCGGTCACCGAACCGGCGAAGTTCACCAGCGACCCTCCGGTTACCCAGGGCTGCATCCGGTCGAGCACCGAATCCAAGGCCGCGGGAACCACGTCCGCGATCTCCGGAGCCAGCGCACCGATCGTGAACAGGCTGAAGGCGGCGGCCCGCCCGGCGACCGCGTTCGGCACCCCGGCGGGCCGCGCCAACGCCCCTCCCATCGCACGAATCTCGGCCATCGCCAACGGCAGCCCACCCTCCGGCCCGACGGTGGCGAGGAACTCGTCGATCGCCTCCGCGGGCAGCTCACGGAGCAGGGCGCCCCGCTCCGCGGCCGGCATCGGCTCCGTCGGATCGGCGTGGATCGCCCCCACGTCGGCGTACATGATCTCGGTGACGGTGTCGATGATCGGCGTGCCAAGGGCCCGGAGCGCGGCGATCCACGGCTCCCCGTCCTCGGTGTCGCTGGCGTGCGCGAACCGCACATGGACCACCGACCGGCCGCGCAGCGGCTCGGGCAGATCCGGCAGGGGCGGGAGGTTCAGCACCGCGACGGACGAGCCCACCGTCTCCGGGATGGTGTGAACCCACTCCCTCCAGCCGTGCAGCACCCGGGCCGCGTCCGCGATGTCGAAGAACAGGCCGCCGGCGAGCAGCGTCTGGATCTCGAAGAGCCGGAACGTGATCTGGGTGACGATGCCGAACGCCGCACCTCCGCCGCGGAGCGCGAAGAACAGTTCGGGATCGGTGTTCGCGTCGACGCGGCGCAACCGGCCGTCCGCGGTGACCACCTCGATCTCGAGGACGTGGTCGGCGGCGAAACCGTAGGTGCGTCCGATCGGCCCCATCCCGCCGCCGAGGGTGTACCCGACCACCCCGACATCCGGCGCGGATCCGCAGAGCCCGGCCAGGCCGTACGGCGAGGCGGCGTCGAGCACCTGCCGCCACTTCACCCCGGCGCCGACCGTCGCGGTGCGGGCGTGCGCGTCGACGGAGATCGAGTCGAGCAGAACGGTGTTGACGAGGATCGAGTCCGGACCGACCGCGGCGGCGCCGTGCCCGGTGGCCAGCACGGCAACGGTCAGCCCCGCCTCGGCCGCGACGCCGACCGCGGCGGCGACGTCGGCGGCGCTCGCCGCGACCACGACCGCGGCGGGCCGGTGCACGGTGGCGCAGTTGAACGCGGCGACGGCGAGGTCGTAGCCGCCGCTGCCGGGCGCATGGACCGGGCCCGCGACGGCGACGTCGAGCGCCGCCGCGATCGAGGGAAGTGCGGGGGACGATTCGTTGATGCTGGTGGACATGGGATTCCTCGTCTCGGTGGAAGGTGACGAGATCAGGACACCGGGCATCACTTACCGAACTCTTACTCCCCGCTTGGAACCCACCTCGCCAACGCCCCGGCCAGCAGTTCGTTGACCTGGTCGCGGCTCAGGTCGGCCCCGGACGCGGCGTGACGCCGGTAGTCCTCGGCGCTCACCGCGCCCCGGATGGTGGCCGCCTCCCTGGGTCCGTCGACCGGGTCCATCCACTCCGGAAGGAAGCCGATCCGGCTGCCGTGCGAGTGCACCGCACCCGCAAGCGTCACCGCCTCGACCGTCGATCCGCGGCGCGCGAGGGCGGCGGCGGAGGTGTGGACCAGGACGAGCCACGAGGTCACGTCACCGTCGATCTCGAGCATCTCCTGCATGTGCACGGCCGCAGCCAATGCGTCGTCGAGGCGATCGAGGTCCATCGCCGCCTTCATCAGCGCCCAGGTCGACGACGTGGCGACCCACCGGTTGCCGACCCGTTCTCCGCAGGCGATCGCACTCACCAGTTCCGACCATGCCTCTTGTGAGTGGCCGAGGTTGCGCAACACCATTCCGAGGACCATGCGGGCATCGGCCTCGCCGAATATCGACTCGGCCGCGATGGTGCGCTCCACCCCTCGTCGGCACAGGACCACCGCCGCGTCGTGGTCACCTTGCATCGAGTGGAAGTAGCCTTCCCATGCCTGCATGCGGGCGGCATGGGCCTCGACGCCGACCGCTTCCCACAACTCCGAGGCGCGGCGCGCGGCTTGCGCTGCGCCCGCCGCGTCTCCGGTCAGGTAGGTCAGCGAGGCGATGCCCGTCAGTGCGTGTGCCAGGTGCTCCCGATCGACCGGCCCCGCACTCGCCGCGACCCCGTCGACGGCGGCGTTCAGGAACCCGAGTCCCTCGCCGATCCGGCCACGGCGGTACCAGAACCAGTACAACCCGCCCGAGATCTCGAGTGCGTAGTGCGGATCACCGGCCGCCAGCGCCGACGCCATCGCGGCCCGGTGCTCGGAGTCGTCCGCCGCGATCTCGTTCATGATCGCGACGGAATGGGTGCCGTACAGTCCGTCACCCGCGGCGGCGACCCTGGCCCGCACATGCTCGCGGTGCGCGAGCGCGGCCGCTGCGTGCTCCTCGGGTTCGGCCTGGTCGAGGGCGAACTGTTTGATGGTCTGCAGCATCCGGTAGCGCCGCGGCGAGGTGCCGGGCAGCACCTTCAGCAACGATCGGCGCACGAGCGCCGTCAGCGGTTCGACGGCGGAGAACTCGGAGGCTGCGCCGGTGACGGCCGCGGCACCGGCGAGGTCGAAGCTGTCGGCGAACACCGCGACCTGCCGCAGCACCCGCGCCTGTTCGTCATCGAGTAGCCGGTAGCTCCAGTCGATGGTGTCCACGAGTCTCCGCTGCCGGGGCGGGGCACTGCGAGACCCGTTGCGCAGCAGGGTGAACCGGTCCCCCAACCCGTCCGCGATCTGCTGTTCGGAGAGCACCCTCAACTGCGCCGCGGCCAGTTCGATGCCCAGGGGTATGCCGTCGAGTTCCCGGCAGATGGTGTGCACCGCAGTCGCGTTCGACTCGTCGAGGATCCATCCCTCGACCACGCCGCCCGCTCGCGTGGCGAACAGTTCGACGGCCGAGTCCGTGTCCAGCGGGGCGACGTCGAACAGGACTTCCCCGTCGACGTCGAGCGGTTCGCGGCTGGTCGCCAGCACCTGCACCTGGGGGCACTGCCCGATCAGCGCCGCGGCCAGGTCCGCGGCCTCGGCGACGACGTGTTCGCAGTTGTCGAGGATCAGCGCGGTCTTGCGGCCGGCGAGCACTCCGGCGAGATGCTCGGCGGTGCCGACTCCGGGCAGGCCGAGCGCGGACGAGGTGGCGGCCGCGACCAACCCGCCGGTCACCGCGCCGAGATCCACGAGCCACGGCCCGTCCTCGTCCGGGCGACGGCCGCACACCTCCACGGCGAGCCGGGTCTTGCCCACCCCGCCGGGGCCGACGAGGGTGACGAGCTGATGTGCGGACAACAACGCCGTCACGGACTCGACGTCCAGGTCACGGCCGACCAGCCGGGTGCGCGGGGTGGGCAGGTTCGATGCCCGTGCGGGCGCCGCGGCAACGGGGACCGGTACCGTCGCCGGGGTCAGCGAATCGTCCTGCGCGAGCACCGCCCGTTCCAGGTCCCGCAGACCGATGCCCGGATCGATACCGAGTTCGTCGTCGAGGATCGCCCGGATCCTCCGCAGTGAGGCCAGTGCATCGGACTGCCGCCCGGCCCGGTACTGCGCGAGAACCAGGATCTCCCAGGCGCGTTCGTCGAGCGGGTGATCGGCGACCAGGACCTGCGCCCGGGTCGCGACGTCCTGATACCGCCCCTGGGTCAGGTCCACGCCGAGCAGTGACTTCACCGCGTCGACGTGCAGCGCGGCGAGGCGGGTGACCTCGGGAGCCGCGAACTCCGCTCCCCCGATGTCCGCGTAGGCCGAACCCCGCCACAGTGACAGCGCCTCGCGATACCGCTCGGCCGCGATCTCCGGCGTCGCGGAAGCCTGATCGGCGCCGCGAACGAGGTCCTCGAATCGGGCGACGTCGATGCACGTCCGGTCCACGGCGAGTGCGTATCGCGTGCCGTCCCGAACGAGTACCCCGTCGGCACGGCGAGCGCGGTCCGGGCTCAGCGCGTCGCGCAGTTTGGAGATCGCCACATGCAGCGAACTGAGTTTGGGCTGGTCCACACCGTGCCACACCTGGGCGAGAAGCCGATCGGCGGACACGGTGTGCGGATGCGCGAGTACGAGCGCGGCGAGCAGCGCACGCTGCCTCCCGCCGCCGAGATCGACCGGCGCCCCGCTGCGCAGCGCGGTCACCGGACCGAGCACCCGCAGATCGAGGCTGCTGGGCGGTTCCGGGCCGTCGGTCTCTTCCAGGCCGTCGGGCATGGGCCGTCCTCTCGTCGCACACCGCAGGTGGGACCGGAGGAACGGTACCGAAGGACAAGGTGATTGGCCTTGCGAAACAACCGCCGACGAGGCGACGTCAGCCCTCGGGCACGGCGATGCCACCGATGATCAGCGTGACGACGTCACCGGCGAGGGCGACGATCTCGCTCTCGTCCTGCCCTTCGATCGGCCGGTACCAGGTGTCGACCGCGTTGATGCTGCTGAGCAGTGTGCGGGCGGCGAGTGACGGGTCGGCCTGCCGCAGGGATCCGTCGCGCATGCCGTCGACGATCACGCCGTGGAACAGCCGCTCGTAGTCGCGGCGCAATTCGTTGAGTGCGAGCAGCGCGTCACGCTGACGGGCCTTGATCGCGGTCGAGGACTGGTCGCGGACGCCCTGCTGCACCACATGGTGGTATCCGAGATCGGTCATCAGGTTCACCACGTGGGCTCTCGACATCGCCTCGAGCCGCGCCCGGCCGGTGCCGGGGCCATTCGCGAGCGGACGGACCACGGCGTCGAGCCGGCGCATTCCGTCCTCGTAGACGCCGAGGAAGATGTCGAACTTCGAACGGAAGTGGTAATAGATCAGCCCCTTGGTGGCGCCGACCCGATGCGCGATGTCGTCGATCGTGGTGTTCGCGAAGCCGCCCCGCATGAATGCGTCGGCGGCGGCGTCGAGGATTCGGACGGTGACGTCGTCCGACGCGGAACTCGCATCACGCGCAGCACTCGCCTCGTTCACACCCTCACCTCCTCACACGCGGCCGCTCTCGACCCGTTCGAAGGGCTCCCCGTGATGATACTCCGTAGTATCCTAGGTCAGACCATGTTTCTCAGCGGAGCCGTGATCAGCTGACGGCTTGCGACCAAGGCAGGAAAAGGTAGCCACATGTCCGTGCTCGACAAGTTCCGTCTCGACGACAAGGTCGTCATCGTCACCGGCGCGTCCTCCGGGCTGGGTGTCGCCTTCGCGCAAGCGTGCGCCGAGGCGGGCGCCGACGTCGTCCTCGCGGCCCGCCGCGCCGAGAAGCTCGAGGACACCGCGAATCTGGTGCGCGCGACCGGCCGTCGCGCCCTGACCGTCGCCACCGACGTCACCTCGCCCGAACAGTGCCAGGCCATGGTCGACGCCGCGATGGCCGAATTCGGCCGGGTCGACGTCCTGGTCAACAACGCCGGCATCGGCACCGCGGTTCCGGCCACCCGCGAGACCCCGGAACAGTTCCGGTCGGTGGTCGACATCAACCTGAACGGCTCGTACTGGTGCGCGCAGGCGTGCGGCCGGGTGATGCAGCCGGGCAGCTCGATCGTGAACATCGCGAGCATCCTCGGCCTGACCACCGCACAGCTGCCGCAGGCGGCCTACAGCGCCAGCAAGGCCGCGATCGTCGGCCTGACGCGTGACCTCGCCCAGCAGTGGGGCGCCCGAAAGGGCATCCGCGTCAACGCGATCGCCCCCGGGTTCTTCGAGTCGGAGATGACCGACAGCTACCAGCCCGGCTACCTCGAGAGCCAGGCCTCGCGGATCGCACTGGGCCGCACCGGCGATCCGGCGGAACTGGCCGCCTCCCTGGTCTGGCTGGCGTCGGACGCCGGCGGCTACGTGACCGGGCAGACCATCGCCGTCGACGGCGGTTTCACGATCACCTAGAAGGCGCCCGGACGGCACCGAATCCGCCCCGGCAGCAGACGTGTTGCGGGGGCGACCGTCGCCACCACCGTGCGCCGACCGGCACGAACGTCACCGACGTACGTCGACCCGGGACAGCACCGAAGCCAGCCCCGCCCAATCGGAGGTGATCACACTCGCCGACCGGCCCGCCAGCTCCTCGACCCGCGCCGACGCCGCCACCGGATCGGGTGTGCGGCTGTCGATGGCCGGGGACACCTTGTGCGCATCGGTCA
Organism: Rhodococcus sp. NPDC004095; assembly: GCF_053604015.1. NCBI lineage: Bacteria > Bacillati > Actinomycetota > Actinomycetes > Mycobacteriales > Nocardiaceae > Rhodococcus > Rhodococcus sp. NPDC004095. The sequence goes on from NZ_JBSGGS010000009.1 coordinate 91,573, forward strand.
TCACCAGCAGATAGTTGTTGTCCCGGTACCACCCGGTGTCGATGTTGCCGTTGACGTACCTCGACGCATCCCCGTCGAACACCACGAACCAGGGCCGCAACGAGGCGTCCGCGTACCGCAGTCGCGGATCGCCGGGCGCGGCGCCGTTCACGGCGGGAAATGCGACGGCGGAAGCCAGGTCGCCCGACGCGGCGAGATCGCGCAGGTGCGTGGCGTACTCGCGGTCGGTCCACAGGTCGTCGAGCGGATTGACCTCTTCCACGGTGCCCGGGATCAGGTCGATCACGAACCGGCCCGCGAGTTCGTCGCGGGCCGGCCAGCCGCGCTCGCGGACGGCGTCGTCGAGGGTGGCGGCATCGCCGAGCAGATCCGCAGGCGTGTACACCGCATCGCCGAGTCGCTCCCGCACGAGGACATCGAATTCGGCCGGCCCGCGCGCGATTCCGGCCGAACCTCCCGACCCCGTCGAACCCCCGACCGGTGCCGTGTCGAACCCGTCCTTCATCTCGATCTTCACCAGCACCGGGCGGTGAGTCGGGTTCGCGTCGTGCCAGGTGCGCAGGTCGGTCAGGCAGGCGCCGAGGTCACCGTCCCGCGGCCCGGTTCGCCCGTCGACCGATCCACCACCCACGCAGTTGTTGTCGTTCGCCAGCGGATTCTGGTGCGACACACGCCAGCCCGTCCCGCCGCCGTTCGTCCACACGTCGAGCTCGATGAGCGCGGCACCGGCATCGAGAGCATCGACGAGATATGGGTAGGTCGCCTTCTCGTAGGTGTTGTGCACTCCGACCGACGTCGTCTGGTCGTAACGCAGGCCACCCACCTCCGGGCCGCTGTCGGCGGCGGCCGACGCAGGTGCCGACACCATCGCCACGACCGCAGACACCACCAGCACCCGTCCTACCACATGCGCCACCACGGCCAGACCACCCTCTACGCTCGGACGACAACGCCTCGCGCAGCCTACGAGCAACCTCGTCCCACGGGGGCGCGTTCGGCGACACCGGAGCGGAACGGACACCGCACGAGGAGCTGCGCTTGCCCACCAACGAGATTCGACTGACTCGACAGGTCGCGGCGACACCGGAACGGGTGTGGGCGGTGCTCACCGATCTCGACGCGGCGGAGGCCACCCTTTCCGGGGTCACCCGTGTCGAGCGCGTCGAGGGTGCGGGATACGACGTCGGCACCCGGTGGCGCGAGACCCGGCGCATGTTCGGCAAGGAGGCGACCGAGGAGATGTGGCCACCAGGAAGGTGATGACGGACGATCTGCAGGACATCGCCGCGCGCGCCGAGCGGTCCTGATTCGCGTCCGCGAGGACGAGTCGGCACGCTCATCGGGTCGACGTCCGTCACGCTGGCGACATGGGTCCCGCCGCACAGAGTCATGCCGTCCGACCACGGTGTTCCCGGCTCCCGCCGAGGGTTTCGATGTCCGCCCACTCGTTGTCGGTCCGGCCCCGATCGGGGCCCCGGGCCCGGACCGCCAATTCCCGCCGATCGGACACTCGTCCAGGAAAAAGTGTCAAACCAACTATTCGGTCTGTCCGGTTCGCTACATTGCTTGCCAACACGGTGGTTTCGCATCCGACACCATCAGCACGGCACGCATCCCACCCACGGCGCGGTCGATCCTCGGGGAGGTCACAGATGAGCGCGACACGACACATGTACGGGCGACATGCCTAGGCCGGGCCCGGTCCGACCCCTGGTCGGGGTGAAGATGGACGCGAACCAGATTCAGCAGTACGACCAGCAGGCCGCGATCGAGGGCCTGTTGATGAAGTCCGGCAAACCCAACCGGTCCGAGCTGATCCGGATCAAGCTCGCATTCGCCGACGAGCACATGCCCGCCGGCTGGCGCCCTTAGGTCCGGGCCGGACCCGGCACCACAACCGACCTCGGCTACACCGACACCGTCGACAACTGCCACGCCCCGTCGCCCGACAACTCGAGCTGACGGGTGTGGTGCTGGTCGACGGTGCTGCGGTGGCTGACGCTGAACAGCATGCACGCGGGGACCTCGGTGCGGACCAGGTCGTACAGCGAGTACTCGAGACCCTCGTCGACCGCGGAGGTCGCCTCGTCGAGGAACACCAGCGCGGGCCGCAGCAGCAGGATGCGCGCGAACGCGATTCGCTGCTGCTCACCCGGCGAGAGGACTTTCGCCCAGTCCTGCTGTTCGTCCAGCCGGTCGACGAGGTTGCCCAGTTGCACCTTTCGCAGAACGGTCCGAATGGTTTCGTCGTCGAGGTCGTCCGCCGAGCCGGGATACGCAACCGCGGTGCGCAGGTCACCCAGTGGCAGGTACGGCATCTGCGACAGGAACAGCGTCTGCTCACCGGCCGGTCGACGGATCCGCCCCTCCGTGTACGGCCACATCTCGGCGAGGCTGCGCAGCAACGTCGTCTTGCCGCTGCCCGACCGCCCCTTGACGACGAGTGCATCCCCCGGTGCCATGGTCAGATCCAGGCCGGTGACGAGCGGGGTGCCGTCCGGTGTGCGCACGTGCACGCCGTCGAGTTCGAGCGCGTCGTCCAGATCCACTGCCTGGAGAGCAGGCATCTCGCGAGAGATGTGGTTGGCGCGGCGCAGGCCGTCCAGACGGATCAGGCTGGCGCGGTAGCCGGCGAAGGTGTCGTAGGACTCGCGGAAGAACGACAGCGAATCGTGCACCTGGCCGAACGCGGTGGCGGACTGCGTCACGTCGCCGAGGGTGATCGTGCCTGCGAAGAACCGTGGCGCCTGGATCAGGATCGGGAACACCACCGCGATCTGGTTGACGCCGAGATTCCAGCCGTTGAACTTCAGGGTCCGGAAGACGATCCGCCAGTAGTTGCGCAGGACCGCGGCGAAGCGGGCGAGCAGGCCGCGGCGTTCGACGCCCTCACCTCGGTAGAACGCGACGTTCTCGGCACCGTCGCGCACCCGGACGAGCGCGTAGCGGAAGTTGGCCGTGAGCCGCTCGTTCCAGAAGTTCAGCTGGATCAGCGGCCGACCCAGCCAGAACGCGACGATCGTCGAGATCAGGACGTACACGAACACCAGGAACACCATCGCCCGCGGGACCTCGGTGCCGAACACCGTCATCGGCCCGGACAGGTCCCAGAGGATCTTCGTGAACGAGACGAGGGAGACCACCGCACCGACCGCACCCATCGACAGCGATCGGGAGATCTGCACGAAATCGGTGATGTCCTGCTGGATCCGCTGATCCGGGTTGTCGATGGTGTCGTCCACGAACCGGTCGCGGTAGAACGCGCGTCCGTGGAGCCAGTCGGTGGTGACGTGGTCGGTGAGCCAGCGGCGCCAGCGAATGTCGAAGGCCTGGCCGATGTAGAAGTCGAACAGCGAGCGCGCGACGTGGATGGTGGCGAGAACCGCGAAGATGACGATGCTCGTCCAGAATGCCGACTCGGCCGCGTCGAGTGCGGCCGTGTCCCCCTGCGCGAAGCCCTGCGCCGCCAACTGCAGTGCGGTGTACATGTCGTTGCCCTGATACGAGAAGAGCACCGTCATCCGCACCGCGAACACGGTCATGAACAGCACCAGCGCGAGCAGTCCCCACACCGGTGCGCTGTCGCGGCCGGTGAAGTAGGCGCCGCTGATCCGCCAGAACTGTCTCCCCCACCGGGTGTAGCGCAGCAGCAGTGCGGCGACGATCACGAAGCAGACAGCCGAGATCCCGAACGCCTCGAGGGTCCACCGCAGACTGCTCCAGAACTCGTGATTCCAGTCCAGCGACGAAGATCCGGACATTCGCGACCCCTCCTCCTGCGGTGGGAAGTGCGTGCGCGAAGTCTAACGCCGGGCGAGTCATCCCGTCCGCACAAGCGGAGGTGGGCGGATCAGGACCGCACCAGTCCCCGCCGCGCCGCGCGACCTCCCGCGACGGCGGCGATCCCGATCGTGACCAGCGCCCCGAGCAGCAGCGCCGGGGCCTCGCCTGCGGCGAACAGCCCGAGCTGGGTGCCGACGGTGGCCGCCGCGACCGGGATCCCGAGCTGGGCCGCGGAGAGTGCGGCCAGCGGCAGCGGCTGCCCGAACAGCCGGGCCACCGCGTGCACGGCGACGGCCGCCACCCCGAGGCACACGCCGAGGCCGACATACGACGGGTGGTCGACGAGCGCCCTCAGGTCGAGGGACGCACCCAGCCAGACGAAGAACAGTGGACCGAGGAATCCCTCTGTGACACCGAACAATTGGCGCGCCAGCCGCCTCGGCTCCCCCACCCCTGCCAGCGCCAGGCCGAGCGCGAATCCCGCCAGCATCACCGACACGTGCATCGACACCGCGAGCGCGGACAGACCGAACAGCAACACCAGGTTCACCCGGAGTTCGAGCGCGAACCGCCGCTGCTCGGACTCCCGGTGGATGTGCTCCTGCAGTCCGGTACGAACCAGCCAGCGGAAGCACAGGAACACGGCCGCGGCCCCGACCGCGACGACCACCGCACCGACCGCCGCCCGGGGCGCCCGTCCCGGGTCGATGACGAGCGGCAGCGCCACGATGCAGGCGGTGTCGGCGATCGCGACCTGTGCGATGGTGTCGACGACCTTCGGCCCGCCGAGGCGCAGCGAGTCGACGATCGGGAGCACGAGCGCCGCCGACGAGGACGCGACGAGCACTGCGTAGAGGCCGGCCAACTGGGTGTCGAACGCGGCTGCCAGCGCGATCCCGACCGGTACCGCCAGCACCCCGACCGCGACCGCCCGCAGCAGGCCGCGCCGCAATGCGGGGCGGATCGAGGCGTCGCGGACGGGGACGTGGGTGCCCGCGACGAACATCACCAGCGCGAAACCGACGTCCGCGAGGAACGTCAGGGTCGGATCGGTCGGGTCGATCAGGTGTGCCCCGCTGGTCCCGATCAGCATTCCGGCCGCGAGCTCGCCGAGGACGACCGGCAGGTTCCAGGTCCGGCGCACCGCGAGCAGTGGGCCGAGCAGGGCGACGAACGAGACGAGGGCCAGTGTCCCGAATCCCATGTTCCCTCCCGGTAGGTGTCCCGTCACGCCCCTCCGGGAGGGTGTCAGCTCCGCTTCGGGAAGTGCCGAATCATCCCTTCCTGCACGACCGTTGCGAGCAGGTCGCCGCCCCGGGAGTAGAAGCGTCCGGTCGCCAGTCCGCGGGATCCGGCGGCGACGGGAGACTCGGTGGCGTACAGCGTCCACTCGTCGAACCGGAACGGCCGGTGCAGCCAGATCGAGTGGTTGACGGTGGCCGCGACGATCCGGTCCAGCCCCCAGGACAGGCCGTGCGTGGTGATGATCGAGTCGAGCACCGTGGTGTCCGAACCGTAGGCCAGCGCCGCGGCGTGCAGCAGCGGGTCGTCCGGCAGCGGCCCGTCGGTGCGCATCCAGACCCGGTTGTGGCCGAGTGTCTCGCCCGTGCCCTTGAGGATCCAGGACGGGTCGTTGGCGTACCGCATCTCGATCGGCCGCAGCGCGCCGACGAAGTGCGGCAGGACGTCCTCGAAGCCGACGAGCAGTTCGCCGACCGACGGCAGCGTCTCGGGGTCCGGGACGTCCGGCAACGGCGCCCCGTGTTCGAGCCCGCGGCCGTGTTCCTGGAACCCGACCAGCGCCACGCACAGCTCGCGTCCGTCCTGCAGGGCGGTGACCTGGCGGTTCGCCAGCGCGCGCCCGTCGCGGAACCGCGCGACGCGGTACTCGATCGGTTCCTTCACGTCGCCGCCGCGGATGAAGTGCACGTTGATCGCGTGCAGCGGGCGGTTGCCGTCGACGGTACGTCCGGCCGCGATCACCGACTGCGCGACCAGCTGCCCCCCGAAGGTGCGGCTGCCGATCCCCCTGCGGGACGGATGCCGGCCGAGGAACGTGTCCTCACCGGTCTGCTCGAGATCGAGTAGACCCAGCAGGGTTTCGAGATCTTCCGCTCGCTCCGGATCTTCCAACCGGTCCGTCACGACCTCGCTGCCGGCACCCGCATCACTCACCTATGGTCCTCTTCCCCAATCCGATGGACGTGAATCAGATTGGTGGAGCCTACGGTGCCGGGCGGCGATCCGGCGACGATAACCACGAGATCGCCCTTGTTGTACCGGCCGAGGGACAGCAGCGCCGTGTCGACCTGACCGATCATCACGTCGGTCGTCGACACCGGCGGAACCAGGAACGTCTCCGTGCCCCAGGTCAGGGCGAGCTGGCTGCGCACCTCGGGCAGCGGGGTGAACGCGAGCAGCGGCAGCGGGGTGTGCAGCCGCGCGAGACGGCGCACCGTGTCGCCGGACTGAGTGAACGCGACCAGCGCCTTCGCGTCGAGGCGCTCGCCGATGTCGCGGGCGGCGTAGGAGATCACTCCCCGCTTGGTGCGCGGCACATGGGTCAGCGGGGGCACCCGCGTCGACTCGGTCTCAACGGCCTCGACGATGCGGGCCATGGTCTCGACGGTCTCGATCGGGTACTTGCCGACCGACGTCTCGCCGGAGAGCATCACCGCGTCGGCGCCGTCGAGGACGGCGTTCGCGACGTCGGACGCCTCGGCGCGGGTGGGCCGGGAGTTCTCGATCATCGAGTCGAGCATCTGCGTCGCCACGATCACCGGCTTGGCGTTCTCCCGGGCGATCTGGATGGCCCGCTTCTGCACCAGCGGGACCTGCTCGAGCGGCAGCTCCACGCCGAGGTCACCCCGAGCGACCATCACCGCGTCGAACGCGAGGACGACGGCCTCGAGTGCCTCGATCGCCTCCGGCTTCTCGAGCTTCGCGATCACCGGGACGCGGCGGCCGACCCGGTCCATCACCGCGTGCACCAGTTCGACGTCCGCGGGCGACCGCACGAAGGACAGGGCGATGAAGTCGACACCGAGCCGCAGCGCGAACTCGAGGTCCGCGATGTCCTTCTCCGACAGCGCGGGCACGGAGACGTTCATGCCGGGCAGGGAGACGCCCTTGTTGTTGCTGACCGGTCCGCCCTCGGTCACGCGGCAGACCACGTCGTTGCCGTCCACGCGGACGACCTCGAGGCCGACCTTGCCGTCGTCGACGAGCAGCCGGTCGCCGGCCTTGGCGTCGGCCGCGAGTTCCTTGTAGGTCGTCGAGACCCGGTCGTGGGTGCCGTCGCACTCGTCGACGGTGATCCGGACCTCCTCGCCGTTCTCCCACACCGTCGATCCGGTCGCGAAACGCCCGAGCCGAATCTTCGGACCCTGCAGGTCTGCCAGGATGCCGACGGCCTTGCCGGTGGCATCGGACGCGTCACGGACGAGGCGGTAGTTGTTCTCGTGATCGGCATGCTCACCGTGGCTGAAGTTGAGCCGGGCGACATCCATGCCGCTCTCAACGAGTTCGCGAATCTTCTGTTCGGTGGCCACCGCGGGGCCCAGGGTGCACACAATCTTTGTCCGTCGGGTCACGCGCTCAACCCTAGTCCGTGAACCGATTCAGTTCCATTTGCACCCCCGCAAATCCGTTCACAAGCGTGCGAACAAAATACACTCAACGGCCGTTAACCTGCAGGTCATCCACTTTTCACAGAACCTCGAGCGGCAGCGACGTCGGATGCACGGGTGACGGGAGATCCGAATGCCCGGTAAGGAATTCGTCAACGGCGCGAGCCGTCGCCCTACCCTCGGCGATCGCCCACACCACCAGTGACGCACCGCGATGCGCGTCACCACACACGAACACCCCGGGAGCGCTGGTCTGCCAGTCCGGGCCACACGCCAGCACACCGCGGGGCGTCAATCCGAGGCCGAGCCCCTCGAGCAACTCCTCGTGTTCGACCCCCTCGAAACCGATCGCGAGAAGCGCCAGATCGCAAGGCAATTCCACCTCCTCGCCGATCGGTGCGATGTGCCGACGCCCCTGATCGTCACGCGTGACCCGCACCTCGGCCAGCACCATGGACCGGACGTGGCCGGACTCGTCACCCAGGAAGCGTTGCACCGCAACCTCGTAACGCCGCTCACCACCCTCCGCATGAGCGGGCGAGGTGCGCAGCACCATGGGCCACGACGGCCACGGGGACCGTTCCTCGTCCCGCACGACCGGCGCCTCCGGGTGGTAGTCCAGCTGGGTCACCGACAGCGCCCCCTGCCGGTGCACGGTGCCGAGGCAGTCCGCACCGGTGTCGCCGCCGCCGATGATCACCACGTGCTTGCCGTGCGCGGTGACGGGACTCACCCCGTCCCCCTCGCATTCGCGGTTCGCGAGCACCAGATGCTCCATCGCCAGGTGAATGCCTTCGAGGCCCCGCCCCTCGACGGTGGTGTTGTCCCGGGCGCGCAGCGCACCGACGCCGAGTACGACGGCGTCGAACCGCTCCCGCAACTGCTCGGCCGTCAGATCCACTCCCACCTCGCAATCGGTGACGAATTTCGTTCCCTCGTCGCGCATCTGGGTGATCCTCCGGTCGATCACCCCCTTGTCCAGCTTGAAGGCGGGAATGCCGTAGCGGAGCAGTCCGCCGAGACGGTCGTCTCGTTCGAAGACGGTGACGTCGTGTCCCGCCCGGGTCAGCTGCTGAGCCGCGGCCAAGCCGGCCGGTCCGGAACCCACCACGGCCACCGCCCGGCCGCTGCTGACCGTCGCGGGCTGGGGGGTGACCGCTCGGGACTCCCACGCCGCGTCGGCGATGGCCTGCTCGATCCGTTTGATGGTCACGCTGCCGCCGGTGTCGTTCTCCGCGATCGACAACACGCATGCGGCCTCGCACGGCGCCGGACAGATCCGCCCCGTAACCTCCGGGAAGTTGTTGGTCGCGTGCAGGCGGTCCGCCGCCGCGGACCAGCGCCCGCGCCGCACCAGGTCGTTCCACTCGGGGATCAGGTTCCCCAGCGGGCAGCCCGCGGTTCCCGAGTGACAGAACGGGATGCCGCAGTCCATGCACCTCGTCGCCTGGTCGGCGATCTCGCGCGCCCGGTCCGCGGCGGACTGGGCGGCGCCCACCTCCTGCCAGTCCCGAACCCGTTCGGCGACGGGGCGTTTCGGAGCCTCCTGCTTGCGCACGTTCAGGAAGCCGTGCGGATCAGCCACGTGCCGCCTCCATGATCGCAGTGTCGACGTCGCGTCCCTCGGCGCGGGCGAGACGGCTCGCCTCGAGCACCCGCCGGTAGTCGACGGGCAGGATCTTGGTGAACAGGCTGCTGCGCCGCGGCCAGTCGGCAAGCACCGAGGCCGCGACGGGCGAACCGGTGCGGTCGCGGTGCACGGTGACGGCGCCACGCAACCAGTCCAGATCGTCCGGATCGAGCGGTTCGAGGGTGACCATCGCCGTGTTCACCCGCGTCCGGTCCAGGTCGAGCACGTAGGCGATGCCGCCGGACATGCCCGCCGCCAGGTTCCGTCCGGTCGGCCCGAGGATCACCACCCGCCCGCCCGTCATGTACTCGCAGGCGTGGTCGCCGACACCCTCGACGACCGCGGTGGCGCCCGAATTGCGGACCGAGAACCGCTCCCCCACCTGGCCCCGCAGGTACGCCTCCCCGGACGTCGCCCCGTACAGGATGGTGTTCCCGGCGACCACCTGCTCCTCGGCCTCGAACAGCGCGTCGGCGGCGGGCCGGATCACGATCCGGCCGCCGGAGAGCCCCTTGCCGACGTAGTCGTTGGCGTCACCGATCATCTCGAGGGTGATCCCCGGCGGCAGGAACGCGCCGAGCGACTGCCCCGCCGATCCGGTCAGCTCCACGACGATGGTGTCGTCGGGCAGGCCGGCGGCGCCGAAGCGGCGGGTCACCTCCGCGCCGAGGAGGGTGCCGACCGTGCGGTTGACGTTGCGCACCGGCAGTTGCAGCCGCACCGGGTGGGCGTCCTCGAGCGCGCCCTCCGCGAGCTGGATCAGGCTGCGGTCCAGAGCGTGTGCGAGTCCGTGGTCCTGGTCGCGGACCCGCCGCCGCTGCGACAGAGGGGCACCGTCGGGGCCGGTGGGGATCCGGAAGATCGGCGACAAGTCGAGACCGCGGTTCTTCCAGTGCGCCACACCCACCGCCGTCTCGAGCAGGTCCGCCCGGCCGATCGCCTCGTCGAGACTGTGCAGGCCGAGCCGGGCCAGGTGCTCGCGGACCTCCTCGGCGACGAACCGGAAGTACTCCTCCACGAATTCCGGTTTGCCGGTGTACCTGGCCCGCAACACCGGGTTCTGGGTGGCGACCCCGACCGGGCAGGTGTCGAGATGACAGACGCGCATCATGATGCACCCGGCGACAACGAGCGGCGCGGTGGAGAAGCCGTACTCCTCGCCGCCGAGCAGCGCCGCGACCATCACGTCCCGGCCGGTGCGCATGCCACCGTCGCACTGCACGGTGATCCGGTCGCGAAGTCCGTTGAGCACCAGGGTCTGCTGGGCGTCGGCGAGGCCGATCTCCCACGGCGCACCGGCGTGCTTGAGCGAGGTCAGCGGCGACGCCCCGGTGCCGCCGTCGTTGCCGGAGATCAGCACGACGTCGGCGTGCGCCTTGGACACCCCCGCGGCGACGGTGCCGACCCCCACGGAGCTGACGAGCTTGACGTGGACGCGGGCGTTCTCGTTGGCGTTCTTCAGGTCGTGGATCAGCTGCGCGAGGTCCTCGATGGAGTAGATGTCGTGGTGCGGCGGCGGGGAGATCAACCCGACGCCGGGCGTCGAGTGCCGGGTGGTCGCGATCCACGGATACACCTTGAACGCCGGGAGCTGTCCACCCTCGCCGGGCTTGGCGCCCTGCGCCATCTTGATCTGGATGTCGCTGGCACCGATCAGGTAGTCGCTGGTGACCCCGAATCGGCCGCTGGCGACTTGCTTGACGGCGCTGCGCCGGACGGGGTCGTGCAGCCGGTCCGCAGTCTCGCCGCCCTCCCCTGTGTTCGACCGTCCACCAAGATGGTTCATCGCGACGGCCATGGTCTCGTGGGCCTCCGCGGAGATGGAGCCGTAGCTCATAGCGCCGGTGTTGAACCGGGTGACGATGGCCTCGACCGGCTCGACCTCCTCCAGCGGGACCGGTGGGGCGGCGCCCTCCCGGAATCGGAACAGCCCGCGCAGGGTGCCGCCGCGTTCGGCGAGGGCGTTGACCTCCTCGCTGTAGCGGGTGAACACGTCGCGGCGGCCGGTCCGGGTGGCGTGCTGGAGCAGGAACACGGTCTCCGGGGTGAACAGGTGCAGTTCCCCCTCGCGACGGAACTGGTATTCGCCGCCGACGTCGAGGCGGCGGTGCGCGCGATCGGTCGGGTTGTCCGGATACGCCTGCCGGTGCCGGTCCGCCACCTCGTCGGCCAGCACGTCGATACCCACCCCACCCAGGGTTGACGTGGTGCCGCGGAAGTACTCGCGCACGAGATCCCGGTTCAGGCCGATGGCCTCGAAAACCTGCGCGGCCGTGTAGGACCCGACGGTGGAGATGCCCATCTTCGACATCACCTTGAGCACGCCCTTGCCGAGCGCGTGCAGGTAGTTGCGGACCGCGACCGCCGGTTCGAGGCCGGTCAGCTCGCCCTCGCTGACGAGGTCCTCGATCGTCTCCATCGCCAGGTACGGATTGACCGCCGCCGCCCCGAACCCGATCAGCAGTGCCACGTGGTGCACCTCGCGGGCGTCTCCGGTCTCCACCACCAGGGCGACCTTCGTCCGTTCCTTGGTGCGGATGAGGTGGTGGTGCACCGCGGACACCGCCAGCAGCGACGGGATCGGCGCCCGCGTGTGGTCGGAGTCGCGGTCGGAGATCACCAGGGTGCGGTAGCCGGCGGCGATGGCCGCGCTCGCCCGGGCACGCAGGTCCTCGATCGCCGCCGCCATGGCCTCGCCGCCGCCGTCGACGTCGTACAGCGCGTGCAGCACGGTCGTGGCCAGCCCGGGGTGGTCGCCGTCGTCGTCGATGTGGATGATCTTGCTCAGCGCGTGGTTGTCGAGCACCGGCCACGACAACACGATCTGTCGGCACGACGCGGCGGTCGGGTGCAGCAGGTTCTGCTCAGGGCCCATCACCCGGGTCAGCGAGGTGACCACCTCCTCCCTGATCGCGTCCAACGGCGGATTCGTGACCTGCGCGAACAGTTCGACGAAGTAGTCGTAGAGCAGCCGCGGACGCTGCGACATCACCGCGACGGGAGTGTCCGTGCCCATCGACCCGAGGGTTTCGCCGCCGCTCGCCGCCATCGGAGTGAGCAGGATCCGCAGGTCCTCCTCGGTGTAGCCGAACGCGACCTGCCTGCGCACCACCGACTCGTGCGGGTGAACGATGGGCGGCCGCGGCGGCAGCTCGTCGAGACCGAGTAGCCCCGAGTACAGCCACTCCGCGTAGGGCTGCTCGGTGGCCAGGGACAGCTTGATCTCGGCGTCCGGCACGATCCGTCCCTCGGCGGTGTCGACAAGGAACATCCGGCCGGGTTCGAGTCGACCCTTGGCCAGCACTCGCGACTGCTCGATGTCGAGCACCCCCGACTCGCTGGCCAGGACGACCCGACCGTCCGCCGTCTGCCACCAGCGTCCCGGACGCAGCCCGTTGCGGTCCAGGACGGCGCCGACGCGGACGCCGTCGGTGAACGTCACGCACGCCGGACCGTCCCACGGTTCCATCAGCGACGCGTGATAGCGGTAGAAGTCCCGGCGGGCGGGCGGCATCGCGAGGTCGTTCTCCCACGCCTCCGGGATCATCATCATCACGGCATGTTCGACGCTGCGACCGCCGAGGTGCAGCAGCTCGAGCACCTCGTCGAAGGAGGCGGAGTCCGAGGCGTCGGGCGTGCAGATCGGGAACAGCCGGCCGAGGTCGCCGGGGATCAGGTCGGAGGCGAGCATCGCCTCCCGTGAGCGCATCCGGTTCCGGTTGCCACGCACGGTGTTGATCTCGCCGTTGTGGGCCACGTACCGGAACGGGTGCGCGAGCGGCCACGACGGGAAGGTGTTCGTGGAGAAGCGGCTGTGGACGAGCGCGATGGCGCTGCGGCACCGCTCGTCCCGCAGGTCCGGGAAGAACGCGGGCAGCTGGGTGGTGGTGAGCATGCCCTTGTAGACGATGGTCCGGGCGGACAGCGACGGGAAGTACACGCCCTCGCTGACGTCCGCGGGGACCTGCTCGGCCCGTTTGCGCAGCGGGTACACCAGGCGGTCCAGGTCGAGCCCGGCCGGGCGCCGGCCGTCCGGTCCGGCGGGGGCGGCGACGAACAACTGACTCATGTACGGCATGCAGGCACGGGCAGCGGCACCGACGTCGGCGCCGTCCGGGTCGACGGGCACCTCCCGCCACCCGAGAACCTCGAGGTGTTCCTCGGCGGCGATCTCCTCCACCCGGGCGACGGCCGCTCGGCGCGCGGCCGGATCCTGCGGCAGGTAACAGATCCCGGTGGCGAAACAGGTACCACCGTCTCGATCCGGGTCCGGGAGATCGACGCCCGCGACCGCGCTGATCAGCTCGACGGGCAACTGCAGCAGGATCCCTGCGCCGTCGCCACTGTTCGGTTCCGACCCGGCCGCGCCGCGGTGTTCGAGGTTCGCCAGGGCGAGGAGTCCGTCGGTGACGATGTCGTGCGTGCGGCGGCCGTGGATGTCCGCGACCATCGCGACACCACAGGAGTCGGATTCGCTCGCCGGGTCGTAGAGGCCCTGCGGCTCGGGTATCTGGGAGAACAGCACCTGACACCTCCACGCGGTGGTCAGCGCATGGGCACGGGGCACATGAGCCGGAGGCATCCGGTGTGGCGCACAGGTGTGGGAGCTGCCGAGCGTCACACTCGGGTGCGCCCAGTTTAACAGCGCAGACGCCGAGGTCCAGGGGCTGTTCGGGAGTCGAAATCAGCTCGGTGCCTCCGTTCATGGGGGCCTCGGCGGGCGCGGGATTCGAGTAGCCGACTACGCGCGTGGTTCGACGGTCGGGGGAATACGTTGGCCTCATCCGGGGACCGATCCGGTCCGGACACGGCCCGGGCCGAGTCATCGAGGTGCGAAATGCGGTACCCACGATCGACCTCCCGTGCAGGGGCTGCGCTGATCGTCGTCGCGCTCGCGGGGAGCCTCCTCCTCGGCGGGTGCCGCGAGGAATCCGACGAGCAGTCGACCACGCCACCCGTCGGCTCACCTGCGGTGGCAACCCGTACGGGTTCCGTCGACGCAACCGACATCGGTGACGTACTGAAGTCCACGGCTCCTCCGCCCGAGAAGTCCTCGGCACCAGGCCACATCGGGCCCCCCGCCACAATCGGGCCCCCGGCGCCCGCACCTGTCCTTCCTTCAGACGAAGAGACGTCGGAACCGCCGGACGAGGGAACGCCACCGCCTGACCGCGACACGCCATGACGACTGACTCGACCCGCCCGCACGACGACCACATTCGCCCGGAATCCGGTGGAACACTCCGTCGGGATCCGGCCACGCCATCCACGTTCGCCGTCCTCGGCGCCATCACGTCACAGGCGGCGTTGATCACGGGGCTGCTGTACTACTTCGGCTGGACGGTCAAGCACGCCTACTACGACTACTTCGGTATCGACGTCCGCACGCTCGGCTACTCGACATCCGACTACCTGCTCAGCAGCATCAGAGCCACGTTCTCGCCGGCGCTCTTCTTCCTTGTCTCCCTGCTGGTGTTGCTCGGCGTCCACCGACTCGTGGTACTCCCCGCCCTCACCACGCAGTCGCAGCCGGACTCGCCGCCATCGGATTCGACGCAACAGGTCCGGGAGGGCCGTATGCTCGCCCGCGCCCTGACGATCGCCCTCGTGGCCGGTGTCGGATCGATCGCTTTCGTGTTGGCGGCCTATGTCTTCCGCACATGGTTCGGCTGGCTGCCGCAGATCTGTCTCCCGATCGTGCTGATCGGCGGAGTCGTCCTGCTCGCCTACATCGCGGTGCTGCGCACGACCTACGACGCTCCCCTGTCCGTACGGACTGCCCCCGCCCACACCGTTCGATATCCCTGGGTGCTTCCGCTCGCCCTGATCGGGGTCGGGTTCCTTGCCGCGTTCTGGGCGGTCGGCCTGTACGGCGACGCACACGGCCAACAGGAGGCCGCGGCGAAGGCCGGCAACCTGGGCGTTCTGACGTCCGTCGTGGTCTTCAGCAAGGACAACCTGTTGCTCGACGGTGGGGGCTCACAACACCTGACGGTGACCAACGGCGACTATGGCCATCTGTACACGGGTCTGCTGCTGCTCGCCCAAACCTCGGACAGGTACTTCCTGGTCCCCAACAACTGGAAGCAGGGCGTGGACCGCGTCTTCGTCGTTCGCGACAACGAGTCGATCCGCGTCGACCTCGCGTCATAGCCACCGGCACCGCCCGTCGCGGGCGGCGCCCGATCGTCCGGCCCGCGACCGTCGCAATGTCAGTTCCGGAGCTTGCGGCCCTGACCGTCGCGAACGTTGCCGGCCAGGATCATGATCCCGTCGATGAACGTCCACAGCCAGAACCCGATGACGAACGGGATGCCGATCAGCACCAGCGACATGAACAACGCGACGAACATGCCGAGCAGCTGGATCAGCCCGATCGCGGTGCTGCCGATGTAGAGGCGGCCGACTCCGCAGATCGACAGGAACGGCAGCAGCATCTGCAGCAGCCCGGCCGCCACCTTCGACTTGTCCGACAGCGGTTCCCCGGTCACCGGGTCGCGGCCGAAAGGTGCTGCGGCGTCGGCCGCCATGTACCCGTATCCGGGGACGGCGGCGAACTGCTGGGTGGTGGCCGGCGACGCGAAGCCGGGCGGCGGGTATCCCGGTCCGCTGCCGGGCGCGCCGAACACCGGGCCGGGCGCCGCCGGGTGTCCGGTGTTCGGGAACTCGGCGGAGGGGGCACCACCGGGGTACTCGCCCGGCGGGTTCGGGGTGTCCGGGGTCGGGTATCCGGCGGTGAGTTCGTCGGCGGTGGGGTGGAACGGGAGTCCCGCCTCGATCCGCTTCTGCCAGTCGTCGGTCGGTCCGGTCACGTGTCGTCCCCCTGTTTGGTGGCGTCACCATCCCCTGGCGACGCTTCGGCCTTCCCAGCGTCAACGGTTGCGGCCCCGCCCGGAGTTCCCGCGGCCTGCGGGTCGTCGGCGTGCTCGGCCACGTACTCCTCGCGCGCCTTCCCGATCCGCAGTTCCGCCGGGGTCTCCCGGCCCTTCCTGGCGAGCAGGAAGTACGCCACGGCGCAGGCGAACACGATCGCCGAGGTGAACGAGTTGATGCGGATGCCCGCGATGTGGGTGGCGTGGTCGTCGCGCATCAACTCCACGAAGAAGCGGCCCAGGCTGTAGCCGGCGACGTACAGCGCGAACAGGCGGCCGTGCCCGATCCGGAACCGGCGGTCCACCCAGACGAGCAGGATCACGATCAGCACGTTCCAGATCAGTTCGTACAGGAACGTCGGGTGCACGACCTTCTCGACGACGCCGTTGGAGGTGCCGGTGAGCGCGTCGAGGCGGCCGGCGGAGTTCACCCGCTCGTAGATCTCCAGGCCCCACGGCACCGTGGTCTCCCGGCCGTAGAGTTCCTGATTGAACCAGTTGCCGAGCCGGCCGATGGCCTGCGCCAACAGGATTCCGGGGGCGATCGCGTCACCGAGCGCGGCCACGGACACGCCGCGCTGGCGGCAGCCGATCCAGGCGCCGACCGCGCCGAGCGCGACGGCGCCCCAGATCCCGAGGCCGCCCTGCCAGATCTTCAGGGCGTCACCGGGATTGCCGCCCTCGCCGAAGTAGGTGGTCCAGTCGGTGAGGACGTGGTAGAGCCGACCACCGATCAGGCCGAACGGCACCGCCCAGATCGCGACGTCGAGAACGGTGCCCTTCTCGCCGCCCCGCGCCACCCAGCGGCGGTCGCCCCAGACCACCGCGACGACGATGCCGACGATGATGAAGAAGGCGTAGGCGCGCAGCGGCACGGGGCCGATGTTCCACACGCCCTGCGGGGGGCTCGGGATGTAGGCGAGAACGTCGGTCACGACGCCACGGTAGCCGAACGGACGCCCGCGGCGAGTTCGGTGGTGAGCGCCAGCAGCGCGTCCGGGCCCTCGGCGGTGGCGGTGACGAGCGCGGACCCGACGATGACGGCGTCCGCGTACGCGGCGATCTCCGCGGCCTGCGCGCCGGACCGCACGCCGAGTCCGACACCGACCGGGATGTCGGAGTGCTCACGCACCCGCGCGACCAGCTCCGGCGCGCGGTTGTCGACGTTGTCGCGGGCACCGGTGACGCCCATCGTCGACGTCGCGTACACGAAGCCCCGGCAGTGATCGAGGGTCATCGCGAGCCGCTCGTTGGTCGACGACGGTGCCACGAGGAAGATGCGGCCCAGGCCGTACTTGTCGGACGCGGCGATCCAGTCGGCGGCCTCGTCGGGGATCAGGTCGGGGGTGATGATGCCGAGCCCACCCGCGGCGGCGAGGTCGCGGGCGAAGTTCTCGACCCCGTACTTGAGCACGAGGTTCCAGTACGTCATGACGACGGCGGCGCCGCCCGCATCGGTGACGGCCTTGACGGCCGGGAACACGTCGCGGACGCGCACACCGGCGGCAAGCGCTGCGTTGGCGGCGTTCTGGATCGTGGTGCCGTCCATGACGGGATCGCTGTAGGGGATGCCGACCTCGACGAGATCGCAGCCGCCCTCGACGAGCGTGGTGACGGCCTCGATGGACTTCTCGACGGTCGGAAAGCCGACCGGCAGGTAGCCGACCAGCGCGGCGCGCTTCTCGGCGCGGCAGGTCGTGAAGATCTCGGTGAGGCGTTCGTGCGGGGCGCTCACTGCGCGGCTCCTTCGGTGTCGGTGCTGTCGGCGGGCAGGTACCCGAACCACTTGCCTGCGGTGTCGACGTCCTTGTCGCCGCGGCCCGAGATGTTCACCACGACGATCGCCCCCTCACCGAGTTCCCGGCCGAGCTCGAGCGCGCCCGCGACGGCGTGCGCGGACTCGATCGCCGGGATGATGCCCTCGGTGCGGCACAGCAGCCGGAACGCTTCCATCGCCTCGGTGTCGGTGGCCGACCGGTACTCGGCGCGGCCGGTGTCGGCGAGCCACGAATGTTCCGGTCCGACACCGGGATAGTCCAGGCCGGCGGAGATCGAGTGCGATTCGATGGTCTGCCCGTCCTCGTCCTGCAGCAGGTACGAGTACGCGCCGTGCAGCGCGCCGTGGGTGCCACCGCCGATGGTCGCGGCGTGCCGCCCGGTCTCGACGCCGTCGCCGCCCGCTTCGATGCCGACCAGCTTCACCGACGGGTCGTCGATGAACGGATGGAAGATGCCGATGGCGTTGGACCCGCCACCGACGCACGCGACCACGGCGTCGGGCAGTCGACCGGTCAGCGCCTGCACCTGTGCACGCGCCTCGAGGCCGATGATGCGCTGGAAGTCGCGGACCATCGCCGGGAACGGGTGCGGCCCGGCGGCGGTACCGAAGCAGTAATACGTGGTGTCGGCGTTGGTGACCCAGTCGCGCATCGCTTCGTTGATGGCGTCCTTGAGCGTGCGTGAGCCCGTCACGGCGGCGACGACCTCGGCGCCGAGCAGACGCATGCGCGCCACGTTCAGGGCCTGCCGCACGGTGTCGACCTCACCCATGTACACGAGGCATTCGAGGCCGAAGAGGGCGCACGCGGTCGCGGTGGCGACGCCGTGCTGGCCCGCGCCGGTCTCGGCGATGATGCGCGTCTTGCCCATGCGCTTGGCGAGGAGGACCTGCCCCAGCACGTTGTTGATCTTGTGGGAGCCGGTGTGGTTCAGGTCCTCGCGCTTGAGGAGCAGTCGCGCCCCGCCCGCGTGCTCGCTGAGCCGGGTCGCCTCGTAGACCGGCGAGGGGCGCCCCGTGTAGTCGCGCTGGAGACGGTCGAGTTCGGCCAGGAAACCCGGGTCGTTGCGTTCCTTCTCGTAGGCGGCGGTCACCTCTTCGATGACGGCCATCAGTGCCTCGGGAAGGTAGCGGCCGCCGAAGACCCCGAAGTGTCCGCCGGCATCTGGTTCGTGCGCGGTGGGGACCGCCACGGCGTCGCTCATGAGGGGCAGGCCACGGCCCTTGGCGGAAAGTACGGGATCGTCTGCAGTCACCTGTTCAGTCTGCCCTAGACGCCGCGACGCCATTCCGCCCGGGTCGGGTGGTCAGCGCGACGGCTTAGGGCACGACGGGTGCGTGCCCGCCGCGACCAGATCCTTGACCGCGGTGCGCGGATCGCCGCTGGTGACCAGGCCCTCTCCGACCAGCACCGCGTCGGCGCCGGCACCGGCGTAGGCGAGCAGATCGGCGGTGCCGCGGACACCGGACTCGGCGATCTTGACGACGTTGCTGGGCAGCCCCGGCGCGATGCGGCCGAAGGTGTCGCGATCGACCTCGAGGGTCTTGAGGTTGCGGGCGTTGATGCCGATGACGCTCGCGCCGGCCTCGAGTGCGCGATCCGCCTCCTCCTCGGTGTGCACCTCGACGAGCGCGGTCATACCGAGCGATTCGGTGCGGTCGAGCAGCGACGCGAGGGTGTTCTGGTCGAGAGCGGCGACGATCAGCAGGATCACGTCCGCGCCGTGCGCGCGGGCCTCGTGGATCTGGTACGGCCCGACGATGAAGTCCTTGCGCAGGATCGGGATGCGCACCGCCTTGCGGACGGCGTCGAGGTCCGCGAGGGAGCCCTTGAACCGGCGCTCCTCGGTGAGGACGCTGATCACCCGGGCGCCTCCGTCCTCGTAGGCGCGGGCGAGTGCGGCGGGGTCCGTGATGGTGGACAGCGCACCCTTGGACGGGCTGGCGCGCTTCACCTCGGCGATGACACCGATGCCGTCGGCGCGCAGAGCGGCGGCCGCGTCGAGCGCGGGCGTGGCCGCCGCGGCGGCGGCCTTGACGGCGGCCAGGTCGAGGACGGACTCACGGGCGGCGACGTCGGCGCGCACCCCGTCGAGAATCGAATCGAGAACAGTCATCGCGTCCCGAGTCCTTTCTGGGCTGTCGCCGATTGTGAGGAAGGTCATCCGTTCGGCCAAGCCTAGAGGCCGCCGTTCTCTTGACTACGGGCGGGTGTCCGTGCCATCGGTCGTGCCCGGTCGGCCGGGGTCGCCGGGCTCGTCGTCGGTGGGATCGTCGCCCGCGTCGAGAGCGTCCCACAGCACCCGCTGACTCGGCGGTTCCTTCGACTCGTGCCGTTTCGAAGCCTCTTCACGCCGGGCCGCCGGGGCCGCGTACTTCGACGACAGGCCGGTGCTGACCGAGGCCTTGCGCAGCAGAGCGACCGCCGCGGCCAGTGCCAGCACACCGCCGATCACCACCAGCACGGCCGGCGTCGTGGACACCTCGGTGGCGGTCACCTCGGCACGATCGGGCAGTTCCGCGAGCCGGCCCGCACGATCCGGATCCACGTCGGTGGTCAGCAACTGCACCGCGGGCACGATCGCCGCGACCGCGACGAGGGCGACCATGAGCGCCACCACCCGCAGCGCCCAGCCGCGCACCGCGAACGATGCCGCGATCGCCGCGAGCAGCGCCAGCGCGAGCGGCGTGGTCGCGGCCGCCCAGGTGCCGCCGATGAGGTCGGTCGTCCGGGCCTCGCCGAGCCCGTCGAACGAGTCGACCCGCACCCACGTCATCCGCGACGACGCCCACAGGCACAGCGCGGCCACGGCGAGCAGCAGCACCGGCAGGACCGCGAGGGGGACCGAACGGCGGGTGGGGGCGCTGGTGTCGGCGTCACTCATCGTGGCCACCCAGGGCACGCAGGGTGCCCGCGGCGGCGATCGCGCTCAGCGCCGACATCGCCTTGTTGCGGGCCTCGGTGTCCTCGTAGACCGGATCGGAGTCGGCGACCACGCCGGCGCCGGCCTGTACGTACGCCGTGCCGTCCTTGACCAGTGCGGAGCGGATCGCGATGGCGGTGTCGGCGTCGCCGGCGAAGTCGAGGTAGCCGACGATGCCGCCGTAGATGCCACGGCGGGTCGGTTCGAGTTCGTCGATCAGTTCCATCGCCCGCACCTTCGGCGCCCCGGACAGGGTGCCCGCCGGGAAGCAGGCGGTGACCGCGTCGAGGGCGTGTTTGCCGTCGGCGAGGCGACCGGTGACGGTCGACACGAGGTGCATGACGTGGCTGTAGCGCTCGACGTGCCGGTAGTCGTGCACCTTCACCGTGCCCGGCTCGCACACGCGGCCGAGGTCGTTGCGGCCGAGGTCGACGAGCATCAGGTGTTCGGAGTTCTCCTTCTCGTCGGCGATCAGGTCCTTCTCGAGAAGGAGGTCCTCTTCCTCGGTGGCGCCGCGCCACCGGGTGCCCGCGATCGGGTGGGTGGTGGCGGTGCCCTCCTTGACGGTGACCAGCGACTCGGGGCTGGAGCCGACGATGGTGAACCCGGTGCCGCCGCTGCCGTCGGGGATGTTGACGAGGTACATGTACGGGCTCGGGTTGGACGCACGGAGCATCCGGTAGATGTCCGCGGGCGCGGCGTCGGTGTCCATCTCGAAGCGCTGCGAGAGCACGACCTGGAACGCCTCACCGGCCTCGATCTCGGAGATCAGCCGGCGCACGCCGGCCCCGAACTCCTCGGTGGTGCGCTGGCGCCGGAACTCCGGGACGACCTTGGTGAAGGTGGAGACGGTCGAGGGTGCGGGCGCGGTGAGGGCGCGGGTCATCGCGTCCAGGCGGGCGACCGCGTCGTCGTAGGCCTCGTCGACGCGTTCGTCGCTGCCGTCCCAGTTGACTGCGTTCGCGATCAGGGTGATCGCACCCTCGTGGTGGTCGACGGCGGCGAGGTCGGTGGCCAGCAGCATCACCATCTCGGGGATCTGCAGGTCGTCGACGGCGTGGCTGGGCAGCCGTTCCAGGCGGCGCACGATGTCGTAGCCCATGAAGCCGACCATGCCGCCGGTCAGCGGGGGCAGGTCGGGGAGGCGTTCGCTGCGCAGCAGTTCGAGGGTCTGGCCGAGGGCGACGATCGGGTCGCCGCCGGACGGCGCACCGGCCGGCACGTTGCCGTACCAGGCGGCTTCACCGTCGACGACCGTCAACGCCGCCGGACTGCCGGCACCGATGAACGACCAGCGCGACCAGGAGCGACCGTTCTCGGCGGACTCGAGAAGGAAGGTTCCGGGCCGGTCGGCCGCCAGCTTGCGGTAGGCGGAGAGCGGAGTTTCGGCGTCCGCCAACACCTTTCGCGTGACCGGGACGACCCGATGCTCGGCCGCCAGGGCGCGGAACTGCGCGCGGGTGGTGGTGGCTGCGGCCGTGTCGGCGGCAGCGGGTGCAGGGGTGACGGTGATCGACTCGCCGGGCATGGTCCCCATCATCCCAGGAGCGGAGCCTGCGGAGTGAGCAGGGTGTGCAGGAGCGGAGCCTGCGGAGTGAGCAGGGTGTGCAGGAGCGGAGCCTGCGGAGCGACCGGGGTGGAGTGTCTCCCCCACTGCGGTCCGGGGCGGTAGCCTCGCGCGCATGCAGACCGGAGAGCAGGCCCCCGACTTCGCGTTGCCCGATCAGTCCGGCACGGTCCGGAAACTGAGCGACCTGGTCGCCGACGGACCGCTGGTGTTGTTCTTCTATCCGGCCGCGAACACCCCGGTGTGTACGGCGGAGGCGTGTCACTTCCGCGATCTGGCCGCCGAGTTCGCGGCGGTCGGGGCGTCGCGGGCGGGTATTTCGACGGACGCGGTCGAGAAGCAGGCGTCGTTCGCGTCGGCGAAGTCGTTCGACTACCCGCTGCTGTCGGATGTCGGCGGTGTGGTTGCCGAGCAGTTCGGTGTTCGGCGCGGATTGCTGGCGAAGCTGTCCCCCGTCAAGCGGACCACCTTCGTCATCGACACCGATCGGACGGTGCTGAAGGTGATCGCCAGCGAGCTGCGCGCCAACACGCACGCCGACGAGGCGCTGGACTTCCTCCGCGCCAGACGCTGACGCGCCCGTGCACGTTCTCGGCAGCCGGGGCCACCGGAAACGCGCACGGGCGGCGGAGCCGCCTACGCCAGCTGCAGGGACCGTTTGGACAGGCCCATCCAGAAACCGTCGATGACCTGCTCGGGCGTCTGCTCGGGGTCGGAGGAGGCTCCGAGCGCAACGAACAGCGGCGCGAAGTGCTCGATCGTCGGGTGGGCATACGGCATGCCGGGCGCCTGGGAACGGAAGTCGACGAGGTTGTCGACGTCGCCGCCGGCGAACCGCTCACGCGCCCACGCGTCGAACTCGGCGGACCAGCCGGGTGCGGCGGCGTCGGGCGTCCAGTCCCGCAGGAAGGGCAGGCCGTGGGTGGTGAACCCGGATCCGACGATCAGGACGCCCTGCTCGCGCAGCGGACGCAGCCGCTCCCCCAGGTGCAGCAGCCGTTCCGGGTCGAGGGTCGGCATCGAGATCTGCAGGACCGGAATGTCGGCGCCGGGGTACATGACGGTGAGCGGGACGTAGGCACCGTGATCGAGGCCGCGGTCGGGCTGGTGGTACACGGGTTCGTTGTCGGGCATCAGTGCGGCGACCTGCCGGGCGAGGTCGGGCGCCCCGGGTGAGGCGTATTGCACGCGGTAGTACTTCGGGTCGAAGCCCCCGAAGTCGTAGACGAGCGGCGTCCCGGTGGTGACGGAGCCGATGGTGAGCGGCGCCGACTCCCAGTGCGCGGACACCATCAGGATCGCTTTCGGCCGGGGCAGATCGCGTGCCCACCGTTCGAGTTGCGAGACCCACAGTGCGTCGTCGACGAGCGGCGGTGCACCATGGCTCAGGTACAGCGCCGGCATGGCCAGGTCGGTCATTACCACTCCTTGATGTTGAAGCTTCAACTATCATAGGAGTCAACGCGCGCACATCACAACTATTCCGAGGGGGCGGCAATGACCGAGGCACACGAGGGCGAGCCGAAGTCGCAGCAGCCGACGCGCTGGCTCAGCGACGAGCAGCAGCGCGCCTGGCGCGAACTCGTCGCGCTGACCACCCGACTGCCCGCCGCCCTCGACACCCAGCTGCAGCGCGACGCCAAGCTCACCCACTTCGAGTACTTCGTCCTCGCCGTCCTCTCCGAGGCCCCGCAGCAGCGGCTGCAGCTCAGCGCGCTCGCCGCCGACGCCAACGCCTCACTGTCGCGGCTGTCGCACGTGGTGACGAAGATGGAGAAGGCCGGCTGGGTGCGCCGCAAGGCGATCGTCGGCGGCCGCGGATCCCTCGCCGTGCTCACCCCGGCCGGACACGCGAAGGTCGTCGAGTCCGCGCCGGGTCACGTCGAGACGGTGCAGGCCCTCGTGTTCGACGGACTCGACGACGAGCAGGTCCGCGAGCTGATCTCGCTCGGCAAGGCAATGGTCACCCAGCTCGATCGCGCCATCGCCGAGGGCACCGGCAAGGCCTGACCCGGGGCCGAACGGTGCCGTGACGCCTGGCGGTGGCCGGCCTTCAGCCGGCGCCGAGGTCCTCGCGTGCCTGGTCCAAGAAGGACGTCAGGATGTCGCCGCTGGCCGCGATCAGCCGGTCGATCTCGGCGATCAGGGGCGGTCCGTCGCGCAGCAAGCCGTCGGGGTCCCGCTCACCCTCCCCCTGCAGATTGCGGCTCGCGAACGGATTCAGATGGTCGCCGAAGAACGGGGTGTACGAATCGGCGAATTTGCCGACAGTCCCTTCCAGGCCATCGTTACCGACGAGGAGGACCTTGCTGACCGCGGTCCACGTTGCCAATCCCCGAGCGCTGAGACCTTGGACGATGCCGCGGACAACCTCGCGGTCGGGCGGATTCCTGGTCAACGCCCCCTTCAGCGCGCCAAGCCCGCCGTTGAGATCCATCAAGGCACTGACGAATTCGGCGTAGGCCTCCTGCCGGTTCTCGCGGACATCCTGCGCGACTGCGAGCCTCTCGTTGCGATCCAATTGGTTGCCGCTCACGTACAGCGCGGACCCGGCCGACACCGCGCTGGACACGATCGCGGCGCACAGCGCGGCGATCAGGGCGTATCGACCACTACGGGTGGCAACCCGCACGTCGCGCTCCAGACCCGACTTCGACGCCTGCGCCTCGGCCGCGGGCGCCTGTTGCTGTTCGAGCGGGACGGAATCCGGCCCCGGCTGCCTGTCGCTGTCCATCGCTCACACCTCGCTCGCCCTTGAAGGACACAATCGAGGTTCCCAGCGGTGATCGCCGAGCCACAGCGTAGTGAACTACCCGAATCGAGCAGGTGCACGCGGACTCCAGCGGTCAGACCAGGGTGACGCCTCCGACGCCCCAGTTCTCCCCCGGCACCTCGGTGATGGTGACCCACACCTTGGCGGGATCCTTCCCGGAGGCCTCCGCGTAGGCGGAGGTCACGGCGGCGACGACCGCACGCTTCTGTTCGGCGGTGAGCCCGGGAGTCTGACTGATCTGAATCAACGGCATGACAGCAATCTGCCACAGCAGCGAACCGACCCGCACGAGCCGGTCACGGCGGTGAACTTTGCCCTCTTGATTTGCATCGGAGTGCTTATCGATGCTCTCGATCGGCGCCCGTTCAGGCCGTCGTCGCCCGGTCATCGGCACTGCGTCCTCGATCGAACAGCAACAGCGGTTTGCCCCCGTGTGCGGGGGCTTCGGCCAGATCGACGGCTTCGCTGAACCTTTCGACGGGAATCGGCTGGCCCTCGGGCACCCGCAGCGCGCCGCTGTCGACCAACCGAAGCGTCCGGTCGATCACTGCGGTCATCCGATCCTTCGAGGTCTCGGCGAACCAGCGGAGCAGCCAGAATCCCCGAACGATCTTGGTTTCGTAGATCAGCGAGCGCGCGAAGACGGGGATGGTGAGTTTGTCGGGATCGGTTTGGCGGTGCGTGGACAGTGCACCGAAGACGACCAGCTCACCGTGTGGTGCCAGTGCACGCGACACGTCCGCCCCCACCTGACCGCTGACACAGTCGATCGCCTTGGACACGCCGTCACGACCGGTTATGTCGGCCACGCGTTCGCGCAGGTCCTCATCCTCCGTGCAGATCACCGCGGTGCCGCCCAACGCGAGGATGTCCTCGACAGCGGAACGCCGGCGAACCACGTTGAGGGTCTGGAACCCGACGTGCGTGCCGAGCTGAATGACCGACTGGCCGACGGTTGATCCGGCCGCCGTCTGCAAGAGCCATTCACCCGGTCGAACATCGAGCTCATCACCGGTCAAGATCACGGCGGTGAGCGGATTGCTGAGAATCTGGGCGGCCGTGGAATCGCTCATGCCGGCGGGAACAGGCAATACGCGTTCGGCATCGACAACGACGTACTCCTGCCACGTTCCCCTGACTCCGACCGTGATGACGCGTCGCCCGACGGTCAAACCTTCTGTGCCGCTACCGACTTCGTCGATCACCCCAACGGATTCGATTCCGGGCACGGTGGGGAACTCCGGGGTGAATCCGTATCTGCCGCGGACGGTGTGCAGATCGCTGGCATGAACCGGCACAGCCGCCACCCGGATCCGGACCTGGCCGGGGCCGGGCTCCGGAATGGGGCGAGTCTGCAGGTGCAGAACCTCGGACGGTTCGCCTACCATGGCGGCGACAACAGACTTCATGGTTCTCATCTTCCTGACGCTCCTTCGATCGGATCCGGCCCCACAGTGGTTCGGCGTGCATGACACCGGCTGCGTCCTGCAACGGCGAAATTCGAGCGACGGCTCGATTCACGCTCCTTGCCGCAACGAACAAGGCACACAGGACAGTTCGTCGTCGTGCCGCGCCACGATCGCAGGATCACCCACCACAGATACGGGCGGCG
Organism: Rhodococcus sp. NPDC004095; assembly: GCF_053604015.1. Classification (NCBI taxonomy): domain Bacteria; kingdom Bacillati; phylum Actinomycetota; class Actinomycetes; order Mycobacteriales; family Nocardiaceae; genus Rhodococcus; species Rhodococcus sp. NPDC004095. The sequence continues at coordinate 118,140 of NZ_JBSGGS010000009.1, forward strand.
TGAGCCCGGTAGGCACAACCCCCTGCGCCAACCGGGCTGTCGAGGCCACCGGCTCCGGACTCGGTGCCGCCGACCTCTCGTGAGCGTGTGCAGCCGGAGTGGGGGTTGCTGTACACGCGTCGCTCACATCGCTCCCCGCGAATTCCGGCCGGTCGCGGTCAGAGGGTCTTGATCAGGCCACCGTCGATCACGAAGTCGGCGCCGGTGATATTTGCCGCCCGACCAGAAGCCAGAAACACGACGAGATCGGCGACCTCCTGGGGGCTCGTGAAGCGGCCCGTCTCGGTGATCGCGGCCGTCTGGTCGATGACGACCTGCGCTGCGACCCCACTCGCCCTGGACACGGTGGCAGCGACACCCTCCGCACCGGTCCACAACGCGGTCGTCACCGGACCCGGACTGACCGTGTTCACCCGGATACCTTGAGAGGCAACCTCTTTCGATAGCGATTTGGAGAAGTTGGTCAACGCCGCCTTTGCGGCGCAGTAGTCGATGATCGCCGGGTCGGGAAGAAAGGCATTCACCGAGCTGACGGTCACGATGCTCCCACCACGCGCGGTCATCAACGGCAGAGCCGCGCGGGTGGTGCGGACCGCCGACAGGAACGTCAATGTCAGGGACGCGAGCCAGTCATCGTCCGTGACGCTGACGAACCCGTTCGGACGTGGTGTCACCGCGCCGGCGTTGTCGACCAGCACGTCGATACCGCCTCGGGCGCTCGCCGCCTCGATGAGGTTCCGTGGCCCATCCGAGGTGGCCAGGTCCACCGGGACGAAAGTGACGTCGCCTGCGGATTCGAGGGCGGCGATCTCCTCGGTGCGGGTGCGTGCTCCCGCGATCACGTGCGCACCTTCACGGACGAGCGATTCGGTGATCGCGAGGCCGATGCCCTTGCTCGCGCCGGTGACGACGGCAGCCGTGCCGTTCAGCTGCAGGTCCATGGGTTCGTCCTCCTCGGGTCAGCTGCCCGCCGCGGCCGCGGTGATGACGTCGGCTACGGCGACGGGCTGGGAGACGAGCACGGCGTGTGAGGCGGCGATCTCGGTGGTGTGGGCGCCGATACGGCTCGACATGAACCGCTGTGCCGACGGCGGGATGATGTTGTCGCCGGTCGGGATCAGAGCCCAGCTCGGGGTGTTCGACCAGGAGGTCGGTCCGGACGGCTCGAGGTTGGCCCACAGGGCGATCGAGCGCTGATGGGCCAGCATGATGGCGGCCGTCGCATCGCTGACGTCCGGGGCGAACACCCGGTGGAAGGCGTCGGCGGCGATGTATCCGTCGATGTTCTTGCCTCCGATTGCGTGCGCGTCGTCGACGACCTTGACCTGCAGTACGGGAGGGAGAAGCTGACTGCCGGGGAATCGGATCGGGTCCAGCGCGAGCTGGACGGGCTCGCCCTGTGCCGGCGCGAAGGCGGCGACATAGACGAGGGCCTTCACGTTCGGGTTGTGGGTGTTGGTGATGACCGCGCCGCCGTAGGAGTGGCCGACGAGCACCACGGGCCCGGCGATCCCGGCGAGGGTTTTCTCGATCGCGGCCGCGTCGTAGGCGGGTCCGCGTAGAGGATTTTCGGGGACGACGACGGTGTAGCCGCGGCCGCGCAACTCGGCGGCGACCGGGTCCCAGCTGGTGGTGTCGGCGAAGGCGCCGTGCACCAACACGACCGTCGGCAATGGTCGGGCGGCGGCCGGGGTGACCAAGGCCGCGACCAGGGCGGCGACGAGTGCGAGGGTGGCGAGTGCGGCTCGGGCGAATCGAACAATGCTCATGGCGTGCTCCTTCGCTGTTGCGAGGGGATGTGTTTGAGTCGCTTCCGTTCTGGATGCAGGCAGGCGAGGCGATCAACGAAACGGTGGCCGAGGGTTCAGATCGTCGTCATGACAGCGGTGGTCGGGTTGTGGTGCTTGCAGGCTGCCACCCACACGATCGGGTCACTGACGGGTCAACCACTCCGACAACCGCGTCTGCGCGAGGCGCGCGCCTGCGCTGGGCAGCAGCTCGCGGTCCGGCGACGCCCCGAAATACTGCGCCTGCGGATCGGTGATCACCTCGCGCGGGTCGTGCCGTGCGGCCAGCACCGTGCCGATCCACTGATCGAGGCCGAACACCTCCGGCCCCGCGACCTCGACGTCGCCGTTCAGCGGGGGGTCCGCGGCGGTCTTGCTGACGGCAGCGGCCACATCGTCAGCGGCCATCGGCTGCACCGCCGCGCCCGACAGCCGCACCGTGCCGTCGACGGTGGCGGAATCGGCAATCCTCCCGGCAAACTCGAAGAACTGCGTGGCGTGCACAAGCGAGTACGGCAGGCCCGAACCCTTGATCAGCGCCTCCTGCGCCACCTTCGCCCGCATGTACCCGGACTCCGGCAGCTGCTCGGTACCCACCACCGACAATGCCACGTAGTGCCCGACTCCCGCATCACGGGCGGCATCGAGCAGGTTCGTGGTGGACGTCCGGAAGAACTCCATCACGTCGTCGTCCGCGAACGACGGCGAATTGGAGACATCGATCAGAACGTTCGCATCCTGAAGCACTTCCTTCACTCCCTCACCGGTGAGGGTGTTCACGCCCGTGCTGGGCGCGGCAGGTACCGCTTCGTGGCCGTCTTCACCCAGACGAGCGACGACCTTCGATCCGATCAGGCCGGTGCCGCCGATGACGACGATCTTCATGCTCATTCCTTCCGTTCGAATGTTGCATCACGTCAACGAGATTCCCGCCATTGAGGACACGACGGGGTGACACACCACTGCCCCGAACACCTGGCTACGTCAAGTGCGGGCGGGACGGGAAGACTGCGTTACGCGGGTGCGCCGTCGTCTTGTGGAGGAGTGCCGGCAATCAGTTCCGACGACTCGGCGGTCCGCGTCTCCGGGCCGGCCTGGGGCGTGGGCCCGGTATCCGGCGTCGTTGAAAAGTGCGCCCCGGATTCCCCAGCTGCTGGTGTGCATCCCACAACCCGTGGATGCACGCCACGGGGATCGGTGCTGGTTCCGTCATGGGCAGCTCCTCGGATGCCCTCCCCCAGCACATGATCTTACGTCCGCATGGGATGTGTGCAGGGCAAACCGGCAGACCGGCGAACCGTGACCGCACCCCCGCACGTGGCCGGACCAGGGATCACCACTGGTGTGAGGCCAAGGCTGCGGCACGAGTCTGGATCTCGACAGCAACTCCCCACCCGACCAGGAGCACACCATGTCCACGATCCACTTCCACGAGACGACCACCGCGACGATCGAGCAGTTCGTCGCCGCGCTCACCGACTTCGGGCCCGACCGCTCGACGCTGTTCGGCAACAGCGCCGACGAGTACCTCGAGGTGCACGAGCAAGGTCGCGACCATGCCGATGTCACCGAGGGATCCGGTGGAGTCTGGGAGCGCCTGTCCTACGACTGGTCCGACCCGAACCACATCGTTCTCAAGAGCGTGTCCGCCTTCTACCGCAACTTCCAGGCAGTGACCGCGATGAGCCCCATCCAGTTCCAGAAGCAGATCCGGCTCCAGGAGGCTCGGCTGCTGCTCGCCACCCACCCGGGCGACGTCACCGGAGTCGGTCGCCGCGTCGGCTACGACAACCCATCGCAGTTCAGCCGCGAGTACCGCCGCCAGTTCGGCGCACCTCCGAGTCGGGATGCGGCCCGCCTGCGCGACACCGGCCCCACCCCGGCAGGCGTCCTGACCTGACCGGGAGCGGTGGGAGGATCGTGCAAGAAGAGGCGACGATAGTTCTACTGTTTTCGCAGGTCAAACCGATTCAATGGGAAATGTCAGCAGTTCCGCAGGAGCAGGAAGATGTCTTCTGATCCTCGGATCCCACCCACATCGCAAGGACCGCAACATGAAGACAGTTCTGATCACCGGCGCCTCATCCGGCTACGGGCGGGAGACCTCCCACCACTTCCACTCGCAGGGGTGGAACGTCATCGCCACGATGCGCACACCGCGTGCGGGTGTCCTGCCCGAGTCGGATCGGCTCCACCTCGTCGAGCTCGACGTGACCAAGCCCGAGACCATCAGCGCCGCATTCGAGGCTGCGGGGCCCATCGACGTCCTGGTGAACAACGCGGGTGTTCCGTCGATCGGCGTGTTCGAGGGGACTCCCATGGCCCGTGTGCGGGAAGTCTTCGAGACCAACACTTTCGGCGTGATGGCGACGACGCAGGCGGTGCTGCCGCAGTTCCGCGAGCGCGGCTCCGGAGTGGTGGTCAACGTAACCTCGAGTGTGGTGCTCGGTCACATGCCGCTCTCGGCCGTCTACGAGGCGAGCAAGATGGCCATCGAGGGGTTCACCGCATCCCTGGCGCACGAGCTCACACCCTTCGGTGTTCAAGCGAAGACGGTCGAGCCTGGCGCCTGCCTCACAACCAACTTCGCAGCCCGGGCGACGGACAGCTGGTCGGTGGACGATCTGGTTCCGGCGCCGTACGCGCCGTGGGCGAAGAGTGTCATGGACGAATTCACGAGCCAAGACCTGTACACCGAGGAGAGCGACGTCGCCGACGCGGTGTGGCGAGCCGCGCACGACACGACCGGGCAGCTGCGATTCCCGGCCAGCGCCGACGCGGTGTGGCTCGCCCAGGCAAAGTGAGCGGAATCGGCAAGGCAGCACCGCGCTGGCACCACGAGTTGACACTCCATACTGCACCTCATCGCGCCTGAGTCTAAGGCCTCCGCCGGCGAGGGTATCCAAAGGATGAGCAGCCCACCGAGCCCCGCCGCTGCTCAGTCGCGAGGCGATCTGAATCCCGCGACCGTCTCGTCTGCCTGTCGGTTATCCCTGGCCGGCTGAGTACCCGGCTCCGTTCGTGCGACTACCGGGGGCGACTGCCGCTCTGAGGATTCATGAGCAGCAGCTTGGGTTCAAGACGAGACGCAGAGCGTCGAGCGAGTCGGCGCGGGCGCGATGAAACACGTTCATGCCACGGCGGCCGGAGGCGATCATGCCCGCCTTTCGGAGTTGGCCGAGGTGGTGACTGACGGTGGATTCGGCGACGTCGACGCCGGTCGCGAGATCCGTAGTGCAAACTTCGCCGTCGATGGCGGTGAGCAGGATCGACATGAGCCTGATGCGGACCGGGTCGGCCAGCGCCTTGAGCCGGAGCGCGACCTCGAGCGCTGCGTCGTCGGTCATCGGTCCGGCCGAGACCGGGGCGCAGCAGATGGGCGCCGAGACATCGATAACAGGCAGCGTCTTGGGCATGGACTAACCCTACCGACCATATTGACTTATGTCGAAAAGGTGAGATCCTGAAGTGGTCGCTAATTCGATATATGTCACATACGTGGAGGATGTCATGTCACGTGCCCAGCTCGCACTCAACGTCGACGACCTGCAGGAGGCCGTCACGTTCTACTCGAAACTGTTCGGTACCGAGCCGGCGAAGCTCAAGCCCGGCTACGCGAACTTCGCGATCGCCGAACCACCGCTGAAGCTGGTCCTGCTCGAGAACCCCGGCCAGGGCGGCACCATCAACCACCTCGGCGTCGAAGTCGAATCGTCGGAGAAGGTGCACTCCGAGATCGCCCGCCTGACCGGCGAGGGCCTGTTCACCGACGAGGAGATCGGTACCACCTGTTGCTTCGCCACCCAGGACAAGGTGTGGGTCACCGGCCCGGCCGGTGAGAGGTGGGAGGTCTACACCGTCCTCGTCGACTCGGAAACCTTCGGCTCGAGCCCGCAGCACCTCGACGGCCCGCAGAGCTCCGAGGGCGGTGTGTGCTGCGGAACCGCGGCCACGGGCGAGAAGGCGACCGCCGACACGTCCTGCTGCTGACCACCCGGGATACGAGTTCGGCCGCCCGTGGGCGGCCGAACTCGTCTTCACGGCCGCCCGTGGGCAGCGAGGGTGCTCACTCGCCGGCGATGTCGTCGTGGACACCGTGAGCAAGTGACCTCAGCGCCTCGACCCCCACTGGTTCGGTGGCAAGCATCGGCACCACCGCGCATCGTGCGGCGTGGTCGGCGGCGATGGTGGCCAGTTCGGTGGCCTCCGCCGCGGCGCGACGCCGCAACAGCGGCGAGGACGGTGCCGCGGCGGCGAGGGAGTTGTTGACCACCCACGCCCACGGGTGGATGCCAGCGCGTTCGAGGTCTTCCTGCAGACCTGCGGCTTCGAGGCGCGGTGTGGTTTCGGCGAGGGTGACCAGGACGACCTTGGTCTCGTCGGGGTTCTGCAGCCGCATCAACGGGGTGGTGAAGTGGGCGTGCTCGCCCATCTGCCGGGCGATCTCGCGGTGGTAGGAACCGGTGGCGTCGAGCAGCAGCAGGGTGTGCCCGGTGGGGGCGGTGTCGACGACGACGAATCGGCGTCGGGATTCGTGAATGACCCGCGAGAACGCCTGGAATACGGCGACTTCCTCGGTGCACGGCGATTTCAGGTCCTCGGACAGCGCGGCGCGGCCCTGCTCGTCGAGCGCCGCGCCCTTGGATTTGAGGACGCGGGCGCGGTACTGCTCGGTGGCCTCGGCCGGGTCGATGCGCGAGACCTCGAGGCCTGCGACGGCCCCAGCGAGGGTGTGGGCCAGGTGCGCCGCGGGGTCGGTGGTGGTCAAGTGCACCTGGTGGCCACGTTCGGCCAGCGCGACCGCCACAGCTGCGGCGAGGGTGGTCTTCCCGACGCCGCCCTTGCCCATGAACATGATCAGCCCGTGATCGTCGGCGGCGATCTCGTCAACGAGATCCGACAGCGACGCCGCATCGGCAACCGCGCCCAACCCGGCGACGGTGGTAGCCGGTTCGCCGTCGACCGTGGTGGTCGCGGTGAACAGCGAGTCGAGGGCATCGATGCCGACCATGTTGGTGGGTTTGAGTTCGACTTCGTCGACGGGCAGCGCGGCCAGGTTCGCCGGCAGCGCATCCAGGAGGGCGTGTTCGCGGCGGTGGATCGCCGTGTCGAGGGCGTCGCGCCCGTCCGGTTCCGGGAGCAGTCCGTTGACGACGACGTACTGGTGGGACAGTCCGATGTCGGCGAGTTCGGTCTGGGTGCGGGCGATTTCCGCGATCGGTGCCCGCTGCGCCCGTGTCACCAGCACCAGGCGGGTGCGGTCGGGGTCGGCGAGGGCGCCGACGGCGTCGGCGTAGATGCTGCGCTGCTTGTCGAGACCGGCGAGCGGGCCGAGGCACGAGGCGTCGCCCCTACCGTCGTCGAGGAACTCGGTCCACGATCCGGGGAGCTGGAGCAGCCGGATGGTGTGGCCGGTCGGTGCCGTGTCGAACAGGACGTGGTCGAACCCGTCGGTGACGCCGTCGGTGTCGGTGAGCAGGGCGGTGAACTCGTTGAACGAGGCGATCTCGGTGGTGCACGACCCCGAGAGCTGTTCGGCGATCGAGGCGATCTCGGCGTCGGGCAGCAGCCCGCGCACCGGCCCGACTATCCGTTCCCGGTAGGCGTCGGCGGCCTGCTGCGGGTCGATCTCGAGCGCGGACAGACCCGCCACCGCCGGCACCGCGGTGATGGTGTTGCCGATGCTCAGCCCGAACACCTGCCCGACGTTCGACGCCGGATCGGTGGACACGAGCAGCACCTTGCGGCCGGCGCGGGCGAGGGCGATCGCCGACGCGCACGCGATGGAGGTCTTCCCGACCCCGCCCTTACCGGTGAAGAACAGGAATCGGGGCGGGTTGTCGAGAAACTTCATGACAGAGTCCTTTTCAGCAGCAGGTCGAAGAAGCCGAGTCGTCGCCGCAGCAGCCGGCGCCGGTGTCCGTGGTCTCGGTCAGGCCCAGCATCGTGACGCCCGCCGGGGCGGCGACGACGGCTGCCGGGGCGTCGAGCCCGGCCCACTTCGCGAGCTGGGCCCGGTCGGGGTAGCGGCCGGTGATCGCGGTGACACCGTCGACGAGGACCAGCGGCAGCCCTTCCGAACCCGACAGTTTCAGGAACGCGGCGACCGGTTCCCGTTGCGCGAAGGTCAGCGGCTCACTGGCCAGGTTGAATCGGGCGATCTCGCCTCCCTGGGAACGGACCCAGTCCATGTCGGCGGAGAAGGTCACCAACGCCTGGTCGACGTCGTCACCGCAGACGCCGGTGTTGCAGCAGAGGGCGGGTTCGAAAACTTCGATGGTGCTCAACGGTTCTCCTGGTGTTGTTGGGTGAGGCGGGTGGCGAGGTCGGCGACGCGGGCGGCGATGTCGTCGCGCACGAGGCGCATCCGCTCGATGCCGTCGATGCCGCGTTCGGACGGCTCGTCGGTGTCCCAGTTCTCGAATGCGGTGCCCGGCACCTCGTCGACGTGGGCTTCGCGGCCGAGGGTGATCACGACGTCGACGTCGCGGACCAGCTGCGGGTCGACCGGTTTCGGGGTCTCGGCGGTGATGTCGACGCCGACCTCGAGCAGGGACTCGGCCGAGAGGGCGTTGACGGCAGTACCGGGTGTGGTGCCGGCGGAGTGCACGGTGACGGTGTCACCGGCGGCGGCGCGCATCAGCCCGGCCGCCATCTGGGACTTGCCGCCGTTCTTCACGCACACGAACAGCACCGAGGGTGTGCTCATCGATGTGGGTCCTTTCGGGGATCAGGTCAGTCGTCGAGGTCGAGTTCGGCGACGGCGGATTTGGCGGTGCGGCCGACGCCGAGGATCGTGGCCGAGCCGGGTCCGGTCCAGTCGCCGTAGCCGAGCAGGTGCAGGTTCGGTTCTTTCAGGGAGCGGGTTCCGCTGGTGGGCACGGTGCCGTCGGCCCCGCGCAGCCGCAGCGGCCTCAGATGGCCGAGGGCGGGCCTAAACCCGGTCGCCCACACCACGATGTCGGCGTGCTGCCGACGGTCACCCCAGGCGATCCCGTCCGTCGTGAGGTGGTCGAACATCGGAAATGCTGTCAGCGCACCACGTTCACGGGCGGCCAGCACCTCCGGGACCATCACGATGTCACCGAGGGCAGCGACGCCACCGGGATCGGGGCGCCCGGCGGCCAGCGCTGCGGCGCGGCGGGCCGCGACCTCGAACAGCGCCCGGCCGTCGACGCCGTCTGGAAGGAACCGCGGTGGCCGGCTGGTCACCCATGTGGTCGACGCGGTGGTCGAGATCTCCGCGACGAGCTGGGCTGCGGAGTTGCCGCCCCCGACGACCACGACGTCGGCGCCGGCGAACTCGTCCGGGGTGCGGTAGTCGACGGTGTGCAACTGGCGGCCGGTGAAGGTGCGTGCGCCGGGGTAGATCGGCCAGAACGGCTGCTGCCAGGTTCCGGTGGCGCTGATGACCCGGCGTGCCCGCCATATCCGGGCGCCGGCCTCGACCATCAGGTCGCTGCCGTCGCGGCGGACCGCGGTCACCCGCACCGGACGCTCGATCGGCAGGTCGTAGCGGGCTTCGTAGGCGGTGAGGTAGTCCACGACATGGCTCGCGGGCGGGAACCCGTCCCGCCAGTGGGGCATCGGCCAGCCCGGCAGGGTCGCGTACTCCGCCGGGGAGAACAGGCGCAGCGACGGCCACGTGTGCGGCCATGCCCCGCCCGGCGTGGGCTGGTCGTCGAGAATCACGAACCGGTGCCCGGCGCGTCGCAGGTAGTAGCCGGCTGCCAGTCCTGCCTGGCCGCCGCCGATCACGACCACATCGACACTCGTCGTCATCAGATCAACCTGCAGGTCAGCGGCCGGCGGAGGCGGTAGTCAGCTCCGCGATCAGCGCCTCGACCTTGGTCTTGATCTCGTCGCGGATCGGGCGGACCGCCTCGACGCCCTGCCCGGCCGGGTCCTCGAGCACCCAGTCGCGGTAGGACTTGCCGGGGAAGACCGGGCAGGTGTCGCCGCACCCCATGGTGATCACCACGTCGGAGGCCTGCACTGCATCGACGGTGAGGATCTTCGGGTTCTCGGCGGAGATGTCGATCCCGACCTCCGCCATCGCCTCCACTGCGGCCGGGTTGACCTGGTCGGCGGGCGCGGAGCCGGCGGAACGCACCTCGATCCGATCCCCGGCCAGCGCGGTGAGGAAGCCCGCGGCCATCTGGGATCGGCCCGCGTTGTGGACGCAGACGAACAGGACACTCGGAGTGGTGGACATGCACAGTCCCTTTCGAACAGGAGGGTCGGACAGACGGGAAGGGGGCGGTCAGGTGGTGGCGGTGGGCACGAGCTCGCGGAGCAGGCCGCGGACCCGGGCGTCGATATCGTCGCGGATCCGGCGGACCTGCTCGATCGGCTGGCCCTCCGGGTCGTCGAGGGTCCAGTCCAGGTACCGCTTGCCCGGATAGACCGGACACGCGTCCCCGCAGCCCATCGACACCACTACATCGGCGGCCGCGACGACGTCGTCGGTGAGCGGCTTGGGGAACTCGGTACCGAGATCGATCCCGATCTCGGTCATCGCCTCGACCACGGTCGGGGCGATCGCGTGGACGGGCGCCGACCCGGCGGAGCGGACGTGCACCCGCCCGAGACCGTGATGGTCGAGCAGCGCGGCGGCCATCTGGGACCGGCCCGCGTTGTGGACGCACACGAACAGCACCTCGGGCACTGTTTTCGGTGCCGCGCCCTGCGATTGGGCCAACGCGGAGAGGCGATCGGCGGCGAACCGGCCGGCCAGCGTCGTCAGGTGCGTGTGCACCTTCGACGTCCGCCGCAGCGCGGTGTAGGACTCGAAGACGTACCGCTCCACGGTCTGCGGGGAGAACACCCCGGTGCACTTGGCGGACAGGTCCGCTGCCGTGCGGGACAGGACCGCCTGCGGCATCAGCAGTTCCGGCTGCGGCCGGCGATCGTGGGTGCGCAGTTCCTCGTCGAACGACTGATCGGGCATCAGGACGCCTTGGCTGACACGGACACCTTCGTGGTGGGGGCGAAGCGTTTACGCAGCGCGAGCGAGACGTAGACCAGGGCGACGAGGACGGGGACCTCGATCAGCGGCCCGACGACCCCGGCCAGGGCCTGCCCGGAGGTGGCGCCGTAGGTGGCGATCGCGACGGCGATCGCGAGCTCGAAGTTGTTGCCCGCGGCGGTGAACGCGAGGGTGGTGGTGCGCTCGTACCCGAGACCCATCACCGCGCCGAGGAGGTATCCGCCGCCCCACATGATCGCGAAGTACGCGAGCAGCGGGATCGCGATCCGGACGACGTCGATCGGGTTCGAGGTGATCTGTTCGCCCTGCAGGGCGAACAGGATCACGATCGTGAACAGCAGCCCGTACAGGGCCCAGGGCCCGATCCGCGGCAGGAACTTCTGCTCGTACCACTCGCGGCCCTTCGCCTTCTCCCCGTAGCGGCGGGTGAGGAAGCCGGCGAGCAGGGGGATGCCGAGGAAGATCAGCACCGACTTCGCGATCTGCCACGGCGAGGTGTCGATCGTGGTCTGCTCGAGCCCGAGCCACCCGGGCAGGACGGAGAGGTAGAACCAGCCGAGGACGGCGAACATGAGCACCTGGAACACCGAGTTGATCGCGACCAGGACGGCCGCGGCTTCGCGGTCCCCGCACGCGAGGTCGTTCCAGATGATCACCATGGCGATGCAACGGGCGAGGCCGACGATGATCAGCCCGGTCCGGTACTCGGGAAGATCGGCGAGGAAGATCCAGGCGAGGGCGAACATCAGCGCCGGGCCGAGTACCCAGTTCAGGACCAGCGACCCGATCAGGAGCTTGCGGTCGCCGGTCACGGTGTCCAGTCGGTCGTAGCGGACCTTGGCGAGTACCGGGTACATCATGATCAGCAGGCCGAGGGCGATCGGCAGGGAGATGCCGTCGATCTCCACGGCGGACAGGACGTCACCGAGTCCGGGGATGCCCCGCCCGAGCAGGAGGCCGGCGACCATCGCGACGCCGATCCACACCGGCAGGAACCGGTCCAGGGTCGAGAGTTTCGCGACGACGGCCGGATGCTCGGTCGTGGTGGCGGCCTCGCTCACGCCGGAACCTCCGCGCATTGCGCCGACGACGCTGCGGGCTCACCCTCGGTGAGCAGCACCGCCGAGAGCTGCCGCAGCGCGGACGGAAGCACCCAGTAGTACACCCAGGTGCCGCGCCGCTCGCAGTCCAGCAGCCCGGCCTCGCGCAGCACCTTGAGGTGATGGGAGATCGTCGGCTGCGACAGGTCGAACGAACCGGAGATGTCGCACACACACGCCTCACCACCCGCGTGGGAGGCCACCAGCGACAGCAACCGCAGACGCACCGGATCCCCCAGCGCCTTGAACATCCGGGCCAGATCCCCGGCCCAGTCCTCGGTCAGGGGCTCGCGCACCAGCGGCGAGCAGCAGGCGCCGTCATCCTGTGGATCCTGATTCGACATGCATCAATATTGACAGGTATCGAATCAGTGCGCAAACAAAAGGGCCGGGTGGATGTTCGACGGGATAGCCGTCGTCGGCGACAAGGGCAGGGCCGAGCCTCAGCCGTGTGCGAGCTGGTTCCGATGGAAGTCGAAGTGCCGGCCGGGGTATCGGTAGACCTGCTCGAGGGTCATGAAGTCGGCGAAGAACGGATCCCATCGCGTCGGGAAGTGCATGCCGGAGCGGAGCGCAGCGTCGGACTCATTGGCGAGACGGCGCTGGAGGGTCTCGATGACGCGGTCGCATTTGCGCCCCATCCTCCGCCGATCGAACACGCGCGCTGCCAGGCAAGATCCTCGGTAGTTGACCTTGTCGAACACCGGAGTGGCGGCGTCGAGGACCCGCGCGAACACCCGGCTCACGCCGTCTGGCAGCCGAGCGAACATCCGCACCAGCACGAGCAGCCGACGGACGACCATGTAGCCGAAGACCATGTGGAACAGCAACTGCCCGTTCGTCCACCGGGTGCCGTTCGAGGCGCGCTCGAAATCCTTGGCACCCATGGCATCGAGGAGCTCGTGCAGCGAAATACGAGCCCGCTCGAGGTCGGCAGCTATCGCCGCTCGATCAACCGACCCGGACGGATCCGCCGTCATTTCGCTCACCCCGTCTCCCCGCACATTGTCCACTCGCCGCAGACAGCCTGACCAGGGGGAGCTGCCCCTACTGCCCGGGCGAGCGGCGTTCGAGGAAGACGGTGTCACGCCACCGCCCGTCGAGTTGGGCGATGCGTTCGCGGACCCCGACGGTGCGGAATCCGGCGGAGTGGTGCAGGGCGATGGCGGCGCGGTTGTCGGGGAGGATCGAGGTCTGCAGGGTCCACAGTCCGTCCTGGTCGGCGGCGATGACCTGGGTGCGCAGTAGGGCTTTACCTACGCCGCGGCCGCGCATCCCGTCCGCGACGTACACCGAGTTCTCCGCGACCCCGCGGTAGCAGTCCCGGCTCGACACCGGACTCAGGGCGGCCCACCCGACGACGACGCCGTCGATCTCGGCGACCCACCGGTGCCCGGGTAGCCACTCGGCGTCGAGCACGCCGCGGGTGGGGACCTCGGCGGCAAAGGTCGCGATCCCCGCGGCAAGGCCCTCGCCGTAGATGCGACGCACCGCATCCCAGTCACCGCCCTGCAACGGGCGGACGGTGACGTCGGCGGGCAGGTCGTCCGGGCAGCACGGCCGCGGGGCGAGCATGCCCATGACCACGTCCGCGGCCTGCGGCAGTCCGGTGCAGCACGCCGGGTTGACCACGACGACGGTGCTGGTGCCGTCCTTGTGGACGTTGACGAACCCGACGTCGGCGAGCTTGCGGACGTGGTGGGAGACGGTCGGCTGCCCGACCCCGAGCGCCTCGGCCAGCTCGCCGACCGTGATCCCGGCGGGGGCGCTCGCAACCTGATGCAGCAGTCGCACCCGGGTCGGTTCGGCCAGGCACGCGAACCAGCCGGCGTAGGTCGCGGCGTCCTCGGTCGCCAGTGCCTCCGCCCCGGCGAGGCGAGCGGTCCGGACGACCGGCATGTCGAGGGAAGTCATGAATTCACTATATCGATGTCCATCGATGGTTGCATTCATCGATGGACATCGATACGGTTCGAAGAATGTTGATCGATACACGTCGATGAAAGGGTATTTGTGATGCCTGACCTGCCCGTCGTTGTTGTGGGCGCCGGCCCGATCGGCCTCGCCGCCGCCGCCGAACTGCGCGAGCGAGGCCTGACCCCGCTGGTGTTCGAGCGCGGCCAGGCCGCCGGAGCGGCGGTCGCGCAGTGGAACCACGTCCGACTGTTCTCCCGCTGGTCCGAGCTGGTCGACCCGGCCGCCGAACGGCTGCTGACCACCACCGGCTGGGCCCACCCGGCCCCCGAGTCCTATCCCACCGCCTCCCAGTGGGTGAGCGACTACCTCGTCCCGCTCGCCGCCGCCCTCGGCGACGCCGTCCAGCTGGGCGCCGAGGTCGTCGGCGTCGCGCGCCGCGGCCGCGATCGGGTCGTCGACGCCGGCCGCGACACCGAACCGCTGTCGGTGCACATCCGCCGCGCCGACGGATCCGAGGACCGGATCCTCGCGGGCGCGGTGATCGACGCCTCGGGAACCTGGGGCACACCGAACCCGCTCGGCAGCGAGGGACTGCCCGCGGCCGGGGAACGCGCCGCCTCCGCCCGCATCTCCTACCGCGTCCCCGGCGTCGACGATCCGCAGGTCCGCGCCGAGTACGCGGGAAAGCACACCGTGATCGCCGGTGCCGGACACTCCGCGCTGACCGCGATCGTCACCCTCGCCTCGCTCGCCGCGGAGGCGCCGGGCACTCGGATCACCTGGGCGGTGCGCCGCGCCGGGGTCGGGACCGCGTTCGGTGGTGGCGAGGACGACCAGCTGCCCGCCCGCGGCGCCCTCGGGTTGCGGGCGAAGAAGGCCGTTGACGACGGACTGCTGCAGGTGGTGACCGGATTCCGCACCACAACGGTCGAATCCGACGGTGCCGGCCCGATCGTCCTGGTCTCCGACGCCGGACAGCGAATCGAGGCGGTGGACCGGGTCGTCGCGTTGACCGGGTTCCGCCCCGACCTGTCGTGGCTGTCGGAGATCCGCCTCGGTCTCGACCCGGTCCTGCAGGCGCCGGTGGAGTTGGCGCCGCTGATCGACCCGAACGTGCACTCCTGCGGCACCGTCTACCCGCACGGTGTCCGGGAACTGACCCACCCCGAACCGAAGGTGTACGTCGTCGGGATGAAGAGCTACGGCCGGGCCCCGACGTTCCTCGCGATGACCGGCTACGAGCAGGTCCGTTCCATCGCAGCCCATCTCGCGGGCGACGACGAGGCCGCGAACCGGGTGGAGCTGGTCCTGCCCGAGACCGGGGTGTGCGGCGGTGCGGGTGTGTTCGACGACCCGAACGCCGACGCCGCCGACAGCGGCGGTGGGTGCTGCGGCGCCCCGGCGGCACCGGAGCTGGTCACCGTCGCCCCACCGTCGGGCCGGTAGACGCCGGTGACCGAGACGACCACCTCGCCGCAGACCGGCGCCCTCGACCGGGCCGGTCTGCGGCGGGTGCTCGCCACCTTGTGCCTGACCGAGATCACCAGCTGGGGAATCCTCTACTACGCCTTCCCCGTTCTGTCGGTGGCGATCTCCCGCGAGAGCGGATGGTCTGCGTCGGTGATCGTGGCCGCCTTCTCGATCAGCCAGCTCGTCGCCGCGCTGGTCGGAATCCCCGTCGGACGGATCCTCGACAACGCCGGTCCCCGCACGGTGATGACCGCCGGCTCGGTTCTCGCGGTGCCTTCGCTGCTGCTGGTGGCGCGGGCGCCGACGCTGCCGTGGTTCTACGCCGGGTGGGTGCTGGCCGGCGCCTCGATGGGCGCGGTGCTCTACCCGCCCGCGTTCGCGGCCCTGACCCGCTGGTACGGCGCCGATCACGTCAAGGCGCTGATGATCCTCACCCTCGCCGCCGGTCTGGCCAGCACCGTGTTCGCGCCGCTGACCGCGGCGCTCGTCGAGCGATACGACTGGCGGACAACCTATCTCGTCCTCGCCGTGATCCTGGCCGCCGTCACCGTCCCCGGGCACTTCTTCGGCCTGCGGGGCCACTGGCCCGATTCGCCGCAGCATCCCGGACAGCACGCCGTCGATCACCGTGACGCCTCCCGCAGTCGCGCGTTCGCCGCCCTCGTGATTGCCCTCGCCCTCGCCGCATTCGCGGCGTTCGCCGGCGTGTTCAACCTCGTCCCCCTGCTCGTCGAACAGGGCTTCTCCCCCGGCCTGGCCGCGCTCACCCTCGGCCTCGGTGGCGCCGGACAGGTTCTCGGACGGGTCGGCTATCTGCCGCTGTCGGCCCGCACCGGGCCACTCGGCCGGACCGTCGGCATCATCGCCGCCACCGCCCTCACCACTGCCCTGCTCGGTGTCGCCGACACCGTCGTCGCACTCATCGGTGTCGCGGTCGGGGCCGGTCTCGTGCGCGGCGTGTTCACCCTCGTCCAGGCCACCGCCATCACCGACCGCTGGGGCGCAACGCACTACGGCCGCCTCAACGGGTTGATGTCCGCACCGATCGTCATCGTCATGGCTCTCGCTCCGTGGGCCGGCACCGCCCTGTCCGACTGGACCGGCAGCTACGCCCGCGCCTACCTCGTCCTCGGTGCGATCGCCCTGCTGGCCGCGGTGGTCGCCGCCGCCTCCATGCCCCGCCCCACCCCTGAATCCGAGCCCTGACCCGCAAGGACCCCCGATGCCCGACTACGACGCCCTCGTCATCGGCGGCGGCCAATCCGGCCTCGCCACCGCCCACGCACTGCGCCGCGAACGCCTCCGTACCGCGGTGCTCGAGGCATCCGACGAACCCGTCGGATCCTGGCCGCACTACTACGACAGCCTCACCCTGTTCTCCCCCGCGAAATACAGTGCCCTGCCGGGACTCCCCTTCCCCGGCGACGGCGACCGCTACCCGCACCGAGACGAGGTCGTCGAATACCTGCGCCGCTACGCCAAGTCCCTCGACGCCGACATCCACGTCAACCAGCGCGTCGCGACCGTCTCACACGACGGCCGCCTCTACACCGCTACCACCGATACCGGGGAAACGTTCACCGCACCGCGGATCGTCGGCGCCACCGGCGGATTCGGATCACCCAACATCCCGACGCTGCCCGGGCAGGACGGCTTCACCGGCACGATCATCCACGCCAGCCTCTATCGCAACCCCACCGACCACACCGGCGAACACGTCATCGTCGTCGGCGCCGGGAACTCCGCCGTCCAGATCGCCGCCGAACTCGCCGACACCGCCCACGTCACCCTCGCCTGCCGCACACCACCGAAGTTCGCGCCCCAGCGGCCCCTTGGCCGCGACATGCACTTCTGGTTCACCGTCACCGGCCTCGACGCCCTCCCGATCGGGCACCTGCTCCACCGGTCTCCGACCGCACCGGTGTTCGACACCGGCCGCTACCGCACCGCCCTCGCCGCCGGGGAACCCCGGGCCCGCGACATGTTCACCGGTCTCACCGGGCGCACCGCGCTCTGGCCGGACGGCACCATCACCGATGCGGACACGATCATCCTCGCCACCGGCTACACCCCCCACCTGCCCTACCTCGCCGACCTCGGCGCACTCACCGACACCGGACACCCCCACCACCGAAGGGGCCTGTCCACCACCCACCCCGGTGTCGGCTACGTCGGCCTCGAATGGCAACGCAGTCTCTCCTCCGCATCGCTACGCGGCGTCGGCCGCGACGCCCGGTACCTGGTCAGCCGGTTGGTCCTGTAAACGAGCGTGGGAATCGCCGGATGCGGGTGCGTCCATTACGCGGCCGGTTCGTCTGAGAAAGCGGACTCCCATCCACCACCGGGTGGGAGCACGCCTTCCGAGAGGAACCTCCGATGATCATCCACCTGTCCGCCCACCCCGCCGGAGACCACCGTGGGGGTGTGCGATGAGCGCGCCGGCCGTCGTGGTCGAGGACCTGCATGTCGCCTACGGCAAGACATGGGCCCTTGACGGCGTCGACCTGGCAGCTGCCGCCGGGACGACGCTCGGGGTGCTCGGCCACAACGGTGCCGGCAAAACGACCCTGATCCGCACGTTGACCACCCTCGTGCGGCCCACCATCGGCCGCGTGCAGATCGAGGGCCTCGACGTGGTCGGTGACGCCACCGCGGTGCGCCGCCGGATCGGTGTGACCGGCCAATACTCCGGACTCGACGAATTCCTCACCGCCAGGGAGAACCTGGAGCTGATCGGCCGCCTGACCGGACTGCGGCGCACCGCCCGCGCCCGGGCCGACGCGCTGATCGACCGGCTCGGGTTGCACGAATACGCGGCCCGGCGGGTCGGGGAACTCTCCGGGGGCTCACGCCGCCGGATCGATCTCGCCGCCGGCCTCGTCGGGACCCCGTCAGTTTTGTTCCTGGACGAGCCGACCACGGGTCTGGACCCCCTTGCTCGCGCCGGACTGTGGGACGTCGTGGACGAGCTCACTGCCGCGGGCACCACCGTCGTGCTCACCACGCAGTACCTCGAGGAAGCCGACCGGCTCGCCGACCACATCGTGGTCCTGCACCGCGGCAGGGTCGCCGCCCGCGGCACCCCCACCGAGCTGAAACAGATCGTCGGAGGCAAGGTCCTCAGCGCCACCATCCCGGCCGGCCAGATCGCCGACCTGCCGTTCATCCCGGATGCCGACAGGGTCGACGGCGACCGGGCTCGGGTGTCGGTCACCGTCGACGACGCCACCGCCGCGACCGCGCTGGTCGCCGACCTGCACCGCGGCGGCATCGAGATCACCGACCTCGACGTGACCTCGCCCAGCCTCGAGGACGTCTTCACCCACCTCGCCCACACCACAGGAGCCCACCGATGACCACCACCACGCCCTCGATCGAGCGTTCCCCGATCGGGAACCAACTGGCCGCGCTCACCATCCGTAACCTGCGCACCAGCGCCCGCGTCCCGCAGCTGCTGATGTTCTCACTGACCATGCCGATGGCGATGCTCGTGCTGTTCAGTCAGGTCTTCCGCAGCGTCGCCGCCGGACCCGGTTTCCCGGCCGGGGTCAGCTACATCGTCTTCCTCACCCCGGCGATGCTCGCTGTCTCCACCGTGATGGCCGGCACCAACGCCGGGGTCTCCGCCGCGATCGATCACACCAACGGCCTCCACGACCGCTTTGCGGCCCTGCCCATGCGGGCGGTGCTGCCGGGCGTTGCTCGCACCGTCAACGAGGCCGTCTTCACCCTCGCCCGGGCAGCGCTGCTCGGGATCGCTGCCGTGGCACTGGGTTTCGAGTTCCACGGCACCGCACTCGATGCCGTCGCCGCGATCGTGGTGCTGGTGGTGCTGGCCGGGGCGATGAGCGCCCTGTTCGGGTTGATCGGGGACCGGCTGCGCCGACCGGACGTGGTCCAGTTCGCCGGGATGATGGTGATGATGCCGCTGATGTTCATCTCCAGTGCGTTCGCGCCGCTCGAGACCATGCCCGGCTGGATGCAGGCCATGGCGACGGTGAATCCGGTCGCGCACGCCACCGAGGCCCTGCGCGGGGATGTGCTCGGCACCGCCACCGTCGGGGACACCGTCGCTGCCCTGGTCGCGGCGATCGGGTTGTGGGCCGCGGTCACCGCGGTCCCCGGCCTCACCCGACTGATCCGGTCGGCACGCGCCAGCTGAACGAACGACCCACCCGCCCGCCTTTCCACCTGAGGGAAGGGCGGGCGGGGTCTTCGCATTCGCTGCCCGTCCGGAGCCGGGCACTCCGCTGGCCCCTACCCTGCGGAAAGGGGTAGGGGCCAGGAGAACGCTGTGGTCAGCGGATGCGCCCCGTGCGGCGTCGGCGGCGCTCATGCGGCGGCGTCGAGCAGATGCAGTTCCTCCGCCACGATCAGATCGACCACTTCGCTGGTCAGATCCGACAACAGATGTGTGGTCAGCATCGCTCACACCTCCTCATCACGCTTCTACTGGTTCGTCGAACCGGAGAATCCGGAATCGACATCGACACCCATACAGACGAGGCACCCCGGATTCGGACGCAGAATGCGTCCGATCGCGGTCGCCGTCGTCGGGTCGTCGGCGAGAAACCTGCACTGAGGGGGTCGCGACCGCGCGGCCAGACGTGGATGCTGGAAGCGGAGAGGAACCAGAATCATGGGCGAGGACACGGCCACCACGACGACATCCCAACCGGAGCCGGCTGATCTCGACCAGCTCTGGCGCCGCTTCTCGAGCGACTTGCGGGCCTTCATCGCCCGCCGGGTCTCGAGTCCCGAGGATGCCGACGACATTCTGTCGATCGTGTTCCTGCGGATGGCCAATAGCCTCGACAACCTGCGCGAGCAGGACCGCATCCTGGGCTGGATGTATGCGATCACCCGCAACGCGATCACCGACTACTACCGGTCCGCGCCCCATCGCCGCGAGCTGGCCGTCGACACCGTCCCCGACAATCCTCCCGACGACGCGCCGGACGCCGACGCGGCTGCGGAGAAAGAACTCGCTTCCTGCCTGGTGCCGATGCTCTCGCGGCTACCTGCCGAGCAG
The DNA here is from genome assembly GCF_053604015.1 of Rhodococcus sp. NPDC004095. NCBI lineage: Bacteria > Bacillati > Actinomycetota > Actinomycetes > Mycobacteriales > Nocardiaceae > Rhodococcus > Rhodococcus sp. NPDC004095. The sequence goes on from NZ_JBSGGS010000009.1 coordinate 138,435, forward strand.
GCCGCGGCGGTGAAGATGGTCGACCTCGACTCCCGGACCCACGCCGCGGCCGCCGGCGAGGCGGGAATCTCGGTGTCCGGGATGAAATCTCGAGTCCAGCGCGGCCGCGCCGCCCTCCAGGCCCAATTGCACGCCTGCTGTCAGATCAGCCAGGACCGGACCGGCCACGTGCACGACTACCAGGCCCGCAGCGGATCGTGTGCCTGCGGAGCCAACTCACCCGCCGACCAGGAGACGGCACACCAGCTCGGGAGCGACGACCGGACGGCCGCGAGGTCACCCCGACAATGAAGTGGCGCGGTGCGAGCCCCGTTCGCTCGCACCGCGCCTCTCGCCCTGAAGGCTACTGGCAGCCGCACCCGCCGCCGGCAGTCGCCGCCGGACCACAGCACGTCGACTTCTCACTGTGGTCGCAGCAGATGGCCTGCCGTTCGGAGCTGCAACACGTGGGCGCCGCAGCCTGAGATGTTACGTCCGTTCGATCCGCAGCCGGGGCCTCGAACTCGTTGGGGTTGGTCATGGTGACTCCTTGATCGGTGGGATGGACACCAGATCAGACGGAGGGAACGGAGAATGGACGCACCGGGCGCTGCCACAGCGGCGAACCGACCCGCACGAGCCGATCACGGCCGCGTTCGTCACAGCAGCGTGGACCAGTACGAGTAGAACCGGTGGATCACCAGTGCGGCCACCGCCAGGAACCACACCGTGACCGGCACCAGGTGGTTCCCTCCCGCGGCCACCACCTCGGCACGTACCGGCCGGGAGAAGGTGCCGTGGTGCAGGTTCCGCAGGGTGACGTACCAGAAGATCGGGACGGTCACCGCCCACACGACCATGCAGTACGGGCAGAGGGCGCCGATGACGTAGAGACTCTGCGCGATCAGCCAGTGCACGAACACGACCGCAGCGGTCACCCCGACCTGCAGGCCCAGCCAGTACCAGCGGGCGAAGCGGGCGCCGGCGAGCAACCCGGCGCCGGTGGCCGCGACCGCTGCGAACCCCGTGATGCCGAGCAGGGAGTTGGGGAATCCGAAAACCGACGCCTGGGCGGTGGACATCACCGAACCGCAGTTGAGGACCGGGTTCAGGCTGCAGGACGGGATGTAGTTCGAATCCGCTGCGAGGGCGAACTTCTCGACCGTGAGCACGAACGCGGCCACCAGTCCCGTCAGGCCGCCGACGAGCAGCCGCCACGGCAGCGCCCGGTCGAACGGCGCGCTGTCACCGACCTCCGCTCCCGAGATGTCGGCGTCAGCCGAGGGCGGCGTCGAGCGCATCGGTCAGATCCTGGTAGGTGGAGGGCTCGAATCGTTGGCCGTCGAGGAAGAACGACGGGGTGCCCTGCACTCCGAGCGCTTCGCCGTCGGCGACGTCCGCGGCGATCCGGGCCGCGGTCGCCGGGTCGGCGTACGCGGCGTCGTAGGCGGCCATGTCGAGCCCGAGGTCGACGGCGAAGGCCCGGAAGACGTCGTCCTTCGGGACCCGCTGCTCACCCCACTCCGCCTGCGTCTCGTACATCCGCTGATACATCTGCTCGAAGTTGCCTTGCTGCGCAGCAGCTTCCACGGCCCGGGCCGCTCGCTCGGCATTGAAGTGCCCGGGCAGCGGGAAGTAGCGAACCACGAAGGCGACGCGGTCTCCGTACTCGGCGCGCAGGTCCTCGATCGCGGGATACACCGACCGGCAGGCCTCGCACTCGAAGTCGAGGAACTCCACGAACGTCGGACTTCCCTCCGGTGCCGACGAGAGACGGTGGCTGTCCGCGCGCACCACCGCCGCCGGGTTCGAACCGGCATCCGCGGCGGATTCGTCGGCCTCGTCTCCGGTTCGACCGACCAGCAGAATCGCCGCCACCGCGACGACGAACGCGACCAGCAGAGCCAGCGAGATCTTCACCCCGCGCGTCACGCGGCGGCATCCGATCCGGCGAATAACCCGGACAAACAGGGCACATTTTCCATGTCGGCACCCTAACGGCCGGCGATATGAGGAACCTGAGACGGTTCCCAGTCATATCAATGTCCATTAGAATATCGATATGACAGACCCCGCGGACACCTGCGACCTGCTCTGCCTCGACCTGCCACACGCCGAGCGGATCCGGGCCGAGCTCCCGACGCCGGCACGTGTCGAACCCGCCGCCGCCGCGGCCCGCGCGCTCGGCGACCCCACCCGCCTGACCATCGCGACCGCACTGCGCGCCGGCGACGAGTTGTGCGTGTGCGACATGGCGTGGGTGGTCGGACAGGCCCAGAACCTCGTGTCGCATCATCTGCGGCAGCTGAAGGTCGCCGGACTGGTCACCTCCCGCCGTCAGGGCCGACTGGTGATGTACGCGCTGACCCCGCGCGGCCGGGCACTCGTCGACGCCGTCGTCGGCGCCCCCGAGATCGATGCACTGGAGTCCGAGCGTGTCTGACGCCTGCTGCGGGCCCTCACCCTCCGACACCGAGACCGGAGCACCCGAGCCCGACCGGGGCCCCGGCCGGTTGTGGCAGGTCCGCGAGCTGCAGTGCGCGGCCGCCGCGGCGATCCTGCTCGCCCTCGCCTGGGCGGTTGGCCGCGCAGGAGCCCACCCGGTGGCCACGGCACTCGAACTCGCGGCCGTCGTCGCCGCCGCGTCGACCTTCGTGCCCGCCGCGCTGACCAACCTCCGACACCGGCGAATCGGGGTCGGAACCCTGATGACCATCGCCGCGGTCGGCGCGGTCGCCCTCGGCCAGTACCCCGAGGCGGCGATGCTCGGCATCCTCTTCTCGATCGCCGAGGGACTCGAGCGCTACGCGGTCACCCGCACCCGACGCGGACTGCGAGCGCTCCTGTCCCTGGTCCCGCCGACCGCGACGGTCCTGCGCGGCGGCCGCGAGATGTCGGTTGCGCCGGACGATCTCGCGCTCGGCGACCGGATGCTGCTACGCCCCGGTGAGCGGGCCGCCACCGACGGCGTGATCCGCTCGGGCCGCACCAGCCTCGACCTGTCCGCCATCACCGGCGAATCCGTTCCGCTCGAGGCCGGTCCGGGCGACGAGCTGTACGCCGGCACGATCAACGGCGGTGGCGCCATCGAGGTCGATGTCACCGCCCTCGCCTCCGACAGCTCCCTGACCCGCATCGTGCACATCGTCGAGGAAGCCCAGGAACGCAAGGGCGCCGGGCAGCGACTGGCCGACACCATCGCCAGGCCACTCGTTCCCATGATCATGGTCGTCGCCGCCCTGGTCGCCGGTATCGGCTCGCTGTTCGGCGATCCGCTGCTGTGGATCGAACGCGCCCTGGTCGTACTCGTCGCCGCCTCCCCCTGCGCGCTGGCGATCGCGGTCCCCCTCACCGTGGTCGCCGCGATCGGGGCGTCGAGCCGGCACGGCGCGTTGATCAAGGGCGGCGCCGCGCTCGAGGAACTCGGCCGCATCCGCGTCGTCGCCCTCGACAAGACCGGCACCCTGACCCGCAACACTCCGCAGGTCGTCGCCACGACCGCCGCGCCCGGCATCTCCGAAGCCGAGGTCCTCGCCGCAGCGGCCGCGCTCGAAGCACGCAGCGAACACCCCCTCGCCGCAGCGATCCTCACCGCCACCGCCACACCGGTGACCCCGGCCGACGACGTCACCGCGGTGCCCGGCCACGGACTGACCGGAACCCTCGCAGGCCGTGCGCTGCGGTTGGGAAAGCCCGGATGGATCGACGCCGGCTCCCTGGCCGCGGACGTCGCCGGGCTGCAGGAGGCGGGCGCCACCGTGGTGATCGTCGAACAAGCCGGATCGGCGATCGGGGCGATCGCCGTCCGCGACGAACTGCGCCCCGAAGCCGCCGAGACCGTCGACCGGCTGCGCCGACTCGGCGTCGACGTCGCGATGCTCACCGGCGACAACGAACGCACCGCCCACGCCCTGGCCGCCGACGCCGGGATCGCCACAGTCCACGCCGAACTGCTCCCCGAGGACAAGGCGAAGATGCTGCCGGTCCTCGCTGCGGGCCGCCGGGTCGCGATGGTCGGCGACGGCATCAACGACGCCCCGGCCCTGGCCACCTCCGACGTCGGCATCGCGATGGGGGCCATGGGAACCGACGTCGCCATCGAGACCGCCGATGTCGCCCTGATGGGCGAGGACCTGCGCCACCTGCCCCAGGTGCTCGCCCACGCCCGCCGCGCCCGCCGAATCATGGTGCAGAACATCGGATTCTCGCTCGCCATCATCACCGTGCTCATCCCGCTGGCCGCGACCGGTGTCCTCGGCCTCGCGACCGTGGTGTTCATTCACGAGTTCGCCGAGGTGCTCGTCATCGGCAACGCCATCCGCGCGGCCCGCTCCACCACACTGCCCGGACTCACCTCTACGTCGACCGCCGCGGGTCCGATCCACGTGAGCATCGCACCCGCGCACGGTCTCGCCGACGCGTGCTGCCCACCACCCGTACCACCCTCGACGACCACCGACACCCCTCGGACCGGATCATCGACAACGCGCACGCCCATCACACCGGGCACAGTCGCGCCGAACAGTCCCCCGGGTCACGACTGCGACTGCTGTGCCCAAGAAGACCCCGGCCCGGCCCGCGCCGGTCGGACCGCAAAACTCGACGGGGCGGACCGTCCGCACTGATCACCGAACCGCGGGCCGCCCTGGCGGGGCCGTGCGATGCTGGAGTCACACCAGGGACAACGAGCCGGTCGGGAGGCTTTCATGGGGTTCTACTCGGATCGGATCGTGCCACGCCTCGTGGACGTCTCGTGCGGGATGTCGGTCACCGGCCCCTCCCGGAAACGGGCGTGCGCCGGGCTGCACGGCCGAGTCGTCGAGATCGGGTTCGGGTCGGGGCTCAACGTCCCGTTCTATCCGGACGCGGTCGATTCGGTCAGCGCGGTCGAGCCTGCCGACCTCGGCTGGAAGCTGGCCGGCAAACGCCTGTCGGCGTCCACCGTTCCGGTCCAGCGATCCGGGCTCGACGGGCAGTCACTCCCGTTCCCGGACAACAGCTTCGACACCGCCCTGTCGACGTGGACGATGTGCACGATCCCCGATGTCGATGCAGCCTTGAAGGAGGTGCGGCGCGTCCTCAAGCCGGGCGGAACCCTGCACTTCGTCGAACATGGGCTCGCGCCGCACGAGAAGGTGCGCCGCTGGCAGTACCGCTTCGAGCCGATCCAGAAGGCCGTCGCCGGTGGCTGCCACCTCACGCGTGAGATCCCCGCCCTCGTACGATCCGCGGGCTTCGAGATCCGGGACCTGGACACGTTCTACGAGAAGGGCGCCCCGAAGATGATGGGCGCACTCTCACTCGGGGTCGCCACGCCCGTCACCGATTGACGACGGGAGGGGCGGCGCTCCGGTCGACGGGGTGCGCGCTCCGCGGCGGGCCCAGTACAGCACCGGAACGAGAAGCAACGCGAGCACGCCACCACCGAGCGAGAGCGTCGCATAGTCGGTCGCGGACATCACCACCCCCGACAGCGCGCCGCCGCCCGCACCGGCGAGGGCGATCAGGACGTCGATCGTCCCCTGCGTGCGCGGCCGGTTCTCCGGGACGGTGGCGTCGACGACCAGCGCCGTCCCGGCGATCAACCCGAAGTTCCAGCCCAGGCCGAGCAGTGCCAACGCCACGATCAGCAACGTGAGCGAATCGGCCGGCGCCACCGCGGCGGTCACCCCGGCGAGCAGCAGGGTGACCCCCGACGCGGCCGCCATCGGAAGCCGTCCGATCCTGTCGACGAGGACACCGGTGACCAGCGACGGCAGATACATGGCGCCGACGTGGATTCCGATCACCAGACCGACCTCCCCCAACGCGTGACCGTGCGCCCGCATGTGCACCGGGGTCATCGTCATGATGGCGATCATCGCGACCTGCGTGAGCACCATGACCGCGGCACCGACATAGGCGCCCACCCCCGGACGCGGCGGCGCGCCGTCGAGGGTGCCCGCGCCGATACCAGCGGAATCGAGTTGCCGGGCAACGAGATACGGGTCCGGACGAAGCAACGCGAACAGCACCGAACCCGCCGCGAGGTAGGCAGCGGCGGCGAGCAGGAACGGCCCCGACAGCGCAGGCAGGCCGAACGCCTCCGCGACGTGACCGAGCGGCTCGACGAGGTTCGGGCCCGCGACCGCGCCGAGGGTGGTCGACACCATCGCCACGCTGATCGCCGTCCCCCGGCGCGCTGCCGTGGCGAGATCCGTCCCGGCGTACCGCGCCTGCAGGTTCGTCGCCGTACCCGCGCCGTAGACGAACAGCGACACCAGCAGCAGGGGCACGTTGTCGCTCGCGGCGGCGAGAACCACCCCGATCGCACCGATGCCACCGGCACCGAAACCGAGCCCGAGGCCCACCCGGCGTCCGTGGCGCTGCGTGATGCGCCCGACCAGGAAGGCGGCGAGGGCCGACCCGAGCGTGAACAGGGCGGTCGGCGCGCCCGCCAGACTGTCCGAACCGAGCATCTCCTGCGCCAGCAGGGCACCGACCGTGATTCCGGCGGCCAGACCGGCACCGCCGAGGATCTGGCTCAGGACGACGACGGTCAATGTGCGCTTCTGCACCCGCCGCAGTTCCGCGTCGTCGAGGACGGACACCTGCGTATTCACCACTTCTACAGGTGAGATCAGGGGCGCGGCAGCAGCACGTCGGAGTCGAAGCAGGTGTGGGTGCCGGTGTGGCAGGCCGCGCCCTCCTGATCGACGATCAGCAGGACGGTGTCGCCGTCGCAGTCGAGGCGCACCTCGTGCACGTACTGGGTGTGGCCCGAGGTTTCCCCCTTGACCCAGTACTGCTGCCGGGAGCGCGAAAAATACGTTCCCTTACGGGTTTCCAGCGTGCGCGCCAGCGCCTCGTCGTCCATCCACGCGACCATCAGCACATCACCCGTCGAACGCTCCTGCGCGACAGCACTGAACAGACCGGCCTCGTTGCGCTTGAGCCGGGCCGAGATTGCGGGATCAAGACTCATGTGACCGTTATACCGTGGCACGTTTCCGGTCGACGCTCGGGGCGTGCACGGCCGTCGACCGGCCTTGACTCGCTCACCGCCACCGGAGAACACTCGGAAACCGAGGGTTCGGTATCCGAGGCGTCATCGGGAGGGGCCATGACGATCAGCTCCCGGAACATCCCCACCACACTCGGACGGCTGTCCGTCCGCTGCGTCGGCACGGGCCCACCCGCGCTCCTGTGGCACAGTCTGTTCGTCGACTCGGACTCGTGGCACACGGTTGTCGATGCGCTGGCGGTCGACCGCACGCTGATCCTCGTCGACGGGCCGTGCCACGGCGGCAGCGACGCCGCACCGGGCCGCTTCGACCTCGATGCGTGCGCCGACGCGGCAGTGAGCGTCCTCGACAACCTGAGCATCACCGACGCCGTCGACTGGGTGGGGAACGCCTGGGGCGGCCACGTGGGGCTGAGGTTCGCAGCGCTCCACCCGGCACGCTGCCGGTCGCTGGCAACCATAGGCACCCCGGTCCACGCACTGACACCGACGGAGCGGTGGGTGCGCGTCGTGCCGCTGGTCACCCTCTACCGGTTCGCCGGACCCGCGTCCCCCGTCACCCGTGCACTCGCCAAGGCCCTGCTCGGCACTGTCTGCCTCGTCGAGCATCCCGACTCGTCGGCGCGGGTCATGGATGCGTTCCGCCGCGCCGACCGCGCCGCGATGCTGCGGGCGATGCAGTCCGTCATGCTCGATCGCCCGGATCTGACCGACACCCTGCCCGGGGTCGAGGTCCCGACGGTGATGATCGCCGCGGCCGACGACCCGATGTGGAGGCCGGCCCAGGCCGAGTCGTCCGCCGCGATCATGCCGTCCGCGCGCAGCGTGACAGTGGGCGGCGGCGGTCACATCGCCCCACTGATCGCCGATCCCGATTCAGTGGTCGCGTCCGTGACGGCACTCTGGCGCGACCCGCGAGGCTACGTCAGCGGACGGTGATCCCGTCGGCTCGCATGGACGCCTTCACGTCCCCGATGGTCATGTCCCCGAAGTGGAAGACGCTGGCGGCGAGGACCGCGTCCGCTCCCGCCTGCACGGCCGGTGCGAAGTGCTCGACGGCACCGGCGCCACCGCTGGCGATCACCGGCACGTGCACCGCCGCGCGGACCGCGCGGATCATCGGCAGGTCGAATCCGGCCTTGGTGCCGTCGGCGTCCATCGAGTTCAGCAGGATCTCCCCGACCCCGAGCTCGGCGCCGCGCTGCGCCCACTCGATCGCGTCGATTCCGGTGCCACGCTTGCCGCCGTGGGTGGTGACCTCCCAGCCGGACGGCGTCGGCTGCTGTCCCTCCGGGACGGTGCGCGCGTCGACGGACAGCACGATGCACTGGGCGCCGAACCGGTGGCTGAGCTCGCGCAGCAGTTCCGGCCGGGCGATCGCGGCGGTGTTGACGCTGACCTTGTCGGCGCCGGCGCGCAGCAGCCGGTCCACGTCCTCCTCGGTGCGGACCCCGCCACCGACGGTGAGCGGGATGAACACCTGCTCGGCGGTGCGGGTGACGACGTCGATCATCGTGCCGCGGTCGGAGGTGGATGCGGTCACGTCCAGGAAGGTCAGCTCGTCGGCTCCCTGCGCGTCGTAGAGCGCCGCCAGCTCGACCGGGTCGCCGGCGTCGCGCAGGTTCTCGAAGTTGACGCCCTTGACCACCCGGCCCGCGTCGACATCCAGACACGGGATGACCCGTACCGCCACACTCATGTCGTTCCTTCCCGACTTGCGCCGTCCCGGTAGTCCCCCGGATCTCCCAGGGGGACGAGAATGTTCAAGATCTGTTCGTGCACACCCGGCGCCGCCGCGAGCAGCGACCGCGACCCGAGGTGCCACGGCTCGCCGGCGAGGTCGGTGACGACGCCACCCGCCGCCCGCACCAGCGCCACCCCGGGAGCGTTGTCCCACGGATGGTGGCCGTAGACCACCGCGGCGCCGAGCACCCCGGCCGCGGTGAACGCGAGGTCCGCGCCGGTGGACCCGTGCATGCGCAGCCGCCGGCACACCCGGCTGACCTGGGCCAGGGCCCGCACCCGGTACTCGCCGGGGATCGGACCGCGGCCGTCGAGGTTGAACGCGCCGAAGCCGACCATCGTTTCCGTCAGGTCCCGCGGGGTCAGCCGCGGCAGTTCCTCACCGTTGCACAGCAGGGGACCGTCCACGACGGCCGCGTAGCGCCGGTTCATCATCGGCAACCACGTCAGCCCGAGGATCGGCTGACCATCCCTGAGCAGCGCGAGCAGGATGCCCGCGTTCGGCAGTCCGGCAGAGTAGTTCAGGGTGCCGTCGACGGGGTCGAGCACCCACACCAGTCCGGTGTCGAGATCGGGACCGCCGAACTCCTCGCCGTGCACCGGGATCCCGGTGCGGTCGACGAGTTCGGCGGACAGTCTCCGCTCCAGTTCGAGGTCGACCGCGGTCGCGAAGTCCCGCGGCCCCTTCGCGACGGCGCTTGGCGCGCCGACGCCGGCGAGGAACCTGTCGACGACCCCGTCGAGCACTCCCCCGGCAACCGTGAGCAACTCGTGTGGGTCGGTCATACGGCGAGACTATCCGGATACCGCGGCGAGAGCCTCGGGCAGCGTGAATCGGCCTGCGTACAGCGCCTTTCCGATGATCGCACCCTCGACACCGAGCTCGGTCAGGCCGGCGATCGCGACGACGTCGTCCAGCGCGGAGATGCCGCCGGACGCGACGACGGGGGCGTCGGTGGCGGCGCACACCTCGCGCAGCAGGTCGAGGTTCGGGCCGGTGAGGGTGCCGTCCTTGGAGACGTCGGTGACGACGTAGCGGGCACAGCCGTCGCGGTCGAGCCGGGTGAGGGTCTCGAACAGGTCGCCGCCCTCGGTGACCCAGCCGCGACCGCGCAACTGGTACCGGCCGTCGACGTTCCGGACGTCGAGACCGACGGCGATCTTGTCGCCGAAGCGGGCGATGGCGCTCGCACACCACTCGGGGTTCTCGATGGCGGCGGTGCCGAGGTTGACGCGGGCGCAGCCGGTGGCCAGCGCGGCCTCGAGGGAGGCGTCGTCGCGGATGCCGCCGGACAGCTCGACCTTCACGTCCAGTTCGCCGATGACACCGGCGAGCATGTCGCGGTTCGATCCGCGCCCGAACGCGGCGTCCAGGTCGACCAGGTGCACCCATTCGGCACCAGCGTTCTGCCACGCGAGGGCGGCGTCTCGGGGGGAACCGTAGTTGGTTTCACTGCCGGCCTCCCCCTGAACGAGGCGAACAGCTTGACCGTCGACGACATCTACTGCAGGCAAAAGGACCAGGCTCACGTGCGTCGACCCTACTGCGTCACACACGCGGACCGTGCCCCGGGTGGGTGTCACGGCTCGGTGTCGTCGCCGTCGAACGCGCGGCGCGTCATCCGGGTGGACACCACACCCATCGCCGCGATCGCCCCGGCCACTCCCGCCAGGCCGATGACCAGTCCCACCACCGGCCCCGGCTTCAGCACCGCGAGCAGGATGGTGACGGCGAGCAGGACCGCGGCGGCCGCGCCCATCGAGAACAGCGCGAGCTTGCCGAACGACAGGTTCCCGCGCTGCCCGCTCACAGGCTGCGAACCCAGTTCTCGAGGAGCGCGGCGCCGGCGTCACCCGACTTCTCGGGGTGGAACTGGGTGGCCGAGAGCGGGCCGTTCTCGACGGCGGCGAGGAACGGGCCGCCGTGCTCGGCCCAGGTCAGTTTCGCCGGCGCGATCAGGGTGTCGTCGGCCAGCTCCCACTTCTGGACACCGTACGAGTGCACGAAGTAGAAGCGGGTGTCGGCGTCGATGCCGGCGAACAGGACGCTGTCGGCGGGGGCCTGCAGGGTGTTCCAGCCCATGTGCGGAAGCACGGCGGCCTTGAGCAGTTCGACGGTGCCGGGCCACTCGCCGCAGCCGTCCGCCTCGACGCCGTGCTCGACGCCGCGCTCGAACATGATCTGCATGCCGACGCAGATCCCAAGGACGGGTCGGCCGCCGGCCAGCCGCTTGCCGATGATCCGTTCGCCGCGGACCTGCTTGAGGCCCTCCATGCACGCGGCGAACGCACCGACGCCGGGCACGACGAGGCCGTCGGCGGCGAGCGCGACCTCGGGGTCGGAGGTGACGGTCACGTCGGCGCCGACGCGCGCGAGGGCCCGCTGCGCCGAGTGCAGGTTCCCGGAGCCGTAATCGAGGAGGGCGACGGAGGTCATGACGCAACTCTATCGGCCCGGACGGTTGCCTCCCGAATTCCCGGTCCGCCCGGCGACGGATCCGCCGGGGCACCCCGCAGCAGCGCGACCGGGATCACCGCCGCGACCGCAACGGCAGCGACCACGAACACCGCGGGGTACCCGGCGATCCCGGCCACCACGCCGAGCGCCAGCGCGCCGACTCCGGTGCCGGAGTCGTAGCTGATGTTCCAGGCCGCGCTCGCCGCACCGACCCGGCCCGGTCCGGCCGCGGTGAACAGCGACACCAGGGCGTCGTTCTGCACCGCGCCGAAGCCGAGCCCGAACGCGGCCGAGCCGGCGAGCAGCAGCGCGACGGAGCCGTCGCCGTGGACCCCACCGACGTACAGCACGCCACCGAGGGCGGCGCAGGCCAACGCGGGCACCATGATCCGCCCGACCCCGATCCGGTCCACCAGGATCCCGGCGCCGTACCGTCCGATCAGCATCGCGCCGCTGACCACAGACAGCGCCACTCCCGCGACGGCGGCCCGGTCGGTGATCGCGATCGGCAGCAGGCTCGACACCCCGCCATACATCGACGCGACCACCAGCATCGCCAGACACGGCACGAGCAGCATCGACAGCGGCGGCCTGCTCCCCTGCCCGTCCGAGCGGGTGGGCCGGACGGACGGCAGCGCCGCCACGGCGAGCACCGCGAGCGAGGGCACCAGGGCGCCGAGAACGAACACCAGGTTCGCGTGCCCACGGTCGAACAGTGCGAGGCCGACGGGGAGCGCGATCATCTGCCCGACCGCGATCGCGATGCCCTGGGCGCCAGTCGCCCGACCGAGCTGGGCGCGTGGCACCAACTCGGCGACCAGGGCACTGCCCGCCACGCTGACCAGGCCGAAACCGATTCCCCGGATCGCGGAGGTGGTCAGGGCGGGAACCGCGGCGGTGGACCACAGCAGCGCCAGCGCCGGCACCCCGAGCAGCAGGCTGCCCAGCGCCAGCACCTGACGGTAGCCGCGGGCGTGCAGCAGGCGCGGGGTGCCGAGCTGGGTGAGGACCGTCGCGGCCATGAAGATCGCGGTACTGGCGCCGGCGAGGGCGTCGGATCCCCCGGACCGGGAGATCGCCAGCGGGACGACGGGCAGCAGAAGGGACCACCCGCCGAATGCCGTGAAGCCCATCAGCATGGCCACCGGCACCCCGCGATTGCGGAGCAATGAAGGCGTCCGAGTGCGGAGCAGTGATGTCACAGAGTCGTTTTCGGTCCTAGATCAACCGGAGGATGCCGCCGGCCGCCGCGAGGATCGCGAGTGCCACCAGCACCCCGGCACCGAGCTTGTTGTCGTTCTTCCACATCGAGTACGCGCCGCCGATCGCGAAACCCGCGATCAGGAACAGGGCGTAGATCAGGATTGTGCTCATGATCCCCCGGCCTACAGCGCGCCCTTGGTGGACGGCACCCCGGTCACCCGCGGGTCGGGTTCGACGGCCTCACGCAGTGCACGGGCGACGGCCTTGAACTCGCCCTCGGTGATGTGGTGCTGGTCGCGGCCGTAGAGCACCCGCACGTGCAGCGCGATCCGCGCGTTCGACGCGATCGACTCGAAGACGTGCCGGTTGATCACCGTCGCGTACGGGACACCCGGGTACCCGCCGATCACCGTGTGCAGCATGTGTTCCGGCTCGCCGGTGTGCACACAGTAGGGCCGTCCGGAGACGTCCACGGAGGCGTGCACGAGGGACTCGTCCATCGGGATGAACGCGTCACCGAAGCGGCGGATGCCCCTCTTGTCGCCGAGCGCCTGTCCGAGGGCCTGACCCAGCACGATCGAGGTGTCCTCGACCGTGTGGTGGGCCTCGATCTCGATGTCGCCCTCCGCCTTGACCGTCAGGTCGAAGCTGGCGTGCGCGCCGAGGGCGGTGAGCATGTGGTCGAAGAACGGCACTCCCGTGGAGATGTCGACGATGCCGGTGCCGTCGAGGTTCAGTTCGACGGAGATCGAGGACTCCTTGGTGGTCCGCTCGATCTTGGCGATGCGGTCGGTCATCGATTCTCTCCCCGGTTGAGTTCGGTGGCGGCGATCTCGTCGCTGGCGGCGATGAAGGCGTCGTTCTCGGAGGCGAGTCCGACGGTGGTGCGCAGGTATCCGGGAATGCCGACGTCGCGGATCAGCACCCCGCGGTCCAGGTACGCCTGCCAGGCGCGGGCACTGTCGGCGAACTCACCGAACAGGATGAAGTTGGCGTCCGACGGGATGACATGGAACCCGGTGTCCGCCAGCGCCTTCGACACCCGCACCCGCTCGGCAGCGAGGGCGTGCACGCTGCCGAGCGTCTCGTCGGCGTGCCGCAGTGCGGCCCGGGCGGCGGCCTGCGTGACCACCGACAGGTGGTACGGCAGCCGCACCAGCAGCAGCGCATCGACGAACGCCGGTGCCGCGGCGAGGTATCCGAGCCGGCCGCCGGCGAACGCGAACGCCTTGCTCATGGTCCGCGAGACGACGAGCTTGGTCGGGTAGTCGTCGATCAGGGTCAGCGCGCTCGGCGCCTCGGAGAACTCGGCGTACGCCTCGTCGACGATCACGATGCCCGGTGCGGCGTCGAGCAGCAGGCGCAGCGACTCGATCGGGATGCTGTGCCCGGTCGGGTTGTTGGGGCTGGTGACGAACACGACGTCGGGCCGCTGCTCGGCGATCGCGGCGACGGCCGCTTCGACGTCGAGGGCGAAGTCGGCGCCGCGCATCACCGGCAGCCACGTGGTGTCGGTGCCGTCGGCGATGATCGGGTGCATCGAGTACGACGGGACGAAACCCATTGCGCTGCGGCCCGGTCCGGCGAACGCCTGCAGCAGTTGCTGCAGGATCTCGTTGGATCCGTTGGCCGCCCACACGTTGTCGACGGTGACCGGCACCCCGGTCTGGCGCGTCAGGTAGGCGGCCAGGTCGGTCCGAAGCGCGACCGCGTCGCGGTCCGGGTAGCGGTGCAGCTCCCGGGCCGCCTCCCGGACCGACTCGGCGACGTCGTCGACGAGTGCCTGCGTCGGCGGGTGCGGGTTCTCGTTGGTGTTGAGCTGCACGGGCACGGTCAGCTGCGGGGCGCCGTAGGCCGACTTGCCGCGCAGGTTCTCCCGCAGCGGCAGGTCGTCGACCCTCACCGCCGCGCCGGGCACGGCGCTCACCGGAGCGACTCGAATCGCAGCCGCACGGCCTCGCCGTGGGCGGGCAGGTCCTCGGCGTTGGCGAGGTTGATCACGTGCTGCGCCACGTCCTTGAGGGCCGACTCCGAGTAGTCGACGACGTGGATGCCGCGCAGGAAGGTCTGCACGCTCAGACCGGACGAGTGGCGCGCGCAGCCGGCGGTCGGGAGCACGTGGTTCGAGCCGGCGCAGTAGTCGCCGAGGCTGACCGGTGCCCACGGTCCGACGAAGATCGCGCCGGCGCTGCGGACCCGGGCGGCGACGGCGGTGGCGTCCTCGGTCTGGATCTCGAGGTGCTCGGCGGCGTACGCGTTGACCACCCGCAGCCCATCGTCGATGGAGTCGACCAGCACGATCCCGGACTGGCTGCCCGCCAGCGCGGTCGCGACCCGCTCGCGGTGCTTGGTCAGCTCCAGCTGCGCGGTCAGTGCGTCGTCGACGGCGTCGGCCAGCTCGGTCGAGGTGGTGACCAGGACGGACGCGGCCATCACGTCGTGCTCGGCCTGACTGATCAGGTCGGCGGCCACGTGCACCGGATCGGCGGTGCCGTCGGCGAGGATCGCGATCTCCGTCGGGCCCGCCTCGGCGTCGATGCCGACGAGGCCGCGGCAGAGCCGCTTGGCCGCGGTGACGAAGATGTTGCCGGGGCCGGTGATCAGGTCGACGGGGGCGAGTTCGCTCGCATCCGTGTCGGTGCCGCCGTAGGTGAGCAGGGCGACCGCCTGCGCGCCGCCCACGGCCCACACCTCTTCCACGCCGAGCAACTCGGCGGCGGCGAGGATGGTCGGGTGCGGCAGCCCGCCGAACGCGGCCTGCGGCGGCGAGGCCACGACGAGCGACTCGACGCCGGCGGCCTGCGCGGGGACGACGTTCATCACGACCGACGACGGGTAGACCGCGTTGCCGCCGGGCACGTACAGACCGACCCGCTCGACCGGCACCCAGCGTTCGGTGACGGTGCCGCCGGGCACGACCTCGGTGGTGGTGTCGGTGCGGCGCTGGTCGGCGTGCACCTTACGGGTGCGTTCGATCGCGACCTCGAGCGCGGCCCGCACGTCGGCGTCCAGTTCCGCGAGTGCGCGAGTCAGTTCGGCGCGCGGCACCCGGACCTGCGCGGGGCGGATCCCGTCGAACTTCTCCCCGAACTCGAGCGCGGCCTCGGCACCACGATCGCGGACGGCCTCGACCACGGGACGCACCTGATGCAGCACCGCGTCCACGTCCGTTCCGCCGCGGGGCAGGGCCGACCGGAGTTCGGCGACGGACGGGGTTCGTCCGCGCAGGTCGACGCGGGCGAGCTCGGTGCGGGCAGGCATGAGGGTCCCTTCACAAGAGGAAGTGTGTGCAGTCGATTATCCAGGATAGGCGCTACCGGTTTTCTCCCACCGTCGACGCCGCGCCGCCGCCGCTGTGAATGGTCACCGTAGTCGGCGGATGGGTCATCTAGTCGGCGGTTGGTCACGGTAGTCGACGGACAGGCGTCCCACCGTCGCCCGAGCCCGGATCAGGCGCGCTCGATCGCAGCGGCAGCCTCGATCGGCAACCCCGCCGACGGCACTCGACACCCACCGCACCGGCAGGCCGCTGGCGCGATCACTTGAGCCACTTGACTCCGAAACCGGCTGTGTGCTGGGACTTTCGGCGTCAGGTCCGTAACGTATCGTCGCCGACAATGTTCAGATATTCCAGGGCGAGTTCGAGTTTCAGCCGCGCACTATCGATCGGATGTCCGAGAAGCTGTTCCGCTCGTTGGATGCGGTATCGCACGGTGTTCTTGTGCACGCCGAGCTGTCGAGCAGCAGCGTCGTAGCTGCGGCTGTTGGCCAGGAAGACCCGCAGGGTCTGCCGCAGTTGCGCCGAGTTCGCATCCCGGCCGTCGAGGCCGCGTAGTTCCCGGCTCACGAGGGTTGCTGCTGCTTGGGGATGACCTTCGAGCAGGTGGGCGAGCTCGATGTCCGTGAACCGGATCAGCTGTCGCGGATCGAGTACGCGGTCCTGCAGGTCGTGTGCGGCCTGAGCTTCGCGGTGGCTGGTGCGGAAACCGTCCACTCCGGCTGCCGGGTTGCCCAGGGCCACCCGAACAGCGGAGGAGGATCGTTCTGGTGCGGTGTCGACCGGTAAGCGGTAGTCGGGGGTGGCGGTGGAGATCCACGCCCACAGCCCTTGCGATCCGGCGGGGACGGTCAGCAGGTGTTGGGAGCCGATCACGTGCGCTATCGAGCGCGCCACCGACTCCAGGGTGCCGATGGTGTCGCCGATGTCGTCCGGTGAGGTGTTCTGCGTCGAGAGCACCGCGGCCGTGTTGTACCGAAGTGGCGAGTAGCCGAGGCGGTGGGAGAGGACCGTCGGGTCCGACACCTGGCCACGCAGTACTTCCTGCACTGTTTCGGCGCGTCGGGCGAACACCCCGCGGAGTCCGAGTTCGCGTTCCTGCCGATATGTCTCGGCCAGAATTTCGAGTGAGACGTTGAGCCACTCACCGGCGCTGTCCCACAGACGCAGCAACGCCTGCGGGGTCTGGGTCGGGTCGGCGATCTGTTCGGTGGCCGTGTCGGCGACGTATCGGACGATGGCTTTCTGCCCCACCCGGTAGATCTGCATCAACACTCGAAGGTCGAGTCCTTTCCGGGCGATGGCGCGGGCGAGCTCGTGTGCGGCTGCCGGTGGGTTCACCACCGTCGACTCGGCGATGAGCGCAGCGAGGAAGGCGCGGCTCTGCTCTCGGGTGCTGGCTTCGAGGTCGCGCCGCAGTTCACGGTCTGCTGCCACTTCGGCCACAGAGTCGGCGATGAACTCGTTGATCCGGTCGATGAGGGGTCCGTGCCGGTCCGGGGCGAGCGCGTCGGTGACGAATCGGTGCATCCACAGTTCTGCTTCGTCGTGCATCGGCCACCTCACCTGTTGTATTTCGAATACAAATCTGATCGCGAAGTTTAACTTTATCGGCCAAGAAGCTGCTGTCCGATTGTGCCACTCTCCTAAGTGGGTGTTGAGCGTCACACCCGAGACGAGAAGGGGTCCGACAGTGCAGGAAGATCTGAGAGGCAAGGTTGTCGCAATCACTGGAGGTGCCCGGGGCATCGGGTACGCGACCGCCACCGCGCTCACCCGGCTCGGCGCCAAAGTCGCCATCGGCGACGTCGACGAGGCGAAACTCAAAGAATCGGCGACGGAGCTCGGTCTGGATGCGTACTTCCGGCTCGACGTCACCGATCCGGACTCGTTCGCGGCCTTCCTCGACCAGGTCGAAGCCGCCCTCGGTCCGATCGATGTGCTGGTCAACAATGCCGGCATCATGCCCACCGGCCGCATCGCGGAGGAACCGGACTCGGTCACTCGCAGGATCATCGACATCAATGTGCTCGGTGTGATCACCGGCTCGAAGCTCGCGGTGCAGCGGATGCTGCCCCGCCGCGGAGGGCACATCATCAACGTCGCATCTCTCGCCGGTGAGATGTACACCCCGGGGT
The DNA here is from genome assembly GCF_053604015.1 of Rhodococcus sp. NPDC004095. NCBI lineage: Bacteria > Bacillati > Actinomycetota > Actinomycetes > Mycobacteriales > Nocardiaceae > Rhodococcus > Rhodococcus sp. NPDC004095. The sequence continues at coordinate 156,236 of NZ_JBSGGS010000009.1, forward strand.
TGGCCACCTACTGCGCCAGCAAGTACGCCGTCGTCGGCTTCACCGATTCCGCCCGCATCGAACACCGGAACACCGGTGTGCACTTCAGTGCGGTTCTGCCGTCGTTCGTCAACACCGAACTGACCGCCGGCACGAAAGGCATTCCGGGGCTGCGCAATGCCGAGCCCGACGAGATCGCCCGGGCGATCGCCGGCCTGATCGAACGCCCGCGACCGAAGGTACGGGTGACCAGACTCGCCGGCGCCATCGGCGCGTCCCAGAAGTTCCTGCCTCGCAACCTCGCCGAGTTCCTCACCCGGGTCCTCGGTGGAAACAAGGTCTTCCTCGACGGGGTGGACACCGTTGCACGCAAGGCATACGAAGACCGCGCCCGCCGGGCGTGACCGTCATCCCGGCCCTCACCCACCGACACCGAACGTATGAGCATGCTCATCCCGTCCGTCGTGTCCTCGACACCGAGTAGAGATCATGACCCGAACCGACCCCCACCAGGCTCCGTCTTCGACGATCACCCCGCCACTCGGTGATCAGGCGGCCTGCCTGCGCGTCGTCCACGCCACCGGCCGGACCCGCCCGACCTCGTGGCGCACCCGCCAACTCGCAGCGATCGAGCGGCTGCTCGACGAACGGGAGAACGACATTGCCGAAGCACTCCATGCCGATCTGGGCCGCAACGCCTTCGAGGCATGGCTCGGTGACATCGCTCCGACCAAGACCGAAGCGGCCCACGCACGCAAGCGCGTGCGAGCCTGGATGCTGCCGCGCCCGAAAACGCTCTCGCTCAACCAGCATCCGGCCCTGGGATGGGTGCAGCACGAACCGCTCGGTGTCGCACTGATCATCGGAGCATGGAACTATCCCGTGTATCTCACGCTCGGCCCGTTGATCGCGGCGGTCGCCGCCGGGAACTGCGCGGTACTCAAACCCTCGGAGCTCGCACCGATCACCTCGGCGCTGCTCGCGCGACTGCTGCCGCAGTACCTCGATCCGGAGGCCGTGATGGTCGTCGAGGGCGACGCCGAGATCACCCGGTCACTGATCGCGCAGGGCTTCGATCACGTCTTCTTCACCGGTGGCACCGAGATCGGACGCAAGATCATGGCCGATGCGGCGCCGCACCTGAGCCCGGTCGTGCTCGAACTCGGCGGAAAATCCCCGGTGATCGTCACCGCCGACGCGGACCTCGACGTGGCCGCTCGTCGAATCGCCTGGGTGAAGCTGCTCAACTCGGGACAGACCTGCATCGCCCCCGACTACGTGCTGGTCGAACGCAGCGTGCGCGATGTCCTGGTCGAGAAGATCGCCCGCGCAGTCACCGAGTTCACCACCGCCGACGGCGGTCCGGCGAAACGGATCGTCAACGCACGGCACTTCGACCGGCTCGACCGGTACCTTGCGACGACCAGCGGCACCGCTGCGGTCGGAGGCAGCACCTGCCGTGAGACGTTGACGATCGAGGCGACGGTGCTCGTCGACCCCGCACCCGAGGACGCGGTGATGACCGAGGAAATTTTCGGTCCGATCCTGCCGGTGCTGACGGTCGATTCCGTCGACGAGGCATTCGCGTTCGTGCGGGCTCGACCCAAGCCCCTCGGCGCGTATCTGTTCACCTCGTCCCGGCAGGTGCGTCGACGTTTTCTGCGGCAGGTCAGTGCCGGGGCCGCGGTGATCAATCACGTCGGCACGCATGTGCTCGCACCCCAGTTGCCGTTCGGTGGGGTGGGCGCGAGCGGCATGGGCTCCTATCACGGGCGCTACGGCTTCGAAGCTCTCAGTCACCGCAAATCCGTGCTGCTCAAACCCCAACGTCCGGATCTCAAACTCGTCTACCCGCCGTACACCGCGGCCACGCTGAAACTCATGCGCAAGCTCTTCTGAACCTTCACCGCATCACGTTCCTCCCCCTCCACCGTTCGAGAAAGGGTGCATCGATGTATCCCGGCATCCACGCCCAGCACGCCCCGGACCGTCTCGCTGTCGTCCTCGCCGACACCGGCAGGTCCCTGACCTACCGTCAGCTCGACGACAATTCCGCAGCCCTCGCCCGCGTCCTGCACGACGCCGGACTGCACCGCGGCGACGTCGTCGCGCTCCTGAGCGACAACGCCGTCGAAGCCTTCGAAGTCTTCTGGGCCACGCAACGTTCGGGCCTCTACATCACCGCCGTCAACAGCCACCTCACGCCCGAAGAAGTCGCCTATATCGTGCGGGACTCCGGTGCCCGCGCGCTGATCGTCTCCGCAGCTCTCGGAGACCTCGGCGCCACCGTCGGGGACCTCACCGATTCCCATACCGTGCGCCTCGCATTCGGTGGGGACGTCGCGGGTTTCGACTCCTACGAAAGTGCCCTTGCTTCAGCGGGCCCGCGCCTCGAGAGCGAACCTTCCGGCGCAATCATGCTCTATTCCTCCGGCACCACCGGGTTCCCCAAGGGCATCAAGGCGGCGCTACCCGATCGGCGGGTCGACGAACCCGGTGACCCGCTCGTCATGATCGCCCAGCACATGTACGGCGTCGGCGAATCCGACGTATATCTTTCCGCTGCACCGATTTACCATGCTGCGCCCTTGCGCTGGGGCGGAATGGTCCACGTGCTCGGCGGTACCGTGGTCCTGGCGCGCAAGTTCGACGCCGAGGCAACGTTGCGTCACATCGAGCAGTACCAGGTCACGGTCTCGCAGATGGTGCCGACGATGTTCGTCCGGATCCTCAAACTCGACGAGGCGATTCTCGCCCGCTACGACCTGACGAGCCTGCGAGTGCTCATCCACGCCGCGGCACCGTGCCCGCCGGACGTCAAGCGCGCGATGATCGACCGACTCGGCCCGCTTGTCTACGAGTACTACAGCTCCACCGAGGTTAACGGCATGACCTTCATCGATTCCGATGAGTGGCTCGCTCATCCCGGGTCGGTCGGAAAGAGCGTCCTGGGACCCGCGCACATCTGCGACGACGACGGCACCGAACTATCGGCGGGAGAGGTCGGCACCGTGTACTTCGAGCGCGATCACCTGCCGTTCCGGTACCACAACGACCCGGACAAGACCGCTGATGCTCAGCACCCTCAGCATCCCTTCTGGACCACGGTCGGTGACCTCGGCTATGTCGACGAGGAAGGCTACCTGTACCTGACGGACCGCAAATCGTTCATGATCATCTCCGGTGGGGTGAACATCTACCCGCAGGAGATCGAGAACGTTCTCGCCCTTCACCCGGCCGTACACGATGTGGCCGTCATCGGCGTGCCGGATCCTGAGATGGGCGAACAGGTCAAGGCGGTCGTGCAGGTCGCGGCCGGTATCAAGGAATCCGAGGAGCTCGCAACCGAACTGATCGAGTACGTGCGCGAGCGCATCGCGCACTACAAGGCACCGAAGTCCATGGACTTCGTCGACGATCTTCCTCGGACCCCGACCGGAAAACTCGTCAAAGGCAAGCTGCGCGAGATCTTCACCGAAGGTGCGTCCAAGTGACGGGCACTGTGCGGCTCACCGATCTCGTCTCGCCGACAATCCTGACCGGCCGCTCCGTCTTCGTCACCGGAGGCGGCAGCGGCATCAACTACGCGATCGCAGACGCGTTCGCGTCGGTCGGCGCGGACGTCGCGATATGCGGTCGCACCCCCGAGAAGCTCGATGCCGCGGCAGAGACATTGCGGCGGCACGGTACCCGGGTGCTGACCACCCCGGCCGACGTTCGCGACGCCGAAGCGTTGACCGCGGCCGTCGACCGGGCGTCATCGGAGTTCGGCCGGCTCGACACCGTGATCGCAGGTGCTGCAGGGAATTTCTACGCTCCGGCGGAGTCCATATCCCCCAACGGTTTTCGAACGGTGATCGACATCGATCTGCAGGGCAGTTTCCACACCGCCCACGCCGCGTTCGAGCACCTGAAGGCCAGCCGCGGCAGCATTCTGTTCGTCTCGGCCGGGCAGGCATACCTTCCGTTCGCGTATCAGGCGCACGTGGGTGCCGCCAAGGCCGGCATCGACAACCTCATGAGCAACCTCGCCCTCGAATGGGGATGCCACGGCATCCGCTCGAACTCCATAGTCCCCGGCCCGATCGAAGGCACGGAGGGCATGAAGCGCCTGTCCGAACCTATCGGCGCCGAGGCCTGGACCACCGCTGTCCCACTGGGCCGATTCGGCCGCGCCGAGGAGGTTGCCGCCATGACCGTGGTGATGTCCTCTCCCCTCGCCTCCTACGTCACGGGTGCCCGCATCGTCGTCGACGGCGGGCTCGGGCTGTCCGGGCTCGGTGCACTCAGCCAGAAGCTGGCCCGGGCGGCCTCGACTTCCACCTCGAAGAACGAATCGGGGATGCCATGACGACCGCAGTGCGAAAATTCCAACCCGTCACCGTCACGAACCTCGGCTTCCGGTCACGTTCTGCCGACGTCCGTGGGCGCGTGGCCGGAGAGCCGGAAGAACTGGTCGGCAGCTTCGTTCGCACCGTCAGGCGGATGCCCTACACACTCGGTGTCTGAGTGCGGATGCTGCCGATCCGTGCTTGTTCATCGCATAGGCGATGGTCCTAGACACTTCAAACTTACCGACTTCGGAACAGAATTCGTCGCGCCGACTCATCGGATTCATCCAGCGGTACGGCGACAACGCCCAATCGACACAAGAGGACAAATATCGTGCAGCGCACAATCTACAACGAAGATCACGAAGCGTTCCGCAAGACGATCCGCGACTTCATCGAGAAGGAAGTCGTCCCGGTCCACCACGAGTGGGAACAACAAGGCCACCCGCCTCGCGACTTCTATCGCAAACTCGGCGATCTCGGTATTCACGGCATCCAGGTGCCCGAAGAGTTCGGCGGCGCGGGACAGTCGGGCTTCAAATACTCCGCAATCCTCACGGAAGAAACCGCCCGGGCCGGCGTCACCTTCGGAAACGCCTCCATCCACTCCGATTTGGTACTCCCGTACCTGCTCTCCCACGCCAACGATGAACAAAAGCGGCGCTGGCTCCCGGGGTTCGTCTCCGGTGACATCATGACCGCGATCGCGATGACCGAACCCGGCACCGGTTCCGACCTCGCCGGCATGTCCACCACGGCGAAGCTGTCTGCCGACGGCCGCCACTACATCCTCAACGGGCAGAAGACATTCATCACCGGCGGCGCCCTGGCCGACCTGGTCCTCGTCGTCGCCCGCACCTCAGCACCGACCCCGGACGATCGCCGCCACGGACTGTCCATCCTGTGCGTGGACACCACATCCGAAGGCTTCTCCGTCGGCCGCAAACTCGACAAGATCGGGTTGCGAACATCCGACACCGCGGAATTGTCGTTCGTGGACGTGGGGGTCCCGGTCGAGGACCTACTCGGAGAAGAAGGTCAGGGCTTCAGCTATCTGACGCACAATCTTCCGCAGGAACGCCTCGGCATCGCCGTCACCGGGACCGCAACAGCCGCTGCTGCACTCCGATTCGCTGTCGAATACGTCAAGGAACGTACCGTCTTCGGCAAGCCTGTCTCCTCGTTCCAGAACACCAAGTTCGTCCTTGCCGAATGCGCCACCGAAGTCGAGGCCATGCAGCTCATGACCGATCGGGCCATCGAACTCCACGACGCCGGCGAACTCACCGTCGCCGATGCGGCCAAGGCGAAGCTGTTCTGCACCGAGGCGGCAGGTCGGGTCATCGACAAGTGCCTGCAGCTGCACGGGGGATACGGCTATATCCGCGAATACCCGATTGCACGCCTGTACGCGGACACCCGTGTTTCCCGCATCTACGGTGGCACGAACGAGGTGATGAAGACGATCATCGCCAAGTCGATCGGGCTCTGATCGGCGGCCGGATCACTCGGGAGACGCTGGCCCGTCATCAACCGGCATGAGGTTCCTCCGGGAATCTATCGCGGTCCCCGATCGAGGAACGTGCCGGCACGGTCGTCGACGGCGAGGCGCGGCAAGGTCGGTCCGCCCCGCAACGCAGCGAGGCGAACCGGCCTTGCCGCGCGACGAGTCGACGACACCCACCTGACCGGCAGGGACCGCTCCGGTGGTGCCACGCTGTGATTGCAACGACAAACGCCGCAGATAACATCATTTGGCTAACGAACCGCTGCGAACAATTGACAACTATCTTGACGACGATCGGCCTCGAGCCTGATCACGATAGTGTCAATCCGCAGGTCAAGGCAGCGAGAAGCGCCAACTACGATGACGGTTCACAGCGGCTCTGAATGGTCACCGTAGTTGGCCATTCGTCACCCCAGCTGGCCACTTCGTCAACATTGTTGGCCCATTGGTCAGGACAGTTGGCCAAAGGGCGGCTCCGGATGGACGACGGCTAACGTGAGGATGCGATTTCCCACGGTCGATGATCAAGGAGCTCCGGCATGGCCCTACCGACTCCCTCGAGACGGCGCCTCGGTGTCGTTCTCGCCCTTGCCGGTGCGACGGTTTGGCTCGGATCGGCCCCTGTCGGTGCCGAGCCGGCCACCCCGTCGATTCCCCGCGGCTCCCTCGTGACCGTCAACGACGTGCTCGGTCCGCAGGACCCCGGTTTCTGGAACCCCGATGTCCGGGGAACCCGTATTCTGACGCCGGTCGAGTCCGGGGTGAGGGTGTATTGCGCAAGCGGCTTCGAGCCGACGCCCGGGTGCTCGACACTCGATATGCGCGACTGGTCCTCGCCGCAGCGTGACCTCGCGTTCGTCGACGTACCCATGATCGGGCGGCCGCCACTGCGTGTGTGGATGGACGTCCTCCCCCGTTTGGATGAGGGCACCCTGGGGCAACTGAAGGATCACCTTTTCACACGTTGACACCTGGCCAACATGCGGTTCGTCCGCCAAAGCGGCCGAATTCACGCGGCGGATCCGCGAACAATTGCCAACTATCTCGATCACGATCGCGCCCGAAGGTGGTCACCGTAGTTGGCACACCGCAGGTCAACTCCTCGGGAGTTGCCAACAACATTGACGATTCACAGCCGCGTGCACCCGGCGAAGCCGGAGCCCGGCGTTTCGGGATCGGCGAGAGCTACGTCATAACCGGCGAGCCGTTACGGCTCCGATCGTTCCCCGCCACGAACCAGCCGTCCGGGCCCACCGGCGCGCCCAGCCGCGGCCGGTACTCGGTGTACACCAGCCGCGCGACCAGGCTCAGACAACTGTTCACCCCGGTCTTCGCGAAGATGCTCTTGAGGTGGTCCTGCACGGTGTACGGGCTGATGTGCAGCCGCCGCCCGATCTGCTCCCGCGTCCGGCCCGCGAACACCTGCGCGAGCACCTCCGCCTCCCGAGCGGTCAGGCCGTACGCGGCCACAACCAGCGAGACGATCTCCGGGAACTGGGCCCGTTCGAACGTCAACACGACGCGTCCGGTCGCACGCCGATCGAGTCGCCCGACGCGGATCACGACCCATTCGCCGTCGGTGGTGCGGGTGCGCAGCGTGATGGAGTCCGAGTGCAACGTGCGCTGCCTGATCGCGGCGACCACGACGGGCGCCATCCGATCGAGACCGTCGGGTGGACCCCAGTCGAGGCGTGCGAAGAAGTCCCGCGCCGCCGGCGTCACCAGTTCGAACTCGTTGTCCGGTCCGACGAGCACCATCGCCGGGCCACCGTCGACCTCGGCACACACCTGCGGGGCCTGCCGCAGCAGGGTCGAGCGCATGCCCTCACCGACATCGCGCAGCACGCCCGCGAGCACGTCGACCTCGTCGTCCGTGAAGCCCGAACCCGGCCCGCGGATGAGATCGCCGACCCCCCAGCACAACCCGTCCCGCCCGCGGAAGACCATGCGGAGGTGATCACTCAGTCCGAGCGGGGCGAGGAGCTCGCGATAGGTCCGGCTCTCGCGGACACTGCCGCCGGTCGCCTCGCCGATCGTCCTGATCCCCCGCCGCCGGCGCAGCAACGACACGTAACTGTTCTCCGGCGGGGTGGTCCCGTACTCCAGCGCAAAGGCGAGTTCGCAGGCACGGGTTTGGTCGGCGAAACCGACGGTGGTCGCCGCGGTGGGCACGACGATCGCCGGGTCGACCGGGGCAAGGACGGAGCAGTCGGACGGGACTACCGCAAGGATTGCTTCGAGAGCCGCGCTGCGGAAGTCGACAGCGTCCGTGGCGGTCGACTTCGCATCGTGGATCGCGGCCTGCAACCGGGCGCCGGCTCGCGACGCTGGGGTCATGGTCCGATCCTCCCCCCTCGAATGTGGGATTGGAACCCCCGTGCGATGGTTCGACACTCGAACCGGGGAGAGTTCGACGAGCCGAGGTAAGCCATGACGACCACCAAGCCCACGAGGATGTCCGACGCCGACATCGAGATCATGGGAATCCTGCACGATGCGTTCCGCCGGGACGCCGCGCGCCTGGCGCGGGCCGCACAGCGGGGTGATCCCGAGGATCCCGCCGCTCACGACGCCCTGCTCACCGGATGGCACGGCTTCAGCCGCGAGCTGCACCATCATCACACCGTCGAGGACACCTACATCTGGCCGCTGATGCGGCGCAAGCTCACAGACCGCCCCGACGACGTCGCGGTGCTCGACGCGATGGAGGCCGAGCATGCGCTCGTCGATCCGGCGCTCGCCGCCGTGGAGTCGGCATTCGCCGATCCCGACCACGGTCACGACCGGCTGGCCGACCGGGTCGACGACCTGGTCTCGATCCTGCACTCGCATCTCGCCCACGAGGAGCGCGAGGCGGTGCCGTTGATCCGGGAGACGGTCACCTCCGAGGAATTTCGTGCTGTCTCGAAGCACGCCATCCACGACCTGACGTACAAGGAGCTCGCCGACGCCGCGCCGTATCTGACGGAGGGTGCCCCGGAGAACCGGGTCCGCATCGTGGTCGGCGTGCTCCCGCCTCCCCTGCGGCTGGTCTACCGGTACCGCTGGAATCCGCGGTACCGGCGGGTGCGGCGCTGGGAGTGACGCCACCGCACGGCCGGCCGACACGCCCGATCCCGTGTCGGCATCCGGTGTGCGGCCGGCGCTACCGGGCGCCGGTTCGGTCCCGCGCGGCGCGCCCGCCGCTTCGACCGCCGGCGACGAGTGTGCCCGCGCACAGCACGACGCCGATCACCGCGAGGCCGATCACCGCGGTGCGCATTCCCCACGCCGTGATCGCGACGCCGGCGCAGATGGCGGGGACGGCCAACCCCACGTAGCTGACCGCGAAGAAGGCACCGATCACGGCGCCCTGCGAGCCCGGGGCGTGTTCGAGGGCCGCGGCGTTGACGCTGCGCAGACCACCGGCGAACGCCAGGCCGTGTCCGACGCCGACGACCGCGGTCACCGCGAACAGCAACGCCAACGACGGGGTGAGGTCGACGATCAGCAAGCCGACCATGCCGACGGCGAGCGTCACCAGCCCGAGCCGTTCCGCCCGTCGCCCGGCCAGCCGCCCGGACACTGCCTGGGTGGCGACGGAGACCAGCGTCACCAGGGCCGCCGCGAACGCTCCGACGACGAGGTTCTGCACACCGAGGAGTCCGGAGATCCAGGACGGGACGACCGACTGGAACAGTCCGACCGCACCCCATGCCAACGCGACCGCGATCGTCGAGATCCAGAACGTGCGCCGGATGGTGATCGGCACCGCGGGCAGGCGCAGGAGCCGGGCACCGCGGTCGCGGTCACCGCGGGGCAGCAGGCAGAGGGCGATCACCGCGGGCACCAGGCCGACCAGGAACAGCACGTAAGGAGTGCGCAGTGGATCGGGGAGGTACTGCGCGACGACACCCCCGATCAGGGGGCCGAGCGCGGCACCGAGTGCACCGCCCAGCGAGGACGCGAGGGCTGCGCGGCTGTGGTTGCCGTCGGGTTCGTGCTCGACGAGGGCGGCCGTCCCCGCCGCGGACACCGTCCCGACCGCGACACCCTGCGCGATACGGCCGAGAAACAGCCACGCGGTGTTGTCCGCGAACGCCAGGGTGGCCGATCCGACCACCCCCGCGCCGACCGCGACGGTGAGGACGGCGCGGCGTCCCAGCGCATCCGACAACGGTCCGAACAGCAACAGCGCGGGGATCAGTCCGGCGACGTAGACCGCGAAGATCGCGGTCTGCACGGCCGCACTGAAACCGAACTCGGTGCGGTAGAGGCCGTAGAGGGCGCTGGGCATGTTGGCGCCGATCACCACGATCACCAGGACGTAGAACACCCCATGGAAGTGCCTTCCTCGCCAGCGGACCGGCGGTGCGGCGCCAGCGGGTCCGGTGGAGGCAGCGGGGCCGGTCGAGACGACGGCGTCGGACAGCACATCGGAGGACGTGGGAATCACCTCGGGACAATAGGTAGGACGTCCGACGTAGGATATCCGATGAGCCGCGTGACAGGATGGTCGCGTGTCAGTAGTGCAGCGGGGAACCGCCTACCAGCAGTCACTCGCCTGGCTCCGAGAACGGATCGAAGGTGGCGAGTGGGTGGTTGGAGCCCGGATACCGACCGAGCCCGAACTGATGGCCACGCTCGGCGTCGGCCGCAACACCGTGCGTGAGGCGATCAAGACGCTCACATCCACCGGGATTCTCGAGATCCGTCGCGGATCCGGAACCTTCGTGCGGGCCCGCACCGACATCGGCGGACTGCTCGGCCGCGTCGTCGACGTCACCGAGTTGCTGCACGTGCACGAGGTGCGACGCGCACTCGAACTCGAGGCCATCACGCTGGCGTGCGAACGCCGCACCGAGGACGACCTCACACGGCTGCGCACCGCACTCGACGGGAGGGACGCCGCCAACGGCGACGAGGCCGTGTTCGCCTCCCACGACCTCGACTTCCACCTCGCGATCGTCGCGGCGGCGCACAACCCGGTGCTGGTGGACCTGATCGGCGCGCTCCTGGAACCGATGCGCGCCACCTACTCGTACACCGAGGGCGTGCACGGTCACGACATGTCCACCGCCGACCACCGGGCGGCGGTCGCCGCCGTCGAGGCCCGCGACCCGGCCGCCGCGACCGCCGCCGCCCGCAGCTACCTGGATCTGACCCTCACCGCGGTCCGCATCCGCGCCGGCGGGGGACGCTGAGCGGAGAACGTCTCGACCACGCCCCGACGAGTTGCTGCGTCGCGGCGCAGGCAACCTTCACCCGCGACTGCGCCGGACCCGCCGCACCACCGTCCCGCCGGCGATCGCGATCACGGCCACCGCGCACACCGCGGGCAGCCAGTCGCCGAACCGTACGTACGGCGTCCGCCCCGAGGACGGCTCGAGGTCCACGACCAGCGACCCGGCGCCCGCGGCGGGCAGCCAGGCGAGGACGCGCCCGCGCGCGTCGAACGCCGCCGACACCCCGGTCAGCGCCGCGACCGCGACGGGGCGGCCGGTCTCCGCGGCGCGAACCGCCCCGACGCTCGTCAACTGCGCCGGACCCGAACTGCCCTGGAACGTGGACGTCGAGGTCTGGTAGACGAGAAGCGCCGCACCGCCCTTCGCCTGCTGTCGCGCCAGGTCCGGGAAGGTCAGCTCGAACGAGATGAGCGGCCCGATCCGTGTCCCGCCGGTGTCCATGATCACCAGCTCGTGGCCCGGCACCCGGTTCTGCGCGGTCGCCGCGGTGATGCGGCTCAGCCAGCCGAGCCGATCCCGGAACGGGATGTACTCGCCGAACGGCACGAGACGGGTCTTGCGGTAGGTCGCGACCACCCCGGTGCCGTCGATCAGGGTGGCAGTCTTGGCGATCGCGTCGGTGCCGACGACGTGGGCGTCGGTGCCGACGACGTGGGCGTCGACGTTGACGAGCAGGTCGGCGCCCACCTCGCGGGACAGTGTGGTCAGCCGGGCGAGCACCTCGGGCCGCTCCCCCGGGTCGACATCGACGCTGCTCTCCCCCCACACCACCAGATCGGCCCCGGGTGCCGCGGCGCGGGTCAGCTCCTCCTGTCGAATCATGTTGTCGGCCAGCCCTGTTTCGACCTGGATCAGCGCGACCCGCAGTCGCCCGGCCGTCGCCGGCACCGGTCCGAGGGAGTACCAGGCCGGCCCGGCCGCGAGCGCGAACACCACCGCGGCGCCGCCCACCGCCCGCCCGGACGCACCCGGCGACGCGACCGCGACGACGATCCCGGTGTTCACCGCGACCACCGCGAACCCCACCAGCCACACCCCGCCGACCGCGGCGAGCCCCAGGACCGCGGGGTGACGCCACTGCGTCGCACCGAACAGCGCCCACGGCCCGCCCAGCCACTGCCAGGACCGGACCGCCTCGATCAGCACCCATCCCGCGGGCACCCCGATCACCGCCGCCACGGCACGGCGTGCGGTGAGAACGCCGCGCAGCAGGGTCCACGTGAGCAGGCCCCAGGCGGACCACAGCAGCGCGAGTGCCGCGACGCCGAGTGGAAAGAAGAAGACCAGATTGGGCGCCACCCAGTACTGGGTGGCGGCGACCAGGCCCACCCCCACGCACCAGCCGCGCACCGCCGCGTCCCCACCGGAGCGGGATCCGCGCAACACCAGCAGCGCCGGCACCAGCGCGACCCATGCGAGAAGAGCCAGATTCGGGCCGGGAAACGCGAGGGCAGGCAGGGCTCCGGCAAGCAGCGCGCCGCCGCGCGCCGGCCATCGGCTCACCCCGTCGCGGAGGTCCGTACCGGCGCTCGGGTGGTGTCGCGGACGAACTCGCCGATGCGGACCACCGCACGGGCCGCTTCGGGCAGAATGTCGGCGGCCGCCTGGAAGACGTGCACCTGCCGGTCCCACACCTCGAAGGTCACGGGCACGCCCGCGGCACCGAGACGCTGCGCCATCAGTTCTGCATCCGGGTACAGCATCTCCGTCGACCCGACCTGGATGAGGACCGGTGGCAGTCCAGCGAGCGCGCCGTCGACGGGCGAGACGGTCGGAGTCGCGCCGTCGGCGCGTCCCGCGATGTCCGCGAGGGTGACGAGCACCGAACGGGGAATGAGCGGACACGCATTGCCCTCGGGTCGAGCGAGCTTGGTCGACGGGTCGAGGTCGGTCAGCGGCGACAGCGCGACCAGGGCGGCCGGTTGCCGAAGTCCGAGTTCCGGGAGTGCCAGTGCCGTCGCGAAGGTCAGGAACCCGCCGGCCGAGTCGCCGGCTACGACGATCCGCTCCGGTGGATACCCCTTCTCGAGCAGCCACCGGTACCCCGAGGCGCAGTCGGCGATCGAATCCGCGATCGGATGCCGCGGCAGCATCCGATATCCGACGGCGAGGACGGACGCCCCCGCAGCCGCGGCGATCCGCAGCGACAGCACCCGGTGGGTGTTCAGTCCGCAGGTCAGGAACCCGCCGCCGTGCAGGTAGAGGATCGCGACACCGCCGCCGTCACCGTCGTTGTGGCGCGGCCACCATTCGGCGTCGCACTCGTCGAGGTGGACACGATGCCGGCTCACCCCACGCACCGGCTGCAGGTACCGGACGGACTGGTCGAGCAGCCCCGCCGGCCACAACGGGCTCGGGTACCGACCCCAGACGTTGAGGACTGGTTTGACACCGAGCCGGACGGCATGGGCGAGGATCTGCGATCGGACGCTGGCACCTGGCACGAACAACGGTTCGACGGTGACGGCGACGACGGGAGTCGCCGACCGGCGCCGGCGGACCTGTCCGCGACGTGGGGATTGTCCTGCGGAGGATTGAATTGATGACGGTTGCGTTGTCATCGTGAGCTCCTGGCGAGCACGAACGAACTGAGCACTTGACTACTACGACCCGACCGCGCTGCCTGAGTTCACGGGCAGCTGATTCATGGTACGTGACCTGCGACACATTTACGAGCCCGTAACACGAGGAACCCGAATCCGACCTTGCGGCGGGCCGCCGGGACGATCGGTGGCACACGTGGTGGCCGGTCGGCGCGGACGGGATTACCGTGGAAGTCGAGGGCCGGGCGCGAAGTGGCTACGCGAGGCGCCCACCCTCCCGGCGTGCTGTGCCGCCGGTGCGCGAGTGTGGGAGCCGTGATGGCCACGATCGGCGTGGTGGCCGTGGTGCTGGGCCTGGTGATGATCCTGGTCGAGGCGCACGCGCCCACGGCCGGAGTGCTCTCGGGACTGTCCGCTCTGCTGATCGGCGGCGGCGTCGCGTTGCTCTTCCTCGCCGGCGGGGTCGCGCAGGTCGTCGCGGTCCCGGTCGCGATCGGGCTCACCGGAATCGGGCTGGTCGGCACCGCGGCACTGGGACGGACGATGGTCGCGACCCGCCGGACCCCGGTTCACAGCGGCCCCCAGGCGCTGGTCGGCCGGGAGGCGACCGTGAGCAACTGGGACGGCGCGACGGGTCAGGTCCGCGCCGACGGTGGGCTCTGGATGGCGAAGATCGAGTTCGGCTACCCCCAGACGCCCCGCCCCGAGGCGGGGGAATCCGTCGTCGTCGAGTCGGTGCACGGGCTCACGCTGAACGTGCGCCGCCGCGAATCCTGGGAGGAACTCCCATGACCGTGCTGCTGATCCTGCTGCTGGTCCTGATGATCTTCGCCCTGATCGTCCCGGGCACCGCGATCCGGGTCCTGCGCGAGTACGAACGCGCGGTGGTCTTCCGGCTCGGCCGGGCACAGGGCGTCAAGGGCCCCGGCCTGGTGTTGCTGATACCGGTGGTGGACCGGATGGTCCGGGTCGGCCTGCGGACGGTGACGTTGAACATCCCGGTCCAGGAGGTCATCACCCGGGACAACGTGCCGGCGAAGGTCACCGCAGTGGCGTACTTCCGGGTCCTGGACGCCGATCGCGCGGTGATCGAGGTGGAGAACTTCCTGGCCGCGACCACACAGATCGCGCAGACGACGCTGCGTTCGGTGCTCGGCAAGGCCGAGCTGGACACCCTGCTCGCGGACCGGGACAAGCTGAACGAGGACCTGCAGAAGGTCATCGACCAGCAGACCGAGCCGTGGGGCGTGAAGGTGACCACCGTCGAGATCAAGGACGTCGAGATCCCCGAACGCATGCAGCGCGCCATCGCCCGGCAGGCGGAGGCCGAGCGGGAGCGGCGCGCGAAGATCATCAACGCCGAGGCCGAGTACCAGGCGTCGGCGAAGCTGGCGGAGGCGGCGGCGGTGATCTCCCGGAACCCGACGACGCTGCAGTTGCGGTATCTCCAGACGCTGCGCGAGGTCGGCGGCGACAGCAAGTCGACGGTGGTCGTGCCGCTGCCGGTCGACCTGATGCGGACGTTTCTGACCCCGGGCGCCGCCGTCGACGGTCAGGCCTTCTCGGGCAGCACGAACTCCCCCTGACCGCCGAAGTCGACCTGACGGCGTGCGTTGGCGAGGGCGCTGACGACGCAGGTGCCGATCGGACCGCGACGGTCGTACATCGTCGCGGTGCCGACCGCGACACCATCTGCGCTGATGTGGTCGTCGGCCTCGATCCCCACCTCGACACCCTCGGGCAATCGGGCGAGCACGAGGGTCATGTCGACATTGATGTACCCGACGCCCTCGGTACCCCAGTTGGTCATCAGGCTGGTCGGTTCACCGGCCATCGCGGCCCGCACGAACGGCGAGGGGGGCTCACCCGCGACGACCGGCAGGTGCTGGGCCCACATGCGTTTGCGGCTCGCTCCCTGATGTTCGAGCATCGCGGTCGACCAGCCCTCGGGGTGGTCGTCGCTGCCGAAGAACGGCGGTACCAGTTCGTCGGTGGGCGGCGCGATGTGCTCCGGCGGCGGCGACGGCCGCAGCGCACGGGTCCACACCTGGCCCGGCGGCTGCTGCGACGGCTGCAGGAACACCGCCGTCGCGCGGACCACCGGCCGGCCGTCCTGGATCAGTTCGGCGTCGGCCACGCGGATCCGGTTGCCGTCGCGGACGGCGGTCGTGCGGGTGGTCAGCGGCGCGGTGCGCGCCGGAGCGAACAGGTCGACGGTGAGCCGGGCGGGCACGAATCCGTCTCCACCGTGGCCCTTTTCGAGGGCACGCGCGATCAGCCCGCACAGGGCGGCGCCGTTGACCATGTCGGGCGACCACCTGCTGACGGCGAAGTGTTGCGCAACGAAGCCGTCGGGGGTCGAACTGAAGAACGCGAGCTGGTCGGTCACGGTCGTCGCCTTTCGAAGAGGATCGCCGTCATGATTCCGGGCCGCCCGGCGGCCCGTCCCCGAAACCGTTAATCCATCGAACGGAATTCTTTGTGAGTTTCGCCATAGCGGTCGGCGACTCTGCCCTAACCTGCTCACCGTGGCCCGATTCGCACGATTTCTCGCCCTGCTCGCCGCCGCCCTGACCCTTCCCGCCGTCGCGGTTTCCCCCGCGACCGCGACGCCCGCGGCGGACCCGCTCGGACCCGACTTCGAGTGGGGTGTGGCGACGTCCGGGTTCCAGGCCGAGGGTCCGCCGCCGGACAGCAACTGGTCGCGCTACATCGCGGCGGGCAAGACGCACGATCCGTACGGCAGCGGCCCGGACTTCCGGCACCGCTACGCCGAGGACATCGCCAACGCCGCGGCCATGGGCGTCGACACGTTCCGGTTCTCGGTGGAGTGGGCGCGGGTCCAGCCGACACCCGACAGCTGGGACGAGGCCGAGTTCGCGTACTACGACGACGTGGTGCGGCAGATCCGCGCGCACGGGATGCGGCCGATGATCACCCTCGACCACTTCGTGTACCCCGGCTGGGTCGCCGACCGCGGCGGCTGGCGCACCGACGAGACGATCGGGTCGTGGCTGGCGAACGCGGACAAGGTGATCGCCCGCTACGCCGGTCAGGGCGCCACCTGGATCACGTTCAACGAGCCGACCGCGTTCGTGCTCAAGGAGACCACGTTCGGCGGCATCTCCCCGCTCGACGCCACCGCGGTGCTCGACCGGATGGTGCGCGCCCACCGCGCCGTGTACGACGTCATCCACCGCCTCGACCCGGGCACCCGGGTGTCGAGCAACGTCGCGTACATCCCCGCCGTGATGGACGTGATCGACGGGCAGTTCACCGATCGTGTCCGCGACAAGCTCGACTTCCTCGGTCTCGACTACTACTACGGGGTCTCACTGGACAACCTCACCGCGGCGGCCGCCGCGACCGACAAGTTCTACGACGTCCGCCCGCAGCCGGACGGGATCTACCACGCGGCAATGCATTTCGAGCACAAGTATCCGGAGCTGCCGATCTTCGTGGTGGAGAACGGGATGCCGATGGACGACGGAAAGCCCCGCCCGGACGGCTACACCCGCTCCGACCATCTGCGGGATCACGTCTACTGGCTGCAGCGCGCGAAGGCGGACGGCGCCCACGTGATCGGTTACAACTACTGGTCGATCACCGACAACTACGAGTGGGGCAACTACCGCAACCGCTTCGGCCTCTACACCGTCGACGTGCTCACCGATCCGACCCTGACCCGCAGACCCACCGACGCGGTCGCGACGTACCGGGAGGTGATCGCCGGCCACGGCGTCCCGGCCGACTACCGCCCCGTCATGGCCGACTCGGTGTGCTCGCTGGTGAATCCGCCGCGGAGCTGCCTGGCGACGTCCGGCAGCTGACGGCGCCGGCCCTCCGCCCGAAAGTGGTGCCGGACCTGCCCCTATGCTGTTCGGGTGACGTGGCAGGTGTGGTTGGGTTTCCTCGGCGCGGCGTGGGTGATCAGCCTGTCCCCCGGCGCAGGGGCGATCGCGTCGATGTCGTCCGGGCTCAGCCACGGACTGCGCCGCGGCTACTGGAACATCCTCGGCCTGCAACTCGGACTGCTGCTGCAGATCGTGATCGTGGCGGCCGGGGTCGGCGCCCTCCTCGCGTCGTCGGCGGTGGCGTTCACCGTCATCAAGTGGTTCGGGGTCACCTACCTGGTCTATCTGGGGATCCGGCAGTGGCGGGCCGCGCCGACGGAGGTCGACACCGACAGCGCGAAGCCGACCGGGTCGGCGCTCGGCATGGTGACCCGCGGCTTTCTGGTGAACGCGAGCAACCCGAAGGCCGTGGTGTTCATGCTCGCGGTGCTGCCGCAGTTCCTCGACCCGGCACGGCCGCTGGTCCCGCAGTACGCGATCATCGCGGCGACGATGATCTGCGTGGACGTGATCGTGATGACCGGCTACACCGGTCTCGCCGCGCGGGTGCTGACGTTCATGCGCTCGCCCCGGCAGCAGCGCATCACCGGCCGGGTGTTCGCCGGCCTGTTCTTCACCGCCGCCGGGTTCCTGTCGCTGGTGCGGCGCGCCGCGACGGCGTGAGCGCCGTCGGCGTGAGCGCCCGTCAGGACGACTCGCCGGCGATGTTGACCATCCAGCCGATACCGAATCGGTCGGTGCACATGCCGAACACGTCACCCCACATCTGCTTCTCCAGCGGCACCGCGACCTGACCGCCCTGGGAGAGCTTCTCCCACCAGCCTCGCAGTTCGTCGGCGTCGTCACCGCTCAGGCTCACCGAAAAGTTGGTACCGGGGTTGTGTTCCATACCGGGCGGGGTGTCCGCACCCATCAGGGTGAATCCCTGTGGCGTCTCGAGCATGGCGTGCATGATGCCGTCGGCACCGGGCGCGTCCTTGTCGCCGAACTCGCCGAACGTGCTCAGGTTCAGGGTGCCGCCGAACACACCCTTGTAGAACTCCATCGCCTCGCGGGCGTTGTCCTTGAAGCTGATGTACGGGTTGAGACGTGAACTCATCGCTGCTCCTCGGGTCGGCCGAACAGTGGCGTGGACCACACTACGACATGACCCCGCCCCGATGGCTCGGCGCAGCGAATTCCCACACTCCCACAAAACAACTGGACGTTTGGTCTACAGTCTCGGATCGTGAGCCGTACCGACCCCACCCACAGCGCACCGGATGCGAACCGAAACACCTTCTCCCGGAGGAGTTTTCTCACAGCGAGCGCGGGCGCGGTGGCGGCGGTCGCCACATCGTCACTGCTCCCACCCTCCCTGCAGCGCGCACTCGCGACCCCGGTGCCCCCCGGCGGGCTGGAGTCGGTCGAGCACGTCGTGCTGCTGATGCAGGAGAACCGGTCGTTCGATCACTACTACGGAACGCTGCGTGGGGTCCGGGGATTCGGTGACCCGAACGCGCTGCGGCTCCGGGACGGGGCCTCGGTCTTCGAGCAGCCCGCACCGACCGGCAGGGTGCTGCCCTTCCCCATCCGGGACTCCGCCGCCGCGCAGCAGATGGACGCCCAGAACGTCACCGGCCTCGACCACAGCTGGGAAGGCGGCCACCGGGCGCTTGCCGACGGCTGGCACGACGGATGGGTCGAGGCCAAGACGGGCACCACGATGGCGTACTACGACCGCCAGGACATCCCGTTCCACTACGAGCTCGCGGACGCGTTCACGATCTGCGACGCCTACCACTGCTCGGTGCCGACGTCGACCAGCCCGAACCGCAACTACTGGGTGTCCGGATACACCGGTTTCGAGCCTCCCGCCCCGCTACCGAAGAGCGCGGCCTCGTCGGATCTGGCGGGGTCCTCGGGCGTGACACTGTCGTCGGATCCGGGTCCGGAAGGCCGCGCCGTCACCAACGCCGCCTACGACCCGTGGCACGCCGGCTACGGGTGGACCACCGTCCCCGAGCGGCTGCAGGCGGCGGGCGTGACCTGGAAGACGTACCAGGAGTGGGACAACTTCGGGGACAACAACCTCGAGTACTTCACCACCTTCAAGAAGGTCGGGGCCGCCCTGCTCGGCCACCCCGGCCTGCTGCCCTACCAGCTGCAGACCCTGGCGGGGTTCTACCTGGCGCTGCCGACGATGCCCCCGCCGGTCCAGGACGCGGCGGTGCGCGCGCTCGAGATCGCCGCCGATCAGCTGTCCCCGGCCGACCGTGAGCTGTACGACCGCGCGCTGTACCGGTCCCGACCGGGAACACTCGCGGCCGAGTTCCGGAGGGACGTCGAGTCGGGCAGACTGCCGCAGGTCAGCTATCTGGTTCCGTCCGAGGTCGATTCGGAGCATCCTTCCGGATCGTCACCCGCGGCGAGCGCGACGCTGCTGTACCAGGTGCTCGACGCGATCGCCTCCGACCCGGACCTGTGGGCGAAAACGGCCGTGATCGTGAACTTCGACGAGAACGACGGCTACTTCGACCACGTCCCGCCACCCCGCCCGCCCCGCACCGCCGCCACGGAATGGGTGGGTGACCAACCACTGGGCCTCGGCCCGCGGGTGCCGATGACGATCATCTCGCCCTGGACCGTAGGGGGGTTCGTCTGTTCGCAGGTGTTCGACCACACCTCGGTGGCCCAGTTCCTGGAGAAGCGATTCGGGATCGCCCAGCCGGAGATCGACCCGTGGCGGCGCACGGTCAGCGGGGACCTCACCTCGGTGTTCGACTTCGCCCATCCACGCGCTCGCCCAACCCTCACCCGGCCGCAGCCGACCCCGCCGCTGGAGCCGCGATGGACTCCGACCCCACCCGTCGAGCAGCGAATGCCACTGCAGGAGAGCGGCACCCGGCCCGCCAGGGCGCTGCCCTATCAACCCGGCGCAGACGCCCGCGTGGACACCGCCGCTCGTTCGGTGACGGTGCACCTGTCCAACACCGGTGCGTCGTCGGCACATCTGGCCCTGTATCCGTACGCGGGCGAGTTCGACCTGCCGCGGCATTTCGACGTCCTCGGCGAGATCACGCACACCGCCAACCTGCCCGCCCCACGGTACGACCTGCTCTTGGTGGGCCCGAACGGCTTCCGACGCGAGTTCGCCGGCTCGGCCGAGGGCGCGGCCGCGGCACTCGACGTATCCGCGTCGGCGGACCCTACCGCGATGGCCCTCGACCTGTCGGTGGAGAACCGAGGACCGCACGCTCTGACGATCGTCGTCGACGGGGGCCGCCGGCAACTCGCATCCGGCGGCCGGGCGTCGTGGACGGCTCCGTCGGGCGACGGCTGGTACGACTGCACCATCACCGTCGAGGAGGACCCGGACTTCCGGCGCAGACTCGTCGGACACATCGAGAACGGTCGAGAGAGCACCAGCCAGCCGGCGTGACCACCGCAAGGCACGACATCCCGCTGACCCGCAGAACACCAGGAGGTTTCATGCGCCGCATCCGGCTCGCATCCCTGATCGTCACGAGCACACTGATCCTCGGAGGCGGGATCGCGACCGCACAGAGCAGTCTGCCCACGTCCGGGAGTGGCGGTGGCGGTGGCACGACGCGGACCTACCTCAAGGATGACGCCGGCCGGTCACTGATCCTGCGGGGATTCAACACTGCATCGAGCTCGAAGAGCGCGCCGGACGGCATGCCTGCCTTCACCGAAGCCGACCTCGACCGCGAACAGACCGACATGGGAACGAACTTCGTACGCTTCCTGATCTCGTGGCGTTCCGTGGAACCCGAACCGGGACAGTACGACCAGGCGTACCTGGACCGAGTCGAGGACCGGGTCGGCTGGTACGCCGAACGCGGCTACAAGGTGATGCTCGACATGCACCAGGACCTCTACTCCGGCGCGATCACCCCTGACGGCAGGACCGGCAACGGGGCTCCGGGTTGGGCGACGTACATGGACGGCCTTCCGGTCAACGAAAGGGACCGCTGGGAGCTGTATTACGTCGAGCCGGGCGTCATCCGCGCATTCGACAACTTCTGGAACACCACCGGCAAGCATCCCGAGCTGACGGAGCACTACGCGAATGCGTGGCGGGCGGTCGCCGAACGATTCGCGAACAACGACACCGTCGTGGCGTACGACCTGATGAACGAGCCGTGGGGAGGCTCGCTGCAGGGGCCTGCGTTCGAGTCCGGTCCGCTGGCCGCGCTGTACCAGCGGACCACCAACGCCATTCGGCAGGCCGACCAGGACAGCTGGGTGTGTGTCGCCCCGCAGGCCGTCGGTGTCAATCAGGGCGTGCCGAGCGGGCTCACCAACATCGTCGACCCCCGTGCGGGCGAGCGACGCATCGCCTACTGCCCGCACCTGTACCCGCTGCCCCTCGATCTCGGTGACGGTTACTCGGGTGTGTCGAAGGACCTCACCGACGCGACCATCGAGACCTGGCGCGCAAGCATCGAACACATCGCCGGGAACGTCCTTCAGGGGGCACCGATCATCCTCGGCGAGTTCGGGCTCGACACCACGCTGCCGGGCGCCCAGGAGTACCTCGATCGCGTCTACACCGAGGCTCGGGAGATGGGTGCGGGAGTCGCGTACTGGTCGAGCGACCCCGGTCCCTGGGGCCCGTACCTGGAGGACGGGACGCGGACGATTCTCGTCGACACCGTGAACAAGCCCTACCCGCGCGCGGTTGCGGGCACACCGCACGAGTGGTCGTCGTCCACCGACCACCTCGAGCTGACCATCCGTCCCGACCCCGCCGTCACAGCCCCCACCGAGATCTACCTGCCGCGCAACGGGTTTCCCGGGGATGTCACGGTCGCGGGTGCGGACGTCGTGACCTGGGACCGGCAGAACCGCCTGCTGACGGTGCGGACCGAGACCGGTGTCGACGAGGTGACCGTCACGGTGACACCGGCGGCCTGAGCCCGCGCCGGCGACCGCGTCGGCGCCCGGACACCGCCCGGGCGCCGGCGTCACATGTCGAGACCGAGGTCCAGGACCGTCACCGAGTGGGTGAGCGCGCCGACGGCGAGGAAGTCCACGCCGGTGCCGGCGTAGTCGGCGGCGACGTCGAGGGTCAGGCCGCCGGACGATTCCAGCTTGGTCTTCGGCGAGCGGGTGTTGCGGCGCTGCACCGCGGACTGGGTCTGCCAGAGCGCGAAGTTGTCCAGCAGCACCAGGTCGACGCCCTCCGCGAGAACCTCGTCGAGCTGCGCGAGACTGTCCACCTCGACCTCGCACTCGATGTCCGGCGCGACCTCACGGACCGCCCGCAGCGCAGCGACCACGGACCCGGCGGCCGCGACGTGGTTGTCCTTGATCAGCGCCGCGTCACCGAGACCCATCCGGTGGTTGACGCCGCCGCCCATCCGCACCGCGTACTTCTGCAGCGACCGCAGCCCGGGCAGCGTCTTGCGGCTGTCGCGGATCTTGCAGTCGGTGCCCGCGACCGCCTCGACCCACCGCGCGGTGGCAGTGGCGATGCCGGACAGGTGGCACAGCAGGTTCAGCATCGTGCGTTCGGCGGTGAGCAGGTCCCGGGTCGGCGCGGAGACGGTCAGCACCGCATCGCCCGCCGCCACGGCGGTGCCGTCGTCGACGCGGGCGAGGACCTCGTAGTTGCCCGCGCCGACGACCTCGTCGAGGACGAGCAGCCCGACGTCGATGCCCGCGACCACACCGGCACTGCGGGAGACGACGGACGCCTTCGCGACCGCCCCCTCGGGGACGGTCGCCACCGAGGTGACGTCGGGTCCGTAGCGCAGGTCCTCGTCGAGGGCTACCCGCACCAGCGCGCGGATCTCGTCGCGGTCGAGGCCGTCAGCCAGGGTGGTCATCGTGCTCCTGTCGGGATCGGTTCGGCGCTCACGAGGTCGGTGAGGGCGAGGGTGCCGTCGGGTTCGCGGCGCACGGGCAGCGGCCGCCGCCAGTCGTCGTCGGTGTCGGGGTGGTCGAGCCGGGTGTGGCAGCCACGGCTCTCCGTGCGGGCGGACGCGGCCAGCACCAGCGCGGACGCCGCCGTGGTGAGCGCGGAGTCCTCGAGGTCGGTGACGGTCGACGGCCGCACCGTCTCGCGGCTCGCCAGCGCCACCGACACCGTGGACAGGCCGTCCCCGTCGCGCACGACGGACGCGTGCGCGGTCATCAGCGACTGCACCGTGGCCCGCGACACCACCTCCGCGGCAGGGAGATCCGAGGAGGCCACCTCCACTGAAGTTCCGATGCGCTCGGCTGCGGCCAGCCCGGCGCGCTCTCCGACGACCAGGCCCTCGAGCAGGCTGTTGGAGGCGAGCCGGTTGGCTCCGTGCAGCCCGGTGCGCGCGACCTCACCGGCCGCGAGCAGGCCGGGCACCCGGGTGCGCCCGTGGGTGTCGGTGACGACGCCGCCACACGAGTAGTGCGCGGCAGGCGCGACGGGGATCAGGTCGGCGGCGGGATCGAGGCCCACCTCCCGGCAGGACGCGGTGATGGTCGGGAACCGCTCCGCGAAGCCGTCGACGCGGCGGGCGTCGAGGTACACGTGATCCTCCCCGAGCGTCCGCAACCGTGCTGCGATCGCCTTGGACACCACGTCCCGCGGCGCCAGGTCACCCATCGGGTGCACACCCGCGGTCACCGAATTCCCGTGGGAGTCCACGAGAACCGCGCCCTCGCCGCGCACCGCCTCGGAGATCAGCGGACGCCGGCCGACCCCGCCTGCCGCGAACAGCACGGTCGGATGGAACTGGACGAACTCCAGGTCCGCGACGATCGCACCGGCGTCGAGGGCCAGCGCGATGCCGTCGGCGGTCGCACCGGGCGGGTTGGTGCTGCACGAGTACAGCTGACCGAGGCCGCCGGTGGCGAGCAGCACGGCCGGTGCGTGGATGACACCGACGGCGGTGCTGTCGATGCCGGTGCCGACGGCGGTGCCGTCGATGCCGGTGCCGAAGCCCTTGTCCGACAGGACGACCAGGCCCTGGACGCCGTCGACGCCCGTCACCACCCGCGCGGCGGCGGCACCGAAGAGCACCGGCATGCCCGCTGCGTTCAGCGCCCGCTGCACCTCGGCGCCGGTGGCGTCGCCCCCGGCGTGGATGATCCGGCGGGCGCTGTGCCCGCCCTCGCGGGTGCGCGAGACCTGACCGTCGCGTCCGCGGTCGAACACCGCGCCGAGGTCGGCGAGCGCCGTGACCGCGTCCGCGCCTGCCGCGACGATCGACCGCACCGCCGCCTCGTCGCACAGGCCACCGCCGGCGGCGAGGGTGTCGGCGACGTGGGCGTCGACGTCGTAACCGCTGCTGACCGCGATGCCGCCCTGCGCGTACACGGTCGCGGTGTCGGTGGGGCCGCCTTTGCTGACGGTGAGCACCCGCAGTCCGGCGCGGGTCGCGGTGCGGGCCGCGGTCAGTCCCGCGACCCCACCGCCGACCACGACCAGGTCGGCGTGCGCCTCCCAGCTGTCGTGCACCCCGGCGCCGGGCGCGAGCCCGTTCACTACTCGCCGCCGCCCGGGTTGCCGATCTCGATCATCCGCTGCACGGACTTGCGGGCACGTTCGGCGACCGCGGGGTCGACGTGCACCTCGTCCTTGCCCTCCTGCAGGCAGCGCAGCAGGGCGGCGGGGGTGATCATCTTCATGTACGGGCACGACGCGCGGTCGTTGACGGCCTGGAAGTCCACCTCGGGCGCGGCCTTGCGCAGCTGGTGCAGCATGCCGACCTCGGTGGCCACGAGGACCTGCCTGGCGCCGGTGGCGCGGGCGGCGTCGAGCATGCCGCCGGTGGACAGGATCTTGACCTTGTCCTCGGGTACGAAGCCCTCGCCGGCCAGGTACAGCGCGGAGGTGGCACAGCCGCACTCGGGGTGCACGAACAGTTCGGCGTCCGGGTGGGCCTTGGCCTGGGCGGTCAGCTCGTCGCCGTTGATGCCGGCGTGCACGTGGCACTCACCCGCCCAGATGTGCATGTTCTGCCGGCCGGTGACGCGCTTGACGTGCGCCCCGAGGAACTGGTCGGGCAGGAACAGCACCTCGCGGTCGGGGTCGATCGACGCGACGACGTCGACGGCGTTCGACGACGTGCAGCAGATGTCGGTCAGGCCCTTCACCTCGGCGGTCGTGTTGACGTACGACACGACCACGGCGTCGGGGTACTCGGCCTTCCACTCCCGCAGCTGGTCGGCGGTGATGGAGTCGGCGAGCGAGCAGCCGGCCCGCTCGTCGGGGATCAGGACCGTCTTGTTCGGGCTGAGGATCTTGGCCGTCTCGGCCATGAAGTGCACGCCGCAGAAGACGATGGTGTCCTCTTCGGCCTCGGCCGCGATCCGGGACAGCGCCAGCGAGTCCCCGACATGGTCGGCGACGTCCTGGATGGCCGGCAGCTGGTAGTTGTGCGCGAGCAGCGTCGCGCCGCGCTCCTTGGCGAGTCGTCGCACCTCGGCGGCCCATTCGGGGCCGGCTTCGACGCCGGTGTAGCCACCGGGACCGTCGGTGATCTGACCTGCACCTGCCCACAACGTCGATGTCATGGCCGTTCTCCTTACCGCGAAGCCGTGTCGCTGGTAATGCCGGGGGGCTGCCCGGATTTCCGTTTCGGGGGTTTTCGACTTAGGATCGAAAACGTGCCCAATGGTAACACCCTTCACGAAGTGCTCACCGCGGTGTTCCAGGTTCGCAATGTGAACGACAATCCCGAGCTGTGCGTGCTGCTCTGGCAGCGCGCCCTCGAACCCGAACGCGGCGCCTGGTCACTGCCCGGCGGACTGCTGCGCGACGACGAGGACCTGAAGACCTCGGCGCGGCGGCAACTCGCCGAGAAGGTCGACGTGCGGGAGGTCGCGCACCTCGAACAGCTGTCGGTGTTCTCCGATCCGCACCGGGTGCCCGGCGTCCGGCTGATCGCCTCGACATTCCTCGGCCTCGTCCCACTCGACGCCGACCCGGACATTCCCCCGGACACCGCCTGGCATCCGGTCTCAGCTCTCCTCCCGACCGCATTCGATCACGGTGTCGTCGTCGAGCACGCCCGCACGCGACTGGCCGCGAAACTGTCCTACACGAACATCGCGTTCGCGCTCGCGCCCGACGAGTTCGCGATGTCGACGTTGCGTGAGATCTACTGCGCGGCTTTGGGTTATCAGGTGGACGCGACGAATCTGCAGCGCGTCCTCGGTCGGCGCGGGGTGCTGGTCGCGACCGGCGCGACCGCCGCTCCCGGACGTTTCGGCGGCCGTCCGCCCGCCCTGTACCGGTTTGCCGAGTCGCGGTTGCGCGTCACCGACGAGTTCGCCGCGCTGCGGCCCCCCACCTGATCCCGCGAGAGGGCAGTTATCGGGGCAACGGCCGCGACGCGACGTCGGCAGGTGCACGCTCGACGGCGGCGGAGGGGGCGGTGCGACCGAGATCGGGACGCGAGCTGAGCGAGACGAGCAGCAGGTACACCAGCGACGCCGCGAACGGTTGCGCGATCAGCGCCATCATCGTGCCGAGCCCCGGCGTCGCGGGCACGATCTGCCCCAGTTCGAGATCCTCGACCCCAGGGAAGCGCAACCGGGCCACCCCGAGCCCGACGACCGCGGCGGCGGATGCGCCGACCACGGAGCCGACGACCAGCCCGATCACCTGCGCGACTCCGCGGTGCGCCCGCCGCGTCCAGACTGCGACCGCCGACAGCACCCCGAGGATCGCCCCCAGGCACAGGAACAGCGCAACCGCGTCGAACTGGTGACCGCTCTCCCCCGTCAACGACACGGCGCCGCCACCGGAGACGACCAGGAAGTGCTGTGCGGGCACGAGCAGACCCCAGACGATCCCGGCGAGCGCGCTGACCACGACGATCCCGACGACGACGCGGGCGGCCGCGGCCGTGTCGGCCCGGCGGGTCCGGCGCTCCGCCGCGGTGGGCGCGTGCTGCGCATCGGGTGTGTCGGTCTCGGTGGTCACGATCATCCACCTTAGAGGTGCACCGCGAGGTGCCACGCACGACGCGGACACGGCTCCGGATCGTGCGCGCCGGACCTCACGAGCGCGAGGGCTTCGGCTCGGGCCGTCGGCCGGGGCGTCCCCTTCAGTGCGCTCGGCCGGGGCGCCCCCCTCAGTGCGCCCCGGCCTGCTCAGCGCCGCTCGCCCTCCGTGGAGTCGCTGACCCCGTGACGCGAGCATTTGGCCCACCAGCCGTCGGGACTGACCTGCACGATCATCCGGCGACCGCAGTGCTCGCAGAAGCGGGGCGGCTCGAGCCCCATCTCCGCGGCGGCGGGCACCGAATCCGGGACGCCGGGCACGATCCGCAGCCCCGTGTACGGGTTGTACCGCTCGGCCACATCGGTGACAGGCGTGTCCATAGCGGGTACTCCTAGATGGTCTGGTTCAGGGCCTTGATCGGCATCTGCAGTTCGCCGAGCAGGTCCAGGTCGGATTCGGCGGGACGACCGAGGGTGGTCAGGTAGTTGCCGACGATGACGGCGTTGATGCCGCCGAGGATGCCCTGCTTGGCGCCGAGGTCGCCCAGGGTGATCTCCCGGCCGCCGGCGAAACGCAGGATCGTCCGCGGCAACGCGAGCCGGAATGCGGCCACGGCCCGCAGCGCGTCGGCCGCAGGCAGCACCTCGAGGTCGCCGAACGGGGTGCCGGGGCGGGGATTGAGGAAGTTCAGGGGCACCTCGTCGGGCTCGAGCTCGGCCAGGTTCGCGGCGAACTCGGCGCGCTGTTCGAGACTCTCCCCCATGCCGAGGATGCCGCCGCAGCAGACCTCCATGCCGGCCTCACGGACCATCCGCAGGGTGTCCCAGCGTTCCTCCCAGGTGTGGGTGGTGACGACGTTCGGGAAGTGCGACCGGGAGGTCTCGAGGTTGTGGTTGTAGCGGTGCACGCCGATCGCGGCCAGCTGGTCGACCTGCTCCTGGGTGAGCATGCCGAGCGAGCACGCGACCTGGATGTCGACCTCGCCCCGGATCGCCTCGACACCGGCGGCGACCTGCGCCATCAGCTTCTCGTCGGGCCCACGGACGGCCGCGACGATGCAGAACTCGGTGGCGCCGGTCTTGGCGGTCTGCTTGGCGGCCTCGACCAGGCTCGGGATGTCGAGCCAGGCGGCGCGGACCGGGGACGCGAAAAGCCCGGACTGCGAACAGAAGTGGCAGTCCTCGGGGCAGCCGCCGGTCTTGAGCGAGATGATGCCCTCGACCTCGACCTCCGGACCGCACCACTTCATGCGCACGTCGTGCGCGAGCGAGAGCAGGTCCTCTAGCCGATCGTCGGGCAGCTGCAGCACCTGCAGCGTCTGCTCCTGGGTCAGGCCCTCACCACGCTCGAGGACCTGCTCCCGCGCGATCGCGAGGATGTCGGTGCGGACGGGGGCCTGGGTCACGGGTAGCTCCTGAATGCCGGGCGAGTGTTCCGGTCGCGAAGTGATTAGCTCGACGAACTTGAACACCGTACAAGTTGAACGCCGTTCAGGTTAGGGTCGTGGTGAAATGGTGTCAACCAACACCGACGGAAACGGACAACACGTGCAGCTGCGACGAGCCGACGTCCTGGCCGGGGCGATCACCATCCTCGACGAGTACGGCCTGGGCGACCTGACCATGCGCAGGCTGGCCACCTCGCTCGGCGTGCAGCCCGGCGCGCTGTACTGGCACTTCCCAAACAAGCAGACGCTGCTGGCGGCGATCACCGACGACATGCTCGGCCGGGTGTCCGGGCCGATCGACGCATCCGCGTGGGACGAGCGCCTCGACGTGCTGGCACACCGCATCCGGGACGCACTGCTCGCCCACCGCGACGGCGCGGAGCTGGCGGCCGCCTCCTACGCGGCACGACTGGCGACCAACGACGCCCGCGACACCCTGGCACGGTCGTGCACCGAGGCCGGACTGCCGGCCGACGAGGCCGAGTTCGCCGCCGACACGCTGCTGTTCTACATCCTCGGGCAGACGACGGACGAGCAGTCCCGGATGCAGATGGACAGCCACGGCGCACTCACCGAGGACGCCTCGCCGCTGTACGACAGCACCAGCGGCACAGCGCGTTTCGACTACGGACTGAGCCTCTTCGTGGACGGCGTCCGCAGCCGGCTCGGCGAGCACGCCCGGCGCTGAACCGCGCCCGGGCGCACCGGATCTGCCGGGCGGGTCAGTCGGACCCGGGGAACGCTCCCGGACCCGGCTCGACCGCGCAGAAGCTCTGCCCGCACCACGGCCCGACACGGACCCAGCCCGCGTCGAACAGCACCCTGTCGTAGATCCCCGGCTTCCACCGGGCCGCCGAGTCGAATTCCACGACCGCGACCTCGTCACCGCCGTGTCCACTGACGACGCGGATACACCGGTACGTGCGCGCACGCTCGAGCGGGTCGGGGCTCTCGACCCAGCGGGTCTCGCCCTCCGGGTCGATGACGGCGGTGCACTCCCCCACGGGCACACCACTTTCGGCGCGCTCGACCTGCGTCACCTCGGCAAGCGACCCAGCGGCTCCCGACATTGCATCCATTGCCACGGCGAGCGCGGCGGCGGCCTGGTCGAGCTGAGCACCGACGGCCTCGCGGTTGCCGAGATCCTCTGCGGCGGAACGCAACCGAGTGATCAACTGCGCCACCTCGCGCACCGTCTCGATCGACTCCGCGACGCCGAGCTGCACGACCCGAGGATCGATCACTGCGTCACCGCCACGAGCGCGGAGCAGGACTCGCGGTCCGGTCGTCCGGCCACGTGGAAGTGCATCTGGATCGTTCCTCTCGCCGGCGGCGAAGCCGGAACACCTCGCTCCGGGTATGGGATCACGCACTCGGTCCGCCGGCCGCCACCGACGTGCGGGAGTCACGTCACACAAGGCGCCTCGCACTCGCGACCGGCCGACTACGCTGCCGCTCATGCGCCTGTCGGGAGTCCTCGCCACCCTCGTCGCGACGACCCTTCTCGGCACCGGCGCCGCCGCGGTCCCCACGGCATCCGCACAGGCCCAGCCTGCCATCGACGCGTTCTACACTCCCCCGGACGGATTCGAATCCGCGACACCCGGCTCGATCCTGAGGGAGCGGCCCGTGGAGCTCGCGTCCTACTCCGTCCTGCCTTTCAACGCGGAGGCATGGCAACTCCTCTACCGGACAACCGATCTCGCCGGTCAGCCCACCGCAACGGTCACCACCGTCCTCCGGCCCGCGGGCCCGGCCGCTCCGGGCGGACGGCCACTGCTCTCGTACCAGGTGGCTCACGACAGCGTCGATCCCGCGTGCGGACCCTCGGTCGCGATGCAGGCCGGCTCCGGACCCGACAGCTTCTTCACTCAGGGCGAGATGACCTTCATCACCTATGCCCTGCAACAGGGCTGGGCGGTGTCGGTTCCCGATCACGAGGGTCCCGCGGCACGCATCGGCGCACCGCGCGAGCCCGGTTACGCGGTCCTGGACGGCGTCCGGGCCGCCGAGCAGTTCGCGCCGCTCGAACTTTCCGCGTCGGGCACACCGGTGGGACTGTGGGGCTACTCCGGTGGCGGACTCGTCACCGGCTGGGCCGCGCAGCTGCAGCCGTCGTACGCGCCGGAGCTGAACATCCGCGGCGCCGCGCTCGGCTCACCGGTCCCGGACCCCGTCGCCATGAACCACCTCAGCGGGACGTTCTGGGCGGGTCTGCAGTTGATCGGAATCGCAGGCACCCGGCAGATCTTCCCGGAGGCCGCGCGCGAGATCGACGCGCACCTCACCCCGGCGGGTCGGGCCGCCCTGGACGAGATGGGTGACCAGTGCGTGATCGCTACCGTCGCCTCGAACATCCTCCGGGACAACAGCCCCTACCTCACGGTCCCGTACGCGCAGCTGATGGAACTGCCTGCGATCACGGCCGCCGTGCAGGAGATCAAGCTGGGCTCGGCCGCTCCCACGGCGCCGGTGTACGTCTATAGCGCCGTAACCGACGAGATCGTCCCGATCGGCACGGTGGATCACCTCGTCGACCAGTACTGCCGGGGCGGCACCCCGGTCACCTACCGGCGGCACGAGACCGGACTGCACGCGACGGTGCTCATCACCGGCGCCTCGGACACGCTGAACTGGCTGCGCGACCGGCTCACCGGCGCTCCCACCGCACCGGGATGTGACATCGTCAGCACGCCGTCGACGCTGCTGTCGCCCGGCGCGGCTCAGACGTACGCCGAGACCAACCTCCGGCTCCTCGAGTCGTACACGGGTGCACCGATCGGCCCACGCTGAGCGCTCACCCCACCTACATCGGGCCGATATCAAGACGAATCCAAGACGAAACCAACATGATTCGTCGCGCGGCGCCCCCCGTGGTCCACTGAGAACCGTGCTCACGCGACTCGCGACGGCAACCCTCGCCGCACTGGTGCTGGCGACCTCGCCCTCGGCGGCCACGACGACGGTCGCCCCGGGTGAGGTGGCAGCGGTCCGCGCACTGCCCGCGGAACAGTGGATCCCCGGCGCGGTCTCCGGTTCTGCACTGACCTACGGCACCCTCGGCGCGCAGAATCGGCCCGCGATCAGCACCGGCGCGGTGTTCCTTCCGCCGGGAACTCCCCCGCCGGGTGGATGGCCGGTGCTCTCGTGGGCACACGGTGCCGTCGGCATCGCGGACGGCTGCGCACCCACCGTCACCGGCAAGATCGGAGGACCCTACCTGGGTCGATGGCTCGCGCAGGGCTACGCGATCGTCGCGACCGACTACGTCGGCCTCGGCACCGAGGGCGTGCACCCCTACCTGGACGGGGCGTCGGAGGCGCACGCCGTCGTCGACATGGTCCGCGCCGCCCGTGCCGTGGAGCCGAGCCTGTCGGACCGGTGGGTGACGTTGGGCCAGTCCCAGGGCGGGCAGGCGGCGATGGTGGCGGCCACGATCGCGACCTCCTACGCACCGGAACTCGACTACCGCGGCACGGTCGCACTGGGTGTGCCGTCGAACATCGAGAACCTCGCGCCCCTGGGCGGCCCGCTGTTCCCGCCGCTGCCGCTGACCGGAACCACGGTGTTCATCTCGTACGTCCTGGCGGGACTGCGCGCGACGCGCCCGGACGTGGACGTCGACTCGTACCTGAGTGCGCGCGGCACAGAGGTTCTCGCGCAGGCGGAACAGCTCTGCTACGAGGAGGCGGCCACCGCGATCGGCACCACGTCGATCGGCGCACTGTTCTCGCGCCAACTGGACGCGCCCATCCTGGCCGCGCTCCGCGAGATGCTGGCGATTCCGCTGCGCGGCTACGATCGGCCGCTCTTCCTGGGGCAGGGCCTCTTCGACACGATCGTCCCCGCGCCGTTGACGTTCAAGCTGGCCGCCGACCTGGCGGTGAACGGCCAGCGGTTCACCTTCAAGATCTATCCCAAGGATCACCTGCAGACGATGCTGGCGTCCGAAAGCGAGGCGAACACGTTCGTGCGGACCCTGTTCGCCCCGGCATGACCCGACCGGGTGGCCCGGTGCATCTCGTGCCGCCGACCACCGCGACGAGGAGCCGACCATGACACTCGATCCTCTCGACCCGACCACCGCAGTGGTGCTCGGCCCCTTCGTGGAAGCCACCTACGCCCAGTTCCGCGCCCACCCGCACGACCCGCGTCCCGCGACCGTCCCACTGCCCGCCGGATTTTCGCTGGTGCGCACCATTCAGATGAGTGATTTCCTGGTGGGCCCGGCGATACCGGAGTTCTACGGCTACCTCGCGATCGGGGGTACGCCCGCGATGCAGGTGATCGCAATCCGCGGCACCGTCACCCCCACCGAGTGGTTCGACGACCTGCACTGGGACCGGGTGCCGTTCACCTCGGTGGCGAACGGGGGCACCGTCGCCGAGGGTTTCCACGACATCTACTCGACGATGACGACGGCGGCGCCCGGCCAGCCGGGCACCATGCCGGGGATCGCCGGGCTGAGCGTGGCCGTCGACCCCGACGTTCCCCTCGCGGTTACCGGGCACAGTCTCGGCGGCGCGCTGGCGACGATGCTCGTGGTGGACCTGTGGGCGAACACGACGTTGCGGCCACAGGCGTGGACCTTCGCCTCCCCCAAGGTCGGCGACGCCGCCTTCGCCGCCCGCTATGCCTCGCTCAGCGAGGTGTCGTGGCGGATCTACAACATCGTCGACCTGGCACCGTGGATCCCGGTCGACACAGAGGGCGACTATCAGCACGTCACCACCGGATACGCGCTCAACTCACTGAGCTACGCCCGGTGGAGTGTCGGGTGTGCGCACGCGATGAACACCTACCTGCACGGTCTATCGCCGGCCGTTCCACTCGACCCCGCCTGCAGGCCCTGATGACCACCTGGCAGGAGTTCACCGCGGCCGCACCGCTCGTGTCGGCAGTGTTCCGCCGCCGCCACCGCGCCACCGGCAACCTGTGCATGCTGGCGACGCTGCGCTCCGACGGGTTCCCCCGCATCAGCCCGATCGAACCCCGGGTGTTCGAGGGCGAACTGTGGATCGCCGGTATGCCGGACACCACGAAGTTCCGGGATCTGGGCCGCGATCCCCGCTTCTGCCTGCACACCGCGACCGTCGATTCGATGGTCGGCGACGGTGACGCGAAACTGTGGGGCACCGTCCACGACGTGCGGGATCCGCAGCTGCACCAACGGTTCGCGACGGCACTGTTCGAGGAGACCGGATTCGACCTGCGGGGCAGGGAGTTCCGCCCGTTCTACGCCGCGGACATCACCGGTGCGTCGGCCGTCGAGCTCGTCGACGGCCATCTCGACATCACGATCTGGAGGCCGGGCGAACCCGAACGCGTCGTTCGCAAGCACTGAACACAGGAGGTGGACGATGGACATCGTCGTTCTGATCGGTCGGATTCTCTTCTGCGTGTTGTTCCTGACGTCGGGCGCAGGTCACCTGACCCAGTCCGAGGCGATGGCCCAGTACGCCGGGGCCAGGGGCGTGCCGGTGCCCCGGGTCGCGGTCCTGGTGTCGGGTGTGGTCCTGGTCGTCGGCGCGCTGAGTGTGCTCCTCGGGGTCTGGGCCGACCTCGGGTCGCTGCTGCTCGTCGCCTTCCTGGCGCCGACCGCGCCACTCATGCACGCGTTCTGGACCGAATCCGATCCGGCGGCGCGGCAGACGGAGATGGTCCAGTTCAACAAGGACGTGGCGTTGGCAGGCGCGGCACTGATGCTGTTCGCGTTCTTCGCGCACACCGGCGATCTCGGACTGACCATCACCGGGCCGCTGTTCACGATCAACTGAGCGCGAACACTCGAGCTCCGCGGCCCGAGACCTCGGCGACGGGGCCGCCCGAGCCACCAGTTCAGTGACCCGGGTCGGCCACCACCGCCGAATGCGATGCGGGCGACTGGAACACCGCGTTGTCCGGGAAGTCGACGCCCGCCGAGACCAACGCGGCGGCTCCCCACACGCACGCCCCGAGAAAACCCGCACTGACGATCCCTGCAACCAGCGACTTCACCTTCACGACACCCTCCTGCAATGTGACTGCGCTCACAGTACTGATGGCGGGGGTGTTCGTTACCGATTTTCACAAACTCGGCGCCGCCGGACGTCAGGTCCCGCCGCCACCCCTGCGGAACAGCTTGTTTCCGAGCCACACCACGGGGTCGTAGCGGCGGTCGACGACGCGTTCCTTCATCGGGATCAGGGCGTTGTCGGTGATGCGGATGCCCTCGGGGCACACCTCGGTGCAGCACTTGGTGATGTTGCACAGCCCGAGGCCGTGCTCGGTCTGGGCGACGTCGCGGCGGTCGGCGACGTCGAGGGGGTGCATCTCGAGTTCCGCGATCCGCATCAGGAACCGCGGCCCCGCGAAGGCGGCCTTGTTGTCCTCGTGGTCGCGGACGACATGGCACGTGTTCTGACACAGGAAGCACTCGATGCACTTCCGGAACTCCTGCGAGCGCTGCACGTCCACCTGCGCCATCCGGTACTCGCCGGGCGCCAGATCCGAAGGCGGCGTGAAGGACTGGATCTCCCTGGCCTTCGCGTAGTTGAACGACACGTCGGTCACCAGGTCGCGGATCACCGGGAACGCGCGCATCGGGGTGACGGTGACGACCTCGTCCTGCGCGAACGTCGACATCCGGGTCATGCACATCAGCCGGGGCCGGCCGTTGACCTCCGCCGAGCACGATCCGCACTTGCCCGCCTTGCAGTTCCACCGCACGGCCAGGTCCGGGGCCTGGGTGGCCTGCAGACGGTGGATGATGTCGAGGACCACCTCGCCCTCGTTCACCTCGACGGTGTAATCGCGCAGATCGCCGCCACCGATGTCGCCCCGCCACACCCGGAATGCCGCCTGGTAGCTCATCGCTCCTCCCCCTTCCCGGGATGCTCGGACAGTTCGGCGTCCGTGTAGTACTTGGCCACCTCACCGAAGTCGAACAGCGCGAACAGATCCGAGCGCATCGGCTCCTGCGGCTCGGGCGCGACGGTGACGTCGGGGACCACCCGGCCACCGGCGTCCGCACCGCCGACGAGGCTGCAGACCAGCAGCGTGTTGCGCCACGACGCGTCCATGCCGGGGTGGTCGTCGCGGGTGTGCCCGCCGCGGCTCTCGGTGCGCAGCAGCGCCGCCTTGGCGACGCACTCGCTGACGAGCACCATGTTGCGCAGGTCGATCGCCAGGTGCCAGCCGGGGTTGAACTGCCGGTGCCCCTCGACGCCGACCGACTCGATGCGTTGCCGGATCTGTTCCAGTTTGTCCAGCGCGGAGCGGATCTCGGCGTCGGTGCGGATGATGCCGACGAGGTCGTGCATCATCTGCTGCAACTCCAGGTGCAGGGTGTACGGGTTCTCGGCGACCGCCCCGTCCGGCGGCGGGTCGAACGGGGCGAGGGCCATCGCGGCGGCAGCGTCGACGGCGGACTGCTCCACCTGCGGTCTGCGGGTGAGGGATTCGACGTAGGTGGCGGCCCCGAGGCCGGCGCGCCGGCCGAACACCAGCAGGTCCGACAGCGAGTTGCCGCCGAGCCGGTTGGAACCGTGCATCCCGCCGGAGCACTCACCCGCCGCGAACAGTCCGGGCACACCGGACGATCCGGTGTCCGGGTCGACCTCGATGCCACCCATCACGTAGTGGCAGGTCGGCCCGACCTCCATCTGTTCCTTGGTGATGTCGACGTCGGCCAGTTCGAGGAACTGGTGGTGCATCGACGGCAGCCGCCGCACGATCTCGTCGGCGGGCATCCGGGAGGCGATGTCGAGGAAGACCCCGCCGTGTTCGGTGCCGCGGCCGTTCTTGACCTCCGAGTTGATCGCCCGGGCGACCTCGTCACGGGGCAGCAGGTCCGGGGTGCGCCGGGCGCTGTCGTTGTCCTTGAGCCACTGGTCGGCCTCGTCCTCCGTCTCGGCATACTGGCCCTTGAACACCGGGGGGATGTAGTCGAACATGAACCGTTCGCCGTCGGAGTTCTTCAGCACGCCGCCGTCGCCGCGCACCCCCTCGGTGACGAGGATCCCCTTCACGCTCGGCGGCCACACCATGCCGGTCGGGTGGAACTGGATGAACTCCATGTTGATCAGCTTGGCGCCGGCCCGCAGCGCGAGCGCGTGCCCGTCACCGGTGTACTCCCACGAGTTCGAGGTGACCTTGTAGGACTTGCCGATTCCGCCGGTCGCCAGCACGACCGCAGGCGCGGTGAACAGCACGAAACGCCCCGACTCCCGCCAGTACCCGAACGCCCCGGCGATCGCCCCGCCGTCATCGGCGCCGTCGCTGCGAAGCAGTTCGGTGATCGTGCATTCCGCGAACACCTTGATCCGGGCCTCGTGGTCACCCGTGGCCGCGAAATCCTCCTGTTGCAGCGAGACGATCTTCTGCTGCATGGTGCGGATGATCTCCAGGCCGGTGCGGTCGCCGACGTGCGCGAGCCGCGGATAGGTGTGGCCACCGAAGTTGCGCTGGCTGATCCGGCCGTCGGGGGTGCGGTCGAAAAGGGCGCCGTAGGTCTCGAGTTCCCACACCCGGTCCGGCGCCTCCCGGGCATGCAGTTCGGCCATTCGCCAGTTGTTGAGGAACTTGCCGCCAC
Organism: Rhodococcus sp. NPDC004095; assembly: GCF_053604015.1. NCBI lineage: Bacteria > Bacillati > Actinomycetota > Actinomycetes > Mycobacteriales > Nocardiaceae > Rhodococcus > Rhodococcus sp. NPDC004095. The sequence goes on from NZ_JBSGGS010000009.1 coordinate 193,634, forward strand.
GCATGGTGTCCTGGAAATGCACCTGCCACGAGTCCTTGGGATTGGCATTGCCCATCGCGGCCGCACAGCCACCCTCGGCCATCACGGTGTGTGCCTTCCCGAACAACGACTTGCACACCACTGCGACGCGCAGACCCCGCTGGCGGGCCTCGATCACCGCCCGCAGTCCGGCGCCACCCGCCCCGATGACCACCACGTCGTAGTCGTGCCGCTCCAGCTCGGCCACCGGCGCTCCCCTCTGTCCCGATCGTTTGGCAGACCCGTCAGTTGACGAATCGCAGGTCCGAGATGGTCCCGCTGGCGACGAGCATGATGTAGAAGTCGGTGATCATCAGCGTGGCGAGGGTTGTCCAGGCCAACTGCATGTGCCGGGTGTTGAGCCGGCTCACCCAGGTCCACAACCGGTACCGGACGGGGTGGGCGGAGAAGTGCTTGAGCCGGCCGCCGGTGGCGTGCCTGCACGAGTGACAGGAAACGGTGTACGCCCACAGCAGGATCACGTTGACCACGATGATCACGGTGCCGAGGCCGAACCCGAATCCGCCTGCGGGGCCGTGGAACGCGAGGACCGCGTCATAGGTGTTGATCGCCGAGACGACCAGCGCGACGTAGAAGAAGTACCGGTGCGAGTTCTGCACGATCAGCGGCAGCCGGGTCTCGCCGGTGTACCGGGCGTGCGGTTCCGCGACGGCGCACGCGGGCGGCGCCAGCCAGATCGATCGGTAGTAGGCCTTGCGGTAGTAGTAGCAGGTGAGCCGGAACCCGAGCAGGAACGGCAGCGACAGGAACGCGAGCGGGATCCACATCGGCAGTTCGCCCACCCACACCCCGAAATGGGTGGATCCCGGCGCGCACGACGCGCTGACGCACGGCGAGTAGAACGGCGTCAGGTAGTGGTACTCGTCCACCCAGTACGCGGTCCGCACGAAGGAGCGGATCGTCGCGTACACCACGAAGACCGCCAGGCCGATCGTGGTCAGCAGCGGCGGACGCCACCAGATGTCCGTTCGCAGGGTGCGCGCCGCGATCGACGCGCGCTCCGGCGACCGGACCCCGGTCGTGGTTCTCGCCGGTGCGCTCACCGCTCGTGCGGGTGACCGCCGACGCCCTCGTCGTCGGCACCCTGCCACAGCGCCTGGTCGTAGGGACCCTCGGGCACCCCGACCCGCTCCGAGGCGGCGACCGGATGCGCCAGGCGAGGCGGCGATTCGTCGAGGTCACTGGCGTCGATGCCGAGGCGTTCGACGTCGTTGGCGAGCCGGCGGACGGCCGACGCGTCCCCGTACATCGTCCGCAACGACCCGACACACTGGCGCAGGTGACCGATCGTGCGGTGCAGCTCCATCATTTCGCTGGTGGACATTCGAACCTCCGACCACAGATGATGTGATGACACTCACAGTACGGCAGATGCTTTGCACTCGCCTGCGATCCGAAAGGACTCGCCAGTGTCACACGAAACGATGCCCGACCACGCGACCGCGCCGGCCGTCGATCTTCCGCCGGGCTACGACTTCACCGACCCCGCCGTGTACACGGCGGGCGTCCCCCACGAGGCGCTGGCGGCTCTGCGCCGGAGCTGCCCGGTGTGGTGGAATCCCCAGCCCCGAAACGTCGGCGGATTCCCGGACGAGGGGTACTGGGTGGTCACCCGGCACGCGGACGTCCGGGCGATCTCCCGCGACGGCGAACTGTTCTCCAGCTGGCGAAACGGAGCCCTGGTCCGGCTGAACGACGACGTGGACCGGGAGACGTTCGAGTCCCAGCGGCTGATCATGCTGAACAAGGACGCACCCGAGCACACGAAGCTTCGCAAACTGGTCGCCCGCGGCTTCACACCGCGCGCGATCGAGAGCCTGCGGGCGGCGCTGACGGACCGGGCCGAGCGGATCGTCGCCGGGGCCGCGGGCACCGACGCCCGCAGTGGCGACTTCGTCACCGACATCGCCGCCGAGCTGCCCCTGCAGGCGATCGCGGAACTGATCGGCATCCCGCAGGAGGACCGCAGGAAGGTGTTCGACTGGTCCAACGACATGATCGGCGGCGCCGACCCGGAGTACGACGTCGACCCCATGGACGCCGTCGCCCAGCTGATCGGCTACGCCTACGGCATGGCCGACGAGCGGCGCCGGTGTCCGGCGAACGACATCGTCACCACCCTGATCCAGGCGGACGTGGACGGCGACGAACTGACACCCGAGGAGTTCGGGTTCTTCGTGCTGTTGCTCGCCGTGGCAGGCAACGAGACCACCCGCAACGCGATCACCCACGGCATGATCGCGTTCCTCGACCACCCCGACCAGTGGGAGCTGTTCAAGCGGGAACGTCCGGCGACCACCGCGGACGAGATCGTGCGCTGGGCGACCCCGGTGACGTCCTTCCAGCGGACCGCGACGGCGGACACGACGCTGGGCGGGCAGCTGATCCGCGAGGGCGACCGGGTCGCGATGTTCTACGCGTCGGCGAACTTCGACGAGGAGGTGTTCGACAACCCGACCACCTTCGACATCACCCGCGACCCCAACCCGCACCTCGGTTTCGGCGGCTCGGGCCCCCACTACTGCCTCGGCGCGAACCTGGCCCGGATGGAAATCGGCCTGATCTTCGACGCGATCGCCGACCGGCTCCCGGACATCAGCCGGCTCGGTGATCCGCAGCGGCTGCGGTCGGGATGGCTCAACGGAATCAAGCACTTCCCCGTCGGATACGGCAGCGGCTGCCCGGTGCCGCACTGAGCGGCCGGGCGGCGATCGGATCGGTATCGAACCAGCCCGGCGCCGCCGCAGCGAACTCGTCTGGGCCCAGTCTGCCCGCCCCCTCCGGAATCCGGCCGAGCAGCGGCACCCCCGTCACCTCGGCGAGGTCCGCGAGGTTGCACCGCATGGCCAGGTCGGGATCCTCCGGCCACGACCCGATCACCGTCCCGACGCAATCGACGCCTGCCTGCCGCGCGGCCGCAACGGTCAGCGCGCTGTGATTGAGGGTGCCCAGCCCGGCGGCGGCGACCAACACCAGTGGCGCGTCGAGGTCTGCAGCGACGTCGGCGAGGGTGAATCCCCCCGAACCGAGGCGCACCAGCAGTCCCCCGGCGCCCTCGACGAGGGTCAGGTCGTGGGAGGCGTCGAGCCCGCGGACCGCCGAAACCACGTCCGCGCGCCTGAGCAGCGGCATGCCGGCCCGCCGGGCGGCGGCGTCCGGCGCCAGCGGCTCCGGGTAGCGGACCAGCTCGAGAACGTCCAGGACACCCGAAAGCCGTTGCACTTCAGCCAGATCCCCGGGCTCGTCGACAGCGATCCCGGTCTGCGCCGGCTTGCACACCGCAACGGACAGCCCGGCGAGCAGGGCCCGCGCGGCCAGCGCCGCGGTGACGACGGTCTTGCCGACATCCGTCGACGTACCGGTGACGCACAGGATGCTCACGCGTGGGCCGCCGAAACGCCCGGGGTCGACTCGGCCGAGGAGAGCACGTCTGTGAGCACGGACTCGATCACCGTCATGTCGGACGGGGTGAGGTTCGCGCGGGCCGTCAGCCGCAGTCGGGAAGTGCCGGCGGGCACCGACGGCGGCCGGAAGCAGCCGACGTGCAACCCACGGTCGCGGCACGCGAGCGACGCGTCGTACGCGACCTGCGGGTCGCCGAGAATCACCGACACCACCGCGGATTCCGGCTCACCGGCCGCGGTGATGCGGGCGAGGTCGCGTGCGCGGTCGAGGACGGCCGCCGCCCGCTCGGGTTCGCGGCGCAGCACGGCCAGCGCGCCGCGGGCGGCGCCGACCGCGGCGGGCGCGAGGCCGGTGTCGAAGATGAAGGTGCGGGCGGTGTCGATCAGGTGCGTGCGGACGCGGTCGTCGGCGAGCACCACTCCGCCCTGGGCGGCAAGCGATTTCGACAGGGTCGCGGTGACCACCACGTCTGCCTGACCGGCGAGCCCGGCCTCGTGCACCAGGCCGCGGCCACCGTCGCCGCGCACCCCGACGCCGTGCGCCTCGTCGACCAGCAGCAACGCGCCGTGTTCGCGGCACACCCGGTGCAGGTCCCGCAGCGGCGCGAGGTCGCCGTCGGCACTGAACACCGAGTCGGTGAGCACGAGGGCGCGCGGTTCGGCGCGGGAGGCGAGCGCGGTCGCGACGGCGTCCACGTCGGCGTGCGGGGTGACCACCACCCGCGACCGCGACAGCCGGCACGCGTCGACCAGCGAGGCGTGGCAGCCGGCGTCGGAGACGATCAGCGCGTCCCGGCCTGCCAGTGCGGCGACGGCGCCGAGGTTGGCGGCGTACCCGCTGGCGAACACCAGTCCGGATTCGGCGCCGACGAACTCGGCGAGTTCACGCTCGAGGAGTTCGTGTTCGGCGGTGGTGCCGGTGACGAGGCGCGAACCGGTCGAGCCACCGCCCCAGCGGCGCAGGGCGGTCGCCGCGGCGTCGAGCACCTCGGGGTGCCGGGTGAGGCCGAGGTAGTCGTTGGAGGCGAGGTCGACGAGCGGCGAACCGGCCGTCCGCGGACGCAGCGTGCGGTGCAGACCGGCCGCGCGACGCGCGTCCGCGATCTCATCGAGCCAACTCAGTGCAGCGGTCATGGCACGGGAGCGTACCTGAACGCCGTTCAAGTACAGCGTTCAAGTAGGCCACGGACCTCGCATCAAGCGGAAACTCAGTGCTGGCTGCGCGCGGCGGCGACCATGCCGGCCGCGATGGTCGCGACATCGTCGGGCGTGCAGATGAACGGCGGCATCGCGTAGATCAGCTTGCCGAACGGCCGCAGCCACACGCCGGCGTCGACGGCCGCGGCGGTGGCGGTGCGCATGTCCACCGGCTCCGCCATCTCGATCACGCCGATGCCGCCGAACGTGCGCACGTCCGCGACGCCGGGCAACGTCCGCGCCGGCTCCAGCCCGGCATCCAGACCCTCACCCAGCGCAGCGACCTCCGATCGCCAGTCCCGCGACAGCAGCAGTTGCACCGCCGCGACGGCCACCGCACACGCGAGCGGGTTGCCCATGAACGTCGGACCGTGCATGACGCCGCCGCCCTCCCCCGCGCTGATCGCCTCGGCGATCGCGGAGGTGCACAGCACCGCGGCGAGCGTCAGGTAGCCACCGGTCAGGGCCTTGCCGACCGTCATGATGTCGGGGGCGACACCGGCGTGGTCGGCGGCGAACAGTTCACCGGTGCGACCGAAGCCGGTGGCGATCTCGTCGAAGATCAGCAGCAGTCCGTGCTCGTCGCACATCCGGCGCAGCTCGGTCAGGTACCGGGGGTCGTGGAAACGCATGCCGCCCGCGCCCTGCACGACCGGTTCGACGATGACGGCGGCCAGTTCGGCGGAGTGCTCGGTGAGGATCGCCTCGAACTGCGCGACGTAGGTCGGGTCGAAGTCACGGGGCGGCGCGGGCGCGAACACCTGCCGCGCCAGCACGTCGGTCCACATCGAGTGCATGCCGCCGTCCGGGTCGCACACGCTCATCGGCGCGAACGTGTCCCCGTGGTAGCCGCCGCGCCAGGTCAGCAGGCGGTGTCGCTCGGGTCGCCCGATCGCCCGCTGATATTGCATGGCGATCTTGATCGAGACCTCGACGGACACCGATCCGGAGTCGGCGAGGAACACCTTGTCGAGCCCGTCGGGGGTGATCGCGACGAGCAGCTCCGCCAACCGGGCGGCGGGTTCGTGGGTGAGCCCGCCGAACATGACGTGACTCATCCGGCCGAGCTGGTCGGTCGCGGCGGCGTCGAGAACGGGGTGCCGGTAGCCGTGCACGGCCGCCCACCACGAGCTCATGCCGTCGACGAGTTCCCGGCCGTCGGCGAGGATGAGCCGGGTCCCCCGGGCGGCCGACACGACGAGCGGCTCGGTGCCGGCCGGGAACGCCCCGTACGGATGCCACAGGTGGGCGGCGTCGATGGCGGAGATGCGGTCGGACGAGTAGCGCGAGGTCACGTCGCCCGACGATAGCGACCCCCGACGAGCCGCGACGGGCCGGGACTCCGCGCGGCGAAGTCCGTGCGAACGCCTGCGGTAAGTGGGCCCACCGGTACCACCTACACTCGTCCGTCGAACCCCGCACGCACCGTTCACCGCGCGTTCAGCTCGTCGCAACCACAGGGAGAGACTTGCCTGCCCGTACAGCCGCACCCGTCGACGCCTCGGCCCGACAAGCCGGCTCGACGCGCCGCGCCGACCTCGACGGCCTGCGCGGCCTCGCGATCGCGCTGGTGGTGCTCTTCCACGTCTGGTTCGGCCGGGTGTCCGGCGGCGTCGACGTGTTCCTGATGCTGTCGGGGTTCTTCTTCGTCGGTTCGCTGGTGCGGGCGGCGGAATCGTCGTCGCCGCTCGATCCGCGGCCGATCCTGGCGCGAACCGCTCGCCGGCTGCTCGCGCCGCTCGCCGTCGTGGTGGCCGCGACGGCGGTCGCCGGCGCGTTGTTGCTGGCACCGACCGCGTGGCTGGCGCTGGCCGAACAGAGCCGGGCCGCACTGCTTTTCGGGCAGAACTGGCAATTGGCCCGCACCGCAGCCGACTATCTAGCGGCGGATCCGTCGGTGAGTCCACTGCAGCATCTGTGGTCGATCTCGGTGCAGGGGCAGTTCTACCTGCTCGCGCTGACGGTGGTGTTCGCGAGTGCGTGGCTGCTGCGGCTGCGCGGTGTCGCGGTCCGCGGTCCGATCACCGCGATCCTCGCGGTCGCAACCGCGGTCTCCTTCTGCTACGCGGCGTCCGGTGCGCAGCCGCAGACCTGGATGTACTACGACACGGGCGCCCGCTTGTGGGAACTGCTCGCCGGGGGCCTGCTCGCCTGCGCGATGCCGTGGCTCCGGGTGCCGAGGCAGGCACGGGTGCTGCTCGGCGTGGTCGGGCTCGTCGTCGTCGCCTGCACCGGGGTCCTGCTCGACGGCAGGCACGACTTCCCCGGGCCGTGGGCACTGGTGCCGGTCGCGGCGACCGCCGCGATCGTCGTCGCCGGTGCGGCAGCGAGTGTGGACGCCCCGGCCACCCGTCTGCTCGGCTCGGCCCCGCTGCGCCGGCTGGGCGACGTCGCCTACTCGCTGTACCTGTGGCACTGGCCGCTGCTGATCTTCGCGCTGGTCCTCACCGACCGTGAGCGCATCGGGCTGCGCGGCGGCCTGGTGGTGATCGGACTCTCACTGGTGCTGGCGCATCTGACGACCCGACTGGTCGAGGAGCCGATCCGGCGCGGGAACCCCTCGCCGCGCCGGACGGCGCTCGTCGCCGGGGTCGGGGCGCTCGCGGTGGCGGTGTTCGCGACGGCGACGGGCTGGATCGGCACCATCGCGAACCGCTCTGTCGAGGTCGCCCACATCGCCGACCTCGACCCCCGCGACTACCCGGGCGCGGCGGTCCTCGTCGACGGCGTCGACGCTCCGGAGCGGGGAGAGCAGCCGAACCGGTTCGTCGCGCATCTCGACGTCCCGCCGTCGTGGGACGACGGCTGCCTGGCGACCGACGAGGTGGTCGAGGTGATCCGCTGCTCGTACGGCGAACCCGACGCGGCGCGCACGGTGGCACTGATCGGCGGATCGCACTCCGAACACTGGCTGCCCGCGCTCGCGAGCATCGCCGACGACCGCGGCCTGCGCATCGACACCTACCTGAAGGTGGGATGTCCGGCGATCCTGCCGGTCGACGAGGACACCGCGAACGGCGAGTGCGAGCGGTGGACCGCGACGGTGCTCGACGAACTGGAGTCGTCACCACCCGACCTGGTGTTCAGCACCTCGACCCGTCCCCGCCCGGACGACGTCGGCGGCGACTACACCCCGGACGGCTACGTGCGGGTGTGGGACCGGATGGCCACGCTCGGCCTGCCGATGACGGTGGTGCGCGACACCCCGTGGTTGTCGGAGAACGGCATCGCCTATCGCGCACCCGACTGTCTCGCGCACGGTGGCAACGCCGACACCTGCGGCGTCGACCGGGCCGCGGTCCTGGACGTCGTGGATCCGGCCGAAGCGGCGTCCGCGCACCTGCCGACGGTGCACCCGCTGGATCTGTCGGACGCGGTGTGCCGCGCGGACCGCTGCCGCGTCATCGAGGGAAACCGCCTGATCTACCGCGACGGCGACCACCTCACCACCGCCTACGTCCGCAGCCTCGCCCCCGAACTGGATCGCCGACTCGGCGCCGCCACCGGCTGGTGGTGACGGAACGGAAGGGGCGGCGTCAGCCGAGCGCCTCGCCGATCTGGTCGAGGATGACGTTCGCACCCACCACACCGATGCCGACCATCCACGTCTCGTCGTCGAACTCGAAGGTCTTACCGCCCTGCACCGCGGGGAGCGAACCCCACAGCCCGGTCACGGTGCCCATGGTGGTCGTGTTCGGGTCGCCCCCGGGGTTCGTGTAGAACACGACGTCGCCGTCGATCTCCGCGTAGCGCTCGGGGCTGAGCTCGAGCATGGAGTACTCGTTCCAGCCACGTTCACCGAGGTCGAAGCCGACCTGGGTCAGGATCGAGCCCGAGAAGGTGCTCGGGCCGTACAGCCGGAAGTTGGTCGGCCGGAATCGCACCATGGACGCGGTACGTCCGGCGGCGCCGACGTCCTTGCCCACCGCGGTCGCTCGGTCGGTCAGCTCGGTCAGGAGCGCGTCCATCTCGCCACTCTCGTTGACCGCGGCCGCCGTGACGCGGGCCTGCTCCTGCCATTCGGTACCGGAGTTGACCGAGTAGACGGTCGGCGCGATCGCCGAGAGCTGGTCGTAGATCTTCTCGTGCCGCACCTTCGAACCGATGATGAGGTCGGGTTCGAGGGCCGCGATGGCTTCGATGTCGGGCTCGGCCGTGGGTCCGACGCTCTTCGTGCCGTCGAGGTCGTCCGCGAGGTATCCCGGGAAGCCGTCCCCCGCACCCGATTCCGTCGCTCCGACCGGGGTGATGCCGAGGGCGACGAGTGCGTCGAGATGCGGCGAGTCGATGACGACGACACGCTCGGGCACACCCGGCAGGGTGGTTTCGCCCATCGCGTGGTCGACGGTGTAGGCCTTGTCGGATTCCGCGACATCGTCGGTCGAGGAGGTGCCGCAGGCGGCCAGGAGGAGCGCCGAGATCGCCGCGGCCACGCCGAGTTTCACGCGCGCCGAGCTTCCATGTGAACCGAACATAGGGTCACCTTAGGTCAAGCTACTTAGGCTAGGGAAATCTAACTTCGGGCGCTATCGTCGCCTGATGCCTGCCCGACCCCCACACCCGAGCGCATCACACCGCGGCAACCCGGCCCCGGCGTCCCATGCGGCGGCCCCCGCGGCATGAGCAGCGAGAAGTCCCGCAGAGCGATCTCGCGATTCCGCTCCGAGACACCACATCCGACGTGCGTGCGAATGTTGCAGGTCGTACACACCACGCAGGTGGAGCCGCGACTCGTGCGCCTTCACCTCGCCGGACCCCAGCTCGGCGCGTTCACCGACGACGCAGGCCGACATCCGGCCGTCGTCAGCACCGGGTTCGACGATGTCGCCATCCTGTTTTTCCCCCAGCCGGGAACCGAGCGGATCGCGCTGCCGGAGGTGGCCGGCGACGGCGGCTTCGTGATGCCGGTGAATCCCGACGTGATCTACCGCGAGTACACGGTGCGCCGACTCGACTCGACTGGACTGGTCGTGGACGTGATCCTGCACGACGTGGGCGTCGCGACCGACTGGGCGCGGCGCGCCGGGCCGGGCACACCCATCGGAGTCGTGGGGCCGAGGGTGAGCCGCGCGCTGCCCCGCACCGAGCGGATCCTCGCCGTCGGCGACGCCACCGCCCTTCCCGCCCTGACCCGGCTGGCCGAGACACTCCCCCGCGACGCAGAGGGCGAACTCGTGCTCGTCGACGGCGGACCGGGCCTCGACCTCCCCATCCCCGCCCCCGCCGGGGTCACCGTGACCCGGACCGCGGGCGCGGACGCGACGTACCGCGCCCTGTCCGAACTCGACCTCCAGCCGGCCCGCACGTACGCGTGGCTCGCCGGCGAGGCCGCGCTGGTGACCTCGCTTCGACGTCACCTCGTCGGCGAACGCGACTTCCCCAAGGACCACGTGCAGTTCACCGGCTACTGGAGGGCTTAGGGCATCACCCGGCCGGGCCGATCAGGACTTGGTGACCGCCGGGGGCTCCCAGGTTCCGTCGAGGATGTCCTGATCGGGCCAGTAGGCGCGCAGAAAGATGGTGAACTCGTCATCGGGTGCGGGCAGCCAGTTCGTCAGCAGTTTCGGATCGGTCGGGGCGGCGCCGCCGACCGTCAGGGTCAGGGACCCGTCGTCGCCGTGGGTGAGATCTTGATTCTTGGTGCCCAGGGAGAATCGGTCGAGTTCGTTGGGATGGAAGAAGTGGTGCTTGTTGTAGACGGTCAGTGACCAGAAACCGCGCACCGGCGGCAGCTGACCGGCCGGGAACCGCACGGTGTAGGTGGCGGCGCCGTGCAGGCGGTCACCCCGCTCGTCGAGATCCTGGTAGTAGTAGGCGGTTTCGTTCGGGGTGTTGACGAAGATGTTGGACTTTCCGATCGCGGTTCGCGACAGGTAGTCCGCGCCGAAGGCGGCCCCGTTGCGCTGGGTGGTCCAGTTGTGCGCGACGGGAATCCCGATGTTGCGGAACTCGAACATCTCCCGCACCACTGCATCGGCGTCGACAGCGGCCCGACCGAGCGCGTCCGCGATCGCCGGATCGTCCTCCGCCCCGGAGAGGGCGGACCGGAACCACTCGTACAGCGCCTCCTCCCCTGGCAGTGCAGGCACTTCGTCGAGGACCTCGGCGAGCTCGGCGAAGTATGTCTCGGGGTGGACCCACTGGGTCTCGCTCTGACCGCCGGCGCCACTTCCGGCGGCGTCTCCGCCGCCGAACGACGGCACACTCGACCAGTCGACGGTCCTGACGGTGCCGTCGAACTCCGACAGCGGGTACATGGCGATGCGGTCGACCAGCGGCGCGATCGCGACCCGGTCGCGCGGGGTGTCGTCGAGGAAGACGCGCGGGATCACGACCCCGACCCGGGTGTCGTGACGAAAGACGTCGGTGATGCCGGCCGGTACCTCACCGTCCCAGGACGTGTGCGCGAGCAGGTAGAAGCCCGGCGCGGTCCCGTACATCGCGCCGAGCCGGACGAACGAGTCGGTGCGCTGGTCCACCACCTGGTACACCCAGAACCGGTCACCGAAGTCGGGCACCTGCACGACCGACGGTCCGCGAGCGGAGTCGAGGACACCGAATCCGTAGACCACGTCCTGATTCGGGCAGGCGACGACCCGCTCCTCCGGCCGGATGTAGTCCCGCAGCATGCCGATCGTCCCGGGCGGGCCCGCGGGCACGATGCCCGCCAGCAGCCCGGGCGCGGGCAGTTGCTCCATGAGGGTTCGCCGGTTGTGCATGTTCACCAGCGCCCAACCCCACAGATATGCGGCTCTGCCCACGACCTCCGCATACTCCTCGGTCATCTTCGGACGGATCGGCCCTTCGTCACCGGACATTCGCAAACCCACCTCTCCCCGCGGACAACCGCACGACAGAACACCCAGGCAAAAGGTGAAACGACGGTATTTCGCCGACCGACGCTCGCGATTCACCCGGAAGAGGTGAAGCTCCCTCTCGCCCACCACCCGTCCGTCCGACGGCACGGGCCGACTGACACTAGGGTCGAGTCCATGTCCGACGCCGCACCGTCCGCAGCCCGATCCGTGTGGCCGGGCAACGCCTATCCGCTCGGCGCGACGTACGACGGCGCCGGCACCAACTTCTCCCTGTTCTCGGAGGTCGCCGAAGCGGTCGAGCTGTGCCTGATCGCGCGGGACGGCAGCGAGGAGCGGATCCCGCTGACCGAGGTGGACGGCTACGTCTGGCACGCCTACCTGCCCGGTGTGGTGCCGGGCCAGCGGTACGGCTACCGGGTGCACGGCCCGTTCGACCCCGAGCAGGGACTGCGGGCCGACGCGTCGAAACTGCTGCTCGACCCGTACGGCAAGGCGTTCGACGGCGACTTCGGCCCCCAAGCACTCCGTGCAGGGGGTACCCCCGGCGACTACGCACTGCGCACGTTCGGCGAGGACTCCCTCGGACACACCATGACCACCGTGGTGATCAACCCGTACTTCGACTGGCAGTCCGACCGGGCACCCCGCAGGCCCTACCACGAGACGGTCATCTACGAGGCGCACGTGAAGGGGATGACCGCGACACATCCCGGTGTCCCGCAGGAGCTTCGAGGCACGTACGCCGGTCTGGCGCATCCGGTGGTGATCGACCACCTGGCCGGACTCGGGGTGACGGCGATCGAGTTGATGCCGGTACACCAGTTCCTCCACGACCAGGTGCTGATCGACCAGGGATTGCGAAACTACTGGGGCTACAACACCTTCGGGTTCCTCGCCCCTCATGTGGGGTACTCGTCGGCGACGAAGGCGTCCGGCGCGGTCGCAGAGTTCAAGGCGATGGTGCGGGCCTACCACGCGGCCGGCATCGAGGTGATCCTCGACGTGGTCTACAACCACACCGCCGAGGGCAATCACGACGGCCCGACCCTGAACTTCCGCGGCATCGACAATGCCGCCTACTACCGACTCGTCGACGACGACAAGTCGATGTACATGGACTACACCGGCACCGGTAACAGCCTCAACGCCCGGCACCCGCACACCCTGCAACTGATCATGGACTCGCTTCGATACTGGGTGACCGAGATGCACGTCGACGGGTTTCGGTTCGATCTGGCGTCGACGCTGGCCCGCGAACTGCACGACGTGGACCGGCTGTCGGCGTTCTTCGATCTGGTGCAGCAGGATCCGATCGTCAGCCAGGTCAAGCTGATCGCCGAACCGTGGGACGTCGGCGAGGGTGGCTACCAGGTCGGCAACTTCCCGGGCCTGTGGACGGAGTGGAACGGCAAGTACCGCGACACCGTCCGCGACTACTGGCGCGGTGAGCCTGCGACGCTGGGCGAGTTCGCGTCCCGGCTGACCGGCTCGTCGGACCTGTACGAGGAGACGGGCCGCCGGCCCAGTGCGAGCATCAACTTCGTCACCGCGCACGACGGGTTCACCCTCGCGGACCTGGTGTCCTACAACGAGAAACACAATCTCGCCAACGGCGAGGACAACCGGGACGGGGAGAGCCACAACCGGTCCTGGAACTGCGGGGTGGAGGGCCCGACCGACGACCCCGAGATCCTCGAACTGCGGGCCCGCCAGCGCCGCAACATCCTCGCCACACTGTTCCTCAGCCAGGGCACCCCGATGCTCGCGCACGGCGACGAGATGGGCCGCACCCAGTCCGGCAACAACAACGTGTACTGCCAGGACTCCCCCCTGTCGTGGATGGACTGGAGCCTGGCTCGGACGAATTCGGACCTGCTCGAGTTCACTCGACGCGTGATCGCGCTGCGGAGCGCGCATCCCGTCTTCCGACGGCGCAGATTCTTCGAGGGCCGGCCGGTGCAGGGCGGCAACTCCGCCCGTGACATCGCGTGGCTGACGCCGAACGGCGTCGAGATGACGGAGCAGGACTGGGGCAGCGGCTTCGGCAAGTCCCTGAGCGCCTACCTCAACGGTGACGCGATCCGGGAGCCGGACCACCGCGGCGAACCGGTGACCGACGACTCGTTCCTCCTGTGCTTCAACGCGCACGACGAGGACCTGGAGTTCACCGTGCCGTACGGCGGTTCGGGTTGGCAGTGGGAGGTCGTGCTCGACACCGCGGTGGCGACCGGACGGTCCGATGCGAGGGTCGACGGCGGGGCGGCGCTGAAGGTGCCGGCACGATCACTGACCGTTCTGCGCCGGGCGGAGTGAGACGTTGGAGCCGATCACGTCGACGTACCGACTGCAGTTGAGACCGGATTCGCTGACCCTGGACCAGGTTCGCGAGCTGGCCGACTACCTCGAGGAACTCGGCGTGTCCCACGTCTACCTCTCCCCGCTGTTGACGGCCGTCAACGGTTCGGCGCACGGCTACGACGTCACCGACCCGACCACGGTCTCGGAAGCGCTCGGCGGCCGGCGAGCGCTGGAGGCGCTGGTCGCGGATCTGCGCCGGCGGGCGATGGGCGTGGTGGTCGACCTGGTCCCGAACCACGTCGGCGTCGACAGGCCCGACCAGAACAGGTGGTGGTGGGACGTACTGCGGTTCGGTCGCGACTCGGAACACGCCCGCTGGTTCGACATCGACTGGACACGGGAACGGATCGCGATCCCGCTCCTCGGCGACGACGGCGTCGACGCGCTGCGGGTCGACGCCACCGGCCCGGAGCCGGTCCTGACCTATCACGAGCACCGGTACCCGATCGCGCCCGGCACCGAGGGCGACGATCCCGCTCTGGTACACGCCCGACAGGCGTACGAACTCGTGTCCTGGCGCAGCGGACGGATCGGGTACCGCCGCTTCTTCACCGTCGACTCGCTGGCCGCGCTGCGCCAGGAGGATCCCGTGGTCTTCGCCGCGACGCACCGCGAACCGGCCTCCTGGTTCGCGGAGGATCTGGTCGACGGTGTGCGCGTCGATCACCCGGACGGTCTCGCCGATCCCACCCGGTATCTGACCGAACTGCGGGATCTGGTCGGGCCGAACCGCTGGCTGGTCATCGAGAAGATCCTCACCCCCGGAGAACATCTCGACCCAACCCTCCCGGTGAACGGAACCACCGGCTACGACGCCCTCGCCGAGTTCGGCGGCGTGTTCCTCGACCCGGCCGGCGCCGGACCGCTCACCGCGCTGCACCGGGAGCGGACCGGCGACGCCGGCGACGCCGACGCGCTGGCCGCCGCCGAACACGCGGCGAAGATCGAGGTGCTCCGCGGCGGGCTGGCGCCGGAGGTGCGGCGGCTGGCCGAGACGATCCGCGCCGGCGCGGTCGTGGACACCGCACCCCTGATCGAGGCGCTGATCGAGACGGTGGCCCGCATACCCACCTACCGGACCGACTACCGGACCGGTGCCGGACTGCTCGGTGCCGCAGTCGCCGCAGCCGCCGACGCCCGGCCCGATCTGACGGGGACGCTCTCGATCGTGACACGGGCACTGCTCGCGAACCGGGAGGCCGCGGTGCGGCTGCAGCAGGTGTGCGGCGCGGCGACGGCCAAGGCCGTCGAGGACCGACTGTTCTACCGCACCGCCCGGCTGACCTCACTCCAGGAGGTCGGCGGAGATCCGGGCCGGTTCGCGATCCCGGTCCCGCAGTTCCACCTGATGCAGGCCGAGCGGGCACGTCGGTGGCCGGCGGCGATGACGACATTGTCGACGCACGACACGAAACGCGGCGAGGACGTGCGCGCGCGGATCGGCGTCCTGTCGCAGGCGCCCGACGCCTGGGCCCGGGCGGTGCGCGAATGGGAGGAGCTCGCCCCCAGCCCCGACCCGGTGACCGGACTGCTGTTGTGGCAGACCATGTTCGGAATCTGGCCGGCCACCGGCGACCCGACCACCACCCTGCATCGCCGGCTCCACGAATACGCGACGAAGGCGGTCCGCGAGGCCGCGGTACACACCGACTGGGCGGCGGTGAACGAGCAGTACGAGACGCGGGTGCACGACTGGATCGACGCGGTGCTGGGCGGACCGGTGGCGCGGTCGATGTCGGCGTTCGTTCGGCGACTGGCCCCGCACGGGCGGATCGTGTCCGCCGGCCAGAAACTGCTGCAGCTGACCGGACCCGGCATTCCGGATGTGTACCAGGGCACCGAGCTGTGGGAGGACTCGCTCGTCGACCCGGACAATCGGCGGCCGGTCGGCTTCGACGTGCGTCGCCGGCTGCTCGCCGGGCTGTATCCGGGCGGGGCCGTCGACGAGGCGGGCAAGCTCCTCGTCGTCCGGGAGTCCCTGCGGTTGCGCCGGGAGCGGCCGTGGTGCTTCGTGGGTGCCTCGTACTCGCCCGTCCTCGCGGACGGACCCGCCGCCGATCACCTGGTCGGGTTCCTGCGCGGAGAGGAGGTGATCGCGGTGTCCGCCCGGTTCACGGTCCGGCTGTTCGAGCGGGGCTGGGACGACACCGTGCTGCCGCTTCCCCCCGGCAGATGGACCGACCGGCTGACCGGTCACGGTTTCGACGGCTACGCCGAGCTCGCAACCCTGTTCGCCCGCCGTTGGGTCGCGCTGCTGGTCCGAGAGTGACGGGCGACATACCACCCAACGAGACAAACCGGCACGCCGTGCCGTTTCAGCGCCTACCGTGAGCCACGGCACAACTGATCACGGCTAACGAAGGATTTCGACGACATGGGCAATCGGTTCGAAGGCAAGGTCGCATTCATCACGGGCGCCGCCCGCGGGCAGGGCAGGGCAGAGGCCGTGAAGTTCGCGTCCGAGGGCGCCGACATCATTGCGCTCGACGCGTGCACGAAGTTCGCGTCCACCCCGTACGAGGGCGCCACCGAGGAGGACCTCGCCGAGACCGTCCGCCTGGTCGAGGAGCAGGGCCGCAAGATCGTCGCGACCAAGGCCGACGTCCGCGACTTCGACGCCGTCACCGCCGCCCTCGACGCCGGCCTCGAGGCGTTCGGGCGCCTCGACCACGTCGTCGCCAATGCCGGCATCTGCTCCTCCGCGCTGTCCTGGGAGATCACCCTCGAACAGTGGAAGGAGACCATCGACGTCAACCTGAGCGGCGTGTTCCACACCTGCAAGGCGTCGATCCCGAAGCTGATCGAACAGGGCGAGGGCGGGTCCATCGTCGTCACCAGCTCCGTCTCCAGCCTCAAGGGCGCCCCCTTCGTCGGCCACTACGTCGCCAGCAAGGCCGGCATCGCCGGCCTGACGCGCACCATGGCGAACGAGCTCGGCATGCACCGGATCCGCGTCAACAGCGTCCACCCCTTCGGCGTGAACACCGGCATGATCATGTCCGACATGCTGCCGCTGCTCGAGCAGTTCTCCGACACCCTCGCCCCCGCCTTCATGCCGTCGCTTCCGTACGGCTTCAGCGAGCCCGAGGACGTCGCGAACGTGGTGGCCTTCCTGTGCTCGGAAGAGGCGCACCACATCACCGGCATCAACATGCCGATCGACCTGGGCAACGCCGCTCGCTGACGCGCCCGGTGCGGCAACGCCGCATCGCGCCCGGTGCGGCAACGCCGCCCGCCGACCTCAGCCGATCTCCACCGAACCGCCGACCGGGACGCTATCCGGTCGGCGGTTCGTCGTCCGCGACGCTGTCGGGCATGCCCTCGCCGTGGCGATCGAGGATCTCGCGGACCCGGCCGCCCCAGCGCTCGTGCGCGGACTGCCGGGTGATTCCCGCGGCGCGGGCGATCAACGCCCACGTGACACCGCCGGCCCGCAGCACGACCACCGTGTCGGCGCAATCCAGACCGGCCGCCAACTGCAGCCGCAGCGAGGTGAGCTGCCACGCGAGCTGCCGCTCGAGCGGAATGTCGGTCCCCTCCTCCGCCTCCCACTCCGGGGTGCCCGGCAGTGGTCCCGCCCCGACGATCAGATCGGCTTGCCTGCCCACCTCGGCCAGCGCGGCCACCGTGACCGCCGATGCCTGCGCCGTCACATCAGCGGCGAGCGCGCGCTCGATCACACTGCTCATCACAACTCCTGTCAGGGTTCGTCTGACAAATTTGTCAGGGTCATCCTGACACAGCTTGACGCCGATGTCACCCCACCGGCCGGCGCCGACGGAACCCCCGCCGAGTTCACCCGTCGCCCACTCCGCGCGTGATCGAACGACTCCGACACGCCTGCGTCACCTCCCCCTCACCGACGTCCGCAGCCCCTCGTGCCAGGCTGACCGAGAGACGACGACACCGAGGGGTGAAAGTGCACTCAGACCGTCGACGATTTCGCCACGGGCCACCACATCGCGGCAGGGCGCGCCGAATCCGCGGACAGCACAACCATCCAATGGAACACGGATCAAACTCGGATACAACGGCTTTCATGGAAGCGCACGAAACGACAGGAAGATCCGACGCGCCCGAGAACCGTTTCACCAAGCGCCCGATCAGTCCGGCCAGGACTCGACGGCACCCGGACAGCGCGCCGAAGAGCAGGGACGCCGCCCTTCAGGCGAACGGCAATGCCGACGACAGGCGAACTCGCTACCCCGTCCGGCGGACCGGAACTGTGCCGAAGGCACCGACGCATCCGAGCCCCGCGGCCACCGGGCTCGTGCGGTCGACGACCGACGCGCAGTCGCGGCAGGCGGCACCGGCGACGGTCGCGTGCCCACCGCAGAGCCAGCATTCGGCACGAGCCGACGTCCAGCCTCCGAAGCCCATCACGTCCCCGTAGGCGGACCGGCATCTCGCGCACGCGTCACCCGCGGCACCGACGGATCGCGAACACCCCGGCACGGCGCACGACTCGAGCGCCTCGACACTCCGCCAGGACCCACCCGGCTCCGCTCCGACACCGTCCCGACGCCATGTACTCACATATGCCACGTTCAACAACCCTCCCCGGTTAGCTGACCTGTAATTGACTGACGCATCAACCTTCGCTGTGCGATGCCCCATACCGCACAGCTCGAGCCTTGATCAACGCGCAATCAATTCGAATTGGAACTTACACCGAATTCCTCGTGAGCGTGTCACAAGATCTCGGGTTAGCCAAGTGTTAGCGCGCAATCAAATCAACTGGACAACCAACCAATTGAACGATTGACCAAATTTGGGGGTCTCCGCTCCCGGGTCGAGTCCGGCATCCTGGACCGATGAGCGGAACACGGCACTTCGAGGTCTGGGCCCCGACACCCCGACAGGTGCGCCTTCATCTCGACGGGGCGACGCACCCGATGACCCGGGACGAGGACGACTGGTGGCACGCCGATGTGGACGCCGACGCCGAGAGCCGGTACGGGTTCGTCCTCGACGACGACCCAACCGTGCTGCCCGACCCGCGCTCTGCGCGGCAGCCGGAAGGGGTGCACGCGCCGTCGATGCTGCACGCCGTCGACCCCGGCGGCTGGACCGACTCCACCTGGACCGGCCGCCGGCTCGCCGGCAGCGCCGTCTACGAACTGCACGTCGGCACGTTCACCGCGGAGGGCACCTTCGACTCCGCGGTCCACCGCCTCGACCACCTGGTCGATCTCGGTGTCGGCTTCGTGGAACTGATGCCGGTCAACGGCGTCAACGGCGAGCACAACTGGGGCTACGACGGGGTGCTCTGGTACACGGTCCACGAGCCGTACGGCGGCCCGGACGGACTCCAGCGTTTCGTCGACGCCTGCCACCGCCGCGGACTCGGCGTGATTCTCGACGTCGTCTACAACCACCTCGGTCCGTCCGGCAATTATCTCGACCGGTTCGGCCCCTACCTGTCGACCGGACTCAACACCTGGGGCGCCTCCCCCAACCTCGACGGTCCGCACTCCGGCCCGGTACGCCGGTACATCATCGACAACGCACTGCGCTGGCTGCGCGAGTTCCACATCGACGGCCTGCGACTGGACGCCGTGCACGCCCTGCACGATCGCACCGCCACTCACCTGCTCGAGGAGCTGGCCGTCGAAACCGAGGCGCTGTCGACACACCTGAACCGGCCCCTGACCCTGATCGCCGAGTCCGACCTCAACGACCCCATGCTGATCACACCCCGGTCCGCCGGAGGGTACGGTCTGCACGCCCAATGGGACGACGACGTCCATCACGCGGTGCACGCCGCGGTGTCCGGCGAAAGACAGGGATACTACGGCGATTTCGGCTCACTGCAGTGCCTCGCCACCACCCTGCGCCAGGGGTTCTTCCATGCGGGCACCTACTCCAGCTTCCGCGGCCGCGTCCACGGCCGGCCGATCGATGTGCGGCGCACCCCGGCGAGCGCGCTGCTCGCGTACACCTGTACGCACGACCAGATCGGCAACCGCGCCACCGGCGACCGGCCGGGCGAGTACCTCACGGTCGGGCAGCTCGCGATCAAGGCTGCGCTGATCCTGTGCTCCCCGTACACGCCGATGCTGTTCATGGGCGAGGAGTGGGGCGCGAGCACGCCGTTCCGGTTCTTCACCTCGCATCCGGAACCGGAACTCGCCGCCGCCACCGCGGCGGGACGGATCGCGGAGTTCGCCGCCCACGGCTGGCCGGCCACCGAGATTCCCGATCCACAGGATCCGCAGACCTTCCTGCGATCGAAACTCGACTGGACCGAACTCGAGACGCAACCGCACTCCCGGCTGCTGCGAACGTACCGGGACCTGCTGGCACTGCGGGCGGAGCGGGCCGAGCTCAGCGACCCGTGGCTCGACCGTCTCGACGTGGACTACGACGAGGATGCACGGTGGATCGTGCTGCACCGAAGCATGATTCGCGTCGCGTGCAATCTCGGGCCCGATCCGGTGACGGTCCCGGCCGGCGGCACCCCGCTGTTGTGGTGGGATCCACCGACCCAGGACGCGACCGGTGCCGCGACCGTCGTCCCCGGACATTCGTTCGTCGTGCTCGACGCCGGCCCCGGCCGCTAGCGCAGCAGCAGCCGATCCACCGCATCCGCGAGCCAGCGCGCGTACTCGGCCGTCGACCATCCCCTGCCACTCACGAACATGTCTCCGGTCGCGGAGGTGAACACCGACCACGCGATGTCGGTCGCCCCGTCGACGTCGAGGCCGTCCCGCAGGAGGGGCCCGAACGAGGCGACGAGGTCATGCAGGCCCGCGTAGCGCCGCTGTTCGTAGTCGGCCCAGGCGGCCGCGATCGCGGCGTCGCCGCCGGCCGCTCGCCGAAACTCCCGCACCAGCCCCGCCTCGTCCGCGGGCCGGGTCTCGACGGCGCGGCGCAGGGCGGCGAGCTTGGCGGACTTGGACCGCGCGGTGACCACGCCGAGGAAGTCGTCCCGATCGCGTGGCGCGACCCGCTCGTCGTCACCGGCCAGCACGCGGTCGACGGCGGCGAGCAACAGTGTGGACTTGCCGCCCTGCGCGAAGACCGTCTGCGGCGCGACACCCGCCTCGGCGGCGATCCGCTTCATCGTGGTCGCCGCGTATCCGTCGCGGAGAAAGCACCGGGTCGCGGCGTCGAGCACCGTGACACGGGTCCGGGCGGCCTGCTCCGCGCGCAGCGTCGAGCGGTGGGCCCTCTTGCCGTCGGTCACCTTTTCATCATCTACTCAAATGGCGACACGTCGCTCTCCGGCCGCACCCGAAGAACACCGCGGCCCGGCAGCACCGCGGCCTAGGAGCTCCGGTTCATGATCCGGTACACCAGCACCGCGTTGAGGGCCAGCACGCAGGCGGTGATCACTGCCGCCAGATGCGTGCCGCTGACGAAGGCGTGCTGGGCGGACTCGAGCAGCGCGGCGCCCACCGCGTCCGGCGCCTGCTCCGCGACGACGACCGCCCCGCCGAGGGTTTCCCGCGCGGCGTGCGCCGCGGCCTCGTCCAGACCGGAGACGTCGAGCCTGCCCCGGAAGATCGCGAGGACCACGCTGCCGAGAACCGCGACACCGAGCGCGATACCCAGTTCGTAGGCGGTCTCCGACACCGCGGAGGCGGCACCCGCACGATCCGATTCCACCGAACCGACGACGAGGTCGGAGGTCAGCGTCAGCGCGATACCGACACCGATTCCGCACAGCACGAATCCGACGACGAACGCGGCGGGGCCGCCGTCGGCACGCAGCAACGTCAGCGCCGCCGCGCCGAGCGCGGAGACCGCCAGGCCGGAAGCGAGGACGGTGCCCGGCTGCCAGCGCCGCACGAACCACGCCGCGAGCAGCGAGAACACGATGTTCATCGCGGTTCCGGGCAGCATCAGCAGACCGGCCTCCAGCGGCGTGTACCCGAGCACCAGCTGCAGGTACTGCGAACCGAAGAACAGCACGCCGGCGAACGCGAAGATCGACAGCAGATTCGTCAGCACACCGGTCGTGAACGCGGGCCGGCCGAACAGGCTCAGGTCGAGCATCGGCGCGTCGAGCACGCGCTGACGGCGCACGAAGGCCCAGCCCGCGACCAGGCCGATCGCGCCGACCGCCGCCAGCGTCCACGTCGGTCCGTGCGCGACGGACTCCTTGATCGAGTACACGAGGGGGATCATCGCCAGCATCGACAGCGCGGCGCTCGGCAGGTCGAAGCGTCCCGGGTTCGGATCCTTGGACTCGCGAATCACCAACGGCCCGAACATGATCAGTACGAGCATCACCGGCAGGTTCACCAGGAACACCGAGCCCCACCAGAAGTGCTCGAGCAGCCAGCCGCCGATCAGCGGGCCGGCAGCCGCGCCGCCTCCCGCCATCGCACCCCAGACCGCGATGGCCGTCGTGCGCTGGCGCCGATCGACGAACATCGTGCGGATCAGGCCGAGCGTGGCAGGCATCAACGTCGCACCGGCCACACCCTGCAGGGCGCGCGCGGCGATCAGCATTTCCGGGGAGACCGCGAACGCGGCCAGCGCGGACGCGAGCCCGAAGCCGACCGCGCCGATCAGCAGGAGACGACGCCGACCGATCCGGTCGCCGAGCGTGCCCATCGTCACGAGCAGACCGGCGAGGACGAAGGAGTAGACGTCGATGACCCACAGCAGCTGAGTACTGGTCGGCGCCAGGTCCGCACTGATGAACGGCAGCGCGAGGTCGAGCACCGTGCCGTCGACCGAGATCAGCAGCACAGCCAGCGCCAGCACCACCAGCCCGAGCCAGTCGCGTGGCGTGGCCCGGCCGGGGTCGGCGATGACGGACGACTGTGCGCGGTCTGCGATGACAGACACGGAAGGACTCCCCTCGGTTCCGAGATTGGCGATGGCGACGAATGTGGTACTGAACCGTCCAGCCGGTACAGCAGCCGCTCCATGCTAACAGCCAACCGTCCAGCCGGTACAGTGATTCCCGTGACAGACGCCCCCGCGCCCAGTACCCGCGACCGCATTCTCGACGCACTCGAGAAGCTGCTGCTCACCCGCGGACTCGCCCAGGTCACCCTCGAATCCGTCGCCGCCGAGGCCGGCGTCTCCAAGGGTGGACTGCTCTACCACTTCCGCTCCAAGGAGGCGCTGCTCGCCGGCATGGTGCGCCGGCTCGGCGAGCGCTCCGACCAGCAGTTGACGGAGTCCGGCCGTTCGGTGGCCGAGTGGTACCTGCAGACGATGGACACCGGCGCCACCAACGAACTCGCGCTGTTCCAGTCCACGATCGCGGCCCTGCGCTCGGTCGACGGCCGGCACGGCGAGGTGCAGCAGGCCGTGATCGAGATGATGCGGTCCTGGGACGACGGACTGAAAGCCGAGATCGACGACCCGGTCCGAGCCGAGATCGTCCGGCTCGTCGGCGACGGCATCTACCTCGCCGCACTGATGGGCCTCCCGCAGCCCGAACCCGAACTGCACCGCAAGGTCGTCGACCGACTGCTCGGCCGCGAGAACGCAGACACCCCCGAGTAACCCCACACCCGAACCCCGACGCGGCCGCCCACCGGCCACGACATTCGTCTCGACTCCCTCCGGTCGAGTCCGCTACCGGGCGGCTACATCCCCGTCGATGATCATCGATTTCCTTGCGCGGCAGACATTTTCGCAATCAGCGCCCATCAAATAGACCTGTCGGTACGCTCACGCGCACATTGCTCGTTCACAGACAGGACACTGCATGAAGCGCGCGACCCGACTGCTCGCCGGGACCCTCACCACACTCGCCCTCGCAGTGGGGATGGCCACGGCCGCGGCGACGACTGCCAACGCAGCCCTCATCGATGCCATCAACGGCAACGATTGGACGGCGTACCCGCCCCCGGCGGGTACCCCGGCCGCCTACCCAGGCATGTTCATCGACTTCACCGGCGACATGGGCGCGGACGGTAACGGGATCACATACGTGAGCAAGTACTGCACCATGGGAGTCGTCGGAACCGACTCCGCCGGACGCAAGATCGGGATCACCGCAGGCCACTGCAGCCCGCCCGCAAGTTGGAAGGCGGGTACGACGAGGACGTTCAGCACCCCGGGTGGTGATGTCGTGCGATCCATCAAGTACACCGGCCCGGCTCGCGGCACCGTCCTTGCCGACAACGACTACCCCGTGTACGACCGCGACACCGCCAAGTGGGCGGACCAGGAGGTGAAGGCGGGCAGGCCCAAGCCCGTTGTGAACCCCATTGGATGGGTTCGCTGGGTCGACGGGGACGTGTGCGACTGGGTTGACGACGGGAGGGCTCCCGCGGATCAGGAACTCGACGGGTTCCTGCAACCCTGCCCCGAGGATCCGGAGGCCCGGGTGACCGATCTGGACAGCCGCACCGACTACATGGTGATCGAGTTCGCACCTGAGGTGCAATTGTCCAGCCAGGTCCTGAACAAGACCCGTCAGCCGGTCACGAGCACGGCAGGCAGCGGCAAGCCGTTCAAGGTCAATTCCATCTACACCGACTCGAGCGGCGCCCCGGCGCTGCCCGGCGTCGTGTTCAACTATGTCGAACTGTACGGAGCCAGGACGGACCGGGACCCCGACCTCGGAACCGGTGTCATCACAACCCCCAGCAACGGCATGATCACAAACGTGAGCCGCGGCATGATCCGCGCCGCAGCCGGCTTCAGCGGCGGGGATTCCGGCGGACCGGTGGTGCTCAAGGGCACCGGCAAGTGGGTCGGCATCGTCGCCGCGAGCACCGGTGACATCCCGCCGTGGGTCAACACCTCCGCGAAGAACATCCTGGGCGACCTCAACCCGCGCGGCATCGTGGGTAGCGGCTTCACCCCGATCAACAACTGACCATCCCGGGGCCGCGGACGGTTCATCCCGTCCGCGGCCCAACCCGCGTCACAACGGCAGCGCGACGTACTTGGTCTCGAGGTACTCCTCGATCCCCTCGGTGCCGCCCTCGCTGCCGAGGCCGGACTGCTTGACGCCGCCGAAGGGAGCGGCCGGGTCGGAGATCACGCCGCGGTTCACACCGACCATGCCGGACTCGAGCGCGTCGGCCACCCGCATCGTACGTTCCAGTGATTGCGTGTAAATGTAGGCGGCCAAGCCGAATTCGGTGGAATTCGCGGCGGCGATCGCCTCTTCCTCGGTGTCGAATCCGGTGATCGCGGCGACCGGGCCGAAGATCTCCTCCGCGACGATCCGGGCATCGGTGGGGACGTTGTCGAGGACCGTCGGCTGGTAGAACCAGCCGGGACCGTCGACTGGGCCACCGCCGGTGCGGACGCGGGCACCGGCCGCGACCGCGTCGTCCACCAGTTCCGCGACGCTGCTGCGCTGCTTCTCGGTGATCAGCGGCCCGATCTGATTCTTCTCGTCGTAGCCGGGTCCGACGGTCATCGCGGCGATCCGTTCGGTCAGCCTGGCGGTGAACTCCTCGCGGACCGCGTTTGCGACGATCAGCCGGTTCGCGGCCGTGCACGCCTCGCCCCCGTTGCGCATCTTCGCGGCCATCGCGCCGTCCACCGCGGCGTCGAGGTCGGCGTCGTCGAACACGACGAACGGGGCGTTGCCGCCGAGTTCCATCGACACCCGCAGCACCTGCGGCGCGGACTGTTCGATCAACTTCCGTCCGACCGCGGTCGAGCCGGTGAACGTCACCTTCCGCAGCCGCGGGTCCGCCATCAGCGGACCGCTGACCGCCGCCGCGTCGGAGGTCGGCACCACCGACAGCACCCCCTCCGGCAGACCGGCGTCGGCGAACACCTGCGCCAGCAGCAACATCGACAACGGGGTGGCCTCGGCGGGCTTGACGATCATCGTGCAGCCGGCGGCGAGTGCGGGTCCGATCTTGCGGGTTCCCATCGCGAGCGGGAAGTTCCACGGCGTGATCGCCAGGCACGGCCCGACCGGCGACTTCGTCACCAGGATCCGGCCGTTGCCGGACGGGGCGGTGGTGTACCGGCCCTGGATGCGCGGGGCCTCCTCGCTGAACCAGCGAAGAAACTCCGAGCCGTAGGCCACCTCGCCGCGGCTCTCCGCGAGCGCCTTGCCCATCTCCAGGGTCATCAGCAGCGCGAAGTCCTCCGCCCGGTCGGTGACGAGTTGCCATGCAGCGCGCAGGATCTCGGCGCGCTGCCGCGGCGCCGTCGCCGCCCACTCCCCCTGCACGCGAGACGCCGAGTCGAGTGCCCGCAGCGCGTCCTCCGCGGTCGCATCGGCGACCTCGGCGAGCACCTCGCCGGTCGCCGGGTTGTGCACCGCGAACGTGCCGCCCCCGGAGGCGTCACACGGCTTGCCGTCGATCCACAGTCCGGTGGGCACCGCGGCGAGGAGTTCATCGAAGTTGTTCATGGTGTTCCTTTGCGTACAGGGCCGGTGCACGACGGAGCCGGCTCGCTCGACGGGACGCACCCCAACCCTATCGGCGGATCAGCCACCGACACCTCCGGCGAGGCCGCGAATCGCGGACACGAGCACGTCCACTCCCTCGAGGAGCAGGTCGTCGCCGATCACGAGCGGCGGCAGCAGCCGAATCACGTTGCCGTACGTTCCGCAGGTCAGGGTGATGACGCCCTGCGCGAAGGCCGCGGCGGCCACCGCCCTCGTCAGGGCGGGATCGGGGTCCGTCGTGCCCGGGGAGACCAACTCGAGTCCGAGCATGGCGCCCCGGCCGCGCACGTCCCCGACCGCGGGGACGCTGTCGGCGAGTGCCCGCAATCGCGGCAACACGAGGTCCTCGATCTGGCGGGCCCGCGCGGGGAGGTCGAGGCGGCGCATCGTGTCGATCGAGGCCAGCGCCGCCGCGCAGGCCACCGGATTCCCGCCGTAGGTGCCGCCGAGTCCGCCGGGGTGCACGGCGTCGAGCAGGTCGGCGCGCCCGGTGATCGCGGACAGCGGCAGCCCACCGGCGATGCCCTTGGCCATCGTGAGGATGTCGGGCACCACGCCCTCGTGGTCACTGGCGAACCAGGTTCCGGTGCGGGCGAAACCGGTCTGCACCTCGTCCGCCACGAAGACGACCCCGTTCTCGCGCGCCCAGGCCGCGAGCGCGGGCATGAACCCCGGTGCGGGAACGATGAATCCACCTTCACCCTGAATCGGTTCGAGCACCAGCGCGGCCACGCTGTCCGCACCGATCTGCTTCTCGATCGCGGTGGTCGCGCGTTCCGCGGCCTGCTCACCCGTCAGACCGGGCGTGTCCCGGAACGGATAGGACATCGGCATGCGGTAGATCTCGGGCGCGAACGGCCCGAAGTGCGACTTGTACGGCATCGCCTTCGCCGTCAGCGCCATCGTGAGGTTGGTGCGCCCGTGATAGGCGTGGTCGAACGCGACGACCGCCGTCCGGCCCGTCGCCGACCGCGCCACCTTGACGGCGTTCTCGACGGCCTCGGCACCGGAGTTGAACAGCACCGACCGCTTCTCGTGGCCGCCCGGTGTCAGGTCGGCGAGTTCCTCGGCGACCCGGACGTAGCCCTCGTACGGGGTGACCATGAAGCAGGTGTGGGTGAAGTGTCCGACCTGCTCGGAGACCGCGCGGGCCACGCCGGGATCGGCGGCCCCCACACCGGTGACCGCGATCCCGGAACCCAGGTCGATCAGCGAGTTGCCGTCCACGTCGACGAGGACTCCACCGTCGGCGTCGGCGGCGTAGATCGGCAGCGAGGAAGCCACCCCGGCTGCCACCACCGCTTCCCGGCGGGCCGTCAGGGCACGCGACCTAGGCCCGGGCAACTCGGTGGACACCAACCGTTGTTGCGGGAGCCGATACCGAAACTCTGCACGCATCGCCTATAAGTGTGCGCCGGATCGCCGCCTCGTGACACCCACTTGCGACCGGTCAGGGCATCCGCCTCAGCTCGCGTCCGGCCGCCGCAGCGTCATCACCCACAGCGCACCCATGTGGCCCCAGCGTCCGGATCCGGGGTCCCGGAGGGACGGATCAGGTCAGGTAGCGGTACGCGGGCGAGCCGGGTTCGAGCTGCTCGACCTTCATCGGCGAGGCCGCCAGCCGCTCGAGCAGCGCGCTGATGCCGTCCGCCGAGCCGAGCTCGATACCGACCAGCGCCGCCCCCGTCTCCCGGTTGTTGCGCTTGACGTACTCGAACAGGGTGATGTCGTCGTCCGGGCCGAGCACCTCGTCGAGGAACCGCCGCAGCGCGCCCGGCTCCTGCGGGAAGTTCACCAGGAAGTAGTGCTTGAGACCGAGGTGCACGAGGGAACGTTCGAGGATCTCGCCGTACCGGGAGACATCGTTGTTGCCGCCCGAGATCAGGCACACGACCGTCGAACCCGGCTCGAGTTCCATGTCGGCGAGCGCCGCGACGGACAATGCGCCCGACGGCTCCGCGATGATGCCCTCGTTCTGGTACAGCCCGAGCAGTGCGGTGCACACCGCACCCTCGTCCGAGTGGGTCATCGTGAAGTTGCCCGTCCCGGCGCTGGGCCGCGCCACCAACGGCAGCGAACTGTGCGTGACCACCTCGACGCCGAGACCCGACATCACCGCGAACGGCAGGTCGCCGATGCGCCGCACCGCCGTCCCGTCGACGAACGGGTCGATCTCCGGCAACGTCACGGGAGTACCGGCCACCAGCGCCGCCGTCATCGACGCCGCACCGCTCGGTTCGACCCCGATGATCGCGGTGCTCGGGGAACGCTCGTGCAGGTAGGTGGCGATGCCGGCGATCAGGCCGCCGCCGCCGACGGGCACGATCACCGCGCCCGGTTCCTCCCCCAACTGCTCCAGGATCTCCGCGGCAATGGTGCCCTGTCCGGCCGCCGTGCGCGGGTCGTCGAACGGCGGCACCATCGTGGCGCCGGTGCGGCGGGCGTCGTCGGCGGCCGCCTCGGCCGCCGCGTCGTACGTCTCACCCGTGGCGATCAGCTCGACGAAGCCGTCACCGTGCGCGAGGATGCGGTCCCGCTTCTGCCGCGGCGTGTTGGCGGGCACGTAGATCCGGCCCTGGATCCCCATGCTGCGGCAGGCGAACGCGACGCCCTGCGCGTGGTTGCCCGCACTGGCACACACCACACCCGCGGCCCGCTCCTCGTCGCTGAGCTGCACGATCAGGTTGTAGGCGCCGCGGATCTTGAACGAGCGCACCACCTGGAGGTCCTCGCGCTTGAGGTACACCCTGGCGCCGGTGGCGACCGACAGCCGGGGGCAGTACTGCAGCGGGGTCGCCTCGACGACGCCGGAAATTCGCTTCGCGGCGGCATCGATCTCGCGCGCATCCAGCGGCGCAGCCTTCACGTCAGCAAGTTCCCGGGTATTCGACACCCGTCCATGCTGCCACTTCGCGGCCGTCGGTGATCAACTGGGCCGCGTTCGGCCGGCCCACGTCCTGCGGTCCGGTCACCCTCCTGCGCCGAACTGCGACGGGCGCGGAATGTTGCGCAGGTTCGACTTCGCCATCTTCACCGCCTCGCCGACACCGCCGTTCATCACCATCTTCGACATCGCCAACGCGAAGCCCTTCACCTGGCCGGCGCTGATCGAGGGCGGCAGGGACAGCGCCATCGGGTCGGTGACGAGGTCGAGCAGCGCCGGGCCGTCGTGGTCGAGGACCGCACGCAGCCCGGATCCCACGTCGGCGGGGTCCTCCACACGTCGCGAGAAGATGCCGAGTGCGGCGGCGACCGCGGCGTAGTCGACGCCCGGGACGTCGACGCCGAAGTCCGGGAGCCCGTCGACGAGCATCTCGAGCTTCACCATCCCGAGGGTCGAGTTGTCGAAGACCACCACCTTGACCGGCTGCCGCGTCGCCGCGAGGGTGATCAGCTCCCCCAGCAGCATCGACAACCCGCCGTCGCCGGACACCGAGATCACCTGCCGCCCAGGGCATGCGACCTGCGCGCCGATCGCGTGTGGCAGCGCGTTCGCCATCGACCCGTGCAACGCAGAAGACAGGAACCGGCGCGACCCGTTCGGATTCAGATAGCGGGCGGTCCACACGTTGCACATCCCGGTGTCCGCGGTGAGGATCGCGTCCGGCGCAGCCAGGTCGTCGAGGACCGACGCCGCGTACTCGGGGTGAATCGGCGTGCGCTGCCTGATGTCTCCGGTGTAGGCGCCGACGACCTTGTCCATCAGCGTCCGGTGCCGCGTCAACTGCGAGTCGAGGAAGCCCCGGTCGGGTTTGCGCCGAACCAGCGGCGCCAGCGCTCGCAGCGTGCTGAGCGTGTCGCCGTGCACCGCCAGGTCCAGTCCGGTGCGCCGGCCGAGTTTGGCCGCGTCGCAGTCGATCTGCGCGGTTGGGACGCCGTCGGGCAGGAACTGGTCGTACGGGGAAGTCGGTGCCGACGAGCAGCAGCAGGTCGGCGTCGTGCATTCCGTCGTGGGCGGCGCCATACCCCAGGAGGCCGGTCATTCCGACGTCGTACGGGTTGTCGTACTGGATCCATTCCTTGCCGCGCAGGGTGTGCCCGATCGGCGCACCGACCTGCTCGGCGAAGGCGAGGACCTCGTCCCGTGCGCCGCGCACCCCGGCACCGGCGAAGATCGCGACCCGCTCCGCGTCGTTGACCGCGTCCGCGAGCGCGGCAACGTCCTCGGCGGCCGGGACGATCGCCGGCGGCCGGGTCCGGATCAGGGCGGGCGGCACGCCCTCCGCGGGCCGGTCCGCGACGTCACCGGGCAGGGTGATCACCGCGACGCCGGGCCCGGCGAGGGCATGCTGCATCGCGGTGTGCACCACCCGCGGCGCCTGCGCAGGCGCGCCGATCAGTTCCGTGTAGACCGAGCACTCGACGAACAACCGGTCCGGATGGGTCTCCTGGAAGTACCCGGTGCCGATCTGCACGCTCGGGATGTGCGAGGCGATCGCGAGCACGGGCGCCCCCGACCGGTTCGCGTCGTAGAGGCCGTTGATCAGGTGCAGGTTGCCGGGACCACACGAGCCCGCGCAGACCGCCAGTTCCCCGGTGACCTGCGCGTCGGCGGACGCCGCGAACGCCGCCGCCTCCTCGTGCCGGACATGGATCCAGTCGATGCCACCCGCCGCCGCACCCCCGGAGCGGCGGACGGCATCGACGATCGGGTTGAGGCTGTCGCCGACGATGCCGTAGATCCGGCGCACGCCCGCGGCGACGAGCTGCCCCACGAGTTGGTCCGCGACGGTACCGGGCGCCATGGCGACCTCCGTTCGGCCGAGCCGGAACTGGCTGGGAACTACTGCGGCGTCAGGACGAAGACCGGGATCTGCCGGTCGGTCTTGGTCTGGTACTCCGCGTAGTCCGGGAACGCGGCGACGGCCAGCTCCCACCACTGCGCCTTCTCGTCGCCGGTGACCTCGCGGGCGATCATGTCCTGCTTGACCGTGCCGTCCTGAAGTTCGACGTGCGGGTCGGCGATCACGTTGTGGTACCAGACCGGGTTCTTCGGCGCGCCGCCCAGCGAGGCGACGATCGCGTACTTTCCGCCCTGTTCGACCCGCATCAGGGGCGTCTTGCGCAGTTTGCCGGTCTTGGCGCCGCGAGTGGTCAGCACCACCACGGCACGGCCGTTCAGTGTGGTGCCCTCGGTGCCGCCCGAGCTCTCGTACAGGTCCGCCTGGTCGGCGGCCCACTTGCTGGGACTGGGTTCGTATTCTCCGGTCAATGGCATGCGACCAGTCAACACCGCGGCGGCCGCAGCCGCAGCCCGAGACCCGCGTCCACATTCCAAGACAATTGTTCGGTGGACCGAAACCTTGTACGCCGGTAGCCTGAACTCATGACCACCGCCGGTTACCCCCACACGTCGCACTCCCGCGACACGATCGACATCGCCGGGACCGCGTGGCCGCTGTACAAGCTCGAAGCCCTCGTCGCGGGCCTGCTTGTCTTCCTGACTGTGCTGATCATCGCGCAGAACCTGCAGCCGGCCGTCCTGGTCGCCGCCGGCGCGACCGTCGTCGTGTGGTGGGCGCGTCGTATCCAGTGGAACACCGCCAACCGCTGACCCCCGCCGGTCGACGGCACCCCAGCGCTACCCCGCGTCGTCCGGCAGTCGATGTGCGCGAAGAACGACATCGTGGGTGTGATGCGCACCCGCGCCGCCGTTGACCGAACGTTCACGAATCTCGCTCACGACGACACTCCAGCTGTCGTCGAGTCGCGCGGCGACGTCGCCGGGCTTGACCCACTCGTCCGGGTCGAAGCCGTGTTCGCGAGCCTCCGCCTCGTCCCGCAGGTCGTGGTGAACGACGAGCAGCGTGCCGCCGGGCGCGACCGCGGCGATCAGCGCCCGTTCCGCGGCACCGTCGGGCGTGGTGCGCAACGCCGGGTACTGCGCAGAGACCAGGTCGAAACTCCCCGCGGGCAGGTCGGCATCCAGGAGTCCGGTCGACACCCAGGTGATGTCCACACCCTCCGCTGCCGCGTGGGCCGCGGCTCGGTCGAGTGCGACCCGTGAGACGTCCAGTGCCGTGACCGTCCACCCCCGGCGGGCCAGCCACACCGCGTCGGCGCCTTCGCCGCAACCGACATCGAGCGCGCGTCCCGGTGACTCATCGGCCGTTTCGCGTACGAGGGTGCCGTTCGGCTCCCCGCTCCACACGCGGTCGTTCTCGCCGTAGCGCGCGTCCCATTCGGCTGCCTCACTGGTCATGCTCGCCACTGTGCAGCGAGACCGGCCGGTCGGACAACCGACGTTGCCGAAGAAGCAAGAACTGCCCCCGGCTTCGACCGTCGAACTCCGGCACGTTCCCCGCCCTACCTGCGAAATCAGGGCAGCCCGGCGCGAACCGGTCGTACTGTGGTTGGTGGGAACACACCACCAGGAGTCGTCATGTCCACTCCGACCGAACCGACGGCCACACCCCCACCGGAATCCGCTCCCCAGTCGCCGGGCAGCGGTCCCACCTATCCGCCGAGACCCCCGAGCAACGCGGGCTGGGCGGTCGCGGCACTGATCTTCTTCTGGCCACTCGCCTTCTCCGCCTTCACACACGCCGTCGAGGTGTACCCGCTGTGGGCGGGCGGCGATCCGGCCGGCGCGCGGGACGCCTCCGAGCGGGTCCGCCGACTCGGCCAGATCTCGCTGTGGCTGTTCGGCGGGCTGCTGCTGCTGTTCCTGATCGTGTACGTCATCGTCGCCGCCGTGGTGATCTCCCACGGCGGCGCCTACGACGTGACCTGGCACCACAATCGCATGATGCGGTGAGGCAGCTGCGAATGCCGGCTAGCCGCTCAGGCAGCCCGGACCCAGCAGCGCCTTGAGGTCGCCCATCAACGCCGACGACGGCTCCACCCGCAGGCTGTCGTCGAGCTTGAGCATCGTGATGCGAGACCCACTGACCAGGCGCAGGTGCACGTCCGAGGTACCCGGATGCCGGGTGAGCACCTGCTTGAGCGCACCCACCTTGTCCGGGGTGCACAGTCGCGTCGGCAGGCTCACCGCGAGCGGCTTGGCCACGCCGATCGCCGAGAGATCCGGCACCGCAAGATCGTTCGCGATGATCGAGACCCGCTCGTCGCGGACGTTGACCCGGCCCTTGACGAGCACCACCGAGTCCTCGGCGATGTCCATCCCGTACACCGAGTAGGCCTGCGGGAAGAAGATCACCTCGACCGAGGCACCTCCGACACCTTCGAGTTCGGTTGCCGCCCAGGTCAATCCGTTCTTGTTGATCCGGCGCGTCACCGACGCGAGGATGCCGCCGACGGTGACCTGCGCGCCGTCGCCGGCCTGCCCCTCCAGGATCGCGGCGATCGGGGTGTCGGTCTGCGCCGTGATCACGTGCTCCACCCCGTCGAGCGGATGCCCGGAGACGTACAGGCCGAGCATCTCGCGTTCCAGGGCCAGCTTGTGCTTGGTGTCCCACTCCTCGTCGGGCACCTTCACGTTGAACACCGACGCGATCGACTCGTCCGCGTCGGCGCCGCCGAACAGGTCGAACTGGCCGACGGCCTCCGCCTTCTTGGTGCCCATCACCGCGTCGATCGCGTCGGTGTGCACCAGGAACAGGCCCTTACGCGGATGCTCGAGCGAGTCGAACGCCCCGGACTTGACCAGCGACTCGGTGACCTTCTTGCTGCACGCCTGCGCGTCGATCTTGTTCAGGTAGTCGGAGAAGTCGGTGAACTTCCCCTTCTCGGCGCGGGCCGCGATGATCGACTCCACGACGTGTGCGCCGACGTTACGGACCGCGCCCATACCGAACCGGATGTCCTCGCCGACCGACGCGAAGTTCACCACCGACTCGTTGACATCCGGAGGCAGCACGGTGATGCCCATCGACCGGCAGTCCGCCAGATAGATCGCCGACTTGTCCTTGTCGTCGCCGACCGAGGTCAGCAGCGCGGCCATGTACTCGGCCGGATAGTTGGCCTTGAAGTACGCGGTCCAGAACGACACCAGGCCGTAGCCCGCGGCATGCGACTTGTTGAACGCGTAGCCGGCGAACGGGAGGACGGTGTCCCACAGCGCGGTGATCGCCGCCTGGGAGAAGCCGTTCTCCTTCATGCCCGCGGCGAACCCGTCGTACGCCTCGTCGAGGATCTCCTTCTTCTTCTTACCCATCGCGCGTCGCAGCAGGTCGGCCTGGCCGAGGGAGTACCCGGCGACCTTCTGCGCGATCTGCATGATCTGCTCCTGGTAGACGATCAGGCCGTACGTCTCGGCCAGGATGTCCTTCAGGGGTTCCTCGAGCTCCGGATGGATCGGCTTGACCTCTTGCAGGCCGTTCTTGCGCTTGGCGTAGTCGGTGTGCGCGTTCACACCCATCGGGCCCGGCCGGTACAGCGCGAGCACCGCGACGATGTCCTCGAACCCGGTCGGCTTCATCAGCTTGAGCAGGCTGCGCATCGCGGTGCCGTCGAGCTGGAAGACGCCGAGGGTGTCGCCCCGGGCCAGCAGCTCGTAGGTCGCCGGGTCGTCCAGCGGCAGCTTGTCGAGGTCCAGGTCGATGCCGCGGTTGGCCTTGAGGTTCTCGATCGCGTCGCCGAGGACCGTCAGGTTGCGCAGACCGAGGAAGTCCATCTTCAGCAGGCCGATGGCCTCACAAGACGGGTAGTCCCAGCCGGTGATGATGGCGCCGTCCTGCGCGCGCTTCCAGACCGGGATCGCGTCGGTGAGCGGCTCGCAGGACATGATCACCGCGCAGGCGTGCACGCCTGCGTTGCGGATCAGACCCTCCAGACCGAGCGCGGTGTCGTAGATCTTCTTGACGTCCGGGTTGGTGTCGATCAGCTGACGGACCTCGACGGCCTCCTTGTACCGCTCGTGCTCGGGGTCGGTGATGCCCGACACCGAGATGTCCTTGGCCATGATCGGCGGCGGCAGGGCCTTGGTGATCTGATCGGCGATCGCGAAGCCGGGCTGGCCGAACTGGACCCGCGCGGAGTCCTTGATCGCGGCCTTCGTCTTGATGGTGCCGAACGTGATGACCTGGGCGACCTTGTCGGTCCCCCACTTCTCCGAGGCGTACCGGACCATCTCGCCGCGGCGGCGATCGTCGAAGTCGATGTCGATGTCGGGCATCGACACGCGCTCGGGATTGAGGAACCGCTCGAACAGCAGACCGTGCGGCAGCGGGTCGATGTTGGTGATACCCATCGCGTACGCGACCAGCGAACCGGCCGCCGAGCCACGCCCGGGTCCGACCCGGATCCCGACGTCCTTCGCGTGGTTGATCAGGTCGCCGACCACCAGGAAGTAGGCGGGAAAGCCCATCTGATTGATGACGTCGATCTCGTACTCGGCGCGGGTGACGTACTCCTCCGGCACCTCCTGGCCCGGGAACCGGGTCTCGCGCAGACCGCGCATCACCTCGTGATGCAGGAACGACTGCTGGGTGTGGCCCTCGGGGACCGGGAAGATCGGCATCCGGTCCCGGTGCGTCCACACCTCGTCGTAGGGCTGCACCCGCTCGGCGATGAGCAGGCTGCTGTCGCAGGCGCCGGGCACCTCGGTGTCCCAGATCGCGCGCATCTCCTCGGCTGACTTGAGGTAGTAGCCGTCACCGTCGAACTTGAAGCGGGTGGGATCCGAGAGGGTCTTGCCGGTCTGGATGCACAGCAGCGCCTCGTGGTTCTCGGCGGCGTCCTTCGTCACGTAGTGGCAGTCGTTGGTCGCCAGCGGCGGGATGCCGAGCTGCTTGCCGATGTTCAGCAGGCCCTCACGGACCCGGCGCTCGATGGACAGGCCGTGGTCCATCAGCTCGAGGAAGAAGTTGTCCTTGCCCCAGATCTCCTGCCACTTCGCGGCCGCCTCGAGGGCCTCGCGGTCGTGGCCGAGCCTCAGCCGGGTCTGGATCTCCCCCGACGGGCAGCCGGTGGTCGCGATGATGCCCTCGTGGTGCTCGGCGATGATCTCCTCGTCCATCCGGGCCCACTTGCCGAGCTGCCCCTCGATCGACGCGCGCGACGACAGCTTGAACAGGTTGCGCAGACCGGTCGCGTTCTCCGCGACCATCGTCATGTGGGTGTACGAACCGGAGCCGGACACGTCGTCGGACTTCTGGCTCGGGTCGCCCCACAGCACGCGCTTGGTGTTGAACCGGGACTCCGGGGCGATGTACGCCTCGATGCCGATGATCGGCTTGATCCCGGCCGCCTTCGCCTTGTTGTAGAACTCGCTGGCTCCGTACATGTTTCCGTGGTCCGTCATCCCGACCGCGGTCATGCCCAGCCGCTGGGCCTCCTTGAACAGCGGACCGACCTTCGCCGCGCCGTCGAGCATCGAGTACTCGGTGTGATTGTGAAGATGGACGAAGGAGTCAGCCACGCACCGAGTGTAGGCGGTCGGGCGGACACGATTTCCCGGCACGCCGGGTGCCTCATCCCGGCACGCCGGGGCCACCTGCGGCGACCGGTGGCCGACGTGACGGACGATACCCACCGGACCCCGATCCGCACCCGAACCTGGAGTATCCGTGACCCTCGAATCCCTCGCCCCGACACCCACCCGGCACGGGCGGGTCCTGCTGTGGAGTCTGGCCGGGCTGGCCGGCGGCATCACGGCCCGGTGCATCCTCAGCCCGCGCCCGGGCGCACTGCTGATCCGCCGGGTGTTCGGCCGGGCGACGACGGACGCGAACGCCGCGCTGGCGGTCCACGAGCCGACCGGGGTCGAGTCGGTCACCGGCATGCGGTACCGCCACGACGACCCCGACGCCCTCTTCGACGTCCACTTCCCCGTCGGCACCGACCGAGCGCTGCCCACGGTGGTGTGGACCCACGGCGGCGCGTGGATCTCCGGCCACCGGAGCGACTACGCGACCTACCACCGGCTGATCGCGGCCCGCGGATACACCGTCATCTCCGTCGGCTACTCCCTCGGCCCGGAACGGACGTACCCCACCGCGGTGCACCAGCTCAACGACGCGCACGCACACCTGATCGCGAACGCGCGGGACCTGCACATCGACCCCGACCGGATCGTGCTGGCCGGCGACTCGGCGGGCGCCCAGCTGTCGAGCCAGCTCGCGGCGGCTGTCACCGACCCCGGCTACGCCGCCGAGATCGGCGTGGTGCCGGCCCTGACGCCTGACCGGCTGCGCGCGGTGGTGCTGAACTGCGGAATCTACGACGTGCCCGCGATGACCGGGGGCTCCGGACTGATCGGGTGGGGCGCCGACCACTCCCTGTGGGCGTACACCGGCGTCCGCGACGTCGCGGGCTCACCCGCCGCGGCGCAGATGTCCACCCTCCGCCACGTCACCGCGGACTTTCCGCCCACCTATCTCAGTGGCGGCAACGCCGACCCGCTCACAGCGACCCAGTCTCGCCCGCTGGCGGAGGCGCTGACCCGCCTCGGCGTCGACGTCACCGAGGTGTTCTATCCCGACGACCACGAGCCGCCGCTGGCGCACGAGTACCAGTTCGACCTGGACACCGCCGCCGGTGCGGCCGCACTGGAGAAGACCGTCGCGTTCCTCGCGGCGCACACCCGGTAGCGGTCGGACCGGCGAGTCCGGAGACCCCGTCGACACCGCACGACACGCTCGCATCGACCACGCACACATGCCTCGACGGTGCAATGATTGGTCGCGCAGCCTCGCCCCAGCCGCGAAAGGACGAACCCCATGGCGTCGAACACCGGCGACGAGACGACCTTCACTGCCGCCGAACGCGACGCGATGAAGCAGCGCGCCGCCGAACTCCGCGCGCAGGGCCGCAACGGAAAGGGCGCGGCGAAGAGGGAGCGCGAGGCCCAGGCCTGCCTGGACGCGATCGCCGCGCTGACCGGGGCCGACAAGCAGATCGCCGAGCGCCTGCACACGGTCGTCACCGAGGAGGCCCCGCACCTCGACCCGAAGACCTGGTACGGCTTCCCCTCCTATGCGCGCGACGGCAAGGTCGTCGTCTTCTACCAGCCGGCGTCGAAGTTCGACACCCGCTACGGCTCGATCGGCTTCAACGAGGACGCGCTCCTCGACGACGGATCGTTCTGGCCCACGGCGTTCGCCGTGCTCGAGGTGACCGACGAGATCGAGCAGCGACTGCGTGCGCTCGTACGCAAGGCAGCCGGATAGCCGATCCGCGTCCGATGTCGGTCGGCTGGCGCCCCCACGGGCTCAGTCGGCGGGCACGCCACGGGCGAGGTCGGTCGGCTCCCCGTCCCGTCGCCCGCGCCGCACCCGACGCACCGCGTCGGCGGTGAACACCGCCAGCGCCAGCCAGATCAACGCGAAACCGGCCCAGCGGGATGCGGGCATGGCCTCGTGCAGCACCACGACACCCCACATCATCTGCAGGCCCGGGTTCAGGTACTGGATGATGCCGAGCGTCACCAGCGGCACCCGCTGGGCGGCCGCCCCGAACAGCAGCAGCGGCACCGCGGTCACCACGCCCGCCGAGATCAACAGCGCCGTGTGACCGGCGCCGTGCCCGAGGAACGTGCTCGTGCCCGCCACCGTGAGCCACACCAGGTAGCCGATCGCGAACGGCGCGGTCACGATCCCCTCCGCCGTCAGGCTGGTCACCGGATCGAGTGGAATCGTCTTCTTGATCAGGCCGTAGGCCCCGAAACTCAGGGCCAGCACCAGCGCGATCCACGGTGGGCGGCCGTAGTCGATCGTCAGGATCACGACGGCGAGCGCACCGAACCCGAGGGCGACGGCCTGCCAGCGGTTGATCCGCTCCCGCAGCACAAGCATCCCAAGCAGCACGCTGACGAGCGGGTTCACGAAGTAGCCGAGGGCCGCCTCGACCACCCGGCCGGACGTCACCCCATAGATGTAGACGCCCCAGTTGATCGAGATCGCCGCCGCGGCCGCCACGACCATCAGCGCCGACCGCAGCGTCAGGGTGCGCAACCGGGACAACCGCCCGACCACGGTGGCGACCGCGAACATCACCACCAGCGTCCAGAGCATCCGCTGCGCGAGAATCTCCACCGGCGCCGCGGGCGCGAGCAGGCCGAAGAAGATCGGGAACATCCCCCACAGGACGTAGGCGCCGACGGCTGCCGCGATGCCGACCTCACGGTCACCGCGCGGGCCGCGCACACGGTCACGGCGCGGGCCCCTGCCCTCGCTCGTCGCTGCCGCGACCGGTTCGCTCATCGCTCCGGCACCTCACCGTCGTCGGGGCCCGGCACCACGGTCACCGTCTGCTCGGGGAGCAGCGGCCGGACCGCGAACCGTCCGAAGACGGCGTCCCCCGGCAGCGCCTCCACCGACCGCACGCCCGGGACCGCGCCGAGCGCGGCGAGATCGCTCTGCGGTGCGCGCACCGTCGCCGCGACCACACACGCACAGTTCCCGGCCAGCCTCGAGGCCGACACCGCATCGATCCGGCCCTGACGGTCCCACTCACCGGTGGTCCCGTGCAACTGCGCCGCCGCGTATCCGGGTGCG
Source organism: Rhodococcus sp. NPDC004095 (assembly GCF_053604015.1). Classification (NCBI taxonomy): domain Bacteria; kingdom Bacillati; phylum Actinomycetota; class Actinomycetes; order Mycobacteriales; family Nocardiaceae; genus Rhodococcus; species Rhodococcus sp. NPDC004095. The sequence continues at coordinate 233,187 of NZ_JBSGGS010000009.1, forward strand.
CGGGCGATCGAATCGGCGCCCGCGACCCCGACCGGGACAATCGGCGTCTGCACGCGGTCGATCGGGACCCGGAACCACAGTTGGGTGATCACGTCGTCCCCGAGCAGTATCCCGGCCTGCTCCGCGGTCACCTCGGTGTCGAAGCCGACCAGCCCCCACCGCACGTCGGCGGCGCCCGGTTCCAGCGTCGCCGCCGCGCGGGTCAGGTAGTCGGCGACGAGTTCACCCGAATCCGGACCGAGCCGGTCCGTGGTGATGGGCGCCGGCTCCGGCGGGTTCGCCACCCCGAGCGCGAGCACCACCGCGGCGAGGACGAGCGCGCACGCCGCGGCGATCGCGGCGGCGACCCGGTCACGCACTCCGCAGGACATCCAGGGCGTGCTGCAGATCCTTCGGGTACTCACTGGTGATCTCGACCCACCGGCCGTCCGCCGGATGGGCGAACCCCAGCGACCGCGCGTGCAGCCACTGCCGTTCCAGACCGAGCCGTTCCGCGAGCCGCGGGTCGGCGCCATAGGTCAGGTCACCACAGCACGGGTGCCGCAACGCCGAGAAGTGCACCCGGATCTGGTGGGTGCGACCGGTCTCGAGGTGGATGTCGAGCAGGCTCGCCGCCTGGAACGCCTCGACGGTGTCGTAGTGGGTGATCGACGGCTTGCCGTCCGCGGTGACCGCGAACTTCCAGTCGTTGCTGCGGTGCCTGCCGATCGGCGCATCGATGGTGCCGCTCGACGGATCCGGGTGGCCCTGCACCAGCGCGTGGTACCGCTTGTCGATGGTGCGCTGCTTGAACGCCCGCTTGAGGACCGTGTACGCCCGCTCCGATGTCGCGACGACCATCACACCGGAGGTGCCGACGTCGAGCCGGTGCACGATGCCCTGTCGTTCGTGCGCTCCCGAGGTGGAGATCCGGAACCCGGCCGCGGCCAGTCCCCCGACGACCGTCGGGCCGGTCCAGCCGACACTCGCGTGCGCGGCGACACCGACCGGCTTGTCGACGGCGACGACGTCGTCGTCGGCGTACAGGATGTCCATCCCCTCGACGGGCTGCGCCTCGACGGTCAGCGGACGGGCAGGCTCCGGCAGCGTGACCTCCAGCCACGCACCGGACGGCAGCCGGTCCGACTTGCCGACTGCGCTGCCGTCGACCAGCACCGACCCCTCGTCCGTCAGCGACGCCACCGTGGTGCGCGACAACCCGAGCAGCCGCGCCAGCCCCGCGTCCACCCGCATGCCCTCCAAGCCGTCCGGTACGGGCATGGAACGCGTCTCGCGCATCAGGACTCCTTCTCGCTGGGCTCGTCGGTGCCGGTGGTGGCATCGGTGGGTTCGTCGGCCTGGCCGCGGGTGCCGTCCGGGTTGATCCCGAACAGCGTCAGCAGGACGAGCAGGATCGCGCCGCACACGACCCCCGAGTCGGCGACGTTGAACACCGGCCACCAGCCGACCGACACGAAGTCGACGACGTGGCCCTGCAACGGTCCGGGCGCGCGGAAGATCCGGTCGATCAGGTTGCCGAGCGCACCGCCGAGCACCAGGCCCAGACCGAGCGCCCACCACGGCGACCGCAGGGTGCGACCGATCTTGATCACGGCGACGACGACGGCGATCGCGACCAGGGTCAGCAGCCACGTCATCCCGGTCGCCATCGAGAACGCCGCACCGGGGTTGCGGATCAGCTTCAGGGTGACCACGTCACCGATGACGTGGATCGGATTCCCCGGCTCGATGAAACGCACGGCCGCGATCTTGGTGACCAGGTCCAGCACGAGAACCACCGCGGCGATCACGACCAGCATCCGCATCCGCAGGGGATGCCGTCCGGCGTCCGATCCCGATTCCTCCACGGGCGGTGCCGCAGCACTTTCAGGCGTGGGGTTCACCCCTTTCTCCGCATCACTCACCCCGCCATCATCCCTCACGGGGCGGGCCGGGGCTGCAGGCACCGTCCGCTGCGGGCCCGCACACCTGCGGCGTGGCTAACCTGGACGGGTGTCAGTGTTCTCGAATCGGGCCGGGCGGGTCACCGCCGCCCTCGCCGCGGTCGCCCTCGCCGCCGCCTGCAGCAACAACGACGGGCCCGCACCCGCCGCCACCGATACCGCGAAGGAGACCACGGTTCCGATCTCCGCGATCACCACCACCGTCATCGACCCGGGCGCGGAGCCGCGTGAGCGGATAGTGCTCCACCCCGGTGCGGGCGTCGCCCAGCAGGTCGTGATGACGACGCGCTCGGAGATCTACCAGCAGATCGGTGACCAGCCCCAGCAGGACCTGTCCACCCCGGAGGTGTCGATGCCGCTGACCTCGGTGGTCACCGGCCCGGCCGATCCGGCGCTGACCGTCGACCTGACCCTGGGAGCGATGCGCTCGCCCGACCCACGACTGCAGGACGCGTTGGCGTCCTCCGACGGATCCAAGGCCGGACTGACCGTCCAGCCGTCCGGAGCCGTCACCGCCCTCCGGATCACGCCGGCCCCCGATTCCCGCGACATCGCCCGGTCCGCCATCGAGCAGGCGTTCTACCAGGCCGTGTACCGCGGTGTCGCATTCCCCGACGCCGAGGTCGGAGTCGGCGCGGTGTGGACGATGCAGCAACAGGTGATGAGCGGGATGACCCTGAACCAGGTCACCACCGCAACGCTGCGCGAACGCGACGGTGACCGGCTCACCGTCGAGGTCTCGGTCACCCAGACGCCCGTGTCCCCGGTCTGGGACCTGCCCGGCGACACCGGAACCCTCAACATCGACACGTTCACGATGTCCGGCACCGGCACCCTCGTCGTGGACCTCGGGGCGCCGCTGCCCGTAGACGGATCCGTCACCGTCAGCGGCGAACAGACCTACACCGACCCGAACAGCACCACCCGGCTGCGGCAGGCGACCACCAACAGCGTCCGGTGGTCGCAGCAGTGACCGCCGGACGAATGCGGGTGGCGGGGCTGGTGGCCGCACTCGCGGTCACACCGGCGCTGGTCTCGTGCGGTGAGGACTCCTCCGACCCGGTGTTGCCTCCGGTGACCACCGTCGCGGCCCCCACCGCACCGGCGACGACGACGGTCGACGAGGCGGGGCTGACGGCCGCGCTGCTCACGGTCGCAGACCTGCCGGCCGGATTCGCGGCGCTCCCCGACCCGGTCGCCGATCTGGGACTGCCCGAGGCCGCCGCGGATTCGGAGTCGGACAGGTCCTCCACCGACCCGCAGGCGTGCGCCGGGGTGCTCGCCCCGATCGCCGACCAGGTGCCCGGCGCCGCCGCCGAGGGCGTCGCCCGGTTCGCCGGCCCCGACTTCACCAGCATCGACACCGATGCCGCCGCGTACCCCGATTCCGGTGCGGCACAGGCGTTCACCGCCGTGCAGAGCGCCTTCGCCTCGTGCGCCGACTACTCCGGCACCGACGCCGACGGAGTCACCGTGCACTACCGGCTCGGCGGGCTCGACCAGCCCACCGTCGGGGACGCCTCCGTCGCGGTGCGCCTGGAAACCAGCAGCGAGGGCTTCACCATGACCTCCGACACCGTCGTCGCCGTCGTCGGCGGTGCCGTGGTGCAGGTCACCGCGACCGGACAGCAGCCGATCGAGCCTGCGGTCATGACCCGCCTCGCCCGCACCGCCGTCGACCGGCTCCGCGCCGGGACCGACTAGGCGCCGCCCTCGGCCGCCGGGCCCGAGAACGCCGAATGCCGGCACCCACGAGGGGTGCCGGCATTCGAGGACCGTGCGTCAGACGCAGGCCGGTGAGGTCAGGTTCGCCAGCTTGATCATGTTGCAGGCGTACTCCTTCGACAGCACCCACTGGCCGTTCTCCACGACGAAGGTCGCGGTGCCCGGGTTGACCTGGCCGCCGATGTCGAGGTTCACGGTGGCGGTCAGCGTGCCGTCGCCGTTGTCGAGGATCGGGTCCACGACGGTGACGGTGGCGTTGTTCTGCTTCGCCGCGGCGGCGACCTGGTCGAACAGGCCCGGATCGGACGAGCCGTCCTGCACCAGGGTGACCTTCTCCTCGACCGGGGTGGCCGGGTCGAGGCCCTTGACCAGCATCGCGTTCAGCTCGGCGGCCGTCGGCGCCGGCGGGGAGTCGATGGTGGCGGCAGCCGCGGCGGTGGTCGTCGCCTTCTTGGTGGTGGTCGAGTCGGTGGTGTCACCGTCCGAGCTGCAGGCGCCGAGGGTCAGGGCGGCCGCAACCGCGACACCGGCCACGAGAGTCTTACGGAGCATCAATGCGTGTCCTTACGTCGTTGGTGGAACATTTCCCGGGCAAACACAATTCAGTGCGTCCTGGTGCGCGCCGGACGAGTCCGTCGGCCGGATCCGTCGCGCGAGCACGTGTCACCTTAGTTAACACGGGAAAAATAAGGGGTTCCTTAACGAAGACTGTCCGCCGGATCCGCAGTCTCGAGAGCCTCGTCACCCTCCGGGAACGTGCGGGCCGGTCCCGGACCGGTGGACCGGGTCTCGAACCGAACCGTCACCACCCCGTGCCCGCAGCCCTGTACCCAGCCGTGACCGTGGTCGACGTGCCGCACGTCCTGCCCGGGCCGCCACCGTGACACGGGACCCGCCGGGGTGGTGCGCGCCGAATCCGGGATCGCGGCTGTGTCCGGATTCACATCGTCCGCGGCGCCCTCGCCGTGGTCGAGGTCCGGGAACAACGATCCCTGCGCGGCGGCCGTCAACCCGCCGAGCGAGACACCGACGAGGCGGACCGCGCCGAGCTCCCGCGGATCGATCAGCTGCCGGCGCGCGGTCGCGATCAGCGTCTGCCGGTCGGTGGTGGCGTACGGCAGCGTCGCCGACCGGGTCACGATCGTCATGTCGGCCTTCTTGAGTTTGAGCACCACCGTCCGGGCGGCCCGGCCGTCCCGCAGGAGCCGGCCGTGGGCGTGGCCTCCGGTCTGTTCGACCGCCGCCCGCAGCTGGTCGAGCGAGACCAGGTCGGTCGCGAAAGTCGTTTCGGCACTGATCTGTTTCGCGTCCGCGCGTTCGGCGACCGGTCGGTCGTCGATGCCCTTGGCGAGCCGGTGCAGGCCCGGTCCGACCGTCGCGCCGAGCAGCGTGACGACCTCGGTCTCGCTCGTCGCGGCGAACTGACCGATCGTCTCGATGCCGAGCCGGCGCAGCTTCGACTCCGCGACCGGCCCGATACCCCACAGCTTGCGCACCGGAAGTGCCTCGAACAGGGCGGGCTGTTCGTCGGCGGTGACCACCCGCACACCGTCCGGTTTCGCCAGTCCGGACGCGATCTTCGCGATCTGCTTGCCCGATCCGGCGCCGATCGACGCGACCAGACCCGTGTTCTCCCGGATCAGCGCCCGTAGGCCCTCCGCGAACTCCCGCACCTCGCCCGCGTCGGCACCGACGAGTTCCGGTGGCTCGCCGAACGCTTCGTCCAGCGACAGCATCTCGAGCACCGGCATCCGGGTGCGCAGCGTGTCGAACACGGTCGCACTGACCGCGGAGTACAGCGGCCCGCGCGGGGGCAGGACCACCGCCCCCACCCCGACGAGCCGCCGCGCCTGGTGCATGGGCATGGCCGACCGGGCGCCGTACGCGCGAGCCTCGTAGCTGGCGCCGGCAACGACGCCGCGACCTCCGAGGCCGCCGACGAGGACCGGCCGCCCACGCAGCGTCGGGCGGGTCAGCTGCTCCACGGACGCGAAGAACGCATCCATGTCCAGGTGCAGGACCCACCGCCGCTGCGTGGGCGGCCGATTCATGTCAGGCCTTCGTGATGACGGCCCGGACGCCCTCGCCGAGGTCCACGGCACCGGCACCGGCGGCGCCCAGTTCCAGTGTGGTGGCAAGGATTTCGCCGGCAATCAGGTCGCGGTGGCGCTGCGCCCAGTCCGCCCGGTCCGCGGGCACCTCGAGGGTGACGGCGATCCGGTCCGAGACGTCGAGCCCGGCCGCGCGGCGCGCGTCCTGCAGCTCACGGATCCGGTCCTTCGCCCACCCCTCGGCCTCGAGTTCCTCGGTGACCTGCGAGTCGAGCACCACCAGACCGGCGTTCTCGGGCAGCGCGGCAGTCGACTCCGGCTCGGCGGCGACGAGGCGACGGGTGTACTCCTCCGGCAGCAGCTCGATCCCGGCGGCACTGACCACACCGTCGGTCTCGCTCCAGTCGCCGGCCTTGACGGCCTTGATGACGGTCTGCACGTTCTTGCCGAGCCGCGGACCGGCGGCGCGGGCGTTGACGACCAGCTCGAACTTCCCGTGCGCGTCGACGTCCCCGGTCAGGTCGACCTTCTTGACGTTGACCTCGTCGGCGATGATGCCGAGGTAGGGCCGAAGTCGCTCCGCGTCGGCCGCGGCGACGGTGACCTCGGGCAGCGGCAACCGCACCCGCAGGTTCTGCGCCTTGCGCAGACCCAGGACCGTCGAGCAGACGTTGCGGACCTCGTCCATCGACTCGACCAGCTCCGCGTCGGGCACCAGTTCGGTGGCGCTCGGCCAATCGGCCAGGTGCACCGAACGACCACCGGTCAGGCCGCGCCAGATCACCTCGGTCGCCAGCGGCAGCAGCGGCGCCGCCAGCCGGCAGGTCACCTCGAGCACCGTGTGCAGGGTGTCGATCGCGTCCCGGTCCTCGTCCCAGAACCGGTTGCGCGAACGTCGCACGTACCAGTTGGTCAGCGCGTCGCAGAACGTGCGCAGCTCGTCGCACGCCCCGGCGATGTCGTTGACCTCGAGCGCGTCGGTGATCGCGTCCCGCGTCGCGGCGAGCTTCGCGAGGATGTACCGGTCCAGCACGTTCGGCGAATCGGTGCGCCAGGTGCCCGGCTTGGACGCGTACAGCTGCAGGAAGCTCCACGCGTTCCACATCGGCAACAGCGCCTGCCGGACGCCCTCCCGGATGCCCTGCTCGGTGACGATCAGGTTGCCGCCGCGCAGGATCGGCGACGACATCAGGAACCAGCGCATCGCATCGGAGCCGTCCCGGTCGAACACCTCCTTCACGTCCGGGTAGTTGCCCTTGGACTTGCTCATCTTCAGGCCGTCGTCACCGAGCACGATGCCGTGCGCGGCAACGGTTTTGAACGCCGGACGATCGAACAACGCGGTCGCCAGCACGTGCAGGGTGTAGAACCAGCCGCGGGTCTGGCCGTTGTACTCGACGATGAAGTCGCCCGGGTTGTGCGGGTCCTGGCCGCCGGTGCCGTCGAACCAGTCCTTGTTCTCGAACGGGTAGTGCACCTGCGCATACGGCATCGAGCCGGACTCGAACCAGCAGTCCAGCACCTCCGGGACGCGACGCATCGTCGACTTGCCCGTCGGATCGTCCGGGTTCGGCCGGGTCAGTTCGTCGATCATCGGCCGGTGCAGATCGGTCGGGCGCACCCCGAAGTCGGCCTCGAGCTGATCGAGCGAGCCGTACACGTCGATCCGCGGGTACGCCGGATCGTCCGAGATCCACACCGGGATCGGGCTGCCCCAGTAGCGGTTCCGGCTGATGTTCCAGTCCCGGGCGCCTTCCAGCCACTTGCCGAACTGGCCGTCCCGGATGTGCTCGGGCACCCAGGTGATCTCCTGGTTCAGCTCGACCATCCGGTCCCGGAACTTGGTCACGGCGACGAACCACGACGGCACCGCCATGTAGATCAGCGGCTGACCCGACCGCCACGAGTGCGGATAGGAGTGCTCGATCGTCTCGTGCCGCAGCAGCTTTCCTGCCGCCTTGAGGTCCTTGATGATCACCGGGTTGGCGTCGAAGACCTGCAGGCCCTCGTACGGCGGCACGAGCGACGTGAACTTGCCGCCCGGATCGAGGGGCTGAACGATCTCGATGCCGTTCGCCGTCGCGACGTCCATGTCCTCCTCACCGAAAGCCGGTGCGAGGTGCACGATTCCGGTACCCGAGTCGGTGGTGACGTAATCGGCCGAAAGCACCCGGTGCGCGTTCTCGTGCCCCTTGCCCGGGCCGTGGAAGAAGTCGAACGGCGGGGTGTACGACAGGCCGACGAGATCGCTGCCCTTGTACTCGCCCAGCACCTCGGGCTCGGAGCCGAGCTCGCGCGCGTAGTGGCCGAGGCGGTCCTTCGCGAGGACGTACCGCTTGCCGTCCTCGCCTGCGACGAGCACATAGGTGATGTCCGGGTGCACCGCGACCGCCAGGTTGGACGGCAGCGTCCACGGCGTCGTGGTCCAGATCAGCGCATTCGCGCCGTCCAGGTCACCGAGGTGCTTCTGGTCGCTACGCAGGCTGCCCTCCGGCGCGCTGAGCACCATGTCGACGGTGACCGCCGGGTCCTGACGCATCTTGTATGCGTCGTCGAGGCGGGTCTCCTGGTTCGACAGCGGGGTCTGCTCGTACCAGCTGTACGGCAGCACCCGGAAGCCCTGGTAGATCAGCCCCTTGTCGTACAGCGACTTGAACGCCCACATGACCGACTCCATGAAGTCCAGGTCCAGGGTCTTGTAGTCGTTGTCGAAGTCGACCCAGCGGGCCTGCCGGGTCACGTAGTCGCGCCACTCGTCGGTGTAGCGCAGCACCGACTGCTTGCAGTACGCGTTGAACTCGGCCAGGCCCATCGCGTCGATCTGCGACTTGTCCTTGATGCCGAGCTGCTTCTCGGCCTCGAGCTCGGCCGGCAGGCCGTGGCAGTCCCAGCCGAAGCGGCGCTCGACCTTCTTGCCGCGCATGGTCTGGTAGCGCGGGATCAGGTCCTTGACGTAGCCGGTGAGCAGGTGCCCGTAGTGCGGCAAACCATTGGCAAACGGTGGGCCGTCGTAGAAGACGAACTCCTCGGCACCCTCGCGGTTCGCGATGGACGCGCGGAAGGTGTCGTCGGCATCCCACTCGGCGAGCACACGCTGCTCGAGTTCGGGGAAGTTGACGCCGGCGCCGGAGCGGCCGCCGGTCAGGTCGAAGCGCGGATAGGTGGCGCTCACATCGCCGGTGTTGCCGGACGCGCTGTTGTCGGACACAGTTCGTGCTCCCTCGTGCCTGCTGTCTCTGGCACGGGGACGACGTGGACGCCTGTGCGCCGTTGCCGCGGTACCACCCCGCTTGCCCGGACGCCCGGTTCACACACACCGCGCCGTCCGGACCACTCGTACGTCGGCTGTGACGGGCCGAACCCGTTCGGTTCTACTGAGCGCCGAGACACCCGATGAGGGCGGGCTCGACGCCGTTCTTCCGAAGGCTCCCCGGTGATGGCCGGATCAACGCCGTGTCTGACATCCGATTCTAGTCGGAGCCGTCAAATCGCCCCGGCCCGTCTCGCAGATCAGGGGCCGAGCCGCCGGGCGAACCCTTGCCGTCGGCCGAGTGATTCCCTCCGCCCCCGGCGTCGGTGTCCGGTGCGGTGCCGCCGCGCAAGGAACTCACCAGCAGCAACACCGCACCGACCACGCAGACCACGATGCATCCCCAGGCCCACACGACCGAGCCCGTCATGAGGGCGACCACCAGCAGGGCGAACCCCACTGCCGCCATCGCAAGGGTCAGGACCAGCATCTATGCCCCCTGCCACGAGCCGTCACGACCGCGGCCCTATCGGGGCCCGGTCAGTTGTTCCCTTTGGCGAACGACTTGGAACCCTCGGACCCGAAGCTCTCCTGGCCGCCGTCGACGGGGACCGCCGAACCGCGCTGCTCGAGCTCCTCCAGCTGCGATTCCAGGTAGGACTTCAGGCGCACCCGGTACTCGCGCTCGAACGTCTTGAGCTGCTCGATCCGACCCTCCAGCACGCTGCGCTGCTGGTTGATCGTCGCCATGATCTCGGTGTGCTTCTTCTCGGCGTCGGCCTGCAGAGCGTCGGCCTTCTCCTTGGCCTGCCGCAGCTGGGTCTCCGAGCGGGTCTGCGCGTCGGCGAGCAGGGCCTCGGACTTCTGCTTGGCGTCGGAGATCATCGCCTCCGAGCGGGTCCGGGCATCGCTGACGAGCTGCTCGGAGTTCGAGCGGGCGCTCGACACGAGCTGCTCGGATTCGCTCTTCGCGTCGCCGGTGAGGCGGTCGGCCATCTCCTGAGCGAGGCCGAGGATCTTCGCGGCCTGCAGGTTGGCCTCCTCGGCGCCGCCGGCGCGGGAGGGCGCAGGCGCAGGGGCCGGGGCGGGAGCGGGAGGCTTCGGCGCCTCGACCACCGGGGCCGGAACCGGGGCGGGTGCAGGGGCCGGGGCGGGCGCCGGCGCAGCGGCTGCAGCGGGACGCGGCGCCTTCTTGGCGTCCGCGAGCTCCTGGTCGAGCTCACCGACACGCTGGCGCAGGTCCGCGTTCTCCTCGATCAGGCGGGCGAGCTCCTGCTCGACCAGGTCGAGGAAGGCATCTACCTCGTCCTCGTTGTAGCCACGCTTTCCGATCGGAGGCTTGCTGAACGCGACGTTGTGAACATCAGCTGGTGTCAGCGGCATGGAAGGATCCCTTCGCGCATCTGTTGGCGGTCAAGCAAGCATTCAGTTATGGCGCATCCACTGCAGGACCACGTATTCACGTTGTAACTGCGGGTCATTCTTCCACACCCGCCCCTTCAGCCAGCGCCAGTCCCCTATTCGTGCACGTCACGCGGCAAGTCCCTGAGTGACCTGCATCAGGATGAACACGACGAAAAGCAAGACCATGATTGATAGGTCCAACCGAACACCGCCGAGGGAGATCGACGGGATGAGTCGCCGTAGCAACTTGATCGGCGGATCCGTGACCGTGAATATCGCCTCGAGAACGACGACGACGAAGCCCGTCGGCCGCCAGTCCCGGGCGAATGTCCGGATGAACTCCACGATGATTCGGCCGATGAGAAGCAGCCAGAACACGAACAGCACGAAGTAGATCACCGCGAACAAGGGCACTCCACCACTCTGCCTGACGTGTCCGACACTCTCAAAACCGGGCCGTTCAATGCCAGGTGCGACCGGATCCACCCGGTCGCACCCCTCACATTGCTACTGCCGAGACCCGGCAGTACCTGGTCATTTCTGATTGTAGAAGCCGTTCTCCGCGATCCGGCGGCGCTCCTCGGCGGAGACGTCGATGTCCGCCGGTGAGAGCAGAAACACCTTCGTGGCCACCTTGTCGAACGAGCCACGCAGCGCAAACGCCAGTCCGGCGGCAAAGTCGACCAGTCGCTTGGCGTCCGCATTGCTCATCTCGACCAGGTCCATGATGACCGGGGTGCCGTCGCGGAACCGCTCACCGATGATGCGCGCCTCCCCGTAGTCCCGGGGGCGCAGCGTGGTGATCTTCGACAGCGGCCCACCCTCGTCGAAGACGGGGGCGCGCCGGCTCTCGATCCGCGGCTGCGTGTTGACCGCCAGCGATCCGTGCGTCGACGTGGGACGGGGCGCGGAGCCCACGGACGGACTCGGCCGCGAGGAACGCGGGGGCAGCGGCTCCATCCGCCGGGGAGCGGGCTGCCGGTCGTCGATGTCGTCGCGTCCGCCGTAACCGGGGTCGTCGTATCCGCCGTCGACGCCGTCCTCGTATCGGCTTCGCGGGGCCCGACGAGGCTCGTCGAGGTAGTCGTCCTCGTAGTCCTCGAGCGGAACCATGCCGAAGTAAGCCTTGAACTTGTGCAGAGTGCTCATCGATCGACCTTCCTTGGCGCGGCGGATAATCGGTCGGGACGCCGATCAGTTCATTTCGAGGCTATCGGCCTCGAACCCAACAGAGCGGTTCCGACACGCACGCACGTTGATCCGTGTCGAACCGCACTCTCGAGGTCTGCGGTCATCCCCGCCGACAACATGCGCGCGTCCGGATGGTCACGCAACACGTCCTGGTGGGCGGCCGCGAGTGTAGCGAAAGATTCGTCGGGGGCGGCGCCCAGCGGCGGGACCGCCATCAATCCGCCGAACACGAGACCCTCTGCGGCGGCGGCCCGTTCGGCCAGCGCCGCCAGTTCCGGCAGCGGAACGCCGCCGCGCTTCGGGTCGCCGTCCAGGCTCACCTGCAGCAGCACCCGCAGCGGTCCGCTCCGCTCCCCCGCGCCCTGCGCCGCGACCGCCGCCGACGCGAGCGCGTCGACCAACCGCTCACTGTCGACCGAGTGGACCGTGTCCGCCCACCGCGCGACGGCGCGAGCCTTGTTGCGTTGCAGGCTGCCGATCATGTGCCACTTGGCATCACTCAGCTCTGCCAGCTCGGCCACCTTCGCGGACGCCTCCTGCTCCCGGGACTCGCCGAACTCGCGGCACCCCAGGTCGTACAGGATCCGGGCGTCCGACGCCGGGAAGAACTTCGTCACCGGCAACAACTGCACCTCGCCCGGCGCACGCCCGGCTGCAGTGCAGGCCAGCGTCAACCGGTTCCGCACCGCGACCAGCGCGGTCGCGATCTGCGCGGCGCGATCCGGCTGCCCGGTGTCGCCCTCAGTCACCGTCGATCGGCTCCATCCAGATCGCCCCGCCGATGCGTCCGGTGACTCCGGACCGGCGGTAGCTGAACAACATCCGGTCCTCGATTGTGCACCGCGGATCCTCGGCGACGCCGCCGACACCGGCCTCGAGCAACTGGCGACGCAGACCTGCGCGCAGGTCCAGGCCGGGTGTGCCGCGTTCGGTGGTGGTGGCGCTGCCGGGCAGATGGGCCTCGACATCGGCCTGCATCGCCGCGGGCACCTCGTACTGCCGCCCGCTCGCCGCCGGTCCGAGGAACGCGCCGATGCGGGAGATCTCGGCGCCCTGCGCGATCATCGCGTCGAGTACCCGCGGCACGATGCCGATCCTGGCGCCGACCCGACCGGCGTGCACCGCGGCGATGACCCCGGCCTCGTCGTCGGAGAGCAGCAAGGGCACACAGTCCGCGGTCAGCACGACCAGCGCCAGGTTCCGTTCGGTGGTGACCAGCGCGTCGGTCGCCTCGACCGGCGCGTCGACGGGACCGGTCACCACGGTCACGTTCCGGCTGTGGATCTGCTCCATCCACACCAGCCGCTCGAACGGCAGCCCGATGCCGGCGGCGAGCCGACGCCGATTGGCGTCGACCGCCGCCGGATCGTCACCGACGTGGTCACCGAGGTTGAACGAGTCGTACGGCGCCGCGGAGACACCGCCGGCGCGGGACGTGACGACTCGACGAACCCGAACCGCAGGTGCCACGGAAACAGCCGTCACCGGCGCATGAAGTCGGGAACGTCGACGTCGTCGTCGCCGTCCTCGTCCTGGACCGGCACCGCGCGCGTCTGGGTACCGACCGGGATCGGCGGCAGCGCCGCGGGGGCGGGCTCGCGGCGCGGCTCCCGCACCTCCGCGCTGTGCTGCGGGGTGTGCGACACGGGCGCCGCCTCCTCCGCGACCGGTGAACGGCCGATCTCCCCGGCGCGGGCGACGCCGATGGTGCCGCGACCGGCAGCCTGCTGCTGCTGCGGCGGCGCCTCGGCACGCCGCACCGGCGCACCGCCGTCGAACCCGGCCGCGATCACCGTGACCCGGACCTCGTCACCGAGCGAGTCGTCGATGACCGTGCCGAAGATGATGTTGGCGTCGATGTGCGCGGCCTCCTGCACCAGCGAGGCGGCCTCGTTGATCTCGAACAGGCCGAGATCCGAGCCTCCTGCGATGGACAGCAGCACGCCGCGCGCACCCTCCATCGACGCCTCCAGCAGCGGCGAGTTGATGGCGGCCTCGGCGGCCTGGATCGCACGCCCGTCACCGCGGGCCGAACCGATGCCCATGAGCGCGCTGCCCGCACCGGACATGACGCCCTTGACGTCCGCGAAGTCGACGTTGATCAGGCCGGGCGTGGTGATCAGGTCGGTGATGCCCTGGACACCGTTGAGCAGCACCTCGTCGGCGGAGCGGAACGCGTCCATCAGGGACACCGCGGCGTCGCCGAGCTGGAGCAACCGGTCGTTCGGGATGACGATCAGGGTGTCGCAGGACTCGCGCAGAGCCTGAATGCCGTTGTCGGCCTGGCTGCCGCGACGCTTGCCCTCGAACGAGAACGGGCGGGTGACCACGCCGACCGTCAGCGCGCCGAGCTTGCGCGCGATCGAGGCGACGACCGGCGCGCCACCGGTTCCGGTGCCACCACCCTCGCCTGCGGTGACGAAGACCATGTCGGCACCCTTGAGCACCTCTTCGATCTCGTCCTTGTGGTCCTCGGCGGCCTTGCGGCCGACCTCCGGATCCGCTCCGGCACCGAGTCCGCGGGTCAGTTCACGTCCGACGTCGAGCTTGACGTCGGCGTCGGACATCAGCAGGGCCTGGGCGTCGGTGTTGACCGCGATGAACTCGACTCCCTTGAGTCCCTGCTCGATCATGCGGTTGACCGCATTCACACCGCCGCCGCCGATACCGACGACCTTGATAACGGCGAGGTAGTTGTGCGGGGGCGTCATGGGCTCTCGCCTTCCGTGTATGTGTGTTCGCGCTGGGTGTTACCGGCGATGCTGACGTTACTTGTGGCGCTGAGGTTACTGGTGGTGCAGGTGCCCTTCACCACCAGGTGGATCGGGTAAACCCTCAACCTCAACCATAGACTTACAGTTATGTCAAGTGGATGACTGAGCCGAAACGCTACGGGCGGGTGCCGTACATGCCCAGCAGGCGCGCCGACGGACACGCCGATTTGTCGACGGACCGTGTGCCGCGGGGATCGTCACCGGATGGTCGGCAGGTCAGGGCTCGACACGTCGTACACCTTCCCCGGCTGACCGAGCAACGGCACGGCGATCGCCGCCTTGCGGTCCGACGAGTCCGCACTCCCCCACACCAGCTCCCGACCGTCGGCGAGCGTCAGGTGGATGTCGGACAGCGACCCCGCCGACACCTCCGTCACCTGCGGCCGCAGTTGCGGGGGCAGCGCGTTCAGCGCGGTCAGCGCGTCCACCGTCGCCGGATCGTCCCTACCCGGCGACGCCACCTTCAGGCGGGGAACCCCCGGTGGCGCCGGTTCGATCGCGTACGCGACGCCGGACGCGTCCATCAGGTGAGTGCCCTCCGGCATGTCGTAGAACACCGCGGGCACCCGTTCGACCACCGTGACGCGGATCGTCGACGGGTACTGCCGCTCGACGCGGGTGTGGTCGACCTTCGCGATCGACGCGACGCGCTGCGCCGCCGCACCCGTGTCGACCCGCAGCAGGGGCTGGCCGACCGGTATCGCCAGCGCGGCGAGAACCTCCTCGCTGGGCACACCGACGTTCCCGACGACCGAGATCGTGCGCGCCGACAGCAACGGCGTCAGCCAGAGCACCAGACCGAGCGCGACCGCCACCACCACCGCAGCCGCGGCGAGATAGATCGGCTTGCGCTTCCGGCGAACCGCGGGCGACGCGGACCCGGCCCGGATGCGGGTCGGACGGGCCTTCGAACGGGCGGGTTCCGGGCGACGGGCTCCCTCGGCTTTCGTCGCCCGCGTTCCCCGCGGCCGGTTCACACCGACTCCCCGGCCCGTCCCGTCGCGTCCGGGCGCGACCGCGACCCGGCCGGAGCCGCGGCGAGGGCACCGAGAATCTCCTTGCCCAGCATCGTCACGTCACCGGCGCCCATCGTGATGACCACGTCACCGGGACGGGCCAGTCCGGCGATCTGACGCGGCGCCATCGACAGGTCCGGCTGGTAGTGCACGGGCCGCGTGACCGCCTGCGCAACCAGCGCGCCACTGACACCGGGCAGCGGCTTCTCCCTCGCCCCGTACACGTCGAGCACGACCACCTCGTCGGCGAGGTCGAGTGCGCCACCGAACTCGGTCGCGAACGCCGCGGTCCGCGAGTACAGGTGCGGCTGGAACACCACCAGTACCCGTCCGCCGGAGGTGCGCACCAGTTCCCGCGCCGCCTCGAGCACCGCGCGGACCTCGGTCGGGTGGTGGGCGTAGTCGTCGAACACCCGGACGCCGTTCTCCCGGCCGGTGTGCTGGAAGCGGCGATGCACCCCACCGAATCCGCTGATCCCGTCGACGATCTCGTCGATGTCGGTGCCGGCCTCACGGGCCGCGAGCAGCGCACCCAGTGCATTCAGTGCCATGTGCCGGCCGGGGACGGACAGCCGCAGTGCCCGAGGCGCGGCCTCCCCCGCGAGCTGGACGTGCGCCACCCCGCCGACGTCGCGCGGTTCCCAGGACAGCAGCTGCGCCTCGAGCGGGACGGCGCTCTCCGGACCACCGGGGCCCGCCGCGTCACCGCTGCCGTAGCCGAGTACGCGGATCGGCAGACCTCGCGCGACGACCCGCTCGGCCAGGGCCGCCGACCCGGGGTCGTCGAGGCACACGACCAGCACGCCGCCCGGCACGATCCGGTCGGTGAAGTCGTCGAACACCTGGACGTACGCCTCGGCGCTGCCGAAGAAGTCGAGATGGTCGGCCTCGACGTTGGTCACGATCACCACGTTCGGGCCGTACTGCAGCAGCGACCCGTCACTCTCGTCGGCCTCCGCGACGAACACGTCGCCGGACCCGTGGTGGGCGTTGGTTCCGGCCTCGTTCAGTTCCCCGCCGACCGCGAACGACGGATCGACACCGCAGTGCTGCAGCGCGACCACGAGCATCGACGTCGTCGACGTCTTGCCGTGCGTGCCCGCCACCAGCAGCGTCCGGTGCCCCTCCATCAACGAGGCCAGCACCGCGGGCCGCAGGATCACCGGGATGCCGCGTTCGGCGGCGGCGACGAGTTCCGGGTTGTCCTTCGGGATCGCGGCATGCGTGGAGACGACCGCGGTCGGGCCGCCGGGCAGCAGGTCGAGTGCGCTGGCGTCGTGCCCGATGCGCACCTGGGCGCCCCGCGCCCGCAACGACAGCACGGTCCGGCTCTCCTTGGCGTCCGACCCGGACACCTGGCCGCCGCGAGCCAGCAGGATGCGGGCGATGCCGGACATCCCGGCACCGCCGATGCCGACCATGTGCACGCGCTCGAGATGCGCGGGCAACCCCGTTGCCTTCGTACCGCCGGAGTTCGTGCTCACAACTGTCCACCCTTCGCCACCTCGAGAACGACCCGCGCCACCGTGTCCGCCGCGTCGCGGTGCCCGGCCCCCGCCGCCGCGGCCCCCATCGCTGCGAGCCGATCCCCGTCGCGCAGCAACGGCACCACCGTGTCGGCGACGAACGCCGGAGTCAGGTCGGCGTCCGCGACCAGCAGCCCGCCGCCGGCCGCGACGACCGGCTCGGCGTTGAGTTCCTGTTCCCCGTTGCCGTGCGGCAGCGGCACGTACACCGCGGGCAGTCCGACAGCGGAGATCTCCGCGACGGTCATCGCGCCGGACCGGCACACCGTCGCGTCGGCGGCCGCGAGCGCCAGGTCCATCCGCGTCAGGTACGGCACCGCGACGTACGGCGCCGCAGGGTTGTGCTGGGTGACCTCGAGGGTGTTCTTCGGGCCGTGGGCGTGCAGCACCGAGATGCCCGCCGCAGCGAGCGCCTCGGCGGCGCCGGAAACCGCCTCGTTCAGCGAGCGGGCGCCCTGCGATCCGCCGGTCACCAGGAGAACGGGCCCCTCGGCGGGCAAACCGAAGTGCTCCCGCGCCTGTGCACGCAGACCGGCACGGTCGAGGCCGGTGATCGACGAGCGCACCGGGATGCCGACGATCTCGGCGTCACTCCGGCCGCGGGCGGCCACTCCCGACCCCGGCACCGCCGCGAGGACGCGCGCCGCGACCCGGGCGCCGATCTTGTTCGCGATGCCCGCACTGGCGTTGGCCTCGTGCACGACGACCGGGACGGCGCGACGCCTGCGGGTGATCCCCTTGCCCGCGGCGAGATACGCAGGCAGCGCGACGTACCCGCCGAACCCGACGATCACGTCGGCCTGCACCGCGTCGAGCACCTCGCGGGTGCGACGCACCGAGGCGCGCACCCGGCCCGGCAACCGCAGCAGGTCCATCGTGGGTTTGCGCGGCAGCGGCACCGGCGGGATCAGTTCCAGCGGGTATCCGCGATCGGGGACCAGCGTGGTCTCGAGTCCGCGTTCGGTGCCGAGAGCGGTCACCGTCACCGACGGGTCGAGTCGCCGCAACGCGTCGGCCACCGCCAGTGCCGGCTCGATGTGTCCGGCGGTACCACCCCCCGCGACGACGACGGACAGTCCGGACGATCTACCGCTCACACTCACCTACGAAACCCTCGTTCACCAAAGCCACGGTCACGGTCTTCGCGACGTCCGGACGACCGGTCCCGCCGCGGGTCCGATGCTAGTGCCTGCCGACGGCGCGGGTCCGGCCCCTGTCCCTGCGGCGCCCGGCGACCCTGCTGCTCCCGGCGACGCTGCTCCTCGCGGCGGCGCTGCTCGTCGCGACGATGCTGGTCCTCCCGGCGGCGCCGCTCCCGCTGCTGCGCGGCGCGGCGCTGCGCCTCCCGCTGCGCGGCCCGCTTGCGGTCGGCCTTGTCCGCCGCCTCGCGACGCGCGGCCGCGGCCTTGCCCGGCGAGTACTGCTCGGGCTTCGGCAACCGCAGCAGCCGACCGAATCGGCCGTCCTGACCGGCGTGCAGCGCCGCGACGGCCTCCGGTTCGTGCCGGGCCGCGTTGGCGATGATGCCGAACATCAGCAGCGTGATCGCCGTGGAGGTGCCACCGGCCGACACCAGCGGCAGCTGCTGTCCGGTGACCGGCAGCAACCCGATCACGTACCCGATGTTGATCATCGCCTGCGCGAGGATCCAGGTGGTCGCGGTCGCGGTGAGCAGCCGCAGGAACGGGTCCACCGAGCGCATCGCGATCCGCAGGCCCGCGTAGACGAACAGCGCGAACAGTCCGAGGACCGCCACACAGCCGATGAAGCCGAGTTCCTCGCCGATGATCGCGAAGATGAAGTCGTTGTGGGCGTTCGGCAGGTAGTTCCACTTGGCCCGCGACTGGCCGAGGCCCCGACCGAACAGGCCGCCGTCGGCCAGCGAGAACTTCGCCTGGCGGCTCTGGTAGTTCGCGCCCTGCGGATCGTCGCCGGGATTCAGGAAGCCGAAGATGCGGGCGGCCCGGTAATCGGCCGAGAAGGCCAGGGCCAACGCACCGACCCCGACGCCGATCACCGCGCCCCCGAACAACTTCGCAGGCAACCCGGCGAACCACAGGAGGGCGCCGACCACGATCACGAACGTGACGGTCGTCGAGTAGTTCGGCTGCAGGATGACCAGCAGCGACGCCAGCAGCGCACCCGGGACCAGCGGGATCAGCAGTTCCTTGACGGGTGCGCCGGGGCGCCGGGTGGCCAGTACGTGCGCACCCCAGATCACGAGCGCGACCTTCGCCAGCTCGGACGGCTGGAAAGACAACGTCCCGAGCGTGAACCAGCGGCGCGCACCGCCCGACATCGTGCCGATGCCCGGGATCAGGACCAGGAACAGCATGATCAGTGACACCACGAAGGCGGGCAGAGCGAGCTTGCGCAGGACGTGCACCGGGATGCGCAGGGCGAGGTAGAACAGCACGGCGCCGAGCAGGGCGTAGATCACCTGGGTGGTGAACATGCTGTACGCCGACCCGGTGTCCGCGTACGCCTCCACGCTCGACGCCGAGAGCACCATCACCAGGCCGAGGACGGTGAGCAGCGTGGCGATCGTGACGATCAGGTGGAACGACGCGAGGGGCCGCGACAGCCAGGCACCGAACCGGGCGCGGACGCCGCTCAGCGACAGTGCGGACCGGCGTGGATCGGTACGACCGGAGGCCTTGCGGGCGGCCGGACGCCCCTTGGCACCGGCTGCGGGGCGGCGGCCCTTGTCGCCGGGCGCGGGGCGGCGGCCCTTGTCGCCGGCCGCAGGAGTGCGGCCCTTGTCACCGGGTGCGGGGCTGCGCCGCTCAGCCGTCGACATGGTCCTGGTCGCCCGGCAGCGCGTGCACGGCGTCCGCGAAGCTTCGTCCGCGGTGGCCGTAGTCGGTGAACATGTCGAGCGAGGCGGCGGCAGGCGCCAGCAGCACGGCGTCGCCGGGTGCCGCGACCTCGGCGGCGACCTGTACCGCGCGCGCCATCACCGCTTCGGGCGCGTCGGTCGAGGTCACCCGCTCATCGTGCCCCTCTTCGATGCGCCGGACGGGGACCTGCGGCGCGTGTCGGGCCAGTGCGTCCGCGATCTCACCGGCGTCGCGACCGAACAGCACCGCCGCGACGAGCCGGTCGGCGACCTCGGCGACCAGGTCGTCGACGTGCGCGCCCTTGAGCAGTCCGCCGGCGATCCACACCACCCGCGGGTGCGCGAGCAGCGAGGTTCGGGCCGCGTGCGGGTTGGTGGCCTTCGAGTCGTCGATGTAGGTGACGCCCGCGACCTCGGCGACCGGGGCCGCGCGGTGCGGCCCGACCTGGTAGTTCCGCAGCCCGTCCCGCACCGCGGTCGCGGGCACGTCGACGGCGCGCGCGAGGGCGGCGGCGGCGAGGGCGTCCATCAGCCCGGCGGGTCCGGCCGGGGTGACGTCCTCGACGGACGCGAGGGTCTCGCCCGTGGGCTCGGCCGCGAAGGCGCGGTCCACCAGCCGGTCTCCGTCGATGCCGAGTTCTCCGAGTCCGGGGACACCGAGCCGGAAGCCGACCGTGCGCTCGGCCCGGCTGCGATCGGACAGCGACGCGGCGACCGGGTCGTCGAGACCGAGCACCGCGACCCCACCGGTCAGTGCCTGCGCCTTCGCGTCGACATAGCCCTGCATGCCGCCGTGCCAGTCGAGGTGGTCCTCGGCGATGTTGAGCACGGCACCCGCGGTCGGGTGTACGGACGGCGCCCAGAACAGCTGGAAGCTCGAGAGCTCGACGGCCAGCGCCCGGTAGCCGTCGGGTGCGCGCAACGCATCGGTGACGGGCAGGCCGATGTTGCCGCAGGCCACGGCCGGAACGGCAGCCGCCCGCAGGATCGACTCGAGCATCGACGTCGTGGTCGTCTTGCCGTTGGTGCCGGTCACCACCAGCCACTGTCGGGCCGGACCGTACAGCTCCGCGCGGTCGACCCGCCACGCGAACTCGACATCACCCCAGATCGCGATGCCCGCACCGGCTGCGGCCGAGAGCACCGGGGAGTCCGGTCGCCAGCCCGGGCTGGTGATCACGTGGGCGAAGTCGACGACGGCGGCGGCCGCCTCGTCGGGCGTCGCGGTCGCGACGCCGTGCTCGGCCGCGGCAGTCGCGAGCGCCTCGGCATTGCCGTCGGTGAGGGTGACCTCCGCCCCGAGGTCACGAAGCGGGGCGATCAACGCCCGACCGGAGATGCCCGCGCCGGTGACCAGCACTCGAGCCCCGCGCAGCCGCGCCAGCTCCTCGGGCAGGGAAGGCGCGCCCTCGGGCGAAGCCTCGGGCAGGGAAGGCGCGCCCTCGGGCGAAGCCTCGGGCAGGGAAGGCGCGCCCTCGGGCGAAGCCTCGGGCAGGGATGGCGCGCCCTCGGGCGAAGCCTCGGGCAGGGATGGCGCGCCCTCGGGCGAAGCCTCGGGCAGGGATGGCGCGCCCTCGGGCGAAGCCTCGGGCAGGGATGGCCGTGTCGTCGCGGGCACCGTCAGTCCCCGACCACCGCGAGGTACTCGCTGTAGAACAGCGCCAGGCCCACCGCGGACGCGATCGCCGCCAACAGCCAGAATCTGATGATCACGGTCGTTTCGGCCCAGCCACCGAGTTCGAAGTGGTGGTGGAACGGCGCCATTCGGAACACCCGGCGCCGGCTGGACCGGAACACCGCGACCTGCACCACCACGGACGCCGCCTCGGCGACGAACAGTGCGCCGACGACGACCATCAGCAGTTCGGTACGGGTGACGATGGACAGGCCGGCGAGCAGGCCACCGAGGGCCAGCGAACCGGTGTCGCCCATGAAGATCTTCGCGGGCGCCGCGTTCCACCACAGGAAGCCGATGCAGGCGCCTGCCGCGGCGGCGCAGATCAGCGCCAGGTCGAGAGGGTCGCGCACGTCGTAGCAGCCCTTGGCCGGGTTCGTCTCGCACGCGTTGCGGTACTGCCAGAACGTGATGACGGTGTAGGCGCCGAGCACCATCGTCATCGATCCCGCGGCCAGTCCGTCCAGGCCGTCGGTCAGGTTCACCGCGTTGGACCAGGCACTGACCAGCAGGTACACGAACACGATGAACACCACCGACCCCATGGTCACGGTGGTGATGTCCCGGACGTACGACAGGTGCGTACTGCCCGGCGTCAACCCGGACGCTCCACGGAACTGCAGTGCGAGGACACCGAACAGGACCGCGGCGATCAGCTGGCCGACCAGCTTCGCGGTCTTGTTCAGGCCCAGGTTGCGCTGCTTGCGGATCTTGATGAAGTCGTCGAGGAAGCCGACCGCACCGAGGATCGTGGTCAGTCCGAGGACCAGCAGCGCGGAGGCGCGCGGGCCGTCGGCGTCGTAGCCGATGCCGATCAGGTGCGATCCCCAGTAGCCGGCCCAGAGGCCGATGATGATCGCGACGCCACCCATCGTGGGGGTGCCGCGTTTGGCCTGGTGGCTGGCCGGGCCCTCGACCCGGATCTCCTGTCCGAAACCCTGACGGGAGAACATCTTGATCAGCACCGGGGTCAGCAGGATGGACACCGCGAGCGCGATGCCACCCGCGAAGAGGATCTGTCTCACCGGTCGTGCTCCTCGTTCGTCTCGGGGTCGTCCACAGGCGGGTCCGTCAGCAGCGCGTCGGCCACCGTCCACAGGCCCACCGACTGCGATGCCTTGACCAGCACGATGTCGCCGGGCCGCACCTCACGTCGCAGAATCTCGAGCGCCGCGTCCTGGTCGGGCACGAGGATCGACTCCTCGCCCCAGGACCCTTCCATCACCGCGCCCTGATGCATGCCTCGCAGCGGCCTGCCCTCGCCGACGACGATCAGCCGGGTCACGTCCAGGCGGACCACCAGTCGGCCGATGGCGTCGTGCTCTACGACGGTATTCGGGCCGAGTTCGGCCATCTCGCCGAGTACCGCCCAGGTGCGTCGCGGCTGCGCGCCGGCGCGGCTCATGGTGACCAGCGCCTTGAGTGCGGCCCGCATCGAGTCGGGGTTGGCGTTGTAGGAGTCGTTGACGACGGTGACACCGTCGGCGCGGGTACGCACGTCCATCCGCTTCGCCGACACCGCGCGGGCGGCGCCGAGCGCAGTCGCGACCTGCTCGATGCTCGCGCCGCATTCGAAGGCGACGGCGGCGGCGGCGAGCGCGTTGCCGATCTGGTGTTCGCCGTGCACGCCGAGGGTGATCCGGGCGCTGCCCCGGGCGGCGACGAGGGTGAATTCGGCGCGCGCCTGGTCGTCGAGGTGAACGTCGACCGCGCGCACGTCGGCCGACGCGGACTGCCCGACCGTGACGACGCGGGCGCGGGTGCGCTGCGCCATCGCGGCGACCAGCAGGTCGTCGGCGTTGAGGACCGCGACACCACCGTCCTCGGCGGACGGCAGCGCCTCGACCAGCTCACCCTTCGCGGTCGCGATCGCCTGCTGCGAGCCGAACTCGCCGAGGTGCGCGGTCCCGACGTTGAGGACGACACCGATCCGGGGCGGCACCGTCGCGGCCAGCTGCGCGATGTGCCCGATCCCCCGGGCCGAGAGTTCGAGCACCAGATAGTCGGTGCCGGCGTCGACGCGCAGCGCGGTCCACGGGTGACCGAGTTCGTTGTTGAACGATCCGGGCGGCGCAACGACCGACCCCAGCGGGGCGAGCACCGCGGCGAGGAGATCCTTCGTGGACGTCTTGCCGGACGAGCCGGTCACGCCGACCACGGTCAGACCCGAAAGCTCCGTGGTCACCGCGTGTGCGAGCCGGCCGAGTGCCGCGAGCACCGCGGCGCCCGACCCGTCGGTGTCGTGTTCGAGGGCCATGGCGTTGCTGTCCGACGGGCCGAGCGGGGCGACGACGATCGCGGGCACCCCGACCGGGCGGGCCGCGAGCACCGCGACCGCGCCGGCCTCGATCGCCGCGGCGGCGTGGTCGTGACCGTCGACGCGGGCGCCGGGCAGCGCCAGGAACAGTCCCCCGGCGGTCACCTTGCGCGAGTCGAACTCGACGGTGCCGGTGACGGTGGCGTCGGGGTCCGCGACGTCGTGCAGGGTGCCGCCGACGATCTCGGCGATCCGGGCCAGGGACATTTCGATCATCGAGCCGCTCCGCTCACCCGGTCGATGGCTTCCGCGACGACCTCGCGGTCGTCGAATGGGTACTTCACCCCACCAATCTCCTGTCCGATCTCGTGTCCCTTGCCCGCGACGAGCACGATGTCACCGGGGCCCGCCCACTCGACGGCCGCGGCGATCGCCTCGGCGCGGTCGCCGATCTCACGTATCTCGCCGCGCCGGTCCTCGGGTACCGCCCGCGCGCCCTCGAGCAGCGCGGCCCGGATGGTGGCCGGGTCCTCACTGCGCGGGTTGTCGTCGGTGATCACCAGCAGGTCGGCTCCACGCGCCCCGGCCCCACCCATCAGTGGGCGTTTGCCCTGGTCACGGTCTCCGCCGGCACCGACGACGACGGCGAGGCGGCCGCTGCTCTGGCCGCGCAGTGTGGCGATGACGGCCTCGAGTGCCGCCGGCTTGTGGGCGTAGTCGACGACCGCGAGGAACTGCTGGCCGCGGTCGATGCGCTGCACCCGTCCGGGCACGTCGACCTCGGCGAGCCCGCGGATCGCGTCGGCCGGCGCGACGCCGCACTCGTGCAGGACGGCGAGCGCGAGCAGCGCGTTGGCCACGTTGTACCGGCCCGGCAGGCGCAGCGTGGCGGTCAGGTTCTGCCCGTCGGGAGTGACGACCGCGAAGCTCTGGGTGCCGTCGGCGCTGGTGGTGACCCCGGACGCCGTCCACGCTGCCGCGCCGGTGGTGCTCACGGTGACGGTGTCGGGGCCGGCGACGGTCGCCATCTTCGCGCCCCACTCGTCGTCGACGCAGACGACCGCGCGGGCGGCATGCACCGTCGACGCCGGGTCGAACAGCCGCGCCTTCGCGGCGAAGTAGTCGTCGAGGTCACTGTGAAAGTCGAGGTGGTCCTGCGACAGGTTGGTGAACGCGCCGACCGCGAACTCGGTGCCTGCGACTCGGCCGAGTGCGAGCGCGTGGCTGGACACCTCCATCACCACGGTGTCGATGCCGCGTTCGAGCATCGCCGCGAACAGCGCATGCAGCTGCGGCGCCTCCGGCGTCGTCAGCGCACTCGGGACGCGACGTCCGTCGATGCGGGTCTCGATGGTGCCGACCAGTCCGGGATGACGGCCGGCGGCGGTCAGTCCGGCTTCGACGAGGTACGAGGTCGTGGTCTTGCCCGACGTGCCCGTGATGCCGACGATCCGCAGCCGCTGCGACGGGTTGCCGTACACGGCGGCGGAGACGATCCCGAGCACCGCACGCGGATCGGGATGCACCAGCACCGGCAGCGGCGCCGCGGGCGGGGCGATCCGCTCCAGGCCGGCGGGATCGGTGAGGACCGCGACCGCACCCCGGTCGAGGGCGGTGGCCGCGAAGTCGGCGCCGTGGGCGCGTGCGCCCGGCAGCGCGGCGAACAGGTCTCCCGGCTGCACGCCCTGCGCCCGCAGGTCGATTCCCATGACCGTGACGTCCGCCGAGTCACCGTGGTCCTGGGCGGCACCGCCGCCGTGAGCCCGGCCGGCACCGCCGCCGTGAGCCCGGCCGGCACCGCCGCCGATCCACCGCAGTTCGGCGCCCACGAGCTCTGCCAGACCGGCCACGGCCGTGGACGGAGGGTGCGTCGGTCGCGGTCCGGGGGTCACAGCCGGCGGACCCGCCTCCGGGGTCACACTCGGCGGACCCGCCTCCGGGGTCACACTCGGCGGACCCGCCTCGGCGCTCTCGTTGGTCCCTTGCACGGGCAGGTGATTCCTCTCAAGGGTTCGGGTGGCGGGGTGGTCCGGTCGCGATGTCGGTCGACGGACCGACGTGTCACGTTACCGGCGTTGATCTGGAAACGGAGATTCGCATCCCGGTGGGGTGAGTACCGGCGAGCTCGGTCAGTCGGCCTGGAGCACCAGCTGCCGGCCCGGGTCCGCGGACAGCGGGATCTTGTCTCGTTGCAGGATCCACGCGGCGATGTTGTGGAACAGCGGCGCCGCGGACTGCCCGCCGGACCCGTCCGCGCTGCGAACCGGCGCGTCGAGCATGATGCCGATCACGAAGCGGGGCTTGTCGGCGGGCGCGATGCCGGCGAAGGTGATCCAGTAGTTCGAGTTCGAGTAGCACTTGCAGCCGGGGTCGACCTGCTGCGCGGTACCCGTCTTTCCACTGACCTGGTATCCCTCGACCGAGGCGGCGGCCCCGGTGCCCTGCTGGTAGCCCATCGGGTCCCGCTGGGTGACCGATCGGAACATGTCGCGGACGGTGGCGGCTGTCTGCTCACTGACCACCTGCACGCCCTCCGGGTGCTCGGTCGCGGTGCGGTTCCCGTCGGCGTCCACCGTGGCCCGCACGATCCGGGGCGGGATCCGCATCCCGTCGTTGGCGATGGCCTGGTACATCCCGGCCATCTGCAGCAGCGTCATCGACAGACCCTGGCCGATCGGCAGGTTCGCGAAGGTTCCGCCCGACCACTGGTCCCGGCTGGGCACGTCGCCGGCGCTCTCACCCGGCAGCCCGACCTCGGTGCGCTGACCGAGCCCGAACTTGCCGAGCATGTCCGCGAACCGGTCCTCCCCCACCCGCTGCGCCAGCATCAGGGTGCCGACGTTCGACGACTTCCCGAACACGCCGGTCGAGGTGTACGGGACCACTCCGTGGTCCCACGCGTCCTTGACGGACACCCCGGCCATCTGGATCGACCCGGGCACCTGCAGCACCTCGTCGGGAGTGGTCAGTCCGGCTTCGATCGCCGCGGCGGCGGTGACGATCTTGTTCACCGAGCCGGGTTCGAACGGGGTGCTGACGGCCAGGTTGCCCATCTCCCGTTTCACGTTGTTGCCGACGCCGATGGACGGGTCGAAGGTGTTGTCGTTCGACATCGCCAGGACCTCACCGGTGTGCGAGTCGAGGACCACCGCGGACGCGTTCTTCGCTCCGGAAAGGTCCTTGGCCTGCTGCACCTGCTGCTGCACGAAGTACTGCAGGTCCGCGTCGATGGTCAGTTCCACCCCGGAGCCGTTGACGGCAGGCTGCTTGTCCCGCCAGCTGCCGGGGATGACGGCGCCGTCGGAGCCGCGGTCGTAGGTCTGGGAGCCGTCGGTGCCGGCGAGGGTGGAGTCCATCGAGTCCTCGAGGCCGAGCAGTCCGTGCCCGTTCCAGCCGGTGGCGCCGACGAGGTTCGCGGCGAGCGCGCCGCCCGGGTACTCGCGGATGTCCTGCCGCTCGAGCCCGACCTCGGGGAACTCGTCGACGATCTTCGCGGCCACGTCGGGGTCCACGCCGCGGGCCAGGTACTCGAAGGTCAGGTTGCTCTTGAGCTTGGCGAGCACGTCCTTCTGCGGCGCCGCATCGCCGAGCTTGTCGTGGATGCCCTTCGCGATGGCCTCGAGCCGGTCGTCCACCTTGGGCTCCTCGCCCTTCTTCCGCGCGGCCTCCTCGATCTCCTTGCGGACCTTCGGCGGCTGGAACGTCAGCGCCTTCGCCTCCATCGTGAACGCGATCGGCTTGCCGTTGCGGTCGGTGATGGACCCGCGGGTGGCCGGGTCGACGAGGGTGGTCGAGCGCTGGTCCGCGGCCTCCGCGGACAGGCGCGGCGCCTGGACGCCCTGGATCCACAGCAACTGGAGTACCGCGATGCCGAGGGCGGCGAACATGACGAACCGGCCGGTGCGGTGCCGGAACCGGAAGCTCGACGACTCGCCGAGATCGGCGCGCCGCGTCCGGATGTTGCCGGAACGGCGAACCCCGCCGCGCGGAGCTGTGCGACGGGGTTGGGAGGGGCGGCCTCCACTCACTGCGGACCGCCCTGGTTACCTGCCTGTTCTCCTCGCGCCATGGGGACCAATTGTCCATCCTGCGCTGCGGGTTGCTGCGGATTGCCTGCCTGCGGCGTGGCGGCCGGCACCGGTGCGGCGATGACGGCCTGCGCGGCGGGCGCGGGGACCGGAGCCGCCGGCGCCGGGGACACCGGTGCGGGGGTGGCCGCCCGGGAGCCGACCGCGGGAAGATTCGCGGCGGCCAGTCCGGTCCCGCGGGCGGTGCCGGCATTGGGGGTCGCCCCGCCGGCAGGCGCGGCCGGTGCCGGCGGCGGCACGACCGGCGCGCCCTGTGCCGGCTTGGGATCACCGACCACGGTGACCGCGCCGTTCTCGGCGACGACGAGCCGGGCCACGTCCCTGGCCGGGATCATGCCCTGTGCGGCCGCCTTGCGGGCGAGCTCCGGCGCCGAGTTCGCGGCAAGGAAGTCGCGCTCCAACGCGGCCTTCTTCTCCACGAGTTCCTGGTTGTGCGCCTTTGCCGCGCTCAGCTTGTATGAGTCCTCGGCGGCCCGGGTGGTGAGCAGCAGCGTGATCGCCAGCCCCACCGAGAGGAGACCGATGATGGTCGCCACGAACGGGATTCGAGCGGTGAAGGTGCCCCGCTTGGTACGGGAGACGGGGGCCGTGATCGCGGCCCGCTGGTTGCGCTTGGCGTATGCGCGCTGGGCCGCGGTCGACCGGGAACCGGCCTGGGGCCGCGCGGTGGAGCGGTCGCCGGTGGTCGCCGGTGCCCGTCCGCTGGTGCGGGGGCGGACCGAAGTCGTCGTGCCACGCTCGCGCACGGCAGCCGATCGCACGGGAACTGTCATGCCGTCGCCCTCCTCGAAATTCGTTCGGCACAGCGCAATCGCGCCGGTGCCGCCCGCGGGTTCTCCTCGATCTCCTGCTCGCTCGCGCGCTCGGCACCGCGCGTGCGCATCTCGAACTCCGGTCCCATACCCGGCAACTCGACCGGCAGGCCCTCCGGGCTCCGGGACTTGGTGCGCGGGGTCAGTTCCTGCTTGACCAGTCGGTCTTCCAGGGACTGGTAGGACATGAACACCACGCGGCCACCGACCGCGAGCGAGTCGAGCGCCGCGGGGATCGCCGCGCGCAGCGAGTCGAGTTCGCCGTTGACCTCCACCCGCAGTGCCTGGAAGGTGCGCTTGGCGGGATGCCCGCCGGTGCGCCGGGTCGCTGCCGGAATGGACGCGTAGATCACCTCGACCAACTGCGAGCTGGTGGTGAACGGCTCGATCTTCCTGCGTCGCAACACTTCCGACGCGATTCTCCCGGCGAAGCGTTCCTCGCCGTAGGTACTGAGGACCCGGGCGAGCTCGCCGTGACTGTAGGTGTTGAGGATGTCGGCGGCAGTCTGGCCCCGAGTCGGGTCCATCCGCATGTCCAGCGGGGCGTCGACGGAGTACGCGAAACCGCGGTCGGCCTCGTCGAGTTGCATCGAGGACACCCCGAGGTCGAACAGGATGGCGTGTACCGACTCGACCTGGTCGTACCCCGCGATCTCGAGGGCATCGGCGATGCCGTCATACCTGGTGTGCACCAGGGTGACTCGATCACCGAACCGCTCGAGCCTACCTCCCGCGATCTCCAGTGCGGCGGGATCGCGGTCGAGACCGATCAGGCGCAGTCCCGGGTACGCCTGCAGGAAGTGCGCGGAGTGCCCACCGAGGCCGAGGGTGGCGTCGATCATCACCGCACCCGACCCGTCCTCGGATTCGCGGGTGATCGCGGGCCCGAGGAGTTCCACTGCGCGAGTGAGCATCACGGGGACGTGACCGAACTCGGGGACCCGGCCGGAATCCTCCGCGGGCGGGTTCGCTTCGTCGTCCACGAGTTCTCCCTTGCGGTCCTGTTCGGTCTTCTGCGTCGTCGGTCGTGGCTGCGGTCGGTCCCGACCGGGTGTCGAGGTGGGGGCGGGTGCCGCGAGGTCTCTGTCCGATCCACCGAACCTGGCGCTGGGGAAGTGCGTCAGGGTCGGTATCGGGCAGAGGCCGCGCGGCATCCGCCGATGACGAATGGCGGCTACAGGATGTCGCTGAGGGATTCGGATCTGGCTTGGGAGTAGGTTTCCTCGTTCTCCTCGGAATAGGTGTGCCACGACTGGGCATCCCAGATCTCAAGGAAGTCGACCGATCCGACGACCACACATTCCTTCGTCAGGCCGGCGTAGCGCCGGTGGTCGGCGGACAGGGTGATGCGCCCCTGGGAGTCGGGGTGCTGTTCGTCGGCTCCCGCCGCGAGCGCGCGGACGAAGGCCCGGGCTTCCGGGTTGCTCCGTGAGGCCGCTGCGGCCCGTCGGGCGAGGGCGGTGA
This sequence comes from Rhodococcus sp. NPDC004095, assembly GCF_053604015.1. Classification (NCBI taxonomy): domain Bacteria; kingdom Bacillati; phylum Actinomycetota; class Actinomycetes; order Mycobacteriales; family Nocardiaceae; genus Rhodococcus; species Rhodococcus sp. NPDC004095. Next base: position 263,202 of record NZ_JBSGGS010000009.1, read on the forward strand.
ACTCTTCGCGCGGATACACCGCGAGGCTGTGGTCCTGCCCTTTCGTGACCATCAACCCTCCCGCCAGTGCATCGCGATACTTCGCGGGCAACGTCAGTCGCCCCTTGTCGTCGAGCTTCGGCGTGTAGGTACCGAGAAACATCTCGACACCTCCCCAGTCGTTCCGAGAAACGAACGGCCTCACCCTGTGGTTCACCCCGGTGAACCAGTGCGCACCACGTTACCCCACTTTCCCCCACGCACAAGGCGAACATGCCGCAACCTTCACGGCTTTCGGACCGTCATTGCAGGTCACAGCAGTGGCGGAAGGTGGGGGGATTTTCGTGTGTCGTCTACCACGACGTTGATCTCACCGAGAGCGTGGCCACACGGCCCGCCGAATGTCCCAGCTCATCGACCACTTCGGGCCGCGAGGACAATTACGCGGACCGAAGTGGGGCTCGCAGTGGGGCGCGGTGGGGGGCACCGGTGGGGCGCGGTGGGGACGGCCCGAGGGCACGCCCACCACGCACTCACGACGTGCAGACACGACAAAGGCGCGACACACCGTGTCGCGCCTTTTCGCTGCGAGTCGAAGCCGGAGTTCGCTACTCCTGCTCGAACCGCTTCTTGAATCGGTCTTCCATGCGGGACGAGAATCCGCCGCCGCTCTTACGGCCGCCCGAAGGCTTACTGGCCGACGACGCGGGCCCGGACTTCTCGCCCGATCCCGCCTTCACACCCGGACCTGATCCCCACCTGAGGAACAGAACTCCGGCACCGAACATCACAAGGAAGCCGAGCAGACTGATGATCAGAAATACGCCCGCCTTGGCTGCGAGGGGAATCCCCGCAACCAGGAGAACGAGTCCGAGGACGAAGAGGGCCCCCGCCTGCATCCGACGCTTGCTCGAGGCCGCACGCATACGGCCTCCCCTCACAGAGGACGCGAACTTAGGGTCTTCGGCGTAGAGAGCGCTCTCGATCTGATCGAGCATCCGCTGCTCGTGCTCGGAGAGTGGCACGGTTACCTCCCCCGGCACATCAAGTTGGCGGCCGAATCGTTGGGTCGAATCGACCGGTTGCCGACGTTCGCGGCTACCTGTCGTCAATGATACGAGTACACGTCACCCCGTACCACCTACTCCGACAACGAGTTGCCCGAGATTTTCCCTCGGACACACAGATGCCCTGGTGGGCAGGCCCGCCCGACCCTATGCCGACGCGCGGACGAGACCACCCTCACCCCGAAGGCCCCGGCAGCCCACGACCTCGAGGCGCTCTTCGACCACGGTCAGGAACCTGGACACTTCTCCGTGGAAGCGATCCGCCTCGGCTGCGGTGATCGTGCGGGAGATGCCGGCCTCGATCGCGGCCCGCGTGTCGGAGTGCGACGCGAAGAACTCCGCCCACCCGGACAGGTCCGGCTCGACCCGACTCAACAGCACCCACGCACTCCGGGACCGCGAGCGCGGCGTGCGACCGGCGAGCGCCGCGCCCGCACCGCGCAACGCCGCCAGGTACGCCGCCAGGAACCGGTCCGCCGGATCACGCGCCCCGGCCGCCTCCGCCAGCAGTGCGTCCGCCCGGTCGAGCAGAGTCACCCGAATTGCCATCTGCCGAACACCTCCCCTGCATTGCCCGCGGAATCCGAAGAGCACCCGGACCCGCGTCGCCCCTCGGATCCACCCCCGCACCCGCCTGCCGTGCAATCCGGCGAAGCGCGCTTCCCTCACGCTCCACCGGATTGCCGGTATCGAACATTCGTTCGACCTATTCAATATAACCGCCCCCACCGACACGGAGTCAAGAGAGAGGGTGAGTCCGGTCGACACCACCCCCGTCCCCCGCCTGGTCGAACTGTCCGCCGCCGACCTGCGCGGCCGCCTGCCCGAAGCTCTCGCCATCTACGTCGAGGCGATGAGCTACCCGAAGGGCACCGAGATCCATCGCGCCCCGATGTGGACCGAGCACACCGCCCGGCCGGGCTGGCGCGGTGTCGCCGCGTTCGCTCCCGATTCCTCCGGCGCCGACGCGATGGTCGGCATCGCGTACGGCTACCGCGGCGCACCCCACCAGTGGTGGCAGCAGCAGGTTCGGGACGGCATGCGCCGGTCCGGCGCCGATCCGGACGAGATCGAGGCAGTGCTCGGCGACTACTTCGAACTCACCGAGCTGCACGTCTCGCCCCGCGCCCAGGGGCACGGCACCGGCGGCGCGCTGCTGCGACTGTTGCTGACCGACCGCCCCGAGTCCATGGTGCTGCTGTCCACTCCCGAGGTGCCGAACGAGAACAACCGGGCGTGGCGGCTCTACCGCAGGCTCGGGTTCACAGATGTGGTCCGGCACTTCCGGTTCACCGGCGACAGCCGCCCGTTCGCGGTGCTGGGGCGTCCGCTGCCGCTCTGACCCTTATAGCCTTGGCGTCGTGATCGACGCGGTGGTGGTGGGTTCCGGACACAATGCGCTCGTCGCGGGGTGTTATCTCGCGCGCGAAGGCTGGGCCGTCGAAGTGCTCGAACGCGACACCGAACTCGGTGGCGCCGTCTCGACCGTCGAACGGTTCCCCGGACACCGGGTGGACCGCGGCTCCTCTGCGCACATCATGATCCGGCACACGGGGATCGTCGAGGAACTCGACCTCGGCGCACACGGGTTGCGCTATCTGGACTGCGACCCGTGGGCGTTCGCACCGGCACCGCCGGGAGATCCGCGACCGGGCATCGTCTTCCACCGCGACCTCGAGGCAACCTGCCGCTCGATCGCCGCGGCGTGCTCAGCGCGTGACGCCGACGCGTACCGCCGCTTCGTCGGCACGTGGGGACCGCGAACGACGTCGGTGATGCGGGCGTTCGGTGCCCCACCGACCGGTGGCCGTCTGGTCCGCTCGTTCTGGGGACTCGACACCGGTGACGGGCCGACGACCCTGTCGCGGGAGTTCCTCGCGTCCGGGGACGCGCTGCTCGACGACTGGTTCGACGACGAGCGCCTCAAGGCGGCCCTGGCCTGGTTCGGCGCCCAGTCGGGACCGCCGATGTCCGAGCCGGGCACCGCCCCGATGGTCGGGTTCGCCGCCCTGATGCACACGATTCCGCCGGGTCGCGCGGTCGGCGGCAGTGGCGCCCTGACCGCGGCGCTGGCGTCGCGGCTCACCGCCGACGGCGGCACCGTCCGGCTCGGGGACGGTGTCGTCGAACTGCGCCGCAGCGGCGACGGCTGGCTGACCCGCACCGCGTCGGGTCGCGAGGTGCGGTCGAAGGTCGTGATCGCGGGCTGCCACATCCTGACCACCCTGGACCTGCTCGAGCGCGGCGGACACGACGCCGCCCGGATCGCGGACTGGCGGCGCCGGATCCGGGTCGGGCCGGGCATCGGCATGGTGCTCCGGCTCGGCACCGACGCGCTGCCGCGGTACCCGAGTGCCCCCGAGGGCGCGACGGCCACCTCCGGCCTGCAGCTGCTCGTCACCGACCGGGCGCAGTTGCGGCTGGCGCACGGCGCGGCACTCGCCGGGGAACTGCCCCCGGCGCCTGCGGTGCTCGCCATGAGCTTCAGCGGCCTCGACCCGAGCCTGTGCCCGCCCGGCGAGCACCAGGCGACGCTGTGGTCGCAGTGGCATCCGTACGCGCTGAGCGGGGGCCGCAGCTGGTCGGACCTGGCGGAGACCGAGGGCGATCGGATCGTCGCCGAAATCGAACGGTTCGCACCGGGATTCACCGCGTCCATCCGCCACCGGCTGGTACAGACCCCGGCGAGCCTCGAATCGGAGATGGGGCTGATCGGCGGCAACGTCATGCACGTGGAGATGTCCCTGGACCAGATGTTCATGTGGCGTCCGCTGCCGGAACTGTCCGGCTACCGGGTACCCGACGCGACCGGCCTGTACCTGACCGGGGCGTCCACCCACCCCGGCGGCGGGGTGTCCGGGTCCAGCGGGCGCAGTGCCGCTCGGGTTGCGTTGTCCGACGGCAGGTTCGGGCGGCTGCGCCGGCTCCTGAGACGATGACACGCGACGTGCGCGGGGCCATGACGCGAGTCACACCGGCACCGTCACCGCGTGCCCCTGCCGCGCACGCGTGGCGCACCGCGCCTTCGCTGGTCGCGTCGGCGGTCGCCGTCACCGCGCAGATCGCCTACCCCCTGGTGCACGGCTCCGCACGGGACACCGTGACGGTCGTCGCCGTGCTGTCGCTCGCCGTGGCGGCGGTGACCCACGCCTGGTCCACGCGCGGGTTCCGGTGGGCCGCAGCACTGCTCGTCGTCACCGCCGGGCTCGGGCTGCTGTCGGAGATCGTCGGCACCGGCACGGGAATCCCGTTCGGGTGCTACGACTACGCGACCGACCGCCTCGGACCGTCGCTCGCGGCGGTGCCACTCCTGGTGCCCTTGGCGTGGACGGCGGGCTGCTACCCGGTGTGGTGCGCGGTCACCCACGTGGTCGACCGGGGCCGCCCCCTGACCCGGGCGGCACTCGCCACCGTCGGGATCGTCGGGTGGGATCTCTACCTGGATCCCCAGATGGTCGCCGACGGCCAGTGGCAGTGGTGCTCGGCGCACCCGAGCCCACCCGGCCTCGAGCCGATCCCCTGGACCAACTACGCGGGCTGGCTGCTGGTCGCCGCCGCGATCGCGGCGACCCTGACCTGGCTGGACCTCCGGTGTACCGGTGTCGACCCGAGCCCGGCCGCCGATGCGGTTCCGCTCGCGCTGTTCCTGTGGACGTGGCTCGGGTCCGCCCTGGCCCATGCGGTGTTCCTGCCCGATTTGGGGTGGTCGTCGGGGTACGGACTCGTCGGCATGGGCGTAGTCGGCGTGCCGCTGCTCGCGCGTCTGAGCCGGGCTGGCACCATGGCCAGGTGCTGACGCTCCGAACCAGTGATGAACGGTCCCGTGTCCGACGCCCCCGCACCCGACTGGCCGCGCTGACCGCCCTGCTGCTGCTGGCCGTCCCCCTGCTCAGCGGCTGCCTGCGGGTACAGGTGTCGATGGGTGTGTCCGCCGACGACCGGGTGTCCGGTCAGATCGTCGCGGCCACCGTCCCCACCAGCGAGACGGACACGGGGCCGGAACTGACGCCGCCGGACTCACTCGTCGGCAAGGTACGGGTGCAGGAGTACAAGCAGGACGGCTACGTCGGCTCCCAGGTGTTCTTCAGCGACCTGACCTTCGGTGAGGTGCAGCAGCTCGGATCGATGTCCGGTCAGGCCGGTCCGTCCGTGCAGCTGAACTTCCAGCGCGCAGGCGACGTCGTGGTCCTCGACGGCAAGGCCGACCTGAAGGCCGTGCCCGACAGCAGCGATGTCCAGATCAGCGTCGCGTTCCCGGCCCGGGTGGCCACCACCAACGGCAACCGCGACGGCGACTCGATCGTCACCTGGAAGCTGTCCCCCGGAGAGGTCAACACGCTCCGGGCCGAGGTCCGCTACCAGGACCCGAGCACCCGCGGGTTCGCAGGCTGGGCCGGCATCATCGGCGGCGTCACCCTCGGTGTCGCACTGATCGTCGGCGTGATGGCCTACACCCAGCGCGACCGCTCCCCTCGCTACCTGCGCAGCGACGGCGCCAACCGGGCGAAGATCGAGCAGGACTGATCCCCGGAACGGGGGACGTCGGGTGAGGCCGGTGCACGATGCGATCCGGCTCGGCGCGGCGCTGTCGGGGGCCGGGGCCGCGATCGCGGCCGTCAACGCGGCCACCATGCCCCGACTGCGTCCCGGTCTCGCCGTGACCGAGCCGGTCACGGTCTGCGTCCCCGCTCGCGACGAGGCCACCACCCTGCCGCTGCTGATCGCCGATCTGCGAGCTCAGCGGGGGCTGCCCGATCTGCGGGTGCTGGTACTCGACGACGCGTCGTCCGACGGCACCTTCGAGGCCGCGATGGCGGCGATCGGTACCGACGCCCGGTTCACGGTTCACCGCCGCGAGGGCGACCCGCCGCCCGGCTGGGTCGGCAAATCCGCGGCGTGCGCGCACCTCGCCGACCTCGTGCGTGCCGAACCCGTCGGTGCACTGGTGTTCCTCGACGCCGATGTCCGGCTCATGCCTGACGCGGTCGCCGCCGCCGTCACCACGTTGCGCCGCCTGCGGGTGGACCTGCTGTGCCCGTGGCCCCACCAGGTGGCCGTGTCACCGGTCGAGCGCCTCCTGCAGCCGCTGCTGTGCTGGTCGTGGCTGGCCAGTGCGCCCCTCCCGATCGCGAACCGCAGCCTGCGGCCGTCGATGGCGGTGGCGTGCGGTCAGTTTCTGGTGTTCGATGCCGACGGCTACCGCGCGGTCGGCGGACATCACGCGGTCGCCGGGGACGTCGCGGAGGATCTGGAACTGGCCCGGGTGTTGCGCCGCGCGGGCCGGCAGACCGCGGTCGCAGCGGCCGGGACCCTGGCCTGCTGCCGGATGTACACCTCGGCAACGCAGGTGCGGGACGGCCACGGGCGGTGGCTCTGGACACAGTTCGGCTCCCCTGCCGGGGCGGCCGCGGTGCTCGGGGCCGGGACGGTTGCGTACGTACTGGCACCGCTGTCCGCGGTCACCGGCGGGCACCGTCGCTGGGGACTCGCGGCCTACGGCGGCGCCGTCGCGTCACGGCTGCTGGCACGCGGCGTCGAGTCCGGCCGGCGACCGTCCACGCGGGACGCGGTGGACGCGGCCGCGCATCCGCTGTCGATGCTGGTACTGGCCGCGTTGACCGTCGACTCCCACCTACGGCACCGCCGCGGCACCCTCGCATGGAAGGGCAGGCGGCTCCACCGCCCGTGAGCACCTATGCCGCGTTGCTGGCGAAACCGAGGTTGGTCAGCACCTCGCGGGTGGCCCGCGCGAAGTTCAGGGTGATGAAGTGCAGGCAGGGTGCGCCCTCGGAGATCAACCGCTCGGCGAGTTCGGTGGCCACCTCGATGCCCACCTCCCGGACCGCGGCCCGATTCTCCTCCGGACCGCCACCGGCGGCCTTCGTGAGCCGCTCCTCGAGTCGGGCGGGCAACTTCGAGCCCGACAGCTCGAGGCTGCGCCGCGCCGACCGCAGCGACGTGATCGGCATGATCTCGGGGATGATCGGCTTCTCGCCCTGCTCGGCGTCGAACGCGACCACCCGGTCCCGCAGCCGCAGGTAGTCGTCGACGTCGAAGAACATCTGGGTGATCGAGTACTCGGCGCCGGCGCGCAGCTTCGACACCAGGTACTTCGTGTCGTGGTCGAGGTCGGGGGCGCGGTAGTGGCCCTCGGGGAACGACGCGACGCCGACGTGGAAGTCGCCCATGTCCCGCACCAGCCGGACGAGGTCCTCGGCGTACTCGACGCCGTCGGGGTGCTTGACCCACTCGCCGAGCGGATCGCCGGGCGGATCGCCACGCAGGACCAGGATGTTGCTGATGCCGCGGTCCGCGTAGGCGCCGCACATGGTGCGCAGTTCGTCGACGCTGTGGCCCACCGCCGTCAGGTGCGCGACCGGCAGCAGGGTGGTCTCCTCGGCGAGTTCACCGGTGACGCGGACCGTGCGGTCGCGGGTGGATCCGCCGGCACCGTAGGTCATCGACACGAACGCCGGACCCATCCGCTCGAACTCGCGGACGGCCCGCCACAACCGCGCCTCGGCGTCGGCGTCGCGCGGCGGAGAGAACTCGACGGAGAACGGGATCCGCCCTCCGGCGGTACCGATACGGTCGACGATCGACGGGGTCTGCGACGCCCATCCCTCGCTGGACCGCCCCCTGACGGCATCAAAAGTCACGGGTCAATCATAGGGGCGGGCCTGAGCGAGGTTTCCCGGCCACTCCCCGGCCGCTCTCAGGCCACCACCAGGGCGTGTCTCCCAATCCCTCTCGGATGCATCTGGCGAAACAATCGTCGTTCTGCAAGACGGAGGAGTCGCTCCGCGGGCTCCGCTCCTGCGCGGAGGAGAAGCCGATACCGGGGTTGTATCGGCGCCGACGACAACGCCGCAGGGCGGCGATTGGGCGCCAGATGCGCCGAAAAGGGGATTGGGAGAGATGCCCTAGGGTGGCCGTCATGAGTACCCCTCCCGATTCGACCACCTCGGTACCCGCGGCCGTCGAGTCGGCACTGCGCACCTTCTTCGACTCCCGGCGTCCGATCACCGACAACATCGGCGGGACATTCTCCGACGCGGCCGCCGCCCTGGAGGCGTTCGTGCTGCGCGGCGGCAAGCGGGTGCGGCCCGCGTTCGCATGGACGGGGTGGCTCGGCGCAGGCGGGGACGAGCACGGACCGGACGCCGCCGCGGTGCTGCGGGTCTGCTCGGCGCTGGAACTGGTCCAGGCGTGCGCGCTCGTGCACGACGACATCATCGACTCGTCCGCGACCCGGCGTGGCTTCCCGACGCTGCACGTGGAGTTCGCGGACCGGCACAGGGTGGGCGGCTGGTCGGGCGATCCGGCGAAGTTCGGCGAGTCGGTCGCGATCCTGCTCGGCGACCTGGCGTTGGCGTGGGCGGACGACCTGATCCGCGAGTCCGGCGTCGACGCGGACGCGCAGGCCCGTATTGCACGCGTGTGGTCCGCGATGCGCACCGAGGTGCTCGGCGGGCAGTACCTGGACGTGAGCACCGAGGTCACCGGTGACGAGTCGGTGGCGGCGGCACTGCGGATCAATCGCTACAAGACGGCCGCGTACACGATCGAGCGCCCGCTGCATCTCGGTGCGGCGCTGGCCGGCGCCGACGACGCCCTGATCGCGGCGTATCGGGAGTTCGGCACCGACATCGGCATCGCCTTCCAGCTGCAGGACGATCTGCTCGGCGTGTTCGGCGATCCCGAGGTGACCGGCAAGCCGTCCGGCGACGACCTGCGCGAGGGCAAGCGGACGGTGCTGTTCGCGGAGGCGCTGGTGCGGGCGGACGCCTCCGATCCCGGTACCGCCGACTTCCTGCGCCGCGGCATCGGCGCCGACCTCAACGACGACCAGGTGCATCGGATGCGGCAGGTCATCACCGACCTCGGTGCCGTCGAAGCGGTCCAGGCGAGGATCGACGAGCTGACGACGACCGGACTGCGCGCGCTGGACGCGTCGTCGGCGACCGAGGCCGCCAAGGCGAGCCTGCGGGAGATGGCGGTCGCGGTGGGCCGCCGCAACGCCTGATGGTGCGCGCGGTGCCCGGCCCCACCGACCGGGTGGTGGTGATCGGGGCGGGCCTGTCCGGGTTGGCGGCGGCGCTGCACCTGCGCGGCGCCGGCCGGGAGGTCACCGTCCTCGAACGCGACGCGACGGTCGGCGGCCGGGTGGGCGTCCACGTCGGGCCCGGCTACGAGATCGACAACGGCGCAACGGTTCTCACGATGCCCGAGCTGGTGGACGAGGCGCTCGCCGCAGTCGGGGCGGGACCCGCATCGGTCACCCCACCGCTGCGGATGCGCCAACTCGACCCGTCCTACCACGCCCGGTTCGCAGACGGCTCGGCCCTTCGGGTGTTCGCCGACGAGGAGGCGATGACCGCCGAGGTCGCGCGGGTGTGCGGCGACGCCGAGGCCGACGGCTACCGCAGGCTGCGGGCCTGGCTGGCGACGATCTTCGGCGCCGACTTCGACAACTTCATGGACGCGAACTTCGACTCGCCGCTGGATCTGGTGCGCACCCCGGCGGCCCGCCGCGACCTGTGGACGCTGCTCCGCCGCGGCGGGTTCGGCCGGCTCGGCCCCCGGGTCGCCCGGTTGGTCCACGACCCGAGACTGCAGCGGATCTTCACGTTCCAGGCCCTGTACGCGGGCGTCGCGCCGTCGCGGGCCCTCGGTGTGTACGGCGCGATCGCGCACATGGACACGTCGATGGGGGTGTACTTCCCGGACGGCGGCATGCGGCGGGTCGCGGAGGCGATGGCGGATGCGCTGACGGCCGCGGGCGGGAAGGTGCGACTGGGCGCGGAGGTCACGTCGATCGAGTACGACGGAGACCGGGCCCGACGAGTGCGGACCGCCGACGGCACCGCCCACGATGCCGACGCGGTCGTGCTGACCGCGGACCTCGGCGCCGGTGAGGCACTGCTGCCGCGGCGGCGCCTGCCCCGCCGCCCGGTGCGGCACTCGCCGTCCGCCGTCGTCGCGCACGGCACCGTCCCCGCCGAGGTGGCGCGGCAGTGGGCGGACAGCGGCCATCACACCATCGACTTCGGCGACGCCTGGGAACGCACCTTCGCGGAGATCACCGCGCACGCAGGCCGGGGCCGGCTGATGAGCGATCCCTCCCTGCTGCTGACCCGCCCCGCGTGCACGGACCCGGCACTGCGGGTGGTCCGCGACGGCGTCGAGCACGAGCCGCTGTCGGTGTTGGCGCCGTGCCCGAACCTGCGCAGCGCCCCGCTGGACTGGGACGCCCTCGGTGAGCCGTACGTCCGGGAACTGCTGGGTGTGCTGGAGGCCCGTGGCTACCGCGGCATCGCCGAGCACTTCCGGGTCGACGTCGTCGACACGCCACGAACCTGGGCCGAACGCGGCATGTCGGACGGCTCCCCCTTCGCCGCCGCCCACGTGTTCGTCCAGACCGGCCCCTTCCGGCGCGGCAACCTGACCACCGGCGCCTCGAACGTCGTCCTCGCCGGTTGCGGCACCACCCCCGGGGTCGGGGTGCCGACGGTGTTGCTGTCCGGGAAACTCGCCGCCGCGCGGATCCTCGGCCGTGACCCCGTCCACCGTTCGAACGCCAGGTGAACAGCGACGCGGCGGGCTCGTTTCCCGGGTCGGGCCCCGCAACCACTAAACTGTGTGGCCGTCACCGTTCCACCGCGTCGCGGCGGTGGCCTCGTCAAGCCGATTCGCCGTCGTCCAGCCGAACAGGGGGAGATCAGTAACCGATGTCGTCCCCCACCACTCGGCCGCGTTCGGCGGCCGCGTTCCTGCGTAGCGACGTCGGGCACGCCGCTGTCCTCGGCGTCCTCGGTGCGATCATGATCACCTTCGGCGGATTCGGCTCCGGGGCCGTCCGCCGCCGCGACCCGCTGCTCGAGGCGATGTACCTGTCGTGGCTGCGGTTCGGTCACGGCTTCGTGCTGTCGACGCTCGTCGTCTGGATCGGCGTGCTGCTGATGATCGCGGCATGGGTGCGGATCGGGCGGAACGTACGCGCCGGGCTCGTCGAGGTCGGTGAGCTGCGCTGGGTGATCGCCGCGTGGACCGGGCCGCTGCTGCTGTCGGTTCCGCTGTTCAGCCGTGACGCGTACTCGTACCTCGCGCAGGGCGCGCTGCTGCGGGACGGCTTCGACCCCTACGCCGTCGGCCCGGTGGCGAACCCCGGCATCCTGCTCGACAACGTCAGCAACGTGTGGACCACCACCACCGCGCCGTACGGTCCGGTGTCGCTGCTGCTCGGGCAGGGCATCACCGCGATCACCGGCGACAACGTGATCGCAGGCACCATGCTGCTGCGGCTGACGATGCTTCCGGGGCTGGCGCTGCTGATGTGGGCGCTGCCGCGACTGGCGCGCCAGCTGGGCGGCGACGCGTCGACCGCGCTGTGGCTGGCCGTCCTCAATCCCCTCGTCCTGATCCATCTCGTCGGCGGGGTGCACAACGAACTTCTGATGGTCGGCCTGATGGTCGCCGGCATCACCCTGGTCCTCGACCGTAGACACGTCGCCGGGATCGCGGTCATCGCCCTCGGTGTCGCGGTCAAGGCGATGGCCGGGGTGGCACTGCCGTTCCTCGTGTGGATCTGGATGATCCACGAACGCGAGCGGGCACAGGCGGAGGGCAGGCAGCCCCCGTCGCCGCTGGTGTCGTTCGTGCGTACCGCCGGCACCGGGTTCGGTGTGTTCGCGGCGGTGTTCGCGGTGTGCTCCCTCGTTGCCGGCGTCGGGCTCGGCTGGCTGACGGCGCTGCAGGGTTCGGCAAAGATCATCAACTGGCTGTCGCTGCCGACGATCCTCGCGCACATCGTCACCGTCTCCACGTCGTGGTTCACCGGCCTGCGCCTCGGCCCGGTGCTCGAGGTGACCCGGGCGATCTCCGCGTTGGTCATGATCGCCACGCTGGTCGCCGTGTGGTGGCGGTTCCGCAAGACCGAGCGCCAGGCGGTGCTCGGCATCCTCGTCGCGCTGGTCGTGATCGTGCTGCTCTCCCCCGCCGCGTTGCCCTGGTACTACTCGTGGCCGCTGGCGATCGCTGCCGGGTTCGCGATGTCGACCACGACGCTGATGGTCCTCGTCGGCCTGTCGACGTGGCTGATGCTCGTGTTCAACCCGGACGGATCGATCGGCCTGTACTCGTTGCCGCACGTGCTGCTCGCGACCTTCGCGGCGGTCGTCGCCGCTCGCTCGCTGGTCACCGTGGACCCGCTGCGGCTGCGCTCGGTGCGGGAACCGAAGGTCGCGGCGACCACGGCGGACGCGCCGCTCGCACCCGACCGGGCCTGAGATGACCGCGCTGCACGACCCGGCTCCCGTGGACCTCGACGGGGCGTACCGGCACTGCCGACGGCTCGCTGCGGAGCACGGCAAGAGCTACCACCTCGCGACCCGGCTGCTGCCCCGACGGGACCGGCCCGCGGTGCACGCGCTGTACGGCTTCGCGCGCACAGTCGACGACATCGTCGACGTCGATGCGCTCGCGGGCCGCTCTCCCGCCGACTGTCTGGCCGAGATCGACGCCGTCGAGGCGGAGCTGGCTGCGGCGCTGGCCGGCACCGTCGCGGGCGCCCGCCCCGAGGTCCGCGCGGTCGCGGACACCATCGGTCGCTACGGCATCGACCCGGCACACTTCACCGTGTTCCTGGCGTCGATGCGGATGGACGTCCCGGGTGCACCGGGGTTCCGGGCGACGTACGCGACGATGGCCGATCTGCGGGAGTACATGCGCGGCTCGGCCGCCGCGATCGGCCTGCAGATGCTGCCGGTGCTCGGCACCGTCACCCCGCGAGCCGAGGCCGAACCCGCCGCCGCCGCGCTCGGCGAGGCGTTCCAGCTGACGAACTTCCTCCGCGACGTCGGCGAGGACCTCGACCGGGGCCGGATCTACCTGCCCGCCGACGAACTCGCCGCGTTCGGTGTCGACGCCGACCTGTTGCGGGCCCGCCGCGCCGACGGGCGGCCGGACCCGCGGATCGCCCGGGCCCTCGCCCACCTGATCGCGATCAACCGGAACTGGTACCGGGTCGCGGAGCCCGGCCTGGCGATGCTGTCCCCCCGCGCGCGGCCCGGCCTGGTCGCCGCGTTCGAGCTGTACTCGGCGATCCTCGACGAGATCGAGGCCGGTGGCTACCCGGTCCTGCGGCGGCGAGTGGTGGTGCCGCGCCGCCGGCGGATCGCGATCACGGCGCCGCTGCTCGTCGGCTCGCTTGCGGTGCCCGCACTCGGACGGGTCCGCCGCACCGCGGGCCGCCCGGCCGCACCCGCCCCCGCCGAGTGAGCGCGGTCGATCGTGGACGCGGGCGGACCTGACTCGGCGCCGCGGCGATACTGGATGGTGTGGGTTCCACCGTCGACCCGAACTCCGGCGACATCGCACGGTCTCCGTGGCTCTATCCCGGAGCCCGGCCGACTCGCAGCGGGCTCCTCCACGAGCGGGGCTACGACCGTCTCGTTCCGAGCGCGGGAAGCAGGCTGGGCCGAGCGCGGGTGCGATCGGGCGCCGACGCACGGTCGGTCACGCTCGAACACGCGCTACGCGCATCGAATGCCGCCGGCGTGGACAGCCGCTACCTGGTGGTTGCCGTGGGCTGCAACGCCTCACCGGAGGTCGTTCGGCGCAAGTGTGCGAGCGCGGATGTCGACACAACAGTGCCGTTCTTCCGGGCCACCGTCGACGACCTCGAAGTGAGTCACAGCGCGCATGTCAGCAGACCCGGCTACGTCGCCGCGACACCGACGTACCGTCCGGGGGCGCGGGCGGCGGTGTTCGTTTCGCTCTTCGATCGTGCGCAGCTGCGCTGTCTCGACGCGACGGAATCGAACTACGTCCGTCGGCTGGTCCCCGCGGACAAGTGCCGATTGACCCTTCAGGGCCGCGAACGACCATCGGCCTTTCTGCTCTACACCTCCGGTTGGGGCGCGCTCGCACCACCGGGTGACCTCCCGCTTCCGCTACAGACGCAGGAGGCACTGTTCGAACGGCTGTTGCGCGATTGCCCGGATTTCGCAGCCCTGGTCGGGGACCGGCCGCCGTGTCGGCGTGTGATGCAGTTCCTGGCGCAGGACGAGGAGCTCCGGGAGGCCGCCCGCGCGGTGCTGGCGCGCTGGGCGGTTCCCGGCGGCTTCGAGGACTGCCCGGCCGGCTCGACGCCCCGCTACCGTCAGCTCACGAGCGAATGGTCCGACACCACCCGTGCCGTCGACCGGTGACGCCACGTCCACCGTCGTGGCTTGCCGCGGCGCCCGGCCGCTGGGTGGTCAGAAGGCCATCGCTTGAGCGCGCCTCACGACCTCACGTGCCGAGTCGGTGTGCATCGCGTCGATCGGCGTGCCGGGCAGGGTCTCGTCCTCGGTGAACAGCCACCGCAGGATCTCGGCGTCGGTGTAGCCGCCGTCGCGCAGCACCATCAGCAGTCCGGGCAGGAGTCGGACCACGTCGTCCCCGGCGAAGAATGCCTCGGGGACGGAGATGATGCCGTTGCGGCGCACCGCGATCAGCTCGCCGTCGCGCAGCATCTGATGCACCTTGGTGACCACCAGGCCGAGCACCTTCGCCACATCGGGCAACTGCAGCAGCGAGACACTGGGATCGAGGACGTCGTCGGTGTACGGAATGGCACTCACACCCGTAACCGTATCGGGTTCGGCCACCCGGTGACTCCGCTGGCTACCATCGATCCGGACACTGCCGACCGCCCGACCGGGGCGGGCGACTCGGCGACGACGAGGGAGACGAGGTAAACGCGGGTGGGGCCAGGTGACCAGCGGCTGATCGGCCAGCTGATCGAACGACGCTATCGGGTGGACGCCCCGATCGCGCGGGGTGGCATGTCGATGGTCTACCGGGGAATGGACCTTCGGTTGGATCGGCCGGTCGCGATCAAGGTGATGGACCCCAAGTTCGCGCAGGACCCGCAGTTCCTGTCCCGATTCGAGTTCGAGGCGCGAGCGGTGGCCCGGCTGAGTCACCCCGGGCTGGTCGCGGTCTACGACCAGGGCATCGACGGGGAGCACGCATTCCTGGTGATGGAACTGGTCGCGGGCGGCACTCTGCGCGAACTGCTGCGCGAACGCGGTCCGATGCCTCCGCACGCCGCGGCCGCCGTCGCCGGACCGGTGCTCGATGCGCTCGCGGTGGCCCACCGGGCCGGGCTGGTGCACCGAGACGTCAAGCCGGAGAACGTGCTGATCTCCGATTCCGGCGAGGTGAAGATCGCCGACTTCGGGTTGGTCCGCGCCGTGGCCGGATCGAACGCCACGTCGTCGAGCGTGATTCTCGGCACCGCCGCCTACCTGTCCCCCGAGCAGGTGACCTCCGGCAACGCCGACGCACGCAGCGACGTGTACGCGACCGGTGTGCTGCTGTTCGAAATGCTCACCGGCAGAACGCCGTTCACCGGCGACACCTCGCTGTCGATCGCGTATCAGCGGATCAACGCCGACGTGCCGGCACCGAGTTCGGCGATCCCCGGCGTGCCGGCCGAGTTCGACCGCCTGGTCCTGCAGGCGACCGCGCGCGACCCCGAGGACCGGTACTCCCATGCCGGGGAGATGGCCGCCGCCCTGCGCGGCGCGGCGCGTCAGCTCGGGCTGCCCAGCTACCGGGTGCCCGCGCCCCGCAGCTCGGCCCAGCACCTGAGCGCGGCGAGACAGGTGGCGGGTGCCGCCGCACCCACCGAGGTCGCCGGCGCGGGCCCGAAGGGCGCGGCCCCGACGGAGGTGACGTCGACGGCGACCGCGGTCGTCGCGCACCCGGGCGTCGAGCACGTCACCCCGCAGCCCACCAAGGTCGTCACCACGCAAACCCATCGCGAGGCAGTGGAGTCCGCGCCCGACGACGACGGACACCGACGCGGACCTGCGCAGTACGAGTACCCAGATTTCGCGGCCGACCGGGCCCGCTCCCGCCGCGCGATGCTGATCTGGCTGACGGTGATCCTGCTGCTCGCCGCGTTGGTCGGCCTCGGCGGCTGGTGGCTCGGGTCCGGGCGTTACACATCGGTTCCCTCGGTCGCCGGGATGGACCGGGCCGCGGCCACCGCGGCGATCGAGGCGGCCGGGCTGTCCACGGAGATCCGCGGCGAGTACTCGGACACCGCCGCGACGGACGTCCTCCTCGGCACCGACCCCGACTCCGGCGCCCGGGTGCCCCGGGACGGTTCGGTGGCGGTGCGGGTCTCCCTCGGCAAGCCGGCGGTGCCGAATCTGACCGTCGGCGCCGATGTCGCCGCCGTGGAGGACTCGTTGCGAGCCCACACCTTCGTTCCGGTGGACGGCGGCGAGGCGTTCAGCACCAAGGCCCCGACCGGTGCGGTCGCGGCGCTCGAACCCGGCCCCGGCACCGTGCTCGCGGTCGGCTCCCAGGTGAAG
The DNA here is from genome assembly GCF_053604015.1 of Rhodococcus sp. NPDC004095. Classification (NCBI taxonomy): domain Bacteria; kingdom Bacillati; phylum Actinomycetota; class Actinomycetes; order Mycobacteriales; family Nocardiaceae; genus Rhodococcus; species Rhodococcus sp. NPDC004095. The sequence goes on from NZ_JBSGGS010000009.1 coordinate 279,619, forward strand.
GTGATCCGCAGCAAGGGGTCACCGCCCGTCGAGGTGCCGAACCTGCGCGGCAAGAGTGTCGACCAGGCCCGCGCGGCCCTCGACGCCGTCGGGATCGTCGTCTCCGACACCCGGGAGGTGTTCGACAGCGGGGTCGACGCCGGCGACGTGGTGGGCACCGAACCGACGTCGGGCAGCCGCGTCGGCGCCGGCTCCAGCGTGACGCTGACCGTCTCGACCGCGGTGAAGGTGCCGTCGATGATCGGCCGCTCCGTCGGCTCCGCCCGCGACGAACTGGTCGGGCTCGGTCTCGAGGTGCAGGTCCGCCAGGTCTCCGAATCGGATCGGTCCCTGGTCATCAGCCAGAACCCCGGCTCCGGCACCCGCGTCGAGCCGGGCAGCACGGTGACGCTCACGGCGCTGCCCTGATCCCGCGGGGTAACGCGCGCGCCGCGCGCCCCGACAGGCAGGACAACCCACCGGAGGAGTCCCGATGTCCGTTCGCCTGCGTTCGTTCACTCTCGCCGGTCTCGTCGCCGCGGCCCTGATCGGTGCCCCCGCCGCAGCGAACGCTGCAGACGAGTGGCCACCGATTCCGGACTACCCGTCGCCGTCGGTCCCGTTCGACAACACCCACTTCCTGACTCCGGACAACCCCGAGTACTGGAACCCGTTCGTCGCGAAGGACCGGCTCACCTCCCCCTACGGAACCAGCACCCGCATCGTGTGCACCGCCTTCCACGGAGTGCTGACGGGCTGTTGGCAGGCCGACCGGGACGGCAACCCGCACGAGCTGGTGCGGCTGCCTGCCGACTTCCCGAACGTGTCCGGGTCGAGCCTGCCCGGTGGCGGGCCCGGGCACTACGTCTACCCGGTGTGGAGCGCGGGCAGCTGAGCCGCACCCGCGTCACCCCCGCGAGCGCGTCGGCGCTGTGACGTGAAGGGCGTCAGCGCGCCGGAGTGTAGATCGCGAACGCGCCGCCCTGCGGGTCGGTGAGCACCGCGAAGCGGCCGGTGCCGGGGATGTCGGTGCCGGGAACGTGCACGACACCGCCGAGCTCGGTGGCACGGGCGGCGGATGCGTCGACGTCGTCGACACCGAAGTACAGCGCCCAGTGCGGCGGGATTCCCTCCGGAAAGTCCTCGCCCATCGCCATCATTCCGCCGAAGTCCTGGCCCGCCACGCCGAACTGGGTGTAGCCCTCCCCCGCGTTCACCGTCCAGCCGAACACCTCGGTGTAGAACTTCTGTGCGGCGGCGGTGTCGCGAGTGCGCAGTTCGATCCAGCACAGCGCGCCGGTCTCGTTCAGCCGGGCCGCGCCGGAGAAGGTCTTCGCCTGCCACAGCGAGATCACCGCGCCGGTCGGGTCCGCGAGGACGGCGAACCGGCCGAGGTCGAACACGTCCATCGGCTCGGCGAGCACGGCGCCACCGGCCGCGGTCGCCTTCGCGACGGTGGCGTCGACGTCCGCGACCGCGATCGACGCGGTCCACGCGACGGGCTGGCCCTCCTGGTGGAGCGGGCTGGCCGCCGCCACCGGGTCGCCGCCCAGCAGCTGCGTCGTGTAGCCGCCCGCCTCGGGGTTGGGGTTCTCCTCCGGCGTCCAGCCGAGCAGTGCCCCGTAGAACGCGCCGGCCGCCGCGACGTCGGTGGTGCCCAGTTCGGCCCAACAGGGGGCGCCGATCTGCGTTTCGGTGATCTTCATGATGCGTGCCTCACTGTCGGTGTGGATTCATCGATCACCGCGACCGTAACGCCGGGGGCCGACACGTTTCGACCCGAACGCGTCGACCCCGCACGCGCCTCGGCCCGCCCCGGAGAATCCGGGACGGGCCGAGGCGGGCACGAACGTTGGTCAGCCGCGCAGCATTTCGGCGACCAGGAACGCCAGCTCCAGCGACTGCTGGGTGTTCAGACGCGGATCGCACGCTGTCTCGTAGCGGCCCGAGAGGTCGACGTCGGAGATGTCCTGGGCGCCGCCGAGGCACTCGGTGACGTTCTCGCCGGTCAGCTCCACGTGGATGCCACCCGGGTGGGTGCCGAGCGCGTTGTGCACCTCGAAGAAGCCCTGGACCTCGTCGACCACCCGGTCGAAGTGCCGGGTCTTGTATCCGGTGGACGATTCGTGGGTGTTGCCGTGCATCGGGTCGCACTGCCAGATCACCTGGTGCCCGGTCGCCTGCACCTTCTCGATGATCCCGGGCAGCAGGTCGCGCACCTTGCCGTTGCCCATCCGGGAGATCAGCGTCAACCGGCCCGGCTTGTTCGTCGGATCGAGCCGCTCGACGTACTCGACGGCCATCTCGGGCGTGGTGGACGGGCCGATCTTCAGGCCGATCGGGTTGGCCATCAGTTCCGCGAACGCGATGTGCGCGCCGTCGAGCTGACGGGTGCGGTCGCCGATCCACAGGAAGTGCGCCGACAGGTCGTACAGCTTCGGGTGGTCACCCGTCTCGTCGAGACGCAGCATCGCCCGCTCGTAGTCCAGGACGAGGGCCTCGTGACTGGCGAAGATCTTCGCGGACTGCAGGTTCGGGTCGACGACGCCGCAGGCGTCCATGAAGCGCAGACCCCGGTCGATCTCGGCGGCGAGGGCCTCGTACCGGGCGCCGGCGGGCGACGACGCGACGAATTCGCGGTTCCAGTCGTGCACACGATGCAGGTCCGCCTCGCCGGCGGCGGTGATGGCGCGCACCAGGTTCATCGCGGCGCTCGCGTTGGCGTAGGCGCGGACCAGCCGCGACGGGTCGTGCACGCGGAGCGCCTCGTCGGCGACCAGCGAGTTGACCATGTCGCCGCGGTACGACAGCAGGCCGAGCGAGTCGGTGTCGGACGAGCGGGGCTTGGCGTACTGACCGGCGATGCGGCCGACCTTCACCACCGGGAGCGAGGCACCGTAGGTGAGCACGACGGCCATCTGCAGCAGGGTGCGGATGTTGCCCTTGATGTGCGGCTCGGTGTTGTCCGCGAAGGTCTCCGCGCAGTCGCCGCCCTGCAGCAGGAACGCCTCGCCGCGGGCGACGGACGCCAGCTGCGCCTGCAGGTCCTCGACCTCGCTGGCCACCGTGATCGGCGGGACGCTCTCCAGGACGGTGCGCATGGCGGCTGCCTGATCGGCGGGCCACGACGGCTGCTGCGCGGCGGGCTTGCTCAGCGCCTCGTCCAGCTTCTGTCGCAGCGCCGCGGGCAGCGGCGGAAGTTCGGGCAAGCGGTCGATCGGCACGTCGACTGTCCAGTTCACCTGTCCAGGATATTCGGTCACCGTGGTGACCGACACGGGTGGGTGTGATCGACGCCCGACCGTGACCGCAGGCGCCGAGGACCCGCCCGGCTCAGCGCAGCGTCGAGGCGATCCGGATCGCCTCGAACTTCGCCAGGTTGTGCCGCGCGTCGGCGAGCGCGTCGTGGGCGTCGGCAGGGGCGGCAGGCAGCGCGGGCCGACCCGCGTCCTCCCAGTACTGCTTGAGTTCTCGCGTGAACCGGGGCATCGACTGCGGCAGCGCCGTCATGTCACCCCACAGCTGACACAGGGCCACATGGTCGTACGCGGCAACCCACGCCCACAGTTCCGGTACAACACCGGGCCGCGGGATCAGGAACTTGAGCAGGTCGTCGCGGAGTTTGTCGCGGCTCTTCCACACCGGCGACGACTGCGGCGGCAACTTGGGAAGCACGTTGCTGCGCACCCATTTGCCGGCCCGGGTCGCGTCGAACTCGGTGGACACGGCGTAGAACTCGCGACCGTCCTCGGCGGCCACACCGATGGAAACCAGGTCGATTGTGCGACCATCCTCGATGAACTCGCAGTCGTAGAAGTAGCGCACGACGGGCAACCCTATGCGCCCGGCACACTGGTGATGCGACCGCCCCCGACCCGAAGGATGACTGGTGCCGACTCCCCGCGACCCCGGGCCCACCGCCGACCCAGCCGGGGCACCCGCCCGCGACCTCACCACGTCAGCGGAGTCGACGGACCGGACCTGGTTCCCCCGCGCCGGCACCCCGGCCGGTGCCGCGCTGCGGATCACGATCGCGGTCGCAGCGCTGGTCGGCATCGCCTACAACCTGGTCGGGTTCCCGTGGCTGCGCGACCTCGGCGACTACTACCGGATCGACCTCGACGTCTACCGGCTCGGTGGCACCGCCCTCGCCAACGGCACGGCGCTGTACGGCGAGATGCCGCCGACCGCGCTCGGGTCCCTCCTGCCGTTCACCTATCCCCCGCTCGCCGCGATCGTGTTCAGTCCGCTGTCGGCGATCAGCCTGCACCAGGCGGGAATCGTCCTCACCGTCCTCTCGCTGGCCGCGCTGCTGGCCACGGTCGCGCTGACCCTGCGCTCGCTCGGAGTGATCGACCGCCGGGTGGCGGTGTGGACGGTGCCTGCGGTCTTCGCCGGCGCCCTGCTCCTCGAGCCGGTGTACTCCACCCTCGACTACGGGCAGATCAACATCGTGCTGATGGCCCTCGTGGCTGCGGACTGCCTGCTGCCGCGCACGCCGTGGCCGCGAGGACTGCTGGTGGGCCTCGTCGCCGCGATCAAGCTGACCCCGGCCGTGTTCGTGCTGTACTTCCTGCTGCGCAAGGACATTCGGGCGGTCGTCGCCACCGCGGGCGGGTTCCTGCTCGGGACCGGGCTTGGGTTCGTGGTGTGTTTCTCCGACGCCAAGCAGTACTGGACCGAGACCCTGCTGGACTCGAACCGGATCGGCCGCCCCGCGTACGCGGCGAACCAGTCGCTGACCGGGATGCTGGCCCGCCTCGGGCTCGAGGGCACGGCCCGGTCGGCGGTGTGGCTGCTGTGCTGCCTGCTTGTGCTGGCGATCGCGGTGGTCGCGGTACGGCGGACCCTGGCGGCGGGGCATCCGGTTCTCGCGTTGACCGCGACCGCGGTCCTCGGCCTGCTGATCTCGCCGGTGTCGTGGTCGCACCACTGGGTGTGGGCGGTGCCGCTGCTGATGGCTCTCGGGCACCTGGCGCTCGGCCGGGCCCGACAGGAACCGGGCCGGCGGGCCCTGTGGACCGGGTGGACGCTCGGCGGGATCGCGCTCCTGGTGCTCGCCCCGCACTGGCGGCTCACGCCGGGGCGGACCAGCGGCCTCGGCTGGCCGCTGTGGGACCAGTTCCTGGCGTCGTCGTACGTGTGGTGGGGCGTGGCGACGCTGGCGCTGCTGGCCTTCGTCCGGCTGTCGGCACCCGCGGCGGCCGAGGCACCGGCGGCCCAGCCGGTACCGGTGGCCTGACGCCCCCGGTCACCCGGCCCGGGTGGCGGGGACCCGCGGGTCCGCGTGGCCGGCGACCCCGGACTTGAGGCTGGCGGCGTAGACGTCGACGTACTCCTGACCCGACAACTGCATCAGCTTGTACATCACCTCGTCGGTGACGGCCCGTTCCACGAACCGATTGCCGGCCATGCCGCTGAACCGGGAGAAGTCGATCGGTTCCCCGATCCGGATCACGATCTTCGCCGGACGCGGCCAGCGCGAACCGATCGGGTTGAGTTTGTCGGTGCCGATCATCGCGACCGGGATCACCGGGACACCCGCGGCGAGGGCCATCCGGGCCATCCCGGTCTTGCCCTTGTAGAGCCGGCCGTCCGGGGAGCGGGTGCCCTCCGGATAGATGCCGAGCAACTTGCCGTCGCCGAGCACCCGCAGTCCGGCGGCGAGGGCGTCCGCCGCGGCGTCCGCGCCGGTGCGGTCGATCGGCACCTGGCCGACGGCGGTGAAGAACCACTTCTGGAAGCGTCCCTTGAGTCCCGAGCCGGTGAAGTACTCGCTCTTGGCCAGGAAGGTGATCCGCCGCGGCGCGCGCAACGGCAGGTAGAACGAGTCCATGACCGCCTGGTGATTGCTCGCCAGGATGACCGGGCCGTGCACCGGAAGGTTGTGCGCCCCTTCGATTCTGGGACGGCCGAGCGCGAACAGGATCGGCCCGAGAAGGATGTACTTGAAAAGCCAGTACCACATGGCGCCTCCCGACCTCGTGTGCCGTGAACTGTACCGACGTGCCGTGTGCCCGGCCACACGGGAAAGCCGCGTGTGACACTGGTCACGGCATGGCTACCGCAGTGCCGCGCGGGCCAGGTCAGCGGCCCCGACCATCGCGGCCGCCTCGCCGAGCTGGGTCGTCCGGATCCGCGCCAGCGGCCGGTGCCCCGCCCCGGTCAGGGCGCGCGCGTAGTGCTCGCGGGCCTCGTCGAGGAACAGGCCCGCCGAGCTCGCCACGCCCCCGGCGATCACGATCAGCTCGGGATCGAAGACGTCGGCGACCATCGCCAGACCGACGCCGAGCCAGCGGGCGAACTCCGCCATTGTGCGCACCGCGACGCGGTCCCCGTCGCGGGCGGCGCCTGCGATCCGGCGGCCGGTGAGCGATCCCGGATCCCGTGCGACCTCCGCCGCGAGCACGGTGGACCCGGACGGGTCGGCGGCGAGCAACTCGATCGCGGTCTCCACCAGCGCGGTCCCGCTGCAGTACCGTTCCCAGCAGCCGCGCTTGCCGCAGGCACAGGGCCGCCCGCCGGGCACCACCTGCAGATGTCCGAGTTCGGGGGCCACCCCGTGACTGCCCCGGTACAGATGCCCGTCCACCAGCAGGGCCGCGCCGATTCCCGTGCCGACCGCGACCGTGACGACGTTGCCGCCGCCGGTCGCGGCACCGAACCGCCGCTCCGCCCACGCCGCCGCGTTCGCGTCGTGTTCGAGCACCACCGGCAGGCCGAGCCGCCGGCCGAGGTCACGTGCCACCGGCACGTCCACCCACGGCAGGTGCGGCGCGAATCGCACGATCGTCCGGTCCTCCGACACGAAACCCGCAACCGCGAGTCCGATGGCCCTGATCTCGTTGCGGGAGATCAATTCCCGAAGTGTCCGGTCGAGGGCGTCCTCGAGCGCCGGCGCAGATCGCGGGGTCGGCGCCTGCGCCGTGTCGAGTACTTCCCCGGCGGCGTCGACGACCGCGGCCCGGATGCTGGTTCCGCCCACGTCGACGCCGATGGTCGGCGCCGCTTCCGGCTCGTTGCTCATGCGGTGGGATTGTCCTCGATCCGCACCTGGATCGGCACGAAGGCGCGGCGCGGCGGCGGGGTCGTGTCGCCGTCGGGTCCGCCCTCCGGGGGCCCGCCGTGTCCGTCGTGCTCGTCGAGCAGCGCCCGCACCAGCGCGAGCAGCGCGGAGAGCTGCGAGGCGACCAGCGTCAGCAGGTCGTGGGACTCGCCGCGCACGAGTGCGACGAGCGCACAGACCGGGCACCAGCCGCACGCGGAGCCACGGTCCTCGCCGCCCTCGTGAGCACCGTCCTCACCACGCTCGGGAGCGACGGCGGCGGCCACGTCCGCGGCACGTTCCAGGAGGGGTTCGAGGCGGTCGAGGGCCGCGTTCGCCAGCGCCCTCAGCTCGGCCATCAGGGCCGCGTGGTCGGCGCTCACTGCGGCCACACCTGAGGGTCGGGCCGGAAGCGGACCACCAGGTCGTCCCCCTCGAGCCCCGCGTCGACCGTGTCGCAGCGCCGCAGGACCGACGCCAACGGCAGCCGCCGCCGCACCCCCGCCGCCCCGATCAGCAGGTCGTCGCCGACCCGGCCGAGGCTCAGCGACGCCGGGTCGACCAGCGGCAGCGGAACCCGCAGCGCGTACACCGAGTCCACCCCCACCCCCGATTCGTGTTCCACCGTCGGTCCGCGCCGCTCCCCCGCGGCACCCGCCGGTTCGAGATCGTCGGCGACGGCGCCGAGAGCGTCCCACCCTACCGGCTCTCCACCCCCGTCGTGGGCGACGAGCACCGGGGTCCCGGAAAGCGCCGCGCGCAGCTGCGCGACGGCGCCCTCCTGGTCGCCCCGACGCCGCGCGTACCAGCGCGCCGACGGCGGCGCATCGTCACCGTCCGGAATCGAATCATCCTGCGGCAGAACACCATTGACCACGACATCGTCCAGGGCGATACCCAGCAGCGCCAACGCGGTGACGGTCCGGCGCGCCTCCGCCGCCGCCACCGACCGTGCGCCGACGACCAGCCGGACTCCGGCCCGCTCCGCATCCGCGAGAAGGGTGCGGACGGGCGCGGTCGAGTCGACCAGCCGATCCACCAGTAGCGCGGCCAGCAGCTGCCACTGCGGTGAACCCGACCCCATCGTCACGCGTACGTGCTGCGGCCAGACCCGCTCCACCCCGTCGGCGACCAGATCCGCGACGGTCAACAGCCGCAGCGCATCCGCCGTTGCCGGGCAGTCGACCACCACCGCGTCCCAGTCGCCGCTCCCGGCGAGCCGGGCGACCTCCGCGAGCCCGACCAGTTCCTGCGCGCCGGGCAGCGAGGTCAGTTCCTCCGGTTCCGGCAGCGACAGCGAGTGGTCGTGCTCCGGGCCGGTGGGCACGAGTGCGGCCGCCGCCGCGAGCCGCCCCTGCAGCACGGCGAGGGTGTCGAGTTCGAGCAACTCCACGCCGCCGGAACGACCGGCGCCCGCGACGTCGCGAATCGCATCCGCCGTTCCGGGCCTGCGGTCGGTCGCGAGCACGTCGGAGAGCGAGTGGGCCTGGTCGAGCGACACTAGCAGCACCCGAGATCCCTTGCGCGCCAGCACGAGTGCGGTTGCCGCCGCCACCGTCGTCTTCCCGACGCCTCCCTTGCCGACGACGAACTGCACCCGAGGGTGCGCGTCGTCCTCCCGCGGTGTCAGCCCTCCACCCTCTTCTTCAGCTCCTTGAGTGCGGTGTCGGTGATCGCCTTCTCGGCCTTGCGTTTGAACAACCCGATCATCGGGATCGTCAGGTCCACGGTCAGCTCGTAGGTCACCAGCGTTGCCCCGTCGGCCTGCGGTTCGAGCGTGTACGAGCCGGACTGCGCCTTCTGGATCTCACCCTCGACCAGTTCCCACGACACCGACTGCCCGTCCCCGGACCACTCGAACTCGAGCACGTAGGTGTCCTTGACCATCCCCGCGTCCAGGACGAACCGGACCCGTCGTGCCCGCCCGGACGGACCGGTCTCGAGCACCTCGACGGACTTCGCCGCCGCCACCCACTCCGGGTAGGCGGGGTAGTCCGCGATCACTTCCATCACCCGCCGCGGCGTCGCGGCGATGGTGATCGATCTCTTGGTCTTCTCGGCCATGCGGGAACGTTCCTTTCCTACGGCTGGTCCGGCGTCACCGGGGCAGAGGGGACTCTCCCGCGGGCCGACCGGCCTCGAGCTCGCGCTTCGCCTCGAACGTGACGACCTTGCCTGCGAGCCGGCGGGCATGGTTCATCGCGGCGAGGTCGAGGTTCGCGACGTTCTCCGGCGTCACCCCAGCGGGTTCGGCGTGCAGGAAGTAGTGCACGATCGTGCCGTCGAGCTCGGCCTCGAGCCAGACCTCCATGGTCCCGGTCAGGGCGCCGCCGACGGTCCACCGAATCCCCTTCTCGGCGCGGTCCTCCCGCACCTCGAGGCGGAGGTCGGGCCACCAGCGGCCCCATTTCGACTGCGCCGACAGGCACTCGGCGACCCGTTCGGGTGCCGCGGCGATGAACGTCTGGTCCGCGACCTGAATGCTGCTCACCCCGCAAGCTTCACATATCCGCCGCCATGGACGTGGCGCAGGTCGCATCCGGCAGGGTTTAAAGTGGACCGGAGTAATACCTACTCGTCAGTATCCACAGGTTTCGGAGGCATCGCGTGCGTGAATTCAGTGTCCCCCTCAACTTCGCCGTCCCGGCCGACGGGTCAGCGGTCGACGCGGTGTACACCCATGCCGCGGCGACGCCGAACCTGGTGCTGTTCAAGCGGCTCACCGGCGGCGTCTGGGCCGACGTGACCGCACGCGAGATCGCCGAGCAGGTCACCGCGGTCGCCAAGGGTCTGATCGCGTCCGGTGTTCAGGCCGGCGACCGGGTCGCACTGATGTCCGGGACCCGATACGAGTGGCCGATCCTCGACTTCGCGATCTGGTCGGCCGGTGGCGTCACCGTGCCGATCTACGAGACCTCCTCCGCCGAACAGGTCCGGTGGATCCTCGAGGACTCCGCCGCGGTCGGGTTGATCGTCGAGACCGACGATCACTCCCGCACCGTCGCCGACGTCACCGGCGACTTCCCCGCCCTGAACACGGTGCTGCAGATCGAGCCCGCCGAGGGCGCGCGCGGAGCGATCGCCACCCTCGTCGAGCGCGGCGCCGGGATTGCCGACGACGACGTCCGGTCCCGCACCGCCGCCCTGAAGGCCGCCGACCCGGCCACCCTGATCTACACCTCCGGAACCACGGGCAGGCCCAAGGGCTGCATGCTCACCCACTCGAACCTGATCGCCGAGTCGCACGCCATCGCGACGTCCGGGTTCGGTGCCCTGCTGCAGCCGGGCCGGCGCAACCTGATGTTCCTGCCGCTCGCCCACGTCCTGGCCCGCGCCGTCAGCCTCGCCGCGTTCAACGCGGGCACCACCGTCGGCCACACGTCCGACACCAAGAACATCGTCGCCACGTTCGGTGAGTTCAAGCCGGACTTCATCCTCTCCGTGCCCCGCGTGTTCGAGAAGGTGTTCAACACCGCCCAGCAGAAGGCGCACGGTGAGGGCAAGGGCAAGATCTTCGACATGGCCGCCGAGGTGGCCGTGCAGTGGAGCCAGGCACAGGACACCGGCGGCGCCGGGTTCGTGCTGGGTCTCAAGCACACCGTGTTCGACAAGCTGGTTTACAGCAAGCTCAAGGCCGCGCTTGGCGGCCAGTGCCAGCTCGCGATCTCGGGCGGTGCGCCGCTCGGCGCCCGCCTCGGCCACTTCTTCCGCGGCCTCGGCGTCACGATCTACGAGGGCTACGGCCTGACCGAGACCACCGCCGCGATCACCGTCAACACGCCCGGCAATCAGAAGATCGGCACCGTCGGGAAGCCGTTGGCCGGCAACGCCGTTCGCATCGCCGAAGACGGCGAGATCCTGCTGTCCGGCCCGGTGGTGTTCACCGGCTACTGGCAGAACGAGGCCGCCACCGCGGAGGCCATCGTGGACGGCTGGTTCCACACCGGCGACCTCGGGTCACTCGACACCGAGGGCTACCTGAGCATCACGGGCCGCAAGAAGGAGATCATCGTGACCGCCGGCGGCAAGAACGTCGCCCCGGCCGGTCTCGAGGACTACCTGCGCGCCCACCCGCTGATCAGCCAGGCGCTCGTCGTCGGCGACCAGAAGCCGTTCATCGGTGCCCTGATCACGATCGATCCGGAGGCGTGGCCGGGCTGGCTCGAACGCAACGGCAAGCCCGCCGGGTCCAGCATCACGGACCTGGTCGCCGACATCGACCTGGTCGCGGAGGTGGACGCCGCGATCGCCGAGGCGAACAAGCTCGTCTCGCACGCCGAGTCGATCAAGAAGTACCGCATCCTGCCGCTGGACTTCACCGAGGAGACCGGCGAGCTGACCCCGACGCTCAAGCTCAAGCGCAACGTCATCCACCAGAACCGCGGCGCCGAGATCGAGGCCATCTACAGCAAGTAGCGGCTTCGCCGCCCGTGCGCCTTTCCGGTGGCTCCGGCCATCGGAAAGGCGCACAGGCGCGGCAGCACCTACAGCAGTCCGGAGAGCTTGGCGGCCAGGACATCCCACCGCCACTGCTCGGACACCCACTTGCGGCCGGCGACGCCCATCGCCGCGGCCCGGTCGCGGTCCACGAGCACCGAGATCACCGAATCCGCCACCGCGGACACCGACCGGCCGTTGACGACGTGCCCGGTCTCGCCCTCGCGCACCGTCTCCGGCGCGCCCCCGGAGTTGCCCGCGATCACCGGAACACCTGTCGCCGACGCCTCCAGGTACACGATGCCCAGTCCCTCGACGTCGAGCCCCGCGCCGCGAGTGCGGCACGGCATCGCGAACACGTCGGCGATGGTGTGGTGCGCGGCGAGTTCCGCCGCGGGAACCCCACCGGTGAACACCACGTGCTCCTCCACGCCGACCTTGGCCGCCAGTCGCCGCAACGACTCCTCGTACGGCCCGCCACCGACGATCACCAGCACCGCGCCGTCGATCGATCGCCGGATCCGCGGCAACGCGCGGATCAGCACGTCCTGTCCCTTGCGCGGCACCAGGCGAGACAGGCAGAGGATCGTCGGCCGCTCCCCCAGCCCGTACCGGCAGCGCAGTTCCGCGCGCGCCGCCGGATCCGGCCGGAAGGTCTCGCTGTCCACCCCGGGCGGGACGTGCTCGAGCCCGGCCCGCGGCCCGAACGCCGCGGCGAATCGGCGCCGGGTGTACTTGCTGACGTACGTGATCGCGTCGGTGGTGTCGCCGATCCGGCGCAACGACTGCCGGGCCCCGGGCAGCATCGACCACCCGACCTCGTGTCCGTGAGTGCTCGCCACGATGCGCTCCGCGCCTGCTCGCCGCAGGTGCGGACCGAGCAACGCCAGCGGCGCGGCGGCGCCGAACCACACGCTGTCGCAGCCGTGGCTGCGCACGAGCTTCGCGGCCTTCCGTGCCACCAGCGGCGTCGGCAGCATCAGCGTCGTGGGATGACGGACCACCTCGAACGGCTGCGCGGCATCGAACCTGGTGTGACTGTCGCCGCGCCACCGCGGCGCATAGACGACGAGTTGGTCGGCCGGCAGCGCGGCCGTCAGGGATTGCAGGTAGGACTGGATGCCGCCCGGTCGCGGTGGAAAGTCGTTCGTCACCAACAGGGTTCGGCGCATGCCTCCACCGTATTCGGTGGCCCTCCCTGCGGGCGCCCCGGGTCGGCGACGGATCGCCGGCACCGGGGTCGAGGTTCCGGGCGCCGGGGTCAGGACACCCGTTCGGTGAGCCAGGAGCCCCACTGCGCGACCATCTCCCGCCCGGGCACCCCGAGTACCCGGCCGATCCGTTCGTCGACCACGGTGGCGTCGACAGGCCCGGTCGACAGTTCCCGGTACAGCGCCCGCAGCCGGTCCTCCCCGAACCGGTCCGCGACGAATGCCGCGACCGTCCACGCCGACTCGTAGGCGGCCAGCGCCCGTTCGCCCCCGGCGGCGAAGTCGGCGTCGGAAGGCAGCCTCACCGGCGGTCCGTGCACCGCGACGGCCGCCGACACCGTCGGCGCGGCGGTGCGGACGTCGACACCGCCGCCGGTGTCACTGTTGGGGACCCGGTGGCCGACGTAGTCGGCGAAGCCCTCGAGCACCCACATCGGGGATCCGTCCCGCGTCTCGGCGCGGGTGGCGACGTGTGTGAGTTCGTGACGGAGCACCGACCGGCGCGTGCTCTCGGTGAGACGTTCACCCGCGGTGGGGCTGAAGACGATTCGCTGCCCGGTCACGACGTCCGAGTCCGGGGTCACGGCGTCGGAGACCGCAACCGCGGCGATGTCGGAACCGCTGTGCGCGGCGCCGACCTGCTCGGCGAACTCGTCCTGATCGGCGGTGACGACCACGACCGCCCGCCGCGACCAGTCGGTACCCCACACGTCACCGACGGCGGGTACGGCGGTGACGAGTTCGGCCGCGACCGCGTCCACCCGGTCCTGCTGCCACGGGTGACCGAGCACCACGGAGGTGGCCCCGCCGGTGGTCACCGACCGGGCCACCACCGGACCGAAATCCCAGGGGCCACGCCAGGTTCGCCGGTCGTACTCGGGCAACGGTCGATCGGAGACCAGTTTCCACGTGTCCCCGCGCCGCGCCACCACCAGCGAGACCGGTTTGCGCGTCGGGCCGAGGTCCGCACCCTCGATCGCGTAGCGCAGATAGACCTGCGGAGCCCAGACGTCGGTGGCCTGCAACTGTTCGGCCAGGTCGCTCGGCACCGGCGTTTCCGGGCCGCCGCCGATCTCGTAGCCCCAGTCCGCGAGTGGCACCGCCGCCAGGTTGCCCATCCGCCGCACCTCGGCGGCGAGGAACTCCGGCATCGCTCCGGGGTCGAACAGCTCCGCCAGTGCCGACGCGTCGCCGGCGCGAGTCGCTCCGGCCCATCGGTCGAGCAGGTCCTGGACGCCGGCGCGCCGAGCCTGTTCGAACGGGCTGACCGCGGCGGTGGACGGTGCCCCAGAGCCGGGTTCGGCGGAATTCTGGTGCAGCACCAGGCCCGCGGCGCCCGCGACGACGATCAGCAGGCCGGAGAACGCGAGCGCCTCCCAGGTCCGGATCCGGCGACGCGGCGACCGCGGCGCATCCCCCTGTTCGATGGTCAGTACCGGCGGGCGCCGTAGAACGGGTAGGCGTCGAGCGGTGCCACCTTCACCGGGACGCCGAACGTGGACGCGTGCACGATGTTGCCGTTGCCGGCGTACATGCCCACGTGCGAGGCGTCGGAGTAGTACAGCACCAGGTCGCCGGGCTGCAGGTCCTGCTTGCGAACCGGGGTGCCGCCTGCGGCCTGGGCCTGGCTCGACCTGGGCAGCGACTTGCCGATCTGCTTGTAGGCCCACACCATCAGGCCGGAACAGTCGTAGCCGTCCGGCCCCGTCGCGCCCCAGACGTAGGGCTTGCCGACCTGGGTCAGGGCCGCCTGCAGTGCGCTCGAGTTGGCACCCGGGACCAGGCCCTTGAGCACGATCGCGGGATCGTATCCGGGAGGGAAGGCGGAACCGGCGAGCGTTGCCTTCTCGGCGCTCGTCAAGGCCGCAAACGCCTGGGTGACCTGCCCGATCTGCTCCTGCAGGTCGCTCTGGGTGCGCTGCAGGTCGTCGCTGATCGAGCGGGCGTGCTCGGTCGCCGTCCGCGCGTCGTCGGCGGATCGCCGCGAGGCCTCCTCGGCCGCGACGGCCTCGTCACCGGCCTCCTTGAACTTGCGAACCTGGGCGGCGGTGTCGGTGGAGAGCACGCTGAGCGTGGACATCTGGTCGAGCAACTGCTGCGGCGAGTCGGAGACCATCACCGCGAACAGACGGTTGACCCGTCCGCCCTGGTAGTTGGCGATCGTCAACCGGTCCACGGCCGGCTGGAACTGGGCCATCGTCGCGCGCGCCTCGTCCAGGCGGCGCTGATCCTGCTCGTGCCTGAGCTCCGCATCCCGCTGGACGGAGAGCTTGGAGTCGAGGTCGATCTGCGCGTTGTGCATCGCCTCGGTGGCCTGCTCGGATTTGCGCGAGAGATCGGACAGACGCTCGAGCGCCGCGGTCGGGTTGTCGATGGCGGGATCGGCTGCCGCCGGGCCGATGCCGACGGCGACGAGAGCGACGGACAGGACACCGGTTGCGAGTGCGGTGGATCGCTTCCTCAGTGACGCCACGAACCGGGTGCTCCTGTTCTTACTCGCGGAAAGGTCTCGGCAAGGTTACGGAACGGCATACGACGGTGTCCACCCCGGCCAAATCGTGACATTGCCTCGCGCGGGCGCCGTCCTGCGCAAACGGCGACGGGCCCGGCGATCCGTGCTGGATCGACGAGCCCGTCGGAGTGGCAAGTGCCACACGCACGCCGTGGCCCTTCCCCGGCCACGGCGTGCGGGATGTCAGTAGCGGCGTGCGCCGTCCATCGGCATCGAGGAGATCGGGGCGCGCTTGACCGGAGTACCGGAGGTGGCGGCGTGGATGACCTCGCCGTTGCCGGCGTAGATGCCCGAGTGCGAGCCGCCGTAGAAGGACACCACGTCACCGGGCTGCAGGTTGCCGGTCGACACCGGGGTGCCGGCCGCAGCCTGGTCGTAGCTCGTGCGGGGCAGGTTCAGACCGGCCTGCTTGAAGGCCCACTGCACGAGGCCTGAGCAGTCGAAGGCGTCCGGTCCGGCTGCACCCCAGACGTAGGGGGCGCCGATCTTGCTGGCAGCGGCCTCGACGGCCTTCTGGCCTGCGGTGAGGACCGGAGCGGGAACGAGGGCCGGGGCGCCGGGCGCCGCCGGGAGCTGCGGGAGGCCGGGGATCTCGATGGTCTGCGCCGGAACGCCCGGGATGTCGAAGGTGCCGACGCCGGGGACCGTGACGGGCTCGGCCAGTGCGGGCGCCGCGGTGGCCGTGATCGCGCCGACGGTGAAGATGCCGGCGACGGCGACGCGCCGTGCCTTGGAGCTCAGTGTTGCCACGAAAGGAGGTGCCTTTCTTCCATTCCTCCGCCGACCGAGTTAGCTGACGGGTTCGGGCTGGGAAGATCAGCCCTACCCGACGGCACGCGGTGTGCGCTCCGACGGGATTCACCCCAGTGGAAACGTGGGTTCCCGGCACGATTCCCTTGCGGGACATCGTTTAGGCGGTACCTCGCGATGCTGCGCCGGTGTGGCGCTGCAAGACTCCGCAAGGTCTCAACGAGATTACGAAGCGCACCCGGCAATGTCGACCCGAACGAGACCGACAACCGGTCAAATCGGGCAATTTCGACACTGGACGACCGTCAGGCAACGCCCGGATCACGAAGCGATAACGACCGACTGGTCTGTGCCGGATCGACGGCGGACACCAAGCGCAGTCGGGGCACCAGCCCCGCGTCGGCGAGCGCCGCCATCGCCGCTCGTTCATCCTGCTCAATACTCATGCGGGCCACCACACCGGACCGCGCGGTCTGCGTCGAGTCCTCGGGCGCCGGGTAGCCGAGGAGCACGGTCACCACACAGTCGCCACAGGCGATGTCCCGAACCGCACACCGGCTGCAATCCACGATCATTGTGACCCTCGTCTCACTCGCGCCGAACCGGCGTGTCATCCGGCCTCTCCGACGGAAGCTAGCGAGTCGCTCCGACAGGTTGGTGGGGACAGGCCGGCCGGGGCTGTCGGCACCCCCGCCTAGCCTGTGCCCCGTGAGTTCCCGCGACGCCACCGCACGCCAGCTGACGTTCGACGAGCTGGACACCCCGCTGCGGGACACCACGTTCGTCGTCGTCGACCTCGAGACCACCGGCAGCAACTCCGGCGACGACGCCATCACCGAGATCGGCGCGGTGAAGGTCCGGGGCGGCGAGGTGATCGGCGAACTCGGCACACTCGTCGACCCGGGCCGCACCATTCCTCCTTTCATCGCGCAGCTCACCGGAATCACCACGGCGATGCTCGTCGACGCACCACGGATCGAACAGGTACTGCCCAGTTTCCTCGAGTTCGCCCGCGGCGCCGTCCTGGTCGCCCACAACGCCCCGTTCGACATCGGATTCCTGAGGGCCGCGGTGTCGCGACACGACCTCGCCTGGCCGCCGTTCCAGGTGCTGTGCACGGTCAAGCTCGCCCGCCGGGTGCTGTCCAGGGAGGAGGCGCCGTCGGTGAAGCTGTCCGCCCTGGCGGACCTGTTCCAGGTCAGCACCCGGCCCACGCACCGTGCGCTGGACGACGCCCGCGCCACCGTCGACGTTCTGCACGCCCTGATCGAACGGGTCGGCAATCTCGGGGTGCACAGCTATCCGGAGCTGGTCGACTACCTGCCCAACGTCTCGGCGGCCCAACGCGGCAAACGGGGCCTGGCCGCGCACCTGCCCCGGACCCCGGGCGTCTACCTGTTCCGCGGCCCGTCGGACGAGGTCCTCTACGTCGGCACGGCGGTCAATCTGCAGCGTCGGGTCCGCGGCTACTTCACCGGGTCCGAGACCCGCGCCCGAATGAAGGAGATGGTGGCGCTCGCCACCCGGGTGGACCACGTCGAGTGTGCACACGGACTCGAGGCCGGGGTGCGCGAACTGCGACTGCTCGCCGCGCACGCACCCCCGTACAACCGGCGCTCGAAGTTCCCCAAGCGCGCGTGGTGGATCACCCTGACCGACGAACCGTTCCCCCGGCTGTCGATCACCCGCCGCGCCGGCGTCGACGCCCTCGGCCCGTTCACCAGTCGCACCGACGCGACCGAGGTCGCCGCGACCATCACCGAGTCCTGTCGACTTCGCAGCTGCACCAAGAAGATTCGCCGCGACCAGGTCCACGGCCCGGACTGTCCGGACGAGGCGGTCGGCGGCTGCCCCGCCGGGAACACCCCGCAGGATTCGGAGCAGTACGGCGCCGCCGTCGAAGTCGTGCGTGCCCTGATTCGCGGTACCGACGACGGCCCGCTGCACCGACTGCGCACCCGGATCGGCGAGCTGGCGACGGCAGAACTGTTCGAGAGCGCAGCCCGGCTGCGTGACCGCACCGCCACGCTGGGCATCGCACTGCGCCGCGGTCAGCGGCTGGCCGCGGTCGCCGCGGTCGACGAACTGATCGCGGCGCGGCCCCGCGACGGCGGCGGGTGGGAGTTCGCGGTAATCAGGGCGGGCCGTCTCGCTTCTGCCGGGGTGGCTCCGCGCGGGGTGCCTCCGATGCCGGTCGTCGACGCGCTGGCGCTGTCGGCCGAGACCGTGCTGGCCGAACCGTCACCTCTGCGCGGCGCCACCGCCGGTGAGGTCGGGCTGATCGCGAGCTGGCTCGACTCCCCCGGCATCCGGATCGTCCGCACCAGCCACGGGTACGGGGAGCCCGCTCGCGGCGCGGGAGCCTGGCAGCAGTGGTGCGCGCTGGCCCGCGGGGCGGGGTCCCCGGCATTTGGGTCCTAGTCTGATCAGGCCCACCCCCTGTAATAAGGAGCGAGATGATCAACGCCATCGTCCTCATCCATGCCGAGGCGAACCGGATCCCCGAGACCGCTCAGGCCGTTGCCGACATCGCCGGCGTCTCCGAGGTGTACTCGTGCGCGGGCGACGTCGATCTGATCGCGATCGTCAAGGTCCGTGACCACGAGCAGATCGCCGACGTCGTCACCGGCGCGATCAACAAGGTCGCCGGAGTGCTGCGCACCACGACTCACATCGCGTTCCGCTCCTACGCGAGCGCCGACGTCGAAGCCGCCTTCTCCATCGGCGAGTGAACGACGACGGGGACCCTCGCCCGGTCCGGCCGGACGAGGGTCCCCGTCATCCCTCCCGCTATGTCGTGGGCGGCCTCAGCCGGCCAGGCGCGCGCTCACCGCGACCCAGCGGTCAAGCAGCGCCGCGGCGGCTCCGTTGTCGATGACGTCGACCGCGCGCTGCATGCCGGCACGCAGTGCGTCGTTCAGCTCGCCGCCCAGTCCGGAGTAGGCGGCGATCGCGCCGCCGGCGTTGAGCACCACGGCGTCGTGCACGGCGCCGCGCTCACCGGCGAGCACCGCCCGCGCGATCACCGCGTTCGCCTCGGCGTCCCCGCCGCGCAGGGCGTCGAGGGGCACCCGCTCCACCCCGAGTTCGGTGGGATCGATCCGGTCCTCGCGGACCGTCCCGCCGTCGACGACGAAGACGGTGCTGGTGGTCGACGTGGTGATCTCGTCGAGTCCGTCGTCGCCTCGAACCACCAGCGCGGACACGCCCCGACCGGCGAGCACGTCGGCGATCACCGGCTGCAGGTCCGCGAACGCGCACCCGATCAGCCCCGCCCGGGGCCGGGCCGGGTTGGTCAGCGGTCCGAGCACGTTGAACACGGTCGGGATACCGATCTCCTTGCGCGGCCCGGACGTGAACCGGAACGCGGGATGGAACGTCGGGGCGAAGCAGAACCCGATCCCGACCTCCCGCACGCACTGCGCGACCGCGCCCGGGTCCAGGTTGATCCGCACCCCGAGCGCCTCGAGGACATCGGCGCCGCCGCTCTTGGACGACGCGGCCCGGTTGCCGTGCTTGACCACCCGCACACCTGCCGCCGCGACCACCACCGACGCCATCGTCGAGATGTTGACGGTGTGCTGCCGGTCGCCGCCGGTGCCGACGATGTCGACCGCGTCGGTGTTGCCTGCGGCGGAGTCGCCGATGTCGAGGTCGAGGGTGCGCGCGTGCGCGAGCATTGCGTCGGCGATCCCGGTCACCTCGGACGGGGTCGTCCCCTTCATCTTCAGAGCGACACCGAACGCGGCGATCTGGGCGGAGGTGGCGTTGTCCGACATGATCTCGCTCATCGCCCACGAGGCGGTGGCCGCGTCCAGATCCCGTCCGTCCGTCAGAGCGCCGAGCACCTCGGGCCACGTCCCCATTCCAACCGCCTCTTCGTCGTCGCTGTGATCCGGATGAAGCTTAGTCAGTGCACGGTTCCGTACCCGTGGCGGTTCCGCAGCTTCCCGACGGGCCCTGCGACCGGATGTCAGTCGGTGCCACCGGAAGGCTGAAGGGCGTCCCACCCCACGGCCGTGCCTCCCGCCCTCTGCGCCAGTCCCGCCATCCGCGACTTCTCCTGGGCGCAGTGCAGCGCGTCGAGGACCTGGGTGCGCACGAGAGTGACGGACACGAGTGCATCGTCGGTCGACACCTCCGGTGGGTGCGGGGGCGTCTGCGAGACGGTGTAGCCGTCCTGGGCCGCCAGCTCCGCGGCCCGCTGGACACCCTCGGCCGGCAGCCTCAGGTGGTGTCGCAGAACCACCTCCTCCTCCGCCGCCCACGCCGGCGCCGTCGCGGCCCCGCGGTCGAGCGCGGTGCTGCACGCCTCGGCGTCGTCGAAGCTCGACGCGACCACCACGAGGTCGGTTCGGTCACGGTCGAGCGGTGCGGTTCGTCGTCGTCCGAAAAGGGTGTGCCACCAACGTGCCCGAGTCATGAACCCACCCTCCCACGAGCCTCGACCTGCACAATCGCGGGCTCGGGCATACTGGAAACCGCCCACGACGCGCCCATGTCGGACCCGGGTGGTCCTCGCGTACGACAACGCGTCATACTTCCTTCTGTGACGAGCGCAGTAGGGACCCAAGGATCCGCAATCACCCAGCGCGTGCACTCGCTGAACCGGCCGAACATGGTCAGCGTCGGCACCATTGTCTGGCTGTCCAGCGAGTTGATGTTCTTCGCTGGTTTGTTCGCGATGTATTTCGTCGCGCGCGCGCAGGCGAACGGCAACTGGCCGCCGGAGCCCACGGAGTTGAACCTGGCACTCGCCGTGCCGGTCACCGCGGTGCTCGTGGCGTCGTCGTTCACCTGCCAGATGGGCGTTTTCGCCGCCGAACGAGGCGACGTCTTCGGCCTGCGCCGGTGGTACATCCTCACCCTGGCGATGGGCACCTTCTTCGTGCTCGGCCAGGCGTACGAGTACATCCATCTGGTGGAGCACGGCACGACCCTGTCGAGCAGCGCCTACGGATCGGTCTTCTACATGACGACCGGCTTCCACGGCCTGCACGTCATCGGCGGTCTCGTCGCCTTCGTCTTCCTGATCGTGCGAACCAAGGTCAGCAAGTTCACCCCCGCGCAGGCAACTGCCGCAATCGTTGTCTCGTACTACTGGCACTTCGTCGACATCGTGTGGATCGGCCTGTTCGCCACCATCTATTTCATCCGTTAGAAGCTGAACGCAGTACCCAGCCCAAGTCCGTTCAGTCCGTCCCGCGAGACCAAAGGGATACAGATGAGTTCATCCCCCCCTTCAGCAGCCGCCGACAGCGCGACTGCCACGACAGCCCGTCGTCAGCGCAAGTTCCGTCGCCGTGTCACCGGCGCCCTGATCCTGATGATGGGACTCGTCGGCGCCGGCTTCCTCGCCGCGGCGCTCACCCCGACTCCGCAGGTCGCGACCGCGTCCGACGACCAGTCGGCGCTGATCCGCGAGGGCAAGCAGTTGTACGACACCTCGTGTGTCACCTGCCACGGAGCCAACCTGCAGGGTGTGCAGGACCGTGGTCCCAGCCTGATCGGTGTCGGTGAGGCCGCCGTGTACTTCCAGGTCTCCTCCGGCCGTATGCCCGCGGCCCGCAACGAGGCCCAGGCGGAGCGCAAGGCGCCGAAGTTCGACGCCGCCCAGACCGACGCCCTCGGTGCGTACATCCAGGCCAACGGCGGCGGACCGACCGTCGTGCGGGACGAGAACGGCGAAATCGCGACCACCTCGCTGCGCGGCAACGACGTCGCCCGCGGCAGCGAGCTGTTCCGCCTGAACTGCGCCTCGTGCCACAACTTCACCGGCCGCGGCGGCGCACTGTCGTCCGGCAAGTTCGCGCCCACGCTCGACCCGGCGAACGAGCAGCAGATCTACCAGGCGATGGTTACCGGCCCGCAGAACATGCCCAAGTTCTCCGATCGCCAGCTGAGCCCGGACGAGAAGCGCGACATCATCGCGTTCATCAAGTCCGCGAGTGAGACCAAGAACCCCGGCGGCTACGGCCTCGGCGGCTTCGGTCCCGCGTCGGAGGGCATGGCCATGTGGGCCATCGGAATTGTTGCCATTGTCGGCGCAGCACTGTGGATCGGAGCAAGGTCATGAGCGACGCCGGTCACGGCGATACGCCGAAGAACTACACCCAGGAGGAGCTCGACGCGATGAGTCGCGACGAACTCGTCACGCTGGGCACCAACCTCGACGGGGTCGATGTCGCGTTCCGTCGTGAGCGCTGGCCGGTCGAGGGCACCAAGGCGGAGAAGCGCGCCGAGCGCGCCGTCGCCTACTGGTTCGCGCTCGCCGGTATCTCCGCGATCGCGTTCATCGCGATCTACCTCTTCTGGCCCTGGGAGTACAAGGGCATGGGCGAAGAGGGCTACGGCATGTACAGCCTGTACACCCCGCTGATCGGCCTGACCATGGGTCTGGCCATCCTCGGTCTCGGTGTCGGTGCGGTGCTGTTCACCAAGAAGTTCGTTCCGGAAGAGGTCTCGATCCAGGACCGCCACGACGGCGGCTCGCAGGAGGTCGACCGCAAGACGATCGTCGCCGAGCTCGGCGACTCGCTGGAGACCTCGACCATCGGTCGCCGCAAGATGATCAAGCGCAGCCTCGGCTTCGGTGCCGGCGCGCTCGGCATCATGGCGATCATGCCGCTCGGTGGCCTGATCAAGAACCCGTGGGCCAAGGGCGACAAGTCCGACCTGTGGACCTCGGGCTGGACCCCGCAGTTCCCCGGCGAGACGATCTACCTGCGCCGCAACACCGGCCGTCCCGGTGACATCGTCCTGGTCCGCCCTGAGGACATGGACGCCGGCGCGATGGAGACGGTGTTCCCGTTCCGCGAGTCGGAGCGTGGTGACGAGAAGGCGCTCGCGCACGCCCTCAAGCGTGCCGACAACCCGGTCATGCTGCTCCGCCTGCGCACCGAGGACAGCGACCGCGCCGTCCGCCGCAAGGGCCAGGAGAGCTTCAACTTCGGCGACTACTGGGCCTACTCGAAGCTGTGCACCCACCTGGGCTGCCCGACCTCGCTGTACGAGCAGCAGACCAACCGGATCCTGTGCCCGTGCCACCAGTCGCAGTTCGACGCCCTGCACTTCGGTAAGCCGATCTTCGGTCCCGCCGCTCGCGCCCTCCCCCAGTTGCCGATTACAGTCAACGAAGAGGGCTTCCTCGTCGCCAACGGTGACTTCGTCGAGGCCCTCGGCCCCGGATTTTGGGAGCGTCGTTCATGACAACCATCACTGGCGGCCCGTCGAAGGCCGCAGCGCACGCCGCGAAGGCGGGCGAGAACCTGGACTCGCGGTACCACCTCGCGGCCGGCATGCGCAAGCAGATCAACAAGGTCTTCCCGACGCACTGGTCCTTCATGCTCGGCGAGATCGCGCTGTACAGCTTCATCATTCTTCTGATCTCGGGTGTGTACCTCACCCTGTTCTTCGACCCGTCGATGGCAGAGGTCGTCTACAACGGCGCCTACCAGCCGCTGCGCGGTGTCGAGATGTCGCGAGCCTACGCAACCACCCTGGACATCTCGTTCGAGGTCCGCGGCGGCCTGTTCGTCCGGCAGATCCACCACTGGGCAGCACTGATGTTCGCGGCGTCGATCATCATCCACCTGCTGCGCATCTTCTTCACCGGCGCGTTCCGTCGCCCGCGTGAGGCGAACTGGGTGATCGGCTGCCTGCTGCTCATCCTGGCGATGTTCGAGGGCTTCTTCGGCTACTCCCTCCCCGACGACCTGCTGTCCGGCACCGGCCTCCGCGCCGCCCTGTCCGGCATCACTCTGTCGGTCCCGATCGTGGGCAGCTGGCTGCAGTTCCTGATCTTCGACGGCGACTTCCCGGGCACGCTGATCATCCCGCGCCTGTACGTCGCGCACGTCCTCCTGGTGCCGGGCATCATCCTGGCCCTGATCGGCGCGCACCTCGCGCTGGTCTGGTACCAGAAGCACACGCAGTTCCCCGGCACCGGCCGCACCGAGACCAACGTCGTCGGCGTCCGCATCCTCCCGGTGTTCGCCCTCAAGGGTGGCGCGTTCTTCGCGTTCACCTTCGGCATCCTCGCCCTCATGGGTGGCGTCCTGCAGATCAACCCGATCTGGAACATCGGCCCGTACAACCCGTCGCAGGTGTCCGCAGGCAGCCAGCCCGACATCTACATGATGTGGACGGACGGCCTGGCCCGACTGTGGCCGGCGTGGGAGATCTACCCGTTCGGCCGCTACACGGTTCCCGCGGTGTTCGCCGTCGCGGTGATCATGGGCCTGGTGTTCGCGGTGCTGATCGCCTACCCGTGGATCGAGAAGAAGTTCACCAAGGACGATGCGCACCACAACCTGCTGCAGCGTCCGCGTGACGTGCCGGTCCGCACCGGTATCGGTGTCATGGCCGTCACCTTCTACGCGATCCTCACGATCATGTGCATCAACGACATCATCGCGTTCAAGTTCGACATCTCCCTGAACGCGATGACGTGGATCGGCCGTATCGGCATGGTGCTGCTGCCCCCGATCGCCTACTTCGTCACCTACCGGTTCTGCCTGGGTCTGCAGCGCAGCGACCGCGCGGTGCTCGAGCACGGCATCGAGACCGGCGTCATCAAGCGCCTGCCGCACGGCGAGTACGTCGAAGTTCACCAGCCGCTCGGCCCGGTGGACGATCACGGACACCCGATCCCGCTGGAGTACCAGGGCGCGGCGATCCCGAAGAAGATGAACAAGCTCGGTGCCGCCGGCAAGCCCGGCTCCGGAAGCCTGCTGTTCGCCGACCCGGCCGACGAGGCCACGGCGCTCGTCGCCGCGGATCACGAGAAGGAGCACGAGCAGCTCGCGATCCTCAAGGCGTACCAGGACAAGGTGCACGGCCTCCCCTCCTCCGAGGACGACGCCAAGCACTGATTCCGGTCAGCGCAGTCAACGGGGAAGGCCCCGAACCCATTCCGGGTTCGGGGCCTTCCCCATTTCTGCGTCGCACGGTGTCTCCTCGGCCGCGGCGCATCACGGATGTGGCGGCCCGCCCGCGTCCGGAGCTCCCGGCGTCACCAGTTGCCTGCGCAGCGCGTTGAGCGCCTCGTGCTGGGTAAGGAGCACCGCGGTCGGACTGCTCCCGAGGATCTCCGCCGTGCGCTGAACCGAAAGTCCTCGGATCAGGCGAAGGTGCAACACCCCACGCTGGCGCTCGGCGATCATCGTGCGGGCCGGTCCGCTTGTCGTCACCAGACGATGATGTCGAACACTACGTCCCGACCGGAAGGGACCGATGTCCCGCACCACTGGGACAACGAGGCCCGTCCCGGGTAGGGCCGGAGCGTTCGAGAGTCAGCCGCGGGCACGAAACGCCCGCGTGCACGCGCCGCCGGCGTGCCGGCGTCTTCGCGATTCTTGCCGCCATCCTTTCCACCGCTCCCCCACACCGCCACCCGCCGACCTCAGGTGGGTCAGTCCCGCCACACGGCGGTGTAGCTGTACCAGCCGCCCCCGAGGTCGGTGGCCGTGAAGTCGTCGTAGCCCGCCGGCGCACCCGCGGGCGAGTACACCCACCCCGACGACACCGAGAGGAAGGTGCCGTCGTCGTCGACGAAGTAGACCGCACCGTCGCGGTCCCGGAACACCCGGGAGATCTCGACACCGCCGAGGCGGACGTCCTCGGCGGTGAAGTCCGGGTCGTCGGGCATCGCGGCCACGTAGGCGTCGAACCGTGCTCGGGCCGAGTCGAAGTCGGCCACCGGCAGCAACCACGCGATCACGGCGCCGACGGCGACCACCGCAGGAGCGGCGGCGATCCACCACGACCACCTGTGATCCCGACCGACGAGGTAGAGGGTCTTGATCGCCCACACCAGGCCCGTCACGAGCAGTACCAGGACCGTGACACCACCGAAGAACAAGCGGTCCGCGACGGTGAGGTTCCGGGTACCGGGCCACCAGTCCGCGAACAGGAACACTAGTACGGCGACCGCGACCACCGTGACGGCCAGGACGATCGGGCCGGGTGGTTTCGCAGGCCGAGCGTCCTCGTCCGCGTCCGCACCCGGCCGCACGGACGGCGTCCGTGTCATGGCGCTCCCCCATCGCCTACGGACATGCGCATCGGACGGGACATCCCGCCCGACATGCCCGGTTCGTGAACGTTTCGCCAGAGTATGACAGAGACACCGAAACGCGGAGGGCGCCACACCCGTTCGGGTGTGGCGCCCTCCGCGCGAAAACTCCGGTCAGTGCTTCTCAGGCCCGATGTGGTACTCGAACACCAGGCCGGCAGCGGACGCGATGACCAGCACGGCACCGACCACGATCAGCCACGGCTGGAAGAAGGCCAGCGACACGGCAGTGAAAGCGGCTCCACCGGCGAGCAGGATCGGCCAGAAGCTGCCCGGGCTGAAGAAGCCCAGATCGCCGGCGCCGTCCGAGATCTCGGCCTCCTCGTAGTCCTCCGGGCGGGTGTCGAGGCGACGGGCCACGAACCGGAAGTAGGTGCCGATGATCAGGCTCAGTCCGGCGGTGAGGACGAGCGCGGTGGTGCCAGCCCACTCGACACCGGTCCTCGACATGGCGGTGAAGATGCCATACACGATTGCGATGAAGACGAAAAACACCGTCAACATCTCGAAGAGCTTGGCTTCGATCTTCATATCAGCTCGTCCTTTGTCGCGAGGTCGTCGGAGGCCGTCAGGCCCCGCATGTTCTTGGGTGCCGAAGCAGGCTTACTGGTACTCGCCCTCGAGGACCTCGGTGGCCTGGCGGTAGGTGCGCTCCGTGTTGAACGGGGTGGTGGAGGTCGCGACCGGCGACTCACCGATCTCCGCGAGCGCCTCTGCGGTGGACAGCGCCTGGCCACCCTCGTTCACCGGCTTGCGCAGCTCGATGTACTTGGCGAACTTCTCCGGGCTCACGGCGCGGACCTCGAAGTTCATCATCGCGTGGTAGGTGCCGCACATCTCGGCGCAACGGCCGACGAACGCGCCTTCCTTCTGGATCTCGCTGATCTGGAAGACGTTGTCGGAGTGGTTCTCCTCCGGGTTCGGCATGACGTCCCGCTTGAACAGGAACTCCGGAACCCAGAACGAGTGGATGACGTCGGCGGCGGCGAGATCGAACTGGATCCGCTTGCCGGTCGGCAGCACCAGGATCGGGATCTCGTTGCTGGACCCGACGGTCTCGATGGTGTCGTAACGCAGGTACGACAGGTCGTGCTCGCTCTTGCCGGCCAGCGGACCCGGGACCTCGTGCCCGTGGATGACCTGCTCTTCGCGCGGGGCCTCGGCGGCCGCCTGGGCCTCCTTGTCGACGCCGTCGTACTTGGCAGTGCCGTCACCGAGGTCGATGCTGCGGTAACCGAACTTCCAGTTCCACTGGTAGGCGGTCACGTCGACGACAACGTTCGGGTTGTCCTTCTTCTCGGTGACGTAGTTCTGCACGACCACGGTGAAGTAGAAGAGCACCGCGATGATGACGAACGGCACCGCCGTGTACAGCAACTCCAGCGGGACGTTGTACGCCGTCTGGCGCGGGAACTCCGGGGAGTCCTTCTTCTTCCGGTGGAAGATGACCGTCCAGAACGTCAGGCCCCACACGATCACGCCCATGAACAGGGCCGCGATGACCGACCAGGTCCACAGTTCGCGCATTCGCTCTGCCTGCGGAGTGATGCCCGACGGCCATCCGAAGCGAAGCACCGAATTGTCGATCGAACATCCCGACAGCAGCATGGCGGCCAGTCCCAATGAGACCGCTAGCCCCGCTCGCCGAAGGATCCGACTCTGCGCCACGTTCACGCCTTCCTGATCGCCGCAAAATTGATAGGGGCAGCCCAGCGGGACACCCGAATACTACGCAGCGTAGACCAAAGCCGCCGCCTATCCACCCTCGGGTCACACCCGGCGGTTCGGCGAGTCTGCGGCATACTCGGCAGAATCAATCTGCAATCCCCTCCACGCCTGTTCACGCGGGTGTGGAGTTCCCCCCGAAGCGAATTGAGGTACTGGACGCTGTGTGTGGACTGCTCGGGCTACTGACCTCCGACGGAACCACCGACGCCGCCGTCTCACGGGTCGACTCCGCGATGCACTGCCTGCGACACCGTGGGCCCGATGAGCACGGAACCTGGCACGACGACGACCTCGTGTTCGGCTTCAACCGGCTGTCGATCATCGACATCGAACACTCCCATCAGCCGCTGCGCTGGGGTCCCGAGGACAATCCGACCCGCTATGCGCTGACCTTCAACGGCGAGATCTACAACTACCTGGAACTGCGCGAGGAACTCGCCCGCGACCACCAGGCCACGTTCCGGACCGAGGGAGACAGCGAAGCCATCGTCGCGGCGTTCCACTTCTGGGGTGCGGATGCCGTGCGCCGGCTGCGCGGCATGTTCGCGTTCGCGATCTGGGACACCGAGACGCGGGAGCTGTTCGTCGCCCGCGACCCGTTCGGCATCAAGCCGCTGTTCCTGGCGACCGGCGCCGGCGGCACCGCGTTCGGCAGCGAGAAGAAGAGCCTGCTCGAACTGGCCGACGTGATCGGCATCGACACCGACCTCGACCCGCGGGCGACCGAGCACTACACCGTGCTGCAGTACGTCCCGGAGCCGGAGACGCTGCACGCGCGGATCCGGCGGCTCGAGTCCGGGTCGTACGCCTGGATCCGGCCCGGCGAGCAGCCCCGGATCACCCGTTACTTCACCCCGCAGTTCCCGGTCCGGCCGTTCACGCCGGGCTCGGAGCAGTCGCGCTACCGGGAGATCGCGGAGGCGCTCGAGGACTCGGTCGCCAAGCACATGCGGGCGGACGTGACGGTCGGGTCCTTCCTGTCCGGCGGCATCGACTCGACCGCGATCGCCGCGTTGGCGATGCGCCACAACCCGAAGCTGATCACCTTCACCACCGGATTCGAGCGTGAGGGCTACTCCGAGATCGACGTCGCCGCCGAGTCGGCGGCGGCGATCGGCGCCCGGCACGTGACCAAGGTCGTCTCCCCCGCCGAGTTCGCGGCGGCGATCCCCGAGATCATCTGGTACCTCGACGATCCGGTCGCCGACCCGGCCCTGGTACCGCTGTGGTTCATCGCCAAGGAGGCGCGCAAGCACGTCAAGGTGGTGCTGTCCGGAGAGGGCGCCGACGAACTGTTCGGCGGCTACACCATCTACCGGGAACCGTTGTCGCTCAAGCCTTTCGAGTACCTACCGAAGCCGCTGCGCCGGGCCGCCGGCAAGCTGTCGGAGAGGATCCCCGACGGCACCCGGGGCAAGAGCCTGCTCAACCGGGGTTCGATGACCCTCGAGGAGCGCTACTACGGCAACGCGCGCAGCTTCAACGACGCGCAGCTGCGGGCCGTCCTGCGTGACTTCCGACCCGAGTGGACACACCAGGACGTCACCGCACCGATCTACGCGCAGTCGGCGGGCTGGGATCCGGTGGCCCGGATGCAGCACCTGGACCTGTTCACCTGGCTGCGCGGCGACATCCTCGTCAAGGCCGACAAGATGACGATGGCGAACTCGCTCGAACTGCGGGTGCCGTTCCTCGACACCGAGGTCTTCAAGGTCGCCTCGCAGGTGCCGCTGGACCAGAAGATCACCAAGCAGACGACGAAGTACGCGCTGCGCCAGGCGCTCGAGGGCATCGTCCCGCCCCACGTGCTGCACCGCGCGAAGCTGGGATTCCCGGTTCCGCTGCGGCACTGGCTGCGCGGCACCGAGCTGTTCGACTGGGCCCACCAGCAGATCGCCGACTCGCAGACCGACCACATCTTCGACAAGGCCGCGGTCGCGTCGATGCTGAACGAGCACCGGGACGGCGTCTCGGACCACAGCCGCCGCCTGTGGACGGTGCTGTGCTTCATGGTCTGGCACGGCATCTTCGTGGAGAAGCGCATCGTGCCGCAGATCCAGGAGCCGGTGTACCCGGTCCACGTCTAGGCACCGCACACCGACCGAAAAGGCCCCGCCCGGGTTTCGGGCGGGGCCTTTTCGGGTTCGTGCGGACGCCGGGTCGCCGCACCGGCGACCTACTTCAGCAGCGCACCGATCTCCTCGGCCGCGGTGTTCCCGTAGGCGTCGGCGAGACGCTTGACGGCCTCGTCCCGGTCCAGGGTCCACTCCTGCGTGCCGACGGTCTCGAGCACGAGGACCGCGACCAGCGAACCCAGCTGGGCGGACCGCTCGATGCTCAGACCCTCGCTCTGACCGGTCAGGAAGCCGGCGCGGAACGCGTCGCCGACGCCGGTCGGATCCACCTTCGCCTTCTCCGGCACGACCCCGACGCGGACGAAGTTCCCCTCCCGGTCGACGATCTCGACGCCCTTCGCACCGAGGGTCGTGACCCGCAACCCGATCTGGTCGGCGATCTCCCGCTCGGTCAGCTCGGTCTTCTGCAGCAGCAGCGCCCACTCGTACTCGTTGGTGAACAGGTACTTCGCGCCGCCGATCAGCTCCCGCGCCTCGGCGCCGGACAGCCGCGCCAGCTGCTGCGACGGGTCCGCGGCGAACGGCAGCCCCAGTTCGCGGCACTGCTCGGTGTG
The DNA here is from genome assembly GCF_053604015.1 of Rhodococcus sp. NPDC004095. Classification (NCBI taxonomy): domain Bacteria; kingdom Bacillati; phylum Actinomycetota; class Actinomycetes; order Mycobacteriales; family Nocardiaceae; genus Rhodococcus; species Rhodococcus sp. NPDC004095. Next base: position 310,045 of record NZ_JBSGGS010000009.1, read on the forward strand.
GCGGGCCATCGCGGCGGGATCGTTCGCGCCGACGAGCACCAGATCGACGCCTGCGGGCAGGTCGGCGAGGGAGATGTCGCGGGCCTCACTCATCGCGCCCGGGTAGAAGGATGCGATCTGAGCCATGTCCTCGTCGGTGGTGCACACGAACCGGGCGGTGTGCGCGATCTGCGACACCCGGACCGCGGCGCAGTCGACGCCGTGCTGCTCGAGCCAACCGCGGTACTCGGTGAAGTCGGCGCCCACCGCACCGACCAGCAGCGGCGAGCCGCCGAGAACACCCATCGCGAAGGCGATGTTGCCGCCGACGCCACCGCGACGGACCACCAGGTCGTCGACGAGGAAGCTCAGCGAGATGTGCTGGAGTTGGTCGGCGATCAGCTGGTCGGCGAAGCGCCCGGGAAAACGCATCAGGTGATCGGTGGCGATGGAACCGGTGACCGCGATTGTCACGCGTGAGACCTTTCAGTTCGACTGTGCACGGAGCAAAGCCATCACGGTACCCGGCTGCGTCGCGCGTCGGGCGCCTCCGGCGCGGCCCGGACCCTGAACACACCCCCGGCGCGGCACCCGTGTGGGTGCCGCGCCGGAGGGGTCGGTGCGGACGATCAGTTGAACGAATCGCCGCAGGCGCAGGAGCCCGTGGCGTTCGGGTTGTCGATCGTGAAGCCCTGCTTCTCGATGGTGTCGACGAAGTCGATGGTGGCGCCCTCGACGTACGGTGCGCTCATCCGGTCGACGGCGAGGTTGACGCCGCCGAAGTCGACGACGAGGTCGCCGTCGAGGCTGCGGTCGTCGAAGAACAGCTGGTAGCGCAGTCCGGCGCAGCCACCGGGCTGGACGGCGATGCGCAGGGCCAGGTCGTCGCGACCCTCCTGGTCGAGCAGTGCCTTGGCCTTCGCGGCCGCGGCGTCGCTCATCACGACCTTGTGCGCAGCCTCGTCCTGCACGGCGCTCTCGGACTGCACTGCGCTCTCGTTCTGCACTGTCATGGGCTCTCCCTGTTCGCTCGTACCAAAACCCGTGAACGCTTCAACCGTACTCCGCGGGGCACTATTCCCGCCGCTGGCCTCGACTTGCCGGGCGCTCGTCCCACCCGCAGGCCACGCTGCGCGCCAGGCTCGCGAGCTGCGCGGCGGCATCCGTCATGGCCAACCGCACGGACCCGGCGTGCTCGGACACCGAGTGGACACCGGCCAGGCCGAGTGCGCCGAGGTCGGAATCGGCGCCGTCGACAGCCACCTGCCCGGCCAGGACCAGCACCGGGATGCCGCGGTCCCGCGCGGCCCGCGCGAGCGCGACCGCGACCTTCCCACCGAGCGACTGGTGGTCGAAGCGTCCCTCACCGGTGATCACCAGGTCGGCGACCTCGAGCAGCGCGCGCTGGTCGGTGACGTCCGCGACGACCTCGGCGCCGGAGCCCAGACGACGACCCGCCAGCTCCTCACGCCACCGGTCGACAACGCCCGTCACCGCACGCCCGGCACCCGCATCGGGTGCGATGACCGGAACCGT